>NZ_KB912488.1:127949-131688 GCF_000383775.1 Saccharomonospora halophila 8
GACGTGGCGGCCGCGTCGGCGCGCTGCCACCGGTGCAGCCATTCGGCATCGGCGGGCTTGGCGGGCTCGTCGAACCACTGACCGACCTGGCGCACGTTGTGCGCGGGGGCGGGCCAGTCGGAGTCGGGCCGCACGAGCAGCACCTCCACGTCCCGGTCCGACAGCAGCCGTTGCACCTGCCGGAACACCGTGGGCCGCCCGAGGCACAGCACCTGCTCGGGTTTGTGCTCGGCGACGAACTCCTCCACGCCGAGCAGCCACGCACCCCCGGCGAGCGCGGTCGGGCCACCGAGCCCGAGCCCGCCCGTCTCCGAGATCATCGGCCAGTTGTGTTCCTCCGCCCATTCGCTCGCCGCGCGCACCCCGGCGTCGCAGGCGATCACCAGCCCCTGCCGCGCCGACGGCACCACGAAGGACGGCAGCGCGCCGAAGTCGGGCAGCTCGGTCCACCGGTCGCCCCGGGGCCGCCCGTCCAGCGACTCGTACCAGTCGTCGGCGGCGTCGGCGGCGTCGGCGTTGTCAGCGGCGTCAGCGGCGTCGCCGCCCCCGTCGGTGACGTCCGGCACCAGGGGTTCCCGGAACGGGATGTTGAGGTGGACGGGGCCGCAGCGCCACTCCCCGTAGGCGGCGTTCCACGCCCGGCAGACCTGACTGCGCCAGTAGGCGTTCTGGCCGGACCGGTGTTCGGCCACGGCGAGTTCGTCGAAGTACCGCACCGCGCCGCCGTAGAGGGCGTGCTGGTCGACCACCTGGTTCGCCCCGGCCGAGCGCAGTTCGGGCGGCCGGTCGGCGGTGAGCACGATCAGCGGTACGCCGGCCCGGTCGGCCTCCAGCACCGCCGGGTGCAGGTTCGCCGCGGCGGTGCCCGAGGTGCACACCACGGCCACCGGACGTCCGGTACGGGCGGCGATCCCGAGCGCGAGGAAGGCCGCCCCGCGTTCGTCGACGCGCACGTGCAGCCGCACCCGGCCCGTCGCGGCGGCGTCGTGCAGCGCGAACGACAGCGGAGCGTTGCGCGACCCGGGACAGAGCACGACGTGCGAGACCGTGTTCCGCACCAGCTCGTCGACCAGCACCCGGGCCTGGGCCGTCGAGGGGTTCATCGGCCACCGCCCCACCCGGCCGGGCGCGGGGCCGGGGTCCGGTGGACCGCCCGGCCCGCCGCGGTGTCGAGACTCGCCAGCACGGGGCCTATCCTCCCAGGCGTGCCTGACGACCGAGTCTCGGAGCTGTTCGACCCCGCCGCGTGGGAAGAGATCGAGGGCTTCGACTTCACCGACATCACCTACCACCGTTCGAGGGAAACCCGGTCCGGCAAGCGTGTCGCCCGGGTGGCGTTCGACCGGCCGGAGGTCCGCAACGCCTTCCGCCCGCACACCGTCGACGAGCTCTACCGCGCGCTCGACCACGCCCGGATGAGCTCCGACGTCGGCTGTGTGCTGTTCACCGGCAACGGACCGTCGCCGACCGACGGGGGCTGGGCGTTCTGCTCCGGTGGTGACCAGCGTATTCGCAGCCGCTCGGGGTATCAGTACGCCGAGGGCGAGACCTCGGACACCATCGACCCGGCGCGCGCCGGGCGGCTGCACATCCTGGAGGTGCAGCGGCTGATCCGGTTCATGCCGAAGGTGGTGGTCGCGGTGGTGCCCGGCTGGGCCGCCGGGGGCGGGCACTCACTGCACGCGGTGTGCGATCTCACCCTCGCCTCGGCCGAGCACGCGCGGTTCAAGCAGACCGACACCGACGTCGGCTCGTTCGACGGCGGGTTCGGCTCGGCCTACCTGGCGCGGCAGGTGGGGCAGAAGTTCGCCCGGGAGATCTTCTTCCTCGGCCGCCCCTACACCGCCGAGCAGGCGCACGCGATGGGCGCGGTGAACGAGGTGGTCCCGCACGGGCGGCTGGAGACCGTGGCGCTGGAGTGGGCCTTCGAGACGCTGGGCAAGTCCCCGACGGCGCAGCGCATGGTCAAGTACGCGCTGAACCTGGTCGACGACGGGCTGGTGGGCCAGCAGGTGTTCGCCGGGGAGAGCACCCGGCTGGCCTACATGCAGGACGAGGCCGTCGAGGGCCGGGACGCCTTCCTGCACAAACGCGACCCGGACTGGTCGGAGTACCCCTACTACTACTGACGCCGCCGGCAGGTTCGCCGGGCGGGCCTCCCACGATCCGAACGCGCGGGAGCACTCTCCTCCCCGCGCGGGCGGATCGTGGGAAGCCTCTCCGACGAGCGGTGCCCCAGGACACCGAGGAGCGCAGCGCTCGTGCCTTCCTGCTAAACTGACACCCTGTAGGTATGATTTCTATACCGAAGAGGAGCCCAACGGGTGGAGTTTGAGTTCGATGCCGACAAGAGTCGCTCCAATCGGGAGGAACACGGCATCGACTTCGGCTCCGCGCAGCGACTGTGGGACGACCCCATGCGGGTCGAAGTGGCCGCTCGCATCGTCGACGAACCGCGATGGCTGGTCGTCGGTCTGATCGACGGTAAGTGCTGGTCGGCTGTGGTGACTTATCGGGAACAGCGGATCCGGATCATCTCGGTACGCCGCTCCAGGGATGAAGAGGTGGCCCTGTATGAAAGCTGAGGAGTTCGATAAGCGGTTCGACCGTGCCGACGACATCACCTCCGAACTTGATCTTTCTTCACTCCGGCGCCCTTCGGCCGAGCAACGACGGGTCAACGTCGATTTCCCGGCCTGGATGATCGACTCACTCGACCGCGAGGCGAAGCGTCTCGGCGTGACCCGACAATCGATCATCAAGGTCTGGCTGGCGGAGCGGCTCGAGGACCAACACGGCCGGGCTGCGTAACTCCCGGTTCGAGTGCGGGGTCGAGCGGTGCCTGCAACCGCGTCCGCGGCGCCTCCTGTACGGGGCACCTGACCGGGCAGGAATCGGCCGGTCGGCACCACCGCGTGTCTGTCGGGAGGTCTCAGCCACGATCCTCGGTGTCCGCCCGGCCCGAGGCCGCCATGTTCACCAGCTCGATGCTGCGCTCGACAACAGCCGTGACGCTGTCCAGCCTTCCTCGGACTTCGGTGAACCCGGTGCGCATTTCCGCGCGTACGTCGGCCAGACCGTCCCGCATCGCGTCGAGACCTCCGGCGACCACCTGCCGGACGTCCTCCAGATCACTGCGGGTGCGACCCGAATCGAGCACGGCGAGCATACTACACATCGCGGTGACCTGCCGCGCCATGGGCGCCGGTAGTGCCCGCGGGTCTCGCGGAGGTCGCACCCGTCCGGGAGCGCACGCGGCGCAGCGGCGTCCGTGCCCGGACGGGCCGTCGGTGCGCTCGATCAGTCCAGGGAACGCTGCTTCGCCTGCCGGATGCCGTCGCGAACCGCTGCCCGGACCACGAAGTACAGGATGTAGAAAAAGGCCGCGACGAAGACCAGATAGGTCAGAACACCGGGGAAGTTCACCATCGAAAGGACGGTAGACGATGCGTGTGGTCGAGGTCGACGGAACCCCGGCCGCCGTCGGACGGCTGCGGACGGCGCTGGCCGACGCGCTCGACGGCGGCGAGGCGGTGCTGCCCGTCAACCCGCACGCACCGGACGTCGCGGAACTGCGCGCGGCCATGCGGCCGGACGAGCCCGTCGAAACCGACACCGCCGTGATCGTGGCGACGTCCGGGTCGACCGGCACGCCGAAGGGAGTGCTGTTGTCGGCGCGTGCGCTGCTCGCCTCGGCGCGGGCCACGCACGCCCGCCTGGGCGGGCCGGGGCACTGGCT
>NZ_KB912488.1:131788-134564 GCF_000383775.1 Saccharomonospora halophila 8
GACCCGCCGTCCGCGAACCTCGCGTCCCGGCCCGCCGCGGCGGGCGTCCGGCGACGCCGCCCGGCGGACTGCTCGACGAGGACGAACACCATCGCCAACAGGTACACCACGACGGCCGTGGCGTAGGACCAGTCGCTGTACTGCGACAACGTCTCGTTGACCGGCATCAGCGTGCCTTCCCGTCCTCGAGTCCACGATGCAACAGGTCACCGGTGATCGCGGTGAACTCCTCGCCGTACCCGGCCTGATCGGTCCTGGCCAGTCCGCCCATTTCTACTACTGTACGTCGGAGATCATCGTCGTCGCGTGCGGGTGTGATCCGCATCCAGAACCGGCGGCGTTTGATCGCCAGCGAGGCGCCCAGGCCGAGGAACATCGCGATCGCGAAGCCGAGCACCCAGCCCTGGGTGGGGTCGTGCGAGGTCTGCAACGACACCCACCGCCCCACACCGTCGAAGCTGATCGTGGTGCCGTCGTCGAGGGTGATCTCCTCCCCGACCCGCAGGTTCTCCCGGGCCACCCGTTCGAGCCTGCCGCTGTCCACGAGGGACCGGTCGACCTCGAAGATCGACACGGAACGCCCGGTCTCGACGCCGAGTTCCCCGCGCAGCACGTCCACGGCCACCGCGGGGTCGGTCAGCTCGGGGAAGGACGAGCTCAGGATGTCGCCGCGGAACGCCGCGGTCGGGGCGAACAGGCCGGTGATCGCCAGCTGGTTCTCCCGGCGCTTCGCGGGGTCGGTGACCCCGGGCGGGTCGAACTTCGTCGCACCCTCGGACAGCAGCGTCGTCTGGTCGGTCGGGCGCCACTGGATCGTCTTCGTCCGGACGTCGCCGTCCGGATAGGTCACCGTGAACGTGGGCGCGTACCCGTGCCCGAGGAGGTAGACCCGATCCCCCGCGATTCGCAGCGGTTCGTTGACCTCCAGGTGGTACGGCCGCCACGTCCCCGATTCGAGGTCCTCGCCCGCCTGGTGGTCGAGGTCGGCCTCGTAGGACACGGGCTGGCCCGCGTCGGTGTAGGTGGCCTCGAAGTCGTTCACCCGGATGCAGAACCGGTTGAGCTCGGTGCCGTCCACCCGCAGCCCGGGGTCGAACGAGTCGTAGGCGAGCGCGCCGGAGTTGCAGAACTCCTGGCCGTCGGCGTGCACGATCACCTGGCCCTCGTACGAGTACATCGCGCCGAGGCCGAAGGCCACGATGAGGCCGAGCATCCCGAAGTGGAACACCAGGTTGCCGGTCTCGCGCAGATACCCCTTCTCGGCGCTGATCGTGCGCACGCCGTCCGGCTCCGCGCGCTCGACCAGCCGCCAACCGCGCAGGCGTTTCCTGGCCGAGGCCACGACCTCTCCGGGCGTGGCATCCGACTCGGCCCGCACGTGGTGCGGCAACCGCCCGAGATTCGTCGGGGTGAGCACCGGCCCGGCCCGCATCGCGCGCAGGTATTCGAGGCTGCGCGGCAGCAGGCAGCCGACCAGCGACACCATCAGCAGCAGGTAGATCGCCGAGAACCAGACGCTGGAGTACACGTCGAAGAACTGCAACCGGTCGAGCAGTCGGCCCCACCAGCCGTGCTCGGCGATGTAGTCGGCCGTCTCGGCCGCGTTCAACTCGCGCTGCGGCAGCAGCGCCCCCGGCAGCGCGGCCAGGGCGAGCAGGAACAGCAGCACCAGGGCGGTGCGCATGGACCGCAGACCGCGCCAGGTGTTGCGGACGAACGCGCGCGCCCGCTGCCACCGGGTGGGGGCCGGGCGCGGGGCGTCGGCCGGGGACGTCGACGTCGCGGTGTCGGTCACAGCGGCAGCTCCGTGTCCGTGATGAACGCGTCCCGCATCCAGCCCACCAGCTCCATCCACAGTCCGGTCACCAGCAGCACCCCGACGCCGATGAGCATCGCGCCCCCGACGAGCTGCACCGTCCGGCCGTTGCGGCGCAGCCAGTCGGTGGCGCGCACGGCCCACCGCGCCCCGGCGGCGAGGAACACGAACGGCAGGCCGAGGCCGAGGCAGTACACCAGCACGAGCAGAAAGCCACGGGCCGCGGCGTCCCCGCTCGCGCTCGCGATCATGAGGACGCCGGACAGCGTCGGCCCGATGCACGGGGTCCAGCCGAGGCCGAACACCGCACCCAGCACCGGGGCGCCCCACACACCCGTCCGGGGCACATGCTGCGGACGGGTGTCCCGCTGCAACCCGGGGAACAGGCCGAGGAAGACCAGCCCCATCGCGATGATCACCACTCCGCCGAGGCGCTGCAGCAGTTCCTGGTTGGCCCAGAGCGCGTCGGCGACCCAGACGAGACTGCCGACGCTGAGGGTGAACACCACCGTGAACCCGGCCACGAACAACCCGGCCGCGCCCACGACGGCCCGGCGGCCCCGCTTCCGCTCCTCCCCGGGCCGCACGGCGGGGGCGTCCGACCCGACCAGGGCGGACAGGTAGGCCAGGTACCCGGGCACGAGCGGCACCACGCAGGGCGAGGCGAACGAGATCAGCCCCGCCAGCAGGGCGAGTCCGGCCGCGAGCAGGATCGGCCCGGACATCGCGAACTCGGTCACCGCATCCACGCGCCTCAGCGTAGGGAATACGACTCGCGTGAAGTCGGCCGGTGGGTCGCGTCCGGGCGGAAGAGACGCAGGACACGCCGTGGACTCCGGGCGCGGGCGGCGACGGGTGCGGCCGACGGCGTGTCGGCGACGACCCCGTTCCGGCAGCGGCGACTCGCGGGTCCGGAACGTCCTCTCACGGTCCGGGAGCGGCGACTCGCGGGCGTGCCGC
>NZ_KB912489.1:0-3317 GCF_000383775.1 Saccharomonospora halophila 8
GGCCGAGGCCAGCGCGTCCGCCCTGCCGCCGCCCAGTTCGTCCGCGCGGGCGAGCACCAGCAGTGTGTTCACGGCGGCCACCCGGGCGTGGGGGTGCTCCTGCGCGCCGCGCAACACGGACAGGTCGCTGTTGTGCGGGTGCCCGACCAGGTACAGCACCGCGTCGGCCTCCATGCCGACCGACTCGACGACCCGGGACTCGTCCCCGTCCTCGGCCGGGGCGACGTCGAGCACGGTCAACTCCGGGTGGGTCCGCTCGGCGGGCACATGATGCCAGGTCACCGGCCTGCCGTCCGCGGGCTCGGGCACGTGCTCACCGATCAGGGCACCCACCAGCGTCGTACGCCCCGAACCGCGCGCACCGAGCACGGCGACACGCAGTGGTTCGGAGAACCGCGCGAGGTGCCGCCGCAGCCAGTTCGTCGCCCGGGGACTGTCCGCGTACACCTCGTGCGCCCGGTTCAACAGGGCCCAGGCGCGGTCGGCCAGCTCGCTCACGCGCTCAGCTCCCGCACCGGCGACTTCGGTGCCAGTGCGTCGGCGCGTCGGCGCAGCACCTCCAGCTCCTCGATGCGCTTGGCGAGTTGCCGGGCGGCGGTGTTGCGCTCGGCGGTCTCGTTCTCCATGACCTGCTTGATCCGCTGGGCGGTGTCACTGATCTCACTGCGCAGTTCCTGCGCGACGGCGTTGCAGCGGTCCCGCAGCTCCCGCTGGATCAGCCGTACGGTGTCCTTGCTCTGTTTCCCGTAGGCGAGGAAGAAGTCGTCCACGTGCCGGTGCGCCGCCGTGCGGGCCGTGGCCTGGCGGCGTTTGAGCCGGGTCTCCCGCTCCTCCAGCACACTCTTGGCACCGAACGCGACACCCGCACTGATCGAAATGGGGTTGATCAGCTCCATCCCGGCCAACGAGGTCGCGAGCCCGAACATGAGCAGGCCACCGTAGGACCCCCGCATCCCGGTGAAGAGCTTCTGCCCGACCGTGAACTTCTCGACGGTCGGCATCTTCAGATCGTCGATCTCCTCACGGGGGACATCGGTCAGCACCGCGTCCGCGGCGAACACTCCCGGATCCCGCGGCATGATCGCGGCGGCGAGCCGGTGGGAGACGTACTCGAACCGGTCGAGCAGCCACGTCGAGTTCGCCTCCGCGGCTGTGCGCAGGTTGTCCCGCAACCACTGCTCGAACTCCGGCCAGTCCCGGACCGGGTCCGCCGTGTCGAAGTACTCGTCGGCCTCCCGCAGGATGCGCCGGGTGCGGTCCCGCAGGTCGTAGTCCAGGTCCGCGTTGAGGTCGGCGACCTCGTCCGAGAGCATCGTCTGCCACCGGGACGACTCCCGTTGCACCTCCTCGAGCTTCTGACTGGCCGCACGGTACTTGGCGCTGAGCTCCTCGTTGCCGCCCTGCTGCACCTCGGTCAGCCGCTCGCGCAGCGGCACGACCAGACGCTCCAACGTCAACCTGCTCAGCGCACCGACCGAGCGCTTCCGCACGTGGGCGAGGTTGCCCATCAGGTCCTTGTGCAGGTAGGAGATCAGGGCCGGATACCCCGACTCCTGGTTGAGGTCCGCGTCGTTCGACCGGGCCGCCACCATCCGCAACGACGCCGACACCCCGAACACGGTGGCGGGCATCCCCCGGCCGGCCAGCCGGGCGCGGGTGCGTTCGGCGATCCGCTCCCATTCCGGGACCAGGTCGGTCTTGGTGAAGACCACGGCCGCGTTGGGGCAGAGGGTGAACACCTGGGTCGCGAGGTCGCACTCGGGCTCCGAGGGTTCCCGCGTCACATCGGTGATCAGCAGTACCGCGTCGGCCTGCGGCACCATCGACAGTGCCGCGCGGGTGTGCTCGGCGGCCGAGACGTCCGGCCCGACCGGTGGGGTGTCGATGAGCGTCAGACCGGATTCGAGGAGTTTGCGCGGGAGTCCGATCTCGACCCGGCGGACGTCGGCACGCCGGTTCGCCTCCGCGGTGGCCGCATCGACATCGACCGGGGTCCGCCGTACCGCTTCCTCCGAAGGGGGATCGGCGAGCGCGGGGCCCTCCAGTACGAGGCTGTCGAGCGGGGTGCCGACGGAGTGCCACCCGGCCGGAACCGGCAGCCGGGAGCCGGTGCGCGCGGCGGATGCACCGGACTGCGCGGCCGCGGAGGAGGGGCCCGAGTACGGGGCGGGGAGCCGGTCGTCGTGCGGGACGGGGCGGAAGGCGGGGTCGGACGCGGCACGGGACGCGCCCCCGGTGGCCTCGGCCGACGACGCCGAGCCTCCGGAACGGGGATCGGAGACGAGGGACGCCGTGGGTTCGGGGGCGTGCTGCAGCACGGCGGGGACCGTGGTCGTGACGTCGTCACCCACCGCACACACCGTGCTGCCCAGCAGGCCGTTGAGAAGCTGGCTCTTGCCCTGGCCCGACCCGCCGAGCACGAGCACCCGGACCTTCGGCCCGGCGAGCTCGGCCCGCCGCACGCGCAGGCGTCGCACGAGGTCAGGCCGGTCGTGTGTCGCACACGACCGGATGGTCTCGTCCAACACGTCGAGCCAGGGCGTAGCCGTCATCGATCGGACAGTGTGCCCTGTTCACTCTCCGCAGTACAGGGCGGGCTCGTGACTGGCACGAACCCGCCCTGTTACGGCGTCGAGATCACGGAGTGTCAGCCTCCGAGGCCGAGGTCCGTCACACCGGACGAACCGGACAGCAGGTCGTCGCCTCCGTCGGTGATCCCGTTCAGCGGGCCGCTGCCGACGCTGTCGGTGACACTGTCCACACCGGTGTCCAGCAGGTTGGAGCTGTTGTCCTCGCCGTTGTCCCCGCTGGGCAGCGGGTTGGCCACCGGCAGCTCCGGAACGTCGACACCGAGGTCGCCCGTCAGGTCGCCGACGCCCTCGGTGAGGTTCGAGGTCCCGGAGAGCAGGCCGCTCGACTCCTCGGCGGTTTCGGGCTCCGGCTGCGGCTCGGCGGAGTCGTCGCCGGAGTCGGCCTCGGTGGAACGGGCCTCCTCCGAGAGGGTCGCCGAGCTCTCGCCGGAGAAGGAGTCGCGGTCGATCTCCAGCTCGCCCTCGGCCTCGGCCTTCGAGTCGGTCTCCGCCTCGGCGGAGGTCTGGCCGGAGACGTCGACCGGGACGTCGCTGCCGACCGACGAGGTCACGGTGTCCAGCACCCGGCCCTCGGAGGTCACGTCGGCGGCGACCGCACCGGCCGCGGACTCACTGCCCCGGGACATGCTGTCGGTGTCGAGGGAACCGGCCAGGTCGCCGACGACCGGCACGTCGGCACCGCCCTGCAGGCCCGCGCCACCGGCGACACCGGACACGGCGCCCGCC
>NZ_KB912489.1:3417-7178 GCF_000383775.1 Saccharomonospora halophila 8
CGCCGCCCGGCGGCCTTCCGGCCGGATTCGGACGGCACGGCGTGCTCGGCGAGCACGTCGAGCAGTTCGGCCGGGAGTCCGTCCGGCCCGATCAGCGCGTCGAGCGGACCGTCGGCCGCCGACGCCGTGTCGGTCGACAGTTCGGGCGGCTCCTCACCCGGAGCGAGGTAGTGGGCGGTCAAGGTGAGGTCGTCGGCGGGCATGGTGAACGTCCGGACGCGGTCGGTCGCGCCGTCCTCCTCCCAGTGGTGAAAGGTGGACTCGCCGTCCGTCGCGGTCCGGGCCGCGGCCACGCTGACCGTGGCACCCTCGGTGACCCACGCCGAGCTGGTCGTCCCTCCGGCGTCGTCCCCGTCCCCCTCGCTGGCGATCTCCAGCGCCGCGGGCACGTTGCCGGTCAGGGTCAGCCGGTGTTCCCTCGGCTCCGCCACGTAGGTGTAGGTGGTGCTCACCCCGGCCTCGTCGGTGGCGGTGGCGGTCAGTTCCATGTGCGAGTCGGGGTGGTCGGTGAAGGGGATCGAGAAGGACCGCCCGTTTCCGGAGCCGGTGGGATGCGCGTGACAGGTGGCGTCCTCGGGACAGTGCACCACCGTGGCCTCCCAGTGCAGCGGCAGCCGTCCGTCCTCGGCGTCGGTGGCCCGCGCCGAGACGCGGACGGGGTCCCCGACCGCGTAGGTTTCGTCCTCGCGGACGTCCGCCTCGATCCGGGGGGTGTGGTTACCCGGGGCGACGGTGATCTCCGTACGGTCCACGGCTCCCGCGGGGTCGGTGACCGTGAGCGTGGCGGTGGCGGAGTCGATCCCCTCGGCGTAGGTGTGCCGCGCCCGCACCCCGGAGGCGGTCTCCCCGTCCCCGAACTCCCACCCGTAGGTCAGCAGGTCGCTGTCGTGGTCGGTGGAGCCGGAGGCGTCGAAGGTCACCGTGCGGCTCTCCGGGTCGGTGTCGACGTCGGCGTGCGCGCTCGGGGCCCGGTTGCCACCCACGTACGTGAGCCGCTTGAGCGTCCCGGAGCCGATGTCGGCGTAGACGATGTCGCCGTTCGCCGCGGTGCCGAAGCTGACCGGCCTGCCGACGTCGGTGCCCAGCGGCGGGCTCTCCGGTGCGCGGGACAACCTGCCCTGGTCGTCGTAGCGCAACGTCCACAGTTTGCCGTGGGCGTAGTCGCCGAAGAAGTACGCGCCCCGGTACCGCTCCGGATAGCTCGTGCCGGTGTAGACCACACCGCCGGTGACGCTGTTGGCGTTGTCCGCGCCCTCCCCGTGCCGCAGGCTCACCAGCGGCCCGGTGTTGTCCGCGTCCGCGCAGCCGGGGAGCTCCCGGTAGCCGGGGGTGCGGGCGGTGCCCTCCCAGCACGGCCAGCCGTAGGTCCGGCCCGGACGCACGAGGTTGATCTCCTCCCAGGTGTTCCAGCCGACGTCGCCCACGAGCGGCAGGCCGGTGCGCGGGTCCAGGGAGAGGCGGAACGGACTGCGGAAACCCCCCGCGAAGACCTTGCTGCGGGCGGAGTCGGGGGCGGCCGGGTCGTAGAACGGGTTGTCCGGGACGCCCCGGCCGTCCGCGTCGAGATGCAGGATCTTGCCCTGCACCACCGACGGGTCCTGGGCCCGCAGGGCCTGCGGGTCCACCTCGGTGTAGTCGGCCACGTCGCCCACCGAGACCCACAGCGTGCCGTCGGGGTCCGGCACGATGCCGGTGATCCCGTGCACGACCGCGTCACCGGGGATGCGGAGCAGTTCGGTCTCGTCGGTCAGCCCGGTCGGCTCGTCCGCGCCGGTGACGCGCCAACGCGCCAGGGTGAGGTCGAAGGACCCGTCCCCGGTGGGCACCGACCGGGCCAGATAGACGTGCCGGGTGGTCCCGTAGTCGACGGCCGCGGCGAGCCCGAGCAGCCCCATGTCCTGGACGCCGACGACGGGCAGGTCGCGCAGCGTGCGGCTGCGGGCACCGTCGGCCGACACCCAGGCGACGGTGCCCTCCTTGCCGCTGGTGAGCACGCCACCGTCCGGCAGGTGGGCGAAGTCGGTGAGCTTGCCCGGAGCCTGTCCGGCGGGCAGGCTCCGCAAGGTGAACCCGGACGGCAGTTCGGGGGCCGCCGACCCGGACGCCGATCGGCCGGGGGGCCCGGCCCCGGGGTCCGGATCCGGACCGGAGTGCGCGGAGGCGACGACGGACAGACTCGCCGCCACCAGTCCGGCGACGGTGACGGCGAGGAGACGGACGACAGTACGGTTCCCAGGGGACCACATACCGGCACTGTCGACCGCCTTTCCGGGATTGTTTCCGGGGACACGCCGTTCGTGTCAGTACGGCACCCGGCCGCGTGAACTACGCCGCCCGATCAGGCGACTTGCCGTCCGCGGGCACCCAGCGGTCACGGCGTGCGGCGGGCCGTGCCGGAAGGTCGGGTAGTTTGCGCACATGATCGCGAGCGAACACGTCGTCCTCGTCCACGGGACGTGGATGCGCGGGTCCCACTGGACCGAAGCCCGGCAGGCGTTCGAACAGCGCGGCTTCACCGTGCACACGCCGAGCCTGCGCCACCACGACCTCCCGCTGCTGGCGGGGTCGCTGCCGATGGCCTCGGTGAGCCTGGCGGACTACACCGACGACCTCGCCGAACTGGCGCGGTCGCTGGACCGGCCGCCGCTGCTGGTGGGGTTGTCGATGGGCGGACTGCTCGCCCAGCTCGTGGCGGCGCGGGTACCGCACGCGGGCGTCGTGGCCGCGTGTCCGGCCCCGGCGGCGGGCGTGTTCGGGATGTACCCGAACACCGTCCGGCTGTTCGGCAGCCACTACCTCCAGCCGCGTCCCTGGGACAAGCCGCTCTACCCCACCTGGCACCGGCTGCGCTGGGGGGCGGCGCACACCCAGGACGAGGACTACGTCCGCGGGCTGTACTCCGACCTGGTCTGCGAGTCGGGCCGGGCCTACTGCGAGATGGCCTTCCCGTTCCTCGACCCGCGCGGGGCCGCCACCGTGGACTTCGACGCGGTCACCGGGCCGGTGCTGGCGATCGGCGGCGAACGGGACCGGATGATCTCGCCGAGGATTCCGCGCGCCACGGCCCGGCGGTACCGGCGCGGCAGCTACGTCGAGATCCCCGGGGCGGACCACATGGTGCTGATGGGCAACCGGCTGCACGTCACGATGCGGCGCATCGACGAGTGGCTGACCCGCGAGCGCGTGTTCGACCCGGCACCGGGGACAGGGTCGGCCGCCTGACCTCCGGCCGCACGGTCGAACCGGGGCACACCGACGCACCGGGGCACACAGCAACGACAGGGCGACACAGCGAAACGGCGCCGGGTCCGCGGAATCACCCGCGGACCCGGCGCCGTGCCGTGGCGGTAGCGGTGGGATTCGAACCCACGGAGGTGTTACCCTCACGCGATTTCGAGTCGCGCTCCTTAGGCCGCTCGGACACGCTACCGCTGAATACTGTACTGGAGGGTGTTCACCGATCCGACGAGGGGGGCACCCCCGGCTCGGTGAGGTCGGCCCCGCCCCGCCGACTGGCGAAGAACTCGTCCAGCAATGCCGCGCACTCGTCGGCGAGCACCCCGCCGAGCACCTCGGGGCGGTGGTTGAGCCTGCGGTCGCGGACCACGTCCCACAGCGAACCGACCGCACCGGTGCGCGGCTCCCACGCGCCGAACACCACCCGGGACACCCGCGCGAGCACGAGCGCGCCCGCGCACATCGTGCACGGCTCCACGGTGACCGCGAGGGTGCAGCCCGCCAGCCGCCACCCGTCACCGTGC
>NZ_KB912489.1:7278-10245 GCF_000383775.1 Saccharomonospora halophila 8
GTGCTCGGCTTCCGCAGCCGGGAGATCCGTCTCGCCAGGTCACGCTCCCCCGCGGCGCGCGCCTCGGCCGCGCGCCGCCCGCGCAGGGCGACGAATCCCGCCCGATCGGTGCGGTACAACTCGTCGGCCACCGCGTCGAAATCCATGGGCACAGGGTCGCCCAAGGGCGGGCGGCACGCCCGGCCCACGCCCGGTTACGGTGTCGGAAGAGGGAGGAAAACTGTGGCTATCAACGAGATTGAGTTCTACTGGCGGCCGGGGTGCCCGTTCTGCGCCATCCTGCGGGGCCGCCTGCGTAACACCGGACTCCCCGTGCGGGAGATCAACATTTGGGAGGACTCGGAGGCGGCGGCCCGGGTGCGTGCGGCGACCGACGGCGACGAGACCGTTCCCACGGTGTTCCTCGGTGACCGTGTGCTGGTCAATCCGAGCATCAACGAGGTCACCGACGCGGTGACCACCGACGCGCCCGGACTGTTCGACCTGGCCGTGGAACCGGCCGCACAGGAGCACGCGTCCCGGCACTGACCCCAGCGGCACCGCACCAGCACACCGACGCCGGCAGACGGGCACCGGTCGGCCCCGGGGACGGACAGCCACGGTCGGCACCGCGACAGCGCTGCCGCGCGATCCGCCTCAGGACATCGTGACCACCCGGAAGACCGGGCACCCCGGGGCGGCCGCGCGGAGGTCCGCCGTGTCCGACTGCGCGTCGACCTCGTCGAAGAACCGGCCGACCTCCCACCCCCATCTGGTCAGGTAGGCGCGCAGCACCTCCACCTTCTCGTCGTCGGGAAGCTCGACCGCACGGAAGCGCCGGACACGCCGCCCCACCCGGAGCTCGCCCTCCCCGGCTGCGCGGAGGTTGCGGACCCACTGGGTGTGCCCACGGGGTGAGACGAGGTAGTCCGCACCGTCCAGGGTCAGCAGGTTCACCGGCGTGGACCGCCACTGTCCGGAGCGGCGCCCCCGTACGGACAGGATCCGCGTGCCCCACAGGCTCACTCCCAGAGCGGTCAGCGATCGGACGACGAGGTTCAGTCCCGCGTCGAGCTTCCCTGGTCGGCGATAGCGACGCGCTTCGGTCATCGGCGTTTACCTCCCTCGAGTCCGCACATCGATGACCACTGAACACCATCCCGACTTCCCCGTCACGCGGGAGCCCGGTCCGCTCAGCGCTGCGCCGGCGTTACCCGACGGGCACGATCTCCGCACCGCACCGCACCGCACCGCACCTCGGACACGGGCGCACCGGGCGCCCCGCCCACCGCTCGCACCGTTCGTCCCGGCGGTTCGTCACTCACACCGTCGGGCGAGTGGCGGTTTCGTCGACCTCCGGCACAACCGGTCGGTCCGTCACCGGAATCGGCGGTTCGGACCACCGACCCGGGCGAAAAGCGTCGACACCGCCTAGTCTGACGACCGCGGGTCGGTGTGCAGAGAAACCGGCGCGGCACGTGAGGCCACGATTTCCCTCGTCTCGCCCAGTGGTGATCTCATATCGTGACGTGCCCGGAGACGAGCGGCGGATGGACTTCGACATGGAGGCGCATACACGCGACGAGGTACCCCACTGGTTCGGTCCGGACCGGGACGCTCTCGTCGACCTCACCTCGGCCGGAGCGACGGGGGCGACGTGGTCCGCCGATCTGGGCACCGGCGAGATCACGTGGAATGCGGACCTGCCCGAGGTTCTGGGGGTCCCCACCGGGGACGAGGCCGAGATCGACGCGCGACTGCGGGAACTGATCGGCCCGTTGACCGCCGCCGCCCGCAATTCCCCGGCCTGGGAGATTCTCGATCTCGCACAACGGCACACCACATTTGACGGATCGACCCGGCGCCTGCGGTTCCTGGCCCGTGTCCACCGGCCGCCGGCCACCGGTGACGGCCACACCGACGCCCGTCCGGAGTCCGGGATTCCGCAGCCCGATCCCGGGCGGCTGGTCGGCATCGCGACCGACATCACCGACGATCCCGCGGGGACCGAGGTCGGCCGCGGCATCCGGTGGCCCGGCGATCCGGCCGAGGGTTACCGGCGGCTGGTCGAGTCCCACCCGCACGGCATCTGTGTCCACGACGGAACGACCGTGCTCTACGCCAACCCGGCGACCGCGGCACTCGTGGGCGAGGACGACCCCGGCGCGCTGCCGGGCAGGCATCTCACCGAGTTCGTCCCCACGGACGCCGTCCCGGAGATCCTGCGCCGGATCGACACGCTCGACCGGCCGGGTGCGGTGACCGGCCCCGCCCGGGTCCGACTGGTCCGGACCGACGGCGGCACCACGGTCGTCGAGGCGACGGCGGTGCGCACCACCTGGCGGGATCGTCCGGCGTACCAGGTCACCCTGCACGACGTGACCCGGGCGCGGTCGGTGGAGTCGGCCCTGCGGTACGAGGCCGCGCTGGTCTCCCACTCCAGCGACGCGATCATCGCCACGGACTCCGACGGTGTGGTGCGGAGCTGGAACCCCGCCGCCGGAACCGTGTACGGGCATCCGGCGGAGACCGCCGTGGGCAGGCACGTGGTCGACCTGGTGGGCGGGGGCCCCGACCCGGCCACGATCGTCGCCGAGGGCGGCGTGACCGAGACCGAACACCGGCGGTGCGACGGCACCACGCTGACGGTGCGGGTCTCGGCCGCCGAGATGGACGACGGCTACGTGCTGGTGTGTGCGGACGAAACGGCCCGCCGCCAGGCCCAACGCCGGTACCGGACCGTGGTCGCCGCCCTGGACGAGGGCGTCGTGGTCCTCGACCCGACGGGCCTGGTGGAGACCGCCAACCCGGCGGCCGGGCGCATCCTCGGGCTCCCGGTCCACGCGATGATCGGCTGCTCGCCCGCGCTGTTCCCGCTGCACGACGAGTCCGGGACCCGAATCCCGACCAGCGAGAACCCGGCCGCGGTCACCCGGCTCACCGGCAGGCCCGCCGACGGCCGGGTCGTGCGCGCGCGCAGGCCGGACG
>NZ_KB912490.1:0-2550 GCF_000383775.1 Saccharomonospora halophila 8
TCGCGCGCCGCACGGCCCGCCGCCAGCCGGGCCTGGTGTACGTGGACGGGCGCGTGGACGGCCAGCGCCTCCCCGCTCATCCGCTGCCGGGCCTGCTCGTGCGGAACACCACCGTCACCGTCGTCCCCTGTCCGGCGCCGGTGCGCAGGTCGAACTCGTCGGCGAGCCGCCGCGCGCCGCTGAGGCCGAGCCCCAGTCCCCCCGCGCTGCTGTAGCCATCGGTCAGCGCCTGCTCGGTGTCGGCGATACCGGGCCCCTCGTCACGGAAGACCAGCCGCAGCGCCGTCCGGTCCGCGTCCTTCTCCAGCGCGACCCGGGCTGTGCCGCCGCCCCCGTGTTTCAGGGTGTTGCGGGCGAGCTCGCTGGCGGCCGTGACCAGCTTGGTCTGCTCGACCAGGGAGAACCCGGCCGAGACCGCGACGTCCCGCGCCGCCTGGCGCACGTGGACGATGTCGACCTCCTCGCGGACGGCGAGCTGGTGCTCGGTGACGACACCGGTCATGGCTGTCCCGGGTCGGCGCCCAGCAGGGACAGTCCCCTGCTCACGGTGAGGGCGGTTTGCAGCCCCGGAAGGGTGAGGCCGAGCTCGACCAGCGTGATGGCCACCTCGGGGCGCATGCCGACCACGACCGTCCGCGCGGCCAACAGCGCGCAGGCACCGGCGATGTCGTGCAACGTCCGGGCCAGGAACGAGTCCACGACCTCCAGGCCGGAGATGTCGATGAGCACACCCCGGGCGCTGATCTCGGCCACGCGCCCGGTCAGATCCTCCTGGAGGGTGAGCGCGTCCCGGTCGCTGAGTTCGCCCTGGATCGTGACGAGCAGAACGTCGCCGAGCCCGACGAGGGACGTGTTGGTCATGCCGTACTACCCGACCTCCCGCGCGGGGGTGATGGCCATCCCGAGCGTGTGCAGTGCGTGAATGAAGGCGTCGGCGAGACTGGCCCGGGTGGCGACCTCGCCGAGATCGATACCGAGCTGGACCATCGTCTGCGCGATCTGGGGACGGATGCCGCTGATGACGCACTCCGCGCCCATCAGGCGTGCGGCCATCGCCGTCTTCAGCAGGTGCTGGGCGACCAGCGTGTCCACGGCCGTGACCCCGGTGATGTCCAGGATCGCCACCCGCGCGTGCTGGCGGACGATCTCCTCCAGGAGACTCTCGGTGGCCGCCTGGCTGCGCATACTGTCCAGCGTGCCGATGAGCGGGATGGCCAGGATGCCGTCCCAGAGCTTGATCACCGGGGTGGACAGCTCGGCGAGCTGCTCCTGCTGGGCGAGGATGGTGTCCGCCCCCGCCGACAGTTCGATCTCCAGCAGGGCGATGCGGAGCGTGTTCAGCACGGTCGCCAGGGCCAGCCCGCCCCGGTAGGCGATGTCCGCGGGCTCGTCGCGCCGCTCCCACAGCCGCAGCACCGGCTCCTTGAGCACGGTGACGTCGGGACGGCTGCTCCCGGACCGTCCCCCCGCGGCTCGGGAGGCGAGTGTGCCGAGCACCGTACGCACGGTGCCGAACCCCTCCGCCGACGGATCCTCCTCGGCTCCGGTCTCGATCACCTGGCGCACCCCGCTGAGGAGTGCGGACGCCTCCTCGGCGGCCTCGTCCGAATTCCGGGCGGAGAACACCGCGGTGACCGACCACTCCCGTTCGATCTCGGCGCGATGCGTCTCCAGGAACTCCACCAGGCGCGCCCGGACGGCGGCGGTGGTGTCGTCGGTCATGTCTCGGCTCCCACCTTCAGGCCCAGCTCACGCGCTGAGGCATCGGCTCCTCCCTGGCAAACTTAGGACAGACGGCAACGAACCTCCAGGTGGGGTACTCACCGGTAGGGGCTGCGCGACGACGGAAACGGACAACGGGTGACCGGACGCGACGAATCGACCACCGACGGCGGTGCGACCGTGCGTGCCGAACTGGTCGAGGCCGAGGGGCACGTCACGCTCGGCGGCGAGATCGACCACGGTGCCGCGCCCCGCGTGGACGACGCGCTGCACCGGCTGCTGTCGCACGGCGCCCGGCATCTGGTGATCGATTTCAGCGGACTCTCGTTCTTCGACTCGGCCTG
Organism: Saccharomonospora halophila 8; assembly: GCF_000383775.1. Lineage (GTDB taxonomy): Bacteria > Actinomycetota > Actinomycetes > Mycobacteriales > Pseudonocardiaceae > Saccharomonospora > Saccharomonospora halophila. Next base: position 2,067 of record NZ_KB912490.1, read on the forward strand.
CCTCGGTGCCCTGGTGCGTGCCCACGCCGGGACGGCCGAACGCGGGGGCACGGTCCGGCTGGTCAACGTCGACCGGCACGCCTACCGGGTACTGCAGATCTCGGGCCTGGTACCGCTGTTCGACATCAGCACGGCCGACTGACGGCCCGGGTCCGCGGACCGCTCGCGGGTCGAGCGTTTCGGTCATCGGTTCGCGTGTCCGGCCGCGCCGACGAGGTTGCGGGCCATCCCACCGAAGACCACACCGTGCCACGGCCGCAGGGCGAGCCAGTACAGGTGGCCGGGCGAACCGTGCGGCAGGAACAACGCCCGCTGCCGGTACACGGCACCGCCGTCGCCGTCCGGCCGGACCGACAACTCCAGCCACGCACGGCCGGGCAGCCGCATCTCCGCACGCAGCCGCAGCAGCCGGCCCCGCTCCAGGCGTTCGACCCGCCACCAGTCGAGCGCCTCCCCGACCCGCAGCCGGTGCGGGTGGCGCCGG
>NZ_KB912490.1:2650-16471 GCF_000383775.1 Saccharomonospora halophila 8
CGACGGACACGGCCGCCCCGAGCGCGACCGCCGTGGTGACGGCACCGACCACCGTGGCCACCGCCACCCACCCGGTGTAGAGGGCGACCGGACCGTGCAGCAGCAGCCGGTCCCACCGGTCCCGGGCGAGAACCCGGCTCGCCGCCACCCACGCCGCCACCAGGCAGCCGAGCAGGGCGACGATCACGACCTGCGCGGGGAGCACCCAGCGCTGCCCGAACAACGCCACCCAGGCGACGTTGCAGACCCCCGCGCCGACCAGCCACCATCCGGTCCGCCGGTGCACCTCGCGGCCGCGCTGGGACGGCAGCACCTGCCGCACCGCCAGGGCCAGCACCGCCACGTAGATCACCGACCAGAGGGAGAACGCCGTCCCCGCGGGCAGCAGCGGGTGCGGGTAGGCGTCGGCGACCGTGCCGACCGGTTCCCCCCAGGCGCCGGTGCCGCCGAGCGCGCCGGCCACGATCTGGAGTACGGCCACCGCCAGAAGCGCGACCGCCCGGACACGGTCGGTGCGCATCCGCCCGGCCCGACCACGCCCGTCACCGGACCGGCCCAGCAGTGCTCCGCCCCCGGAGGTGCTGTCCCCGGAGGTGCTGTCCCCGGAAGTGCCGTCCCCGGAAGTGCCGTCCCCGGAAGTGCCGTCCCCGGCGGTGCTGTCCCCGGGGGTGCCGTCCGGAGTGGTGCCGCCTGGTGTGCTGTCGGGCACGGTGCCCCCTCGGGGTCAGGAGTCGAGGCCGTCGCGGTCGGCCCACTCCAGGAGGGTGTCCAGGGAATGGGCCACGTCCTCGATCCCCGCGTGCAGATCACCCAGTTCGGCGAACCGGCCGGGGACGGTGGCGATGGTGCAGTCGCGCGGGTCGACGTCGTCGATCTCGTCCCACCGGACGGGGGTGGACACCGTTCCCTGCGGCGACCCGCGCACCGAGTATGCACACGCGAGCGTGTGATCGCGGGCGTTCTGGTTGTAGTCCACGAACACCGCCGTCGGATCCCGGTCCCGGCGCCACCAGGCGGTGGTCACCGCACGCGGCGCACGCCGCTCGACCTCGACGGCGAAGGCGTGTGCCGCCCGCCGCACCTGCCCGAAGTCCCACCGCGGCGCGATCCGGACGTAGATGTGCAGGCCGTTGCCGCCCGAGGTCTTGGGAAAGCCGACGATCCCGAGTTCGTCCAGCACCTCGCGGGCGACGTGGGCGGCCCGGCGCACGGTGGCGAACTCGCAGCGTGGCATCGGGTCGAGGTCGATGCGCCACTCGTCCGGGTGCTCGGTGTCGGCCCTGCGGGAGTTCCACGGGTGGAACTCCACCGTCGACATCTGCACCGCCCAGATCACCTGGGCGAGTTCGGTGACGCAGAGTTCGTCGGCGGTCCGGCCGTAGCGGGGGAAGAACACCCGCACGGTCTCCAGCCAGTCGGGCGCGCCGCGCGGCACCCGCTTCTGGTGCACCTTTTCCCCCGCCACCCCGTCCGGGAACCGGTGCAGCATGCACGGCCGCTCGTACAGGGCGCGGACCACGCCGTCGCCGACCGCGCGGTAGTACTCGACCAGGTCGAGCTTGGTCGCCCCGCGCTCCGGGAAGTACACCCGGTCCGGGTGGGTGATCCGCACCGTGCGGCCCCCGACGTCGACCTCGACGGCGTCGTCGCTGCCCATGGCCCCACGGTAGCGGCGCGGCCGGGCCACCGGGGGACGAGAGGCACGTCCGTGGTCAGGCCCGCGCGGCGCCCAGGGAGCTCAGCGCGGGGATGATCTCCCGCTCCTCGTGGTCGAGGTGGGCTTCGAGCTGCCGCGTGAGCTGCCCGACCTGCTCGGCGACCGCACCCGCGTCGGCCCCCTCGTCCGCGACGACGGTGCGCAGCCGGTCGAGCAGCGCCGCGATCGCCTCGTGTTCGGCGCGCAGGCCTGCGAGCTCCGGGTTCGCCTCGTCGAGCAGCGGGAAGGTGCCGTCGTCCTCCGCGTGGTGGTGGTGCTCCAACCCCCGGCACAGGGCCAGAGCGGTCCCTACCCTCGGATGCGCTCCATCCGCACCGGTGGTCCGGACGTGTTCCGCGGCCGTGGGAGCATACGGTATGGCCGTCTTCGAACGCACCCGCCGTTTCGCGCGGGAGGAACGCACCGAGCTGGCGCGGTATCTCCGCACACTGACGCCGCACCAGTGGAACGTGGAGAGCCTGTGCGCGGGATGGCGCGTGCGCGACGTCGTCGCCCACGCCATCAGCTACGACGAACTCGGCCCACGGGCCCTGTTCGACCGCGCCCGCCGGGGCCGGTCGCTGGCCGCGATGAACGAGATCGGCGTCGCCGAGTACACCACGCTGCCGACGGACGAGCTGGTCGCGCTGCTGGAGCGGTACGCCGACCCGCGCGGGTTCCACGGGGCGAGCGGCGGTGTGAGCGCGCTGGAGGACGGGTTGATCCACCACCAGGACATCCGGCGCGCACTCGGCCACCACCGGGAGATCCCGGCCGACCGGCTCGTCACGGCCCTGCGCCTGGCGCTCGTCGCGCCCCCGCTCGGGGCCCTGCGCCGTACCAGGGGCCTGCGCCTCGTCGCCACCGACGTCGACTGGTCCGCCGGCCGCGGCCGGATCGTGCAGGGCCCCGGCGAGGCACTCCTCATGGCGATGGCGGGCCGCACCGGCGCCGTGCAGGAGCTGACCGGCCCGGGCCAACCGATCCTCGCCTCCCGCATCGGAAAGTGATCAGTCCGGGAGGCCGGCCGGAGTTCCGAATGACACCGGCCCCGATACTGATCGGGAGCGAGTGCGGCGATCACATCAAACTGATCCCCGGGCTCCGCTGCATCCGAACGCTTCGGACTCCTGGGACGGCGGCTGGGTCTCCGTTTCGATCTCCAGGCTTCGGACGCGATGGAGAACCGACTCCGTTTCTAGCTGCACGGACTCGACCAATCGCACCTGCCCCTCCGCATCGGCAACGCTCGACTGCGGCTTGCGCGAGTTCCCGTCCCACGGTGCAGCGACCTGACCACTGCAGCGCCGGACAGGTATGACGGCCTGCAACGGCCCGGTACGGTAGACAACGCCTCAAGCGGTCGCCCGCTCCTCCGGACCCGACATCGTGGTCGAGACGACCTCGTCGTGGTCGTCGAATCCGGCGACCAGACGCAGTCGACCACCCAGCGCAGCGACATAACGACGGATCGTCTCCAATTCCATCTGGGTGACGCCGCCCTTCTCGATCGCACTTACTCTGGGTTGCTTGACGCCCATCCGTTCGGCGACCTGCTTCTGACTCAGCCCTGCCTGTTCACGAAGGCTGCTCAGTCGGTAACCCAGCACGTAGGCATCGGTGTGTTCCTTCGCCCGCGCACGCGCCGTCTCGACATCCCGTCCCGCGGCTCGGTCGATCTCCTGCTTACGCGCCCGAACCTGCTGCCAGTCAGCCATCGAGATCGACCTCCAACTCTGTGAGATACCGGTGGTACCGCTTCTCTGCCAGCGGTATCGCGTCCGAGTACCACTGCTTCCATCGCCCACACTTGTCACCCGCAACAAGGAGTACTGCACATCGTTCAACATCGAAAACGAACAAGATCCTTATCTCGGTCCCACCTGCCGATGCAGGGCGTAGCTCCTTGAGGTTGTGCACGCTGGAATCCTTGATCCGGTCGACCAAGGGTCTACCGAGGCCAGGACCGCGCTGTTCCAGCACCTCGATCGCCTCCTCGACCCGGTCCGCGCTGTCCGGATCGGTGCGACAAAGGTCGAGAAACCAAGTCTCGACCTTTGTCGACCAGTTCGACACTCCAGCCCACTGGGGCACTATAACCTGGCTATTATATGCGCGTCACGCACGGTCCGCCTATGCGACTGCACAGTACTGGGGAGAGTCAGGGCCTCCACCGCAGTCAGACGCTCGCTCGCGGATCACGCTCCGAGCTGAAGTCTGCGCTGGATCAGGGCCGACACCGGTCGGTACGAGGCGAACCGCAGTGGGAGATCGCGCAACCACAGCCGAACCTGGTCGGCGGGGGCATAGAGGCCCCGGACCCGGCGACCGAGCTTCTGTTTCCGTTCCGCTTTCGGGCGGAGTTGGCTCTCCCAGTCGTCCAGGGCGGGCGAGCACGTCACCGTGGTGTCGGGCGAATGCCGTACCGAGGAGATCGGCTCCGGCGACAGCGAGCGAGGAGCCGAATCCGGCGAAGAGGGTGACACACCATGCGGCGTCTCCGAGTAGCACGACACGGCCGCGGCTCCAGCGGTCGACGAGCACCTGGCTGATCGTGTCGAAGTACACCGACCCGGCATCCGGGAGCTGGGCGAGCACGTCCGGGGCGGCCCATGCCATGTCCCCGTAGACGCGCGGCAGGACCGTGGTGGGGCCTTCGGCCAGGTCGGCCATCGGCCGGTTGGTGCGGTAGCCGAAGAACGCGGCGGACCGGTCCGCGCCGAGGTTGATGATCGCCAGGGTGCGGCCGGTGTCGGTGAGGGTCGCGGTGGTGCCCGCCTCGACGCAGGACGGCAGTCGGTCGAGCAGAAACGCGTCGGCCATGTGGTCGAGGTCGAGCCGGAACGTGTCCTCGGGGCCGAATGCCAGACGCCGCGTGGTCGAGTGCAGTCCGTCCGCACCGACCAGCAGGTGTGCCCGCTCCACGGTGCCGTCGTCCAGGCTGACCTCGACACCGTGGTCGTCCTGGGTGATCGCGGTGACGGTGGTGCCGAAGCGGATCTCGACGGTGTCGCGGCGGGCGGCGTGCAGCAGGTCTTCGAGGTCGCCACGCAGGATGTTCAGCGCGCGCGGGCCGAGCATCGCACGCACCGTCGGGCCGGGCACGGTGAAGCGCGGGTCGCCGTCGGGTTTGACGTAGACCATCATGTCCGGTGTGATGTGCCGCTCGGTGAGGGCGGGGAGCACACCCATGCGTTCCGCGGCGTCGTAGCCGATGCCGGAGAAGGCCACCACATAGCCACCGGACCGTCGACACGGAGCCCGTTCGAGCACGAGCGGCTCCCAGCCGATCTGGTGCAGTCGCAGTGCGGTGGCGAGCCCGGCGATGCCGCCACCGACGATGATGGCCCTGTGCGTCATGTCAGTCCGTCCTCCGTGTCCGGGTGAGCCCCGTGGCGACAATGTCGATCAGGAGGTTGAAGATCGTCTCGTGGTGGCGGGGTCGCCGAGGTGCTCGGCGTTGCGCGGGGCGAGCAGGACCGTCTGGAGCACACCGACCACGACGGCAGGGTCGACGTCGACCAGTTCTCCCTGGGCCTTTTTCTCGGTCACGTACTCGACGAGGGCGGTGGCGGGGTTGTCGACGATCGCGGCGGCTCGCTCGGGGTCGAGTTTGCGCGCCACGGCCTGCATCTCCTCGGGATGCGTCATCAGCCGTCGCCACAGTGGGTTGGTCGCCAGTTCGTCGAGGGTGGCGCGCAGGAACCGACGCAGCGCTTCCCGCGTGTCGTCGGTCGCGAGGAGCGCCCGGTCGATGACCCGCGTCTTGATCGAGCCCGTCTCACGCAGCATCAACTGCAGGTACAGCTCTTCCTTGGAGTCGAAGAACTGATAGAAGCTGCTCTTGGCGATGCCGGCCGGGGCGACGAGCTCGTCCAGCGAGGCCTTCCGCAGCCCGTGGGTGGTGAAGAGTTCGTAGCCGGACTTCAAACCATACTGGTTTTTGTTTTCAACCCTTGCGGCGAGGGCTGTGGAGTAACTGGGCCACCTGGCGGATCGGTACATTGGCCTGAACCTATGACGTTCGCGTTCGCGACCCATCGGCTTTCTTGATCTCTTGTCGCCGTTCACGCTGATTGTGGCGCGTACGTGGGACTCCGAGCCGGTAGCGGTGGCGCTACCGGACCGGTAGGTTCTGCCTGACTGCCTTCGGCAGCGGAAGGGTGGGCATGGGAAAGGAAGTCGTACTCCTCGGGTCCACAGGTTCAGTCGGAAGCCAGGCCGTCGACGTAGTGCTCGACAACCCGGACCGGTTCACAGTTGTCGGCCTGGCAGCGGGTGGGGGTCGCTTGGGGTTCTTGCCGAACAGATGCTCAACCTCGCTCCAGCCGTAGTGGCGGTAGCCGACGAGCAGGCGGTCGACTCACTCGCTGAGGCAATCAAGACGATCGCAGAGCACCGAGGTGTGCCTCGTCAGTTGCCGAAGATCGTGCACGGGCAATCCGGTATCGAGGAAGTCGCGGCCTGGCCCGCCGACGTGGTACTCAACGGTGTCACTGGAGCGCTTAATCTCTCCTCCACATTGGCCGCCCTGAACGCCGGCAGCACACTGGCCTTGGCCAACAAGGAGTCGCTCATCGTCGGTGGACCTGTAGTCATGCATTCCGCCGAACCCGGCCAGATCGTGCCGGTCGACTCGGAGCACGCAGCGCTGGCTCAAGCCCTGCGCGGCGGAACCAGCGAGGAGGTTGCGAAGCTGCTCCTCACGGCGACCGGCGGTCCCTTCCGCGATCGGACGCGGGCGCAACTGGCCGGCGTCACCCCGGAACAGGCACTGGCCCACCCAGCGTGGTCAATGGGCCCGGTGATCTCAATCAACTCAGCGACACTAGTCAACAAGGGGCTCGAAGTGATCGAAGCCCACTTGCTGTTCGATACACCGCTCGACTCGATCGATGTCGTCGTGCATCCGCAGGCCGTGACCCACTCGATGGTCGAGTTCGTTGACGGCGCAACTCTTGCTCAGGCCAGCCCGCCAGATATGCGCCTGCCGATCGCCCTCGGACTTTCCTGGCCGGACCGCTTACCTGGCGCGACCACCTGCATCTACTGGTCCCAGGCACACACCTGGGAACTGTCGCCACTCGATGAAGAGGCGTTCCCCTCAGTCGCCCTGGCCCGGGAGGTCGGCCGAACCAGCGGTAGCCCCTGCCGTTTACAAGGCGGCGAACGAGGTGTGCGTGGACGCATTCCTCAAGGGACAGCTGCCGTTCCTCGCAATCGTCGATACGGTCGCCGACGTGGTGGCCGAGCACAACGGCGCGAACGACCGGACCCTGGACGCGATCCTCGCCGCGGACGCCTGGGCACGAACGCGAGCTGCGGAACTGGCACGGCGATGGGCGCCGTATCAGTAATGGCTCGCATTACGACATACCTGCCGGATGAGGCCAGAGGATGGCCTGATCACCTATACGCAGTTCGACGGGATGGCCTGGCCCCGGGCAACGGACGCATCCTCGGGTGAGACGACGAGGGCGATCCCGGGGGTAAACCGGGTAGGCCCTCCCCCTGCGACGTTCACGTTCGCAACCCATCGGCGTCCGTGGTCTCTTGTCGCCGTTTCACGCTGATTGCGGGGCGTAAGTGGGACACGGGACCGCCTGCGCCGAGCAGCGCCACTACACCGGCAACCATCTGAGGAATCCGTGCGGCGGCGAGCCCCTTCCTCTCGTGGAGCACCAGCGCGATCATGCCTGTATGGCGAGTACATCCGACGACGGGCGTTATCCACCGATCGAGCCGCACGAGTCAGGCATGCTGGAGGTCGGCGACGGCCATTCGCTGTATTGGGAGGTGTCGGGCAACCCCGACGGCAAGCCGGCCGTCGCCCTGCACGGCGGTCCCGGGTCGGGGAGCTCTCCGAGACTGCGGAGACTGTTCGACCCGAACCGCTACCGCGTGGTCCTGTTTGACCAGCGCAATTCCGGGCGCAGCACCCCTTCGGCGGCCGATCCGGTCGTCGACCTGTCGGCCAACACCACCCAGCACCTCGTCGCCGACATCGAGGCGCTGCGGGTCCACCTGGGAATCGAGCGCTGGCTGGTGGAGGGTGGCTCGTGGGGCGTCACCCTCGGTCTCGCCTACGCGCAGGCATATCCGGAGCGGGTGACCGAACTGGTGCTCGCAGCCGTGACCAACGGCAACCGGCGCGACACTGACTGGATCACTCGTGACATGGGCCGGGTTTTCCCGCGCGAGTGGGAGCGGTTTCGCGACGGTGTGCCCGCCGCCGAACGCGACGGCGACCTGTCGGCTGCCTACAGCAGGCTGCTTCACGATCCCGACCCCAAGGTCCGGGCCAAGGCCGCACGTGGGTGGTGCGAGTGGGAGGACACCCACATGTCGCTGGCCCCCGACGCCGCGCCCTACTTGTCGGTCGCCGACCCGGCATTTCAGCTCGCGTTCGCTCGCATCGTGACCCACTACTGGTCCCACGGCTGCTATCTGGACGAGAGGCAGTTACTGCGTGACATCGAGCGGCTCCACGGGATTCCTGCCGTGTTGATCCACGGGCGCTATGACGTCAGCGGTCCACTCGACAGGGCGTGGGCACTGCACCGGGCCTGGCCCGGAAGTGAACTGGTGGTCCTCGACGACACGGGTCACCGTGGCGGAAGCATGACCGCGGCTATTACCGCCGCCACCGACCACTTCGTCCAGGACGAGCCCGGGTAATCGGCGGCGCCTTCTCCCGCCCTCCTGGCGTAGCGTGAACCACGCTGTATCAAGGCGAACCGACTGGCTTTCCGTTCGCGATGTCGTAGACGACACTAGCGACGGCCAGCGCACCACCCGCGCGAGTCACGGCGTGGTTGTACGCCGTGAGAGTCTCGGCCGGAGCGCGAACAGTGCCCCCGACGGGACTCGAACCCGCACTGCGTCGATTTTAAGTCGACCGCCTCTGCCGATTGGGCTACGGGGGCACCCGTAGCTTAAAGCCCCGCCCGCGCGGCTGTCCCCCGGCCTCACCGGGTCGGCCGCGCGGGGGCCGGGGTCACGACTTGGAGGCGCGGTCGAACTCCTCCTTCGGGTTGTTGATCTGCCCGAGGGAGACGGTCTCGCGCCGGAACAGGCCGCCGAGCATCCAGTCGAGCAGGATGCGGACCTTGCGGTTGACCGTCGGCATGGCCTTGACGTGGTAGGCGCGGTGGAACAGCCACGCCGGGAAGCCCTTGATCTTGAGCTTCATCGCGTCGGCGACGCCCTTGTGCAGTCCGAGGCTGGCCACCGAGCCGAGGTTCTTGTGGTAGTAGTCGCTCGGCCTGCCACCGCGGATGACCTTGACGATGTTGCCCGCCATGTGTTGCGCCTGGCGCACCGCGTGCTGGGCGTTCGGCGGGCAGGTGGCGCTCGGGTCCTCCTCGGTGCGGGAGAGGTCCGGCACGGCCGCGACGTCGCCCGCCGTCCACACGTCGGGGTGGCCCGCCACCTGAAGGGAGGCCGTGGCCTGGAGCCTGCCCCGCTTGTCGGTCGGCAGGTCGGACTCGGCCACCACGGGATTGGACTTCACACCCGCGGTCCAGATGATGGTGTCGGTGTCGAACTCGGTGCCGTCGGAGAGCACGACGTGCCCGTTCTCGAACGACTTCGCCGCCGTCGACAGGTACACCTCGATGCCCCGGCTCTCCAGCTGCTCGGCCGTCCACACGCCCAGCGTCTCGCGCACCTCGGGCAGGATCCGCCCCGCGGCCTCCACCAGCACCCAGCGGATGTCGTCGGGTTCGATGGTGTCGTAGTAGCGCGTGGCGTCGCGGGTCATGTCCTCCAGCTCGGCCAGCGCCTCGATCCCGGCGAACCCGCCGCCGACCACGGTGAACGTCAGCAAGCGTTTGCGCAGTTCCGGGTCCAGCGTGCTGGCGGCCTCGTCGAGCTTGGTCAGGACGTGGTTGCGGATGTAGATGGCCTCGCCGATCGTCTTGAACGCGATGCCCTCCTCGGCGAGGCCGGGGATCGGCAGCAGTCGGGCGACGGAACCGAGCGCGACCACCAGGACGTCGTAACCCAGGTGCTCGGTGTGCCCGTCCGGAGCCTCCACGGTCACCGTCTTCGACTCGTGCTCCACGCCGGTCACCCGGGCGGTGAGCACGTGGCACCGCCGCAGGGCCCGGCGCAGCGGCACGACGACATGGCGTGGTTCGATGGAGCCCGCCGCCGCCTCCGGGAGGAACGGCTGGTAGGTCATGTGCGGCTGCGGGTCGACGACGGTCACGGATGCCTCATTGGCCCTGAGCTTCTTCTGCAGGCCCAGCGCCGTGTACAGGCCGACGTACCCGCCACCGAGGATCAGGATCCGCGTCGGTTCCGACTTGACTGCCATGTCACCCATGGTTTCACCGGCGGGCCGTCAACGGCAGAGACCCCTCCCCGGCTGTGACCAGGGTCGCCGTATCTCCCAAACGATTCAGATGCTTGATACTCCAGGTCATCGCCGCGATCCGCACGGTAGCGAGGCGCGTCACCCTCGCCTGCCCGCGGCCGGGGTCGCCCTCACCGCAACCCGGCGAGCGCGGCCCCCTCGGCCAGCACCGACCGGAGCATCTCCGGGGTCAGCCTGCCGGTGAACGTGTTCTGCTGCGAGACGTGGTAGCAGCCCAGCAGGTGCAACGGGGTCGGCCCGTCCAGCGTCACGCGCACGTCATGGCCGAACTTCGGCCTGGGCCTGGGGAGGGTCCATCCCGCCTCGGCGAGCACGGGCAGCAGTGCCTGCCAGCCGAAGGCGCCCAGCACCACCACCGCACGGAGGGTCGGGCGCAGCAGCCGGAGTTCGTCGGCGAGCCAGTGCCGGCACGTGTCGCGTTCGGTGGGGGTCGGCTTGTTCGCCGGCGGGGCGCAGTGCACCGGAGCGGTGATCCGCGTGCCGCGGAGGGTGAGGCCGTCGTCGCGGTGCACCGAGGTCGGCTGGGAGGCGAGGCCGACGTCGTAGAGGGCCTGGAAGAGCACGTCACCGGAGCGGTCGCCGGTGAACATGCGTCCGGTGCGGTTCCCGCCGTGGGCGGCGGGAGCGAGGCCCACCAGCACCAGGGCGGCGTCGGCGGGGCCGAAGCCGGGCACGGGACGTCCCCAGTAGGTCTGGTCGGCGAACGCCGCCCGCTTGGTCTCGGCGACGTGCTCGCGCCACTCCACCAGGCGCGGACAGGCGCGGCACCGGCTGACGGCGGCGTCGAGCCGCGCGAGCGCCTCGGCACCCTGCTCCGCAGGCTCCTCCCGGTACGTGTTCATGGGTCCCATTGTGCGCACGACTAGGTTGGGGCCATGCCGGAGACCAACACCACCGACACCGCCAGCTCCACGACCACCGAACCGACCACCGCGGACGGGACGACCCCCACCGACGACCTCGTCACCACCGGTCACACGCTGACGACGCCGGATGGCACACTCGACTACACCGCCGAGACCGGGCGGATCGTGCTGCGCAAGGAGGTGCTCAGCGACGGCACCTTCGAGGGGCACAAGCCGAAGGCCGAGGTCTTCGTCACCGCCTACACCCTCGACGGCGCCGACCCGGCGACGCGACCGGTGACGTTCGCGTTCAACGGCGGTCCCGGATCGTCCAGTATCTGGCTGCACATGGGCGTGCTCGGACCGCGCCGGACCGTCTCGGGGGACGTGGACGCGCCCGAGCCGCCCCCGTACCGGCTGGCGGACAACCCGGAGACCCTGCTGCGGGACAGCGACCTCGTCTTCATCGACCCGGTCTCCACCGGCTACTCCCGCGCCGTCGAGGGGGAGAAGCCGACCGACCACCACGGGTTCACCCCCGACGTGGAGTCGGTCGGCGAGGTGATCCGGCTGTGGACGTCGCGCAACGGCCGTTGGCTGTCGCCGAAGTTCGTGGCGGGCGAGTCGTACGGGACGCTCCGCGCCGCCGCGTTGGCCGCGCACCTGCAGGACCGGCACGGGCTCTACCTCAACGGCCTGCTGCTGGTCTCCTCGGTGCTGGACATGGGCACCATCCGGTTCACCGAGGGCAACGACCTGCCGTACGCGCTGTACGTGCCGACCTACGCCGCAATCGCGCACTACCACGGCAGGCACGGGGACACCCCGCTCGACGAGGTGCTCGCCGAGGCCGAGGAGTTCGCCGCACGGGACCTGCCGTGGGCGCTGCGGCAGGGCGCACGGCTCAGTGCCGACGAACGGGCCGACATCGTCTCCCGGCTCGCGCGGTTGACCGGGCTCACCGAGTCCTATGTGGACCGGGTGAACCTGCGGATCGAGCACGTCCGGTACTTCACCGAGCTGTTGCGGGACCGGGGGCTGGTGACCGGACGGATGGACGGCCGGTTCACCACGTGGGAGCCCGACGGCGGCCGCGAGCACATGAGCGACGACGCGTCGGTGTCGCGGATCATCGGGGCCTACTCGGCAACCTTCAACCACTACGTCCGGCACGAGCTCGGCTACGCCAACGACCTGCCGTACGAGGTGCTGTCGCTGGACGTCAACCGCAACTGGTCGTACTCGGACTTCGAGGGACGCTCGGTGTCGGCCGTGGACGACCTCGGCAAGGCGATGCGCGCCAACCCGCACCTGCGGCTGCACGTGGCGCTGGGCCACTACGACGGCGCCACGCCGTACTATGCCGCCGAGCACGTGCTCGCGCAGATCCGCATCCCGGACGAACTCCGGTCCAATGTGGAGACGGCGTACTACCCGGCGGGCCACATGATGTACGTCCACGAACCGTCCCGCCGCCAACAGGCCGCCGACCTCGCCGCCTTCGTCCGCACCAGCGCGAACCGCTGACCCACACACCCGGCCCGCGGCGAGTCGCCACTTCGGGCCCGCGAGTCGACACTGCGGGACACCGAGTCGACACTTCAAGACGCCGAGAGGTCACTCCAGGACGCCGAAAAGGCCGCCTCGGGAAGGCGGAACGACCCTTTCACGCCCGCACCGGCCCCGACGGGGTCTCGCGAGATACCGGCGGAGGCGGGCCGGGGAGCGCGGCGGCCCGGCGTCCTGGAACGTCAACTCGCTGGACGTGGAGTGGCGACTCGCGGGTGTGGGGTGGCGACTCGCGGGGCCGGGTGGGGGTCAGGCCAGGGAGAGGGCGATGCCGTCGAGGATGTCGTGTTCGCTGACGACCAGGTCGGACGGGCCGCCCAGGTCGGTGATCCGGTCGGCGAGCACGCGCACGATCAGCGAGCCGCCGCCGATGACGTCCACGCGGCCCGGGTGGATCACCGGGTTGGCGGCGCGCTCGTCGTGGTCGGCACTGAGCAGGCGGTGCGCGGTCTCGTCCAGCTCGGCGCGGGTGAGCCGGGACAGGTGGGTGCGTTCGGAGTCGTACTCGGGCAGTTCCTGCGACACGGCCGACAGCGTCGTCATCGTGCCCGCCACCCCGATCCAGGTGCGCGCCGTCGACACGTCGACCTCGGCGAAGGCGGGTTCCAGGGTGTCCGTGATCAGCCGTTCCCCGTCGGCGACCTGCTCGGCCGTCGGCGGGTCGCTGCGCAGGGTCCGCTCGGTGATCCGGACGCAGCCGATGTCGACCGACCGGGCCGCGCGCACATCCGCCTGCCTGCCGTCCCACGTGCCCAGCACCAGCTCCGTCGACCCACCGCCGACGTCGACGACGAGGAACGGCCCGTCGTCGGGGTCCTGCTCGCCGACCGCGCCCGCGAACGAGAGCCGCGCCTCCTCGTCGCCGGAGATCACCTCAGCCTCCACACCGAGGATGTCGCGGGTCATCGAGAAGAACTCGTCGCGGTTGCTCGCGTCCCGGGTCGCCGAGGTGGCGACCATGCGCAGCCGCTCGACGCCCTTGCGCCGGGCGGCGACGGCGTAGGCGGTCAGCGCCTCCCTGGTGCGCTCCAGTGCCTCCGGAGCCAGCCTGCCGGTCGCGTCGACCCCCTGGCCGAGCCGCACGATACGCATCTCCCGGTGCAGATCCCTCAGGTCGACGCTGCCGTCGTGGCGGTGCGTCAGCTCGGCGACCAGCAGGCGGATCGAGTTCGTCCCACAGTCGATGGCGGCTACCCGTGGCATGCCGCCACCCTAGCCGGTCGGGCTCGCCGGCTCCTCCGTGGTCCGCACGCACTCGCACGGTGCCGGTGTGGCCCCAGCGGCGGCGGACGTCCCCGCCGCGGCGCTCGGACCGGTGTCGTCACCGGCGG
>NZ_KB912490.1:16571-18985 GCF_000383775.1 Saccharomonospora halophila 8
CCGCGGCGCTCGGACCGGTGTCGTCACCGGCGGCGCCGTGGATGGCGCAGTGCCCCGGCCGCCCGCCGTTCCCCGGCCGGGTGCCGGAGGACGGCATCGCCGACGAGCCCGTCGGCTCCGTCGTCGCCGGTTCGGTCGTCGGTTCGGTCGTCGGTTCCGGGGTGGTCGACACACTCGACGATCCGTCCTCGGGCCGGTCGTCAGCGCCGCAGGAGTCGGCGGCGCCCTCGGGGACAACCCCCATTTCAGCGGACGACTGCTGGCTGTCCCCGTCGTCCGGACTTCCCGGAGCCCCGGTCGTCTCGGAGGCCCCGATCATCTCCGGGGACTCGGCTCCGTCCGGCTCAGGGCTGTCCGCATCCGTCATGTCCGGGGTGGTGCCCTCCGAATGCGGAACCTCCGGGCTCCCGGTGCCGGTCGTCCCGGGGTCCTCCGGGGTTCCGGTCGTGTCCGGCTCGTCGGACTCCGGCGCCTCGTCCGTGTTCGTGGGCCGGTCCGTGGGCCCGGTGTTCGTCCCGTCCTGCGGGTCGTCGGACTCACTCGGTGCCCCGGGCTCCGCACCCGGGTCGTCCGTGTCCCCGGGGTCCTCCGGCTCGTTCGGGTCCTGACTCGGATCCTCCGGGTCTTCCGGCTGCTCGGGATCGGTCGGCTCCTCCGGGTCCTCCGGGTCCTCCGGGTCCTCCGGGTCCTCCGGGTCCTCGGGATCCTCCGGCTGCTCGGGATCGGTCGGTTCCTCCGGCTCCCCGGGATCGGTCGGTTCCTCGGGGTCTCCCGACTCCTCGGGATCGGTCGGCTCTTCCGGCTCCTCCGGGTCCGGATCGCCTTCCTCGGGCGGTGTGGATCCGGGTGGTATCGTCTCCGGCTCCTCCGACTCACCGGGCTCCTCCGACTCACCGGGCTCCTCCGACTCACCGGGCTCCTCCGACTCACCGGGCTCCTCCGGGCCGGCCGGCTCCGGACCGTCCGGGGTCGTCGACGGCGAGGACGACGGCAGCTGGGCGCCCGCGGCAGCGTCGTCGGGATAGGTGTCGACCCGCAGCGGGTCGGGCACGGCCTGCGGCACCTCGCTGTCCGGCACGCCCAGGACCCCGGTGCGGTAGGCCTCGGCCCACCGCAGCACGTTCTCCACGTACGACGAGGAGTTGTTGTACCGGTAGAGCGCGCGGCGCACCTGTTCGTCGTCCGAGAGGTCGAAACCCCCCGCGCACAGGTACCGCCCCGCGGCGACGGTCGCGTCGTGGACGTTGTTCGGGTCCGCGACGCCGTCGTCGTCGCCGTCCGCACCCCACCGGGCCCACGTCGACGGGATGAACTGCATCGGCCCGACGGCACGGTCCCAGTCCCGATCACCGTCGTGGCGGCCACCGTCGGTGTCCGGGATCGTGGCCACCGGGCCACGCCCGTCCAGGACCGGGCCCAGGATCGGCTCGCGGGTGGTGCCCGCGGCGTCGACGTATCCGCCGCGGGCGTGGCCGGACTCGATCCGCCCGATCCCGGCGAGCAGCGCCCAGTCCAGGTTGCATCCGGGCTGTTCCGCGTTCACCCGCTGCGCCGCCGCGCGGTACGCGGCCAGCACGGATTCCGGGATGCCGAGCGAGCCGGAGGTGGGCTCGTCCCGCAGCCGTAACTCGGCCGGTTCCGGCGGCTCCGGCAGGCTGCCGTCGACCGACGCCCGGGACAGACCGGGCGGATACCCGCCGACCAGCGGCATGGCGACCGTGAACTCCCGGGCAGGCGGGTCGAGCCACCGCGCGGCCGCTCCGCTGACGACCGCCACCGGCACGATCGCCAGCGATCCGCTCAGCACGGCGACCATCGTCCGGTGCCGCAGCCCGAACCGCCGGACCGCACCCGAGCTCCCGCCAGCACGCACGTTCGACCCCTCCCGCCGGAATCGCCTGGGGGCTCACCCTGCCGCAACCCACCCGGCGTTTCACACCCTTCGGACGGGATCAAACAAGTTTTGCTCCGGACGGACTAATCCCGGTGAGCACACTCCCCCGACGGCCATCCGTCCGCCCGAACGAGACGCAACGTCTCGTCACCGACCGGGTTGACCCCGGGCCCCCGGGCGAGCGTGTGGGCGAGGTGCACGTGCAGGCACTTCACCCTGGTCGGCATCCCACCGGCGGTCACGGAGTGCCCGAGCGGTTCGATCGCGTCCCGTTCGGCCAGGTACGACTCGTGCGCCCGCCGGTACCGCTCGGCGAACTCCGGGTCGTCGGCGAGCCGCGCGGTCATCTCCCGCATGGTCCCCGCCGCCTCGATCCTGCCCACCATCGCGTTCAGCGTGGGGCACGTCAGGTAGTACAACGTCGGGAACGGGGTCCCGTCCTCCAGGCGGGGGCTGGTCCGCACCACGGCGGGATGCCCGCCCGGGCAGCGCGCGGCGACGGCACGCAGCCCCCGGGGCG
>NZ_KB912490.1:19085-23744 GCF_000383775.1 Saccharomonospora halophila 8
GTATGGTCCGGCACCCCCGCGGCCGCGTGGACCCCGCGCGCCGCACGCAGCGCGGGCCACGCCTGCGCGGGGATCAGGTCGGGTTGTTCCGCGGGGAGCAGCACCACCGTGGCCGGCATCGGGGTCATGGCCGCACGGTACGGGACTCCAACAGGTAGCCCGTCAGCTCCTCGTCGCTCGGCGCCGGTGCGAGCGCGGCGCTGTCCCAGACGCCGTACCGGGGGTTGATCCGCACGCCCAGTTCCTCGGCGATCGGCTGCAACTGCCGCATCCCCGCCAGGTACCGCAGCTGCGGGTTCACCTGCTGCGCCTGTCCGGCAGCGTCCTCCCGCGCACTGTCCTCCCGCGCACTGTCCCCCCGCGCACCGGACTCCCCGGAATCGGAGGCGCCGACGGTGCGGTCGCGCACGAGCGCGACCAGCCAGCCCACCCGCTGCCTGCTCGGTTGGATGACCACGACGGTGCCCTCGCCCGCACCGAACACGGCGGTGGTGGCGAGTTCGGGGTCCCGGTCCAGGGTCCCCCCCAGCGTCAGGTCCTCCGTCACCGGCTGGTGCCCGTTCTCGGCGATGATCCGTTCCGCCTCGTCCGGGTTCCGCGCGATCCGCTCGCCGAGATCCCGCGCCGCCCGCTCGGCGGTGGCCTCCACGCTCGACTTCGTCACCATCGCACCCACCATGCGCACCGAGAGCCGGTCCCGGTACCGCTCGGTGAGCTGCTGCAACAGCAGCTGGTCCCGGACCACTGCGCGCACCCGGCCCGGTTCGGAGAACGTGCTCCGCGCGATGGCCCGCACGCCGCCGTTGTCCTGGATCAGTCGGTCCACCTCCCGCGGGTCGACCTCCAGGCCCTCCCGCTCGGCGGCCACAGTCACCAGCTCGTGCACGACCCTGCTGCGCACGACCTCACGGCCGAACTGGTCGAGCTTGTTCTGCTCCTGCGCCTGCGCGGCCCGTTCGACGTTGTCGAGCAACCACCGGATCTCGGCCTGCACCGAGTCCAGGCCGATGGAGCGGTCCCCGACGATGGCGGCGGAATCGGCCCTGCTCGGGCCGGAGCCACACGCCGTGAGCACGGTGGCGGTGAGCAGGACGAGCGCGAGGGCCACGGAGCGGCGGATGGTCCGAATCACAGCGCGTACCTTCTCACACCCGCCGGGAGCGGGGGCAAGAAGAGGGGGCGATGATCACTCCGCCCCCACGCCACGGCGGGATGTCCCGGTCAGGACGGCACCGCGGCGGGCTGCTCGGTCATCGAGGTCAGCAGTCCGGAGCACCAGTCCAGCAGCGCCTCGTCCCGCAGCGGCGGCGCACCCATCCGCCCGCCCGCGGGCCCCTCGGTGGGTTTGGGCACCGACACCGTGTTCGTGGCGGCCTTGTAGACCGCCTTCGGGTAGAGCCGTTTCAGGCGCACGAGCTGCGACTCGGCCAGCGGCAGCGGCGCGAACCGCAGGTTGCTGCCCTGCACCGTCACCTCGGTCACGCCGGCCCGGCGGCACGCCTGGCGGAACTCGGCGACCTTGAGCAGCCGGTCCACCGGTGCCGGTGGCGCGCCGTAGCGGTCGACGAGCTCGTCGCGGACGGCGTCCAGCGCCTCCCGGTCCTGCGCCGTGGCGATCTTTCGGTAGGCCTCCAGGCGCAACCGCTCGCCCGGCACGTAGTCGTGCGGGATGTGCGCGTCCACCGGCAGGTCCACCCGCACCTCCGTGGGCGCGGCGTCCTCGTCGCCGACCCCGCCCGCGCCCGCGTCCCGGCGGAAGACGTCCACGGCCTCGCCGACCAACCGCACGTAGAGGTCGAAACCGACCCCGGCGATGTGCCCGGACTGCTCGGCCCCGAGGATGTTGCCCGCGCCGCGGATCTCCAGGTCCTTCATGGCCACCGCCATGCCCGCGCCGAGTTCGGTGTTCTGGGCGATGGTGGCCAGCCGGTCGTGCGCGGTCTCGGTCAGCGGCTGCTCCGGCGGGTACAGGAAGTAGGCGTAGCCGCGCTCACGCCCGCGACCGACACGCCCCCGCAGCTGATGCTGCTGCGCCAGCCCCAGCATGTCGCCGCGCTCCACGATCAGGGTGTTGGCGTTGGAGATGTCCAGCCCCGTCTCGACGATCGTGGTGCTCACGAGCACGTCGTACTCGCGCTCCCAGAAGCCCTGGATGATCTGTTCCAGCTTGTGCTCGTTCATCTGCCCGTGCGCGGTGACCACGCGGGCCTCCGGGACCAGCTCCCGCAGGTGCCGGGCCGCCTTCTCGATCGAGGAGACCCGGTTGTGCACGAAGAAGACCTGACCGTCCCGCAGCAGTTCCCGGCGGATCGCCGCGGCGACCTGCTTCTGGTCGTAGGAGCCGACGTAGGTCAGGATCGGGTGCCGATCCTCGGGCGGGGTGAGGATCGTCGACATCTCCCGGATCCCGGCCATGCTCATCTCCAGGGTCCGCGGGATCGGGGTCGCCGACATCGTGAGCACGTCGACGTGGGTGCGCAGCGCCTTGATGTGCTCCTTGTGCTCGACGCCGAAGCGCTGCTCCTCGTCGACGATGACCAGCCCGAGGTCCTTGTAGCGCACCCCGGTCTGCAGCAGCCGGTGCGTGCCGATCACGATGTCCACCTCGCCGTCGGCGAGCCCGGTGAGCGTCCGCTCGGCCTCGTGCGGGTCGGTGAACCGGGACATCCCCTTGATCGTCACCGGGAACGAGCGCATCCGGTCGGTGAACGTGTTGAGGTGCTGCTGCGCCAGCAGCGTCGTGGGCACCAGCACCACGACCTGTTTGCCGTCCTGGACGGCCTTGAACGCGGCGCGGACGGCGATCTCGGTCTTGCCGTAGCCGACATCACCGCAGATCACGCGGTCCATCGGCACGGTGCTCTCCATGTCCTTCTTGACCTCGTCGATCGCCGCGATCTGGTCGGCCGTCTCCACGAACGGGAAGGCGTCCTCCAGCTCCCGCTGCCACGGCGTGTCCGGGCCGAAGGCGTGCCCCGGGGCGGCCTGCCGGGCGGCGTAGAGCTGCACCAGCTCGGCGGCGATCTCCTTGACCGCCTTCCGGGCCTTGGCCTTGGTGTTCTTCCAGTCCGACCCGCCGAGCTTGTTCAGCGTCGGCAGCTCGCCGCCGACGTAGCGGGAGACCTCGTCGAGCTGGTCGGTCGGGACGAACAGCCGGTCGCCGGAGTGGCCGCGTTTCGAGGGCGCGTACTCCAGCACGAGGTACTCGCGGGTCGCCCCGCCCACGGTGCGCTGCACCATCTCGACGAACCGTCCGATGCCGTGCTGGTCGTGCACGACGTGGTCGCCCGCCTTCAGCGCGAGCGGGTCGACGGCGTTGCGCCGCCGGGACGGCATCTTGGTGTTCAGGTCCGGCGAGGACCGCCCCGCCGTCGCGCCGCGCCCGGTGATGTCCGCCTCGCTGAGCACGACCAGCGACGAGCCGGGCGCGACGAACCCCTCGGTGAGGCCACCGCAGGTCACCGTGACCACACCGGGCTTCGGCGCGGTGTCCAGCCCGTTCTCGGCGAGTGTGGCCGGGACCTCGGCGGCGGAGAGTTGCTCCACGGCACGCTCGGCGGTGCCCGCCCCGGCGACGACGACCAGCCCCGTCCCGCCGGACGCGGTGTGCGCGCGCAGGTCCGCCGTGGCCCGCTCCAGTTCCCCGCGGTAGCCGGGGGCGGCCTCGATCGCCACGTGGTAGGCGTCGTCCTCGCTGGTGAGCTGGGACAGCGTCCACCAGCAGCGGTCGGTGGCGCGGGCGTGCTCCCGGATCTCGTCGAGGCCGCGGTAGGCCGACGCGCCCAGGTCGATCGGGGCCTTGCCGGAGTCGGCCGCCGTCATCCACGACGCCTCCAGGAACTCCTGTCCGGTGCGCACCAGGTCCCGCGCCCGGGCCTCGATCTTCTCCGGGTCGGTGAGCACGACGTGGGCGCCCTCGGGCACGGCGTCGGTGAGCAGGCGCAGCTCACCGTCACACAGCACCGGGATCAGCGCCTCCATGCCCTCCACGGGGATGCCGTCGGCGAGCCTGGTCAGCATCTCGGCCAGCTGTTCGTCGCCCTCGTGCTCGGTGGCGAGGTCGGCGGCCCGGCGCTGGACGGCGTCGGTGAGCAGCAGCTCCCGGCACGGCGGCGCGACCAGCCCGGACACCTCGCCGGGCAGGGAACGCTGGTCGGCCACCGCGAACGCACGGATCTCGGCGACCTCGTCGCCCCAGAACTCGATCCGATGCGGGTGATCGGCGGTGGGGCCGAACACGTCCAGGATGCCGCCGCGCACGGCGAACTCACCCCGCTTCTCGACCATGTCGACCCGGGTGTAGGCGAGTTCGACGAGCCGGTCGGGCAGGCTCTCGAACTCGTACTCCTCGCCGACCCGCAGTTCGACCGGGTGCAGATCGCCCAGCCCGGGGGCCATCGGCTGGATCAGGCTCCGCACCGTGGTGACCACCACACGCAGCCCGTCGCGGCCGGGCAGCGCCAGACGGCGCAGCACCTCCAGCCGCGTGCCCACGGTGTCCGCCCGGGGCGAGAGCTTCTCGTGCGGCAGGGTCTCCCAGGAGGGGAAGTGCGCCACCGCGTGGGCACCGAGCAGGCTCGCCAGCGCGGCGGTGAGTTCCTCGGCCTGCCGCCCGGTGGCGGTGACGGCCAGGACCGGCCGGTCCCCGCCCTGTCCCGC
>NZ_KB912490.1:23844-34650 GCF_000383775.1 Saccharomonospora halophila 8
CGGGTCCCCCGACGGCGGCGCCCCGGAGGGCGGCTCCCCGGACGGGGGGCCCGCGGACGGCACGGAGACGACCACTTCCGCACCGGGGGAGGTGTCGCTGGAGGCCGAACAGGTCACCGGCGGCCTCGAACATCCGTGGGACGTCGGCTTCCTGCCGGACGGCGGGGTACTCGTCACCGAACGCCCGGGCCGGCTCCGCCTCGTGCGCGGCGGCGACGTCACCGAGGTCGACGCCGACTTCTCCGACGTCCTCGTGCGGGGCGAGGGAGGGTTGCTGGGGCTGGTGGTGCACCCGGACTTCCCGGACACCCGGGAGTTCACCACGTGCCAGACGCACCGGCGCGACGGCGAGGCCGTGGACGTGCGGCTGGTGACCTGGCGGCTGTCCGACGACGCCCGGGCCGCGCGGCGGGTGCGGGACCTGCTGACCGGGCTGCCGGTCAACGACAGCGGCAGGCACTCCGGGTGCCGCCCCACCTTCGCCGCCGACGGCGCGCTGCTCGTCGGTACGGGTGACAGCGCGAGCGACCCCACGATCCCGCAGGACCGCACGAGCCTGGGCGGCAAGATCCTGCGGATCGACCCGGACACCGGGCGCGGACTGCCGGACAATCCGTTCGCCGACTCCGAGGACCCCGACACGCGCCGGGTGTACAGCTACGGACACCGCAACGTGCAGGGCGTGGCGGTACGGCCGGACACCGGCCAGGTGTACGCCTCCGGACACGGACCGACCGGCTTCGACGAGGTGAACCGGATCGTGGCCGGCGGCAACTACGGCTGGGACCCGTCCCGGGGCGGGACGACCGGCTCGTACGACGAGGACGTGCCGATGACCGACCTCGACCGGTTCCCGCAGGCGGTGCCCCCGCTGTGGACCTCGGGGGCGACCTCGACGGAGGCGCCGTCCGGCGCGGCGTTCGTCTCCGGCGGGCGCTGGGGTGCGCTGGACGGGACGCTGGCCGTCGTGGCCCTGCGGGGGCAGAAGATGCTGCTGTTCCGGCTCGACGACGCGGGCGACGACGTCACCGAGGTGCTCCTGCCGCCCGAGTTCGACGACGAGTTCGGCAGGCTCCGGGCGGTGCGCCGGGCGCCGGACGACGCGCTCTGGGTGACCACGTCGGGCGGCGAGGACGACATGCTGTTCCGGGTGACCCCGCGGCCCACCTGAGCCCGCCGCTCAGCCCCGGGGGCTGTGCCGGCCCCCGAGCCACCGCTCAGCCCCGGGGGCTGTGCTGGATCTTCGGCTTGTGCTCCAGATGGGACAGACCGTTCCACGCGAGGTTGACCAGGTGGGCCGCGACCTCGTGGCGCTTCGGCTTGCGTGCGTCGAGCCACCACTGGCCGGTCAGGGCCACCATGCCGACCAGCGCCTGCGCGTACAGGGGGGCCAGCTTGTCGTCGTACCCGCGGCTGTCGAACTCGTGTGCGAGCACGTGCTCCACCTGCCCGGCGATGTCGTTGAGCAGGGTGGAGAACGTGCCCGACGCGCTGGCCACCGGGGAGTCCCGCACCAGGATGCGGAACCCGTCGTGTGCCTCGTCGACATAGCCCAGCAGTGCGAGCGCGGCGTGTTCGAGCAGCTCGCGGGGGCCACCCCCGTCCAGGGTCGAGACCATCCGGTCGAGCAACGACTGCATCTCGCGGTCCACCACGACCGCGTAGATGCCCTCCTTACCACCGAAGTGCTCGTAGACCACCGGTTTGGACACGTTCGCCCGGTGCGCGATCTCCTCGATCGACGCGCCGTCGAACCCTTTCTCCGCGAACAGCGCCCGCGCCACGTCGAGCAGCTGCTGTCTGCGCTCGGCACCCGTCATCCGCACCCGGGCCGCCGGGGCCGTCACCCGTGCCCCCGCGGCCGCGTCGCGCTTCGCTCTGCGTCTCGCCGCCACCGCCCGCAGCCTAATGCGCCCGCACCCGACTCGCCGCCAAGGACCCCTCCCCCGCGTCACACGCCGCGAAGGCCTTCTTGCCTGCGTCCGGTGCAGGGAAGGAGGCCTTCGCGGCGTCCACCCGCCGGTGACCGGCGGATTACTTCGCGGACAGCTTCTGCAGGCGGTTCGGGGTCGGCCAGCGGACGTTGTAGGCCCAGCCGAGCTTCTCGAACACCCAGATCAACCGGGCGGAGATGTCGATCTGACCCCGCTGGACCCCGTGCCGGGCCGACGTCGGGTCGGCGTGGTGCAGGTTGTGCCACGACTCGCCGAACGAGAAGATCGCCAGCGGCCAGAAGTTGGCGGAACGGTCCCGGGCACTGTAGGGCCGCTCACCGATCATGTGACAGATCGAGTTCACCGACCAGGTCACGTGGTGCAGCACGCACACGCGCACGAGCCCGGCCCAGAAGAACGCCGTGACACCACCCCACAACGACCAGGTCACCAGCCCGCCGACGATGCCGGGCAGCACCAGCGACAGCACGGTCCACAGGGGGAACAGCCGGTCGACGCGGCGCAGCGCCGGGTCCTTGAGCAGGTCCGGCGCGAACCGCTCGGCGTTGCTGACGTCCCGCTCGAACAGCCAGCCCATGTGGGCGTGCCAGAACCCCTTGGCCAGTGCCACGGGGGAGGTGCCGAACATCCAGGGGGAGTGCGGGTCGCCCTCCCGGTCGGAGAACGCGTGGTGCCTGCGGTGGTCCGCGACCCAGGTGATGAGCGGCCCCTGCACCGCCATGCTGCCCGCGATCGCCATGACGACCCGCAGCCAGCGTTTCGCCTTGAAGGACCCGTGTGTGAAGTGTCGGTGGAACGAGACCGTGATCCCGAGTCCGCTGATGGCGTAGAACAGGACGAACAGGCCGACGTCGACCCAGCTCAGCCCCCATCCCCACGCGAAGGGGACAGCGACGGCCAGCGCGGCCAGCGGCGCGATCACGCCGAAGTACACCGCGAACTGCACGCCGGACGTGCGCTCTCCGTCCAGTATCGGCTTCGGGCCTCGCGCGGGCTTCGCCGCAGGGTCCTCGAGAGTAGCCGTCATACTTCTGCTTCTTTCCACGAATGACCAGGCAAGGTGGACCTTACCTACGTTGCCGTAGGTTACGGTACAGGAGGTCAGGGGCCGTTGGGGAGAGCCGGAACCCGGTCGGGCGGCCCCGGTGGTGACTACCCGGTGCCACGGTGGCTATCCTGACCAGGCGCGATCCGCCGTAGTGTAATTGGCAGCACTTCAGATTTTGGTTCTGACAGTCCAGGTTCGAGCCCTGGCGGCGGAGCTGCCCGGCTGCCGATCGCCTCCTGACGTGCCCGGAGGCGAAGAAGGGGTGTGGACCGGCTGCACGGCGAGGACTGGGACGACGAGCAGCGCCCGGCGTTGGGCGACATGTCCGACGCCTGGGTACTGGGGCGTGCCCGGGAGTTGATCGCCACGGTCCAGCGCACCGAACGTGCCGAACAGCTCCGGGTCACCGGGACACTCGACGAGCTGCTGGAGGAGACCCGTCGCCGCGGCGAGCCCGTCCTGGTCGCCCAGTTGCTGCGGGCCACCGCGCTGGCACGGTTGGTGATCCGGGGACTGGCCACCGAGGCCGAGCCCCTGCTCGACGAGATGCTCACGCACACCAAGCGGCACGGTCTCGCCCTCCTACGGGCCGACGCCCACGCGCTCCGCGGCAGGTCGCTCGTGCTCGGCGAACAGGACGACGCCGCGCTCACCGAGATCGCCCGCGCCCTCGCCCTGCTCGACGACGTGCCGAGCCCCGAGATACACCAGGGGCGCCGGGCGTGGGACCGGCTGCTCGCGGCGGCACTCAACGACTGTTGGATCGTGCTCAACCAGCTCGGCGTCTACGAGGCGGCCGAGGAGATGATCTCCCGCGCCCACCAGGCCATCCGGGACAGCGCCGGCCCGCACGAGATCACGCTGCAACTGCTCAACCGGGTCAAGATGCTGCTCGGCTGGGGATTGCGGCTGGAACGGGTCGGGCGCCGGGAGGAGGCGCACGAGAAGTTCCGCACCGCCGCCTCGATGACGATCGCCGCGGAGGCGCCGTTCGCCGAGTCGCTGTTCCCGCGCAAGCCGGACGTGCCCGCCGTGGAGCAGGTCGGTGTACTGGCGGCCTCGCTCGCGTTGGCCGCCCCCACCGCCGCACACATCGAACGGCTGCGCCGACTCGGCGCGGAGCAGGGTTACCCGCACGAGAAGGTCCTCGTCACCATCGCGCTGTCCCGCTGCCTGGTCGCCGACGGACGCACCGGCGAGGCCGTCGAGGAGTTGCTCGACGCCCGGCAGACCGAGGCCGACGACACGTCCCAGCCGTCCATGCGGCTCAATCTCATCCGGGAGCTGGCCACCCTCGGGGTGGAAAGCAACCCGGGCAGCGGACGGGAACCCCCCGGCACCGGCGCGGCGACGGCGGACGAGCCTGCCCGCACTCCCGGGAGGCCTCCCGGCGACGCCTTCCCGACCGACGTGTCCCCCGCCGAGGAACTCCGCAGGGACGAGACCGACACGGATTCCCGGACCACGACACCGGACGGCCCCGGTCGGGGACGCGGAACGGCCGCACTGCCGACGCCGACGGAGCTGCTGTGCGACTACGTCGTCGAACTGGAGGAGGAGCTGTGGTCGCTGCGTGAGTCCCAGATCGCGACCCTGAACACCCGGCGGGAACACGAGCGACTCTCCGCCGAACACGGCGCGATCACACAACAGGCGATGCAGGATCCGCTCACCGGCCTGCCCAACCGTCGCGCGCTCGACGAGCGGCTGCACGCGCTCGCCGTGTCCGGCGAATCCGAACCGCTCTCGGTCGCCCTGGTGGACCTGGACGGCTTCAAGGACGTCAACGACCAGCACTCGCACGCCGAGGGCGACGACGTGCTGCGCGTGGTCGCCAGCACCCTGCGGGACGCCCTCCGTGGCGACGACGTCGTGGCCCGCTACGGCGGTGACGAGTTCATCATCCTGCTCCCGGGTGCGCCGATGCCCGCGGCGACCCAGGCGCTCACCCGCGCCGTGAAGTCGGTGGCCTCGCTGCCGCGCCATCTCTCGCACGGGGTGACCCTGTCGGTGGGCCTGGTCGGCCTCCGACCGCTGGAGCGCGCGGAGGAGGTCCTGTCCCGCGCGGACGCGGCCATGTACCAGGCGAAACGGCGCGGCGGGAACCGGATCGCGTCGAATCCGGCGACGGAGGGGCCCGGCCACGGTGGCACCACCCACCCGCCGGGGGACGACCCGACGGCGGGGCGCGCACAGCGGACGTAGGATCGTGGGCCGTCGGTGAAACCCGTGCTGATTGAGGAGTGCCGTGACCGGCCCGCTGAGCACCATCATTCTCGCCGCGGGTGAGGGCACCCGCATGCGTTCGAAGACCCCCAAAGTGCTGCACCCGATCGCGGGCAGACCGCTGGTCGAGCACGCGGTGCGCGCGGCGGCCGGGCTCGACCCCGGCCGGCTCGTCGTCGTGGTGGGACACGGCAGACAGCCGGTGACCGAGCGGTTGTCCGGGCTGGCCGACACCCTCGGCAGGCCGGTGGCCACGGCGGTGCAGGAGACGCAGAACGGCACGGGGCACGCGGTGTCCTGCGCCCTGACCGGACTCGGCGGCGCCGCGGGCGTGTCCGGCACGGTGCTGGTCACCTACGGCGACGTGCCGCTGCTGGATACCACGACCCTCGAGGCACTGCTGTCCGAACACACCGGACGCGGCAACGCCGCCACCGTGCTCACCGCGGTGGTCGGCGAACCGGGCGGATACGGCCGGATCCTGCGCGACGCCACCGGCGAGGTCACCGGCATCGTGGAGCACAAGGACGCCGACGCCGACCAGCTCGCGATCCACGAGATCAACTCCGGGGTGTACGCGTTCGACGCCGCGGTGCTCGCCGACGGCCTGTCCCGGCTGTCCACCGACAACGCCCAGGGCGAGCTGTACCTCACCGACGTGCTCGGCATCGCCCGCGGTGCCGGCGGGCGCGTCGGCGGTCTGGTCGTCGACGATCCCTGGCTCACCGAGGGCGTCAACGACCGGGTGCAGCTGTCGACGCTCGGCGCCGAGCTGAACCGGCGGATCGTGCGGCACTGGCAACGGGCGGGGGTCACCGTCGTCGACCCCGCGACGACCTGGCTGGACGCGGATGTCACGCTGGCCCCCGACGTGGTGCTGGAGCCCAACGTGCAGCTGCACGGCCGGACCACCGTCGAGGAGGGGGCACGCATCGGCCCCGACACCACCCTGACCGACGTCGCGGTGGGTGCCGGAGCGCGGATGGTGCGCACCCACGGCAGCGACTCCGTCGTCGGGGCGGGCGCCGAGGTGGGCCCGTTCGCCTACCTGCGCCCGGGCACGCGCCTCGGCGAGGACGGCAAGATCGGCACCTTCGTGGAGACGAAGAAGGCCGACATCGGCACGGGCACGAAGGTGCCGCACCTGACCTACGTCGGGGACGCGACCATCGGTGAGCACAGCAACATCGGCGCCTCCAGCGTGTTCGTGAACTACGACGGCACGGACAAGCACCACACCGTCGTCGGTTCGCACGTGCGGACGGGCTCGGACACCATGTTCGTCGCCCCCGTGACCGTGGGCGACGGCGCTTACAGTGGTGCGGGAACGGTGCTGCGGCGGGACGTGCCGCCGGGCGCGCTCGCGGTCTCCGGCTCGCCACAACGCAACATCGAAGGCTGGGTACCCCGGCGAAGGCCGGGTACCCGTGCGGCGGAGGCAGCGGAGAAGGCGCTCGCCGCACAGCAGGAAACCGAAACCGACGGGGAGTCGCCAGAATGAGCCCGAAGTCCGGCACGCCGAAGAAGAATCTCATGCTCTTCTCCGGCCGTTCGCATGTCGAACTCGCCGAGGAGGTCGCCAAGAGCCTCAACGTGACGATCACCCCGCAGACCCTGCACAGCTTCGCCAACGGCGAGCTCTACGTGCGCTACGAGGAGTCGGTGCGGGGCTCCGACGCCTTCGTCCTGCAGAGCTTCTCCCCGCCGATCAACGAGTGGGTCATGGAGCAGCTGATCATGGTGGACGCGCTCAAGCGTGGCAGCGCCAAGCGCATCACCGTGATCATGCCGTTCTACCCGTACTCCCGGCAGGACAAGAAGCACAAGGGCCGGGAGCCGATCTCCGCGCGGCTCATCGCGGACCTGTTCAAGACCGCCGGCGCGGACCGCATCCTGACGGTGGATCTGCACACCGCCCAGATCCAGGGCTTCTTCGACGGCCCCGTCGACCACCTGCACGGGCAGAACGTCCTGGCCGACTACATCAACGAGCACTACGGCGACAACAACATCACCGTCGTCTCCCCGGACTCCGGCCGGGTGCGGCTGGCCGAGAAGTGGGCCCAGCAGCTCGGCGACCGGCCGATCGCGTTCATCCACAAGACGCGCGACCCGGACACGCCGAACCAGGCCGTGGCCAACCGCGTCGTCGGCAACGTGGAGAACCGGCTGTGCGTGCTGATCGACGACATGATCGACACCGGCGGCACCATCACCAAGGCGACCGAGGCGCTGCTGGAGGGGGGCGCTTCCGACGTGGTGGTGGCCTCCACGCACGGCATCCTGTCCGACCCGGCCGCCGAGCGGCTGGCGAACTCCCGGGCGCGCGAGGTGATCGTCACCAACTCGCTGCCGATCCCCGAGGAGAAGCGCTTCTCCAAGCTCACCGTCCTCTCGATCGCCCCGCTGCTGGCCCGCGCCATCCAGGAGGTCTTCGAGGACGGCTCGGTCACCAGCCTCTTCGACGGAAGCGCCTGACCCCGGCCGGTCACCCTCCGTAGTGTGCCGTGAGGGGCACTTTCCCTGCACTCAACGCAGGGAAAGTGCCCCTCACGGCGTCTGACGCAGGGAATGTGCCCTTCACGGCACACCCCCGCCGGGGGCGGCTGTGCCGGGTGGGAGCGGCTGGCATAGGATGTAGGGGTTGTCTCGGCGAGGTGAGAGACGTCGCGTGGCGCGACGACTCTCGACGTGATCGACGCGGCGGCTCGTAGGCCACCCGTGCGCGCACGTCGTGGACTCGCCGCCGGACAGCCACAAGCAACGTTTTTCCCGATCCCACCGCAAGGAGTGCATCCCCGTGTCCGAGGTACGTCTGACGGTCGAACCGCGCACCGAGTTCGGCAAGGGCGCCGCGCGCCGCACCCGCCGCGCGGGCAAGATCCCCGCGGTGTTGTACGGCCACGGCGAGAACCCCCGGCACCTGGCGCTGCCCGCCATCGACTTCGCCCGCGTGGTCCGCGAGAACGGCCAGAACGCCGTGCTCACGCTGGACGTCGCCGGGTCGGCGGAGAAGTCCAGGGAACTGGCGCTGACCAAGACCGTGACCGTGCACCCGCTGAAGAACTACATCGAGCACGTAGACCTGCTCGTGGTGCACCGCGGGGAGAAGGTCACCGTCGACGTGCCGGTCTCCACCACCGGCCAGGCGGCGCCCGGCACGCTGGTCAACCACGAGCTCGACACCGTCCAGGTCGAGGTCGACGCGCTGAACATCCCCGAGCATCTCGAGGTCTCCGTGGACGGCGCCGAGGCCGGCACGCAGATCTCGGCGGGTGACGTGCCGTTGCCGCGGGGGGCGACCCTGGTCGGCGACCCCGAGCAGCTCGTGGTCGGCGTCAGCGAGGCGCCCACCGAGTCGGCCATGGAGGCCGAGGTGGACACCGAGGGCGCCGGTGTGGTCGAGGAGCAGTCCGAGACCGAAGAGGCCAAGGCCGAGTAACGGCCGGACCGGACGACACAGCGGGACCGGGGTGCCAGGAGTGGGAAACGATCTGCCGGGGGGCGGCGAGCGCGTGCTGCTCGCCGGCCTCGGCAACCCCGGTCCGCGGTACGCGGCGAACCGGCACAACATCGGCTTCCTGGTGCTGGACGAACTCGCCGACCGGCTCGGCGGCTCGTTCAAGGCGCACAAGGGCGGTGCCGAGGTGCTTCAGGGCCGCCTGGCCGGGCGCAGCGTGGTGCTGGCCAAGCCCCGGTCGTACATGAATCTCTCGGGCGGGCCCGTGGCGGGCACCGCCCGCTTCCACTCGATCGCCGCCGACGGTGTCGTGGTGATCCACGACGAACTCGACCTCGACTTCGGTGCCGTGAAGCTGAAGTTCGGCGGCGGCGACAACGGACACAACGGACTCCGCTCGATCACGAAGTCGCTCGGCACGCGGGACTACCACCGCGTGCGGTTCGGGGTCGGCCGCCCGCCGGGGCGGATGAGCCCCGCCGACTACGTGCTCAAGGATTTCTCCACCGTCGAGCGCAAGGAACTCGCCGTCCACATCGACCGGTGTGCCGACGCGGTCACCGAGCTGGTGCGATCCGGTCTCGCCGCGGCGCAGAACGCTTTCCACTGATTCACCGGCGTCGGGCTTTCGCGCCGAGCCGTTCACACCGCACCGGCTCGAACAGTGCCCCACGGGGTTGTCCCCCGTACGAGCGCTTCACCCTCCCCGATCAGGTGACGATCGCGGTTCGGCGCGTTTCCCGGGCACTCCTCGTGGCTAGGTCGTGACGCGAAGTCGGACCACTCTCAGTCAGGAGGAAGGGTCGCATGTCGCTCACCGCAGACGAGGTCGCCGGGCTCGAGTTCGGGAACGCACCACTCGGCCGCCGCGGCTACTCCAAGACCGAGGTCGACGCCTTCGTGCGCCGCGTCGCGCGGGCACTGGCGGGTTCGGACGACCTCACCGCGGCCGAGGTCCACCACGTCCGCTTCTCCCGGCCGCTGCTGGGCAGGCGCGGCTACGACGAGCGGGAGGTCGACGAGTTCCTCGACGCCGTGGAGGAACAGCTGCTGGCCGTGCCCCGCCCACGGTCCGGCCACCGTGCCGACGACGTCGACCGCGAACCCGCCGTCTCCCGGGACCCCGCCGACCGGGCCGCGAACCCTCCGACGGCGCGGGGGCATCGATGAGGCTCACGGCCGCGGACGTCGACGACGTGTGGCTGCCCTCCGCCCCCTGGGGCACCCGCGGGTACAACACGATGCAGGTGAACGCCTTCCTGCGCCGGATCGCGGCCACTCTGGACGATCGGGACCACGTCACCGCCGCCGACGTCGGGGCCGTCGCGTTCACCCTGCACCCGACGGGCAGGCGCGGCGGCTACGACCCCGGGGCCGTCGACGCCTTCCTGCGCGTCGTCGAGCGCGCCCTGGCGATCCGCGAACGTGCTGACCACGACCGCGACGCGCCACGGCCGGAGCCCGACGACACCCACGACCGGCCGTGGCGGCGGATCACGGCGTGAGGCGCCGCGCGCTCAGGCGTACGCCTCGATCCGCTCCCGGTACTCCTCCGCGGTGGCGGCACGCCGGACCTTGCCCGACGGCGTCTTCGGGAGACTGCCCTTCGGCAGCACCAGCACCGAGTACGGCCGCGCGTCGACGGCCTCGCGCACCCGGGAGGTGACCTGCCGCGCGAGCGCGGCCTCCGCCTCGGTGTCCCCGGCCACCGTGGACTCCAGCACCACGGCGAACCGTTCCCGGCGAGTACCCGCGTCCAGCCGCACCGCCACGGCGTTGCCCGCGCGGACCCCGTCGACCGCGTCGGTCGCGCGCTCGATGTCGGTCGGGTAGACGTTGCGGCCACCGAGGATGATGACGTCCTTGGCCCGTCCGCAGATCACGATCTGGCCGTCCACGAGGTACCCGAGGTCGCCCGTGGCGAACCAGCCGTGGGCGTCCTGCGTGTCCACCGGGCCGTCCACGGTGAGGTAGCCCGGGGTCACGGCCTCGCCGCGCAGCTGGATCTCGCCGACCTCGCGTTCGGCGCGCGTGCGGCCGTCGTCGCCCACGATCCGTGCCTGGAGACCGTTCAGCGGGCGGCCGAGCACGGCGAACCCGCGCACGGCGTCGGTGCC
>NZ_KB912490.1:34750-37958 GCF_000383775.1 Saccharomonospora halophila 8
GAGCACGGCGAACCCGCGCACGGCGTCGGTGCCGCGACGCGGGTCGTCCCCGCCGACCGGGACGGCGCGGTCGTCCGCCTCCAGCGCCTCCGCCTCGATCACGTCGACGGTCAGGCCGGTGAACAGCGGCGCGAACGACACGGCCAGCGTCGCCTCGGCGAGTCCGTAGGCGGGGAACACGCACTCGGCGGGCATCGAGAACCGCGCCCCCGCGTCGGTGAACGTTCGCACGGCGGTGGGGTCGATCGGCTCCGCCCCGTTGAGGGCGATGCGCAGCGTGGACAGGTCGTAGGCGTCGTCATCGTCCACTCTGGCCAGTCTACGGCCGACGATGGCGTAGGCGAAGTTCGGCGCGGCGGTGGTCGTCCCGCCGTACTTGCTGATCAGTTCGGGCCACAGCAGCGGCCCGGTGAGGAACTCGGCCGGAGTGATCTTGACGAGCTCGACGCCGAAGGTCATCGGCACCGTCAGGAACCCGACCATGCCCATGTCGTGGAAGGTGGGCAGCCACGACACCATCACGTCGCGGGTGAAGTCGAACTCGGCCCGCTCGACCATCGCGGTGATGTTCGAGTACAGGTTCCCGTGCGTGATCTTGACCGCCTTCGGCTCGGCGGTGGATCCGCTGGTCAACTGGAGCAGCGCGAGTGCGTCCTCGTCGACCTCGACGGGCTCGGCGAGCGGCTCGAAGTCGACCAGGTCGGTGATCAGGCGGTACTCGATGCCGTGTTCGGCCAGGACCGGGGCGAGCTGGTCGAACGGCTCCCCGAGCAGCACGAGCCGGGAACCGATCATCCGCAGCACGGTGAGCGTGTCGTCGGCCCACTGGGCCAGGTCCGTCCGCGGGGTCGGCTGGTGCAGCATGGTGACGCTGCCGCCCGCGAGCCAGGTGCCCTGCACCGTGGGCGCGATCAGCTCGGGGGCGCCCGCCAGCACCGCCACGGCCGCGCCCGGCTCCAGCCCACCCCGGACGAGTCCCCCCGCCAGGCTGCGCGCCCGCTCGTGCACCTCGGACCACGTTCTCCGCACGGGCTCGGTGGGTTCCCCCGTGACCATCCCGCGCTGCCGACCACCCGCGTTCGCGGTGGCGACCATCGTCTCCACGAACCGACTCATGAGTAAACCTTAACCCCGGGCCGTTTCACTCCAGCGCCTCGGAGGTCTCCAGCCACCGCTGCTCCAGCTCCTCCTTCTGCGCCCGCAGGTCCTTGAGCTCGGTGTTGAGCCGCATGAGTCGGTCCGGGTCGGTGGCGGCCTCGGCGAGCGCGGCGTGCAGCTCGGACTCCTTCGCCGCGAGCGAGTCGAGCCTGCGCTCCAGCTTGCCCAGTTCCTTCGTCGCGGCCCGCCACTCGGCCGGGGTCAGCGTCCGGGCGGAGCCGGCACCCTCGTCGCCTGCCTCCCGACCCCGGTCCCCGGAACCGGACGCGCCGGTGCCGCCCGCGCGCGGGGCGTCCGTCCGGCCGACGGCGGAACGGCGGTCGAGGTACTCCTCGATCCCGCCGGGCAGATGCGTCACGTTCCCGTCACCGAACAGGGCCACGACGCTGTCGCAGACGCGCTCCACCAGGTACCGGTCGTGCGAGACCACGACGAGGGTGCCCGCCCAGCCGTCGAGCAGGTCCTCCAGCTGCTGCAGGGTGTCGATATCCAGGTCGTTGGTCGGCTCGTCCAGCAGGAGCACGTTGGGCTCGGACATGAGCAGCCGCACCAGCTGCAGTCGCCGCCGCTCGCCGCCGGAAAGGTCCCGGACCGGTGTCCACTGCCGGGCACGCCCGAAACCGAGCCGCTCGGCGAGCTGCGACGCCGAGAGCTCGTGCTTACCCAGGCTGACCCGGGAGGCGACCCGCTCCACCGCCTGCAGCACCCGCAGGTCGCCGGGCAGATCGTCGAGCTCCTGGCGCAGGTGCGCCATCCGCACCGTCTTGCCCTCGATCCTCCTGCCGGTCTCCGGTTCGGTCTCCCCGGCCAGCAGCCGCAGCACCGAGGTCTTGCCGGAGCCGTTCACGCCGACGATCCCGATCCGGTCTCCCGGGCCGATCCGCCAGGTCACGTGGTCGAGCAGGGTCCGTTCGTCGATCGAGAGCGAGGAGTCCTCCAGCTCCAGCACGGTCTTGCCGAGCCTGCGCTTGGCGAACGACGTCAGTTCCACCGTGTCCCGCGGTTCGGGCACGTCGGAGATCAGCGCCTCGGCGGCCTCCACCCGGAACTTGGGCTTGGACGTACGGGCCTTGGCGCCGCGCTGGAGCCACGCGAGCTCCTTGCGGGCGAGGTTGCGCCGCTTCTCCTCGGCGGCGGCGGCCTTCCGGGCGCGCTCGGCCCGGGCGTAGACCCAGTCGGCGTAGCCGCCCTCGTACTGCTCGACACGCCCGTCGGTGACCTCCCAGGTGCGGGAACAGACGGTGTCGAGGAACCAGCGGTCGTGGGTGACCACGATCAGCGAGACCCGGCGCGCGAGCAGGTGGTCGGCCAGCCACCGCACCCCCTCGACGTCCAGGTGGTTGGTGGGTTCGTCGAGCACGACGACGTCGAGTTCGGCCACCAGCGCCGCGGCGAGCGCCACCCGCCTGCGCTCACCGCCGGAGAGCGTGTCGGTGGGGGTGTCGAGGCCGATCGCGGCGATGCCGAGGCCGTCGACGATCGACCGGATGCGCGGCTCCGAGGCCCACTCGTGCTCGGCGGCGTAGTCGGACAGCACGGCCTGCCGGACGGTGCCGCCCTCGGGCAGGTCGGTGCGCTGGGTGACCACCCGCATCCGCAGGCCGCGCGACCAGCTCACCCGGCCCGAGTCGGGTTCGCTGATGCCGGAGAGCACCTCCAGCAGCGTCGTCTTGCCGCCGCCGTTGAGGCCGACGACGCCGATGCGTTCCCCCGCGCCCACACCGAGCGAGACGCCGTCCAGCAGCGTCCGCTCGCCGTGCGACTTGCCGACCGCTTCCAGGTTGACCAGGTTGGCCATCCGCCTCGTGTGTTCCCTTCCCGGGCCTTCGCGCCCGGCGCTTCGTGTGGTTCTCGTTCGTGGTGCCGACGGGGTCAGTCGTCGTCGGTGTGCACCCGGGCTCCCGGTACCGGACCGTGGGCGACCCGCACCGTGCGGCACACCCCCGCGCCCGCCAGTTCGGCCGCCACCGCGAGGGCGTCCTCCCGACCGTCGCACAGGAACGCGCACGTCGGCCCCGAACCGGAGACCACCCCGGCCAGCGCGCCCGCG
>NZ_KB912490.1:38058-47537 GCF_000383775.1 Saccharomonospora halophila 8
CCGCAGCGACACCGCGGCCGCCTGCAGGTCGTTGCCGAGCAGCAGCGCCAGCTGCCGGGCCTCCCCCGCGGCCAGCGCCTCCATCAGCGGCTCGGGTCCCCCGACGCGCGGTGGGTCCCCCGCACTCCGGAGCCGGTCCAGCTCGCCGAACACCTTCGGCGTGGACAGCCCCCGCTGGTCGAACGCGAGCACCCAGTGGAAAGTGTGCCGCGCCAACACCGGCACGAGCCGCTCACCGCGCCCCGTGCCGAGCGCCGTGCCGCCCTGCAGGGCGAACGGGACGTCGCTGCCCAGTTCCGCGGCGACACCGGCGAGTTCGTCGCGGGACAGATCCAGATTCCACAGCGCGGACAGCCCGACCAGGGTCGCGGCCGCGTCCGCACTGCCCCCGGCCATCCCCCCGGCGACGGGGATGCCCTTGCGGATCGTCACCCGCACCCGGGCGGCATCCTTCGGCCTGCCGACGTGCTCGGCCAGTGCCCGCACCGCACGCCGGGCCAGATTGTCGTCCCCGGCGGGCACCGCCTTCGCGCCCTCACCCGACACCTCGACCCCGGGTTCGTCGGCGGCGACCACGGTCACCTCGTCGGTCAACGACAGGGCCTGGAACAGGGTCGTCAGGTCGTGGTAGCCGTCCGCACGGACGTCACCCACCGACAGGTGGAGGTTGATCTTCGACGGCACCCGCACGGTGACCGGCGGCTCAACGACGGCAAGCACGTCCACCAGCGTACTGGCCGACCCGGCCCCGCCGGTGCGACCCGACGCCGCGCGCGGGCCGTCCGGTCAGGCGGCGACGCTGTGCAGGCCGTAGAACGGCCGAGTGACGTGGGCACCGCGCTCGCGCAACCAGGCCAGCGCGGCATCGGCACGCCGCCCGGTGACACCGAGCCGGAACCGGGCGACCGGCGTGTCACCCACCCGCGTCATTCCACCCCCGAGGGTGGCGAGCTCCACGTCGAACCGGTCCGCGGCCTCCGGGAGCAACGCGCCGACCGCGGCGAAACCGACCAGCACCACGTCCGCGGCCCGGTCGTGGTCCGCGAGCCCACCACGCGGGGTGTCGACCGGCGGCAGGACTGCCTCGGCGATCCGGCTGTCCGGCCTGCCGAGCGCGCCGAGCACGGTCCCGCTGTCCACGAGTTCCCCCCGGTCCAGCAGCGCCAGCTCGTCGCAGACCCGGCGGGCGACGCCCACCTCCCGGGTGGTCAGCACCACCGTGGCACCCAGTTCGGCACGGGCACGGTCGAGCACCCCGAGCACCGCCCCGGTGTCCGCGCTGTCCACCCCGTCGGTGGGATCGTCGGCCACCAGCACCGCAGGCCGGGTGCCCAGGGCCCGCGCCACCGCGACCCGCCTGCGCTGCCCCTCGGTCAGCTCCCCGGGCGACTGCGCCCCGGCGCGGGACAACCCCACGAGATCGAGGAGTTCGGTCACCCGCCCGCGTCTCCGGGAGCCGTCCATCCCCATCCGTTCGAGGGGCTCGGCGACGTTGCCGGCGACGGTCCGTTCGGTGCGCAGCCGCGGATCCACGATCCCGACCTCGCGTTGGGTCGCCCAGAGCCGGCGCCCCTGAAGGCGCCCGGTGTCCACACCGTCGTACCGCACCGTTCCCCGGTCGGGGCGTTCGCGGAGGGCGAGGCACCGGGCGAGCGTGGTCTTGCCCGCCTCCCGCGGGCCGAGGATGCCGTAGAGGGCACCCGCGTCGACGGTGACACTGACCTCCCGCAACGCGGTGGACGGGAGTTGGCGGGGCGAGGTGGCGAAGGATTTGCTGACATTCTCGACAGTGATCACGAAGAGCTCCGGAGGACAGCGCGACGCGACGTCCGGTACGGACGCTGCGTCAGTGAGCGGATCGGGCAGGATCAGGCGCGCACGGTGGTGTGGCGACGACACGCACTCACCGTGCGGCGGCCCTGATCGACGACCCGGCGCCGGGTCAGCAGCGTGGGACGCCACTGCGTGCGCGGTGCCCGACGCTGTCGCGTCAGCGGAGTGGAGACAGACACGTTTCCTCCATCGCCCCTGGCGTTAGCACCTGCCCACTCGGGGGTGGTTGCTGCGACGTCCGCGAGCCAGGTCTCTCGGTCGCTCGGGATGGATACCTGCAAAGTACACCGGAGAGACCACCGCGGGAGCAAGTCCGCAGCCGAACATCACACTTTCGCCGCAGTTACGGACGTCACTGTCGCTCCGCTGCCGCGGCGGTCACCTTCATGCCGCTACCGCGCGGTCACCTTCATGCCGCTACCGCGGCGGTGACATCATGCCGCTGCCGCGGCGATCACTTTCCTGCCGCTGCCGCGGCGGTGACATCATGCCGCTGCCGCGGCGATGGCGGCGAAGTCCTCCACCGTGAGTCGTTCCCCCCGCGCGGAGGGGTCCAGCCCCGCCGCCGACACCAGATCCGCCGCGCGGGTGGCGGATCCGGCCCATCCCGCGAGCGCCGCGCGCAACGTCTTCCTGCGCTGCGCGAACGCGGCATCGACGAGTGCGAACACGGAGTCCCGGTCCGCGCCCCGGAGCGCGTCCGGTGCGGTGTCGTACCGCTCGAACGCGACCAGTGCGGAGTCGACGTTGGGCACGGGCCAGAATACCGACCTCGGTACCGTCCCGGCGGTGCGGGCCCGGCCGTACCAGGCCAGCTTCACGCTGGGCACGCCGTAGACCCGGCTGCCGGGCCCGGCCGCCATGCGCTCGGCCACCTCGGTCTGGACCATCACCAGCGCGCGGTCCATCCCGGGGAACTCGGCGAGCAGGTGCAACACCACCGGCACCGCCACGTTGTACGGGAGGTTGGCCACCAGCGTGGTGGGGGTGCCGGCTCCGGCCTCCCGGATCTCGCCGGACCGCAACCGCAGCGCGTCCCGTTCGAGCACGGTGAGCCGGTCGGTGGCGTCCGGGGCGTGGGCGGCGACCGTGTCGCACAGCCTGCCGGCGAGTACCGGGTCGACCTCGACGGCCACCACCCGGGCGCCCGGGGCGAGCAGGCCGAGGGTCAGCGAGCCCAGCCCCGGTCCGACCTCCAGGACGGTGTCCCGCTCGTCGACACGTGCCCGCTCGACGATGCGCCGCACGGTGTTGGCGTCGTGCACGAAGTTCTGGCCGAGCTTCTTCGTCGGCCGGAGGTCCAGCGCGGCAGCCGCCGCGCGGATCTCGGCGGGGTTCAGCAGACCGGGTGTCTCGCTCACCCGGCCAGCTTAGAGGTCAACCATGCCGGGGCTCCCGTGGCGCGAGCCCCGGCACCGAGGGATCACCGCGGCAGGCCCAGTTCCGCGGAGCACGCGGGCCAGGCGCTGTACCCGCCCCGGTCGTCGCGGAGCTTGGTGGCGATCGCGATCTGCTGTTCCCGGCTCGCCTGGTGCGGCAGATTGGCGTACTGGTCGCCGCCGTAGGCGTCCCAGGTCTGCTTGTTGAACTGGAGGCCGCCGTAGTAGCCGTTGCCGGTGTTGATCGACCAGTCGCCACCGGACTCACACCCGGCCAGACGGTCCCACACCGCGCCGCCGGAGATCTCGGGTTGTTTGGTGCCGACCCGCACCACCCGTTCCTCGGCCTCGGTGACGACCTCGGAGGAGATCTCCTCCCGGTCGACGACCTGGCCGTTCTCCCGGGTGACCCGGTAGGTCACCAGCTCCTCGCCGGGGGTGCCCTCCTCCTCGACGATCTCCGTGCCCGCCTCGAGCTCGGGATCCTCGATCTCGCGGACCTCGGGGTCGATCCGCTCGGTCTGCTCCACCACGGAGACGCCGGTGCGGCTGATGTGCACCTCGGCGCCGTCGGTGAGGGAGAAGTCGCGGCCTTCTTCGAGACGGTCCTCCTGACCGAGCTCGATACTCAGCTCGCCGAGCAGTTCCCCGGCGGTGACGGCCGTGGTGACCAGCTCCCGCGGCTGCTCGCCGCCGTCGAAGAGAGTGATCGTCTTCTGGGTCTTGACCTCCAGCCGCAGCCCCTGGAGGGGGACCTCGGCCCCCGGCGGGGTGGAGAACCACGCGTCGTCCCGGCCGAGATGGTCGAGACCGAGCTGGTTCAGCGCCTCGCCGACCGTGGCGGCACGGACCCAGGACTCCCGCTGCTGCCCGTCCACGACCACGGTGAGGTGCCTGCCGCGCTCCAGCTTGATGACCCCGCCGTCGCCGACGGGAGCCTGCGGGGAGGGCGACAGGGCGTCGTGCTTGCCGACGGTGATCCCCGCGTCGGACAGCACCTCCCCGACGGTGTCCCCGTAGCTGCGGACGGTCTCCCGCTCGCCGTCCACGTTCACGGTGACGCTCTTGTTCATCGCGAGCGCCGCCGCACCGCCACCGGTCAGCGAGATCATCAGGGCGAGCACGGTGCCCCGGAGGAACCGCTTCTTCCAGGTCCTGACCGCGCTGACGAGACCCTCCTCCCTGCCGCCGTCCGCGGCCGGGGAGGTGCCGGTGTCATCGCCGTCGGCGACCACGATCGGGGGGAGCATCGTGGTCTCGGCGTTGACGAGCCGGATCAGTTCGTCGACATCGACGTCGGCCTCGGCCATGAGGCTGTGCGCGTCCGGGCCGAGCGCCGTGAGCACGTCCTGGGCGGTGACTTCCGGGTCGGGCGAGAAATCGAGGTCGTCGGACTCGCTCGGCCATTCGAGCATGGCGGTCGACGCGCTCGCGTGCCCGTCTCTACCAGTCACAGGGTCGATCCCTTCACGTAAGTCCACCGACTCCCGCAGTCAGCGCCGCCCTCACACGTCCCGCAGGACGCTCTCCCCGACGTACACCGACGTGACTGTGGGCCGACCGGGTGATGGCCAGTCTCAGACCAATACCCGACACGGTCACGGGACCGTAACGAGAATCCGGGGGTTGCGCAAACACCTCCCCCGGACTCGTGAACTTCATCACGACCCCGTCCCGGGTTCGCCCGCGCTCCGTCCCGCGACCGCGCCCGCGATCGTGTCCAGGCGAAACACCTGTTCCGCGGTGCGCGCGGTCGCCTCGGCGACCTCCTGTTCGGACTGCTGACGCAACTCGGCGAGATTACGGACCGTGTACGCCGCACAGTACGGCTCATTCGGCCGCCCCCGGAACGGGTGAGGCGTCAGGAACGGAGCGTCGGTCTCCACCAGCAGCTGATCGTCCGGCACCAGACGGGCGGCCTCGTGCAGCGCCCGCGCGTTGCGGAAGGTGACCGTCCCGGCGAAGGAGAGCACGTACCCGGCGTCGACGCACCGGCGGGCGATGTCGGCGTCGCCGGAGAAGCAGTGGAACACCACCCTCTCCGGGGCACCCTCGGCCGCCAGGATCGCGAGGATGTCCTCGTGGGCGTCCCGGTCGTGGATCATCAGCGTCTTCCCGAGCCGCTTGGCGAGGTCGATGTGCCGGCGGAACGCCTCCCGCTGGTCCCCGGGCGGCGCGTAGTCCCAGTAGTAGTCCAGGCCGGTCTCGCCGACGGCCACCACCCGGTCGTGTGCCGCGAGGTGCTCGATCACCTCCAGCTCGGCGGGGCCGAAACCGGTCGTGCGGGTCGGATGCAGCGCCACCGCCCCGTACAGACGGTCGTCCCAGGTGACCGCCCGGGTGACCCAGCGTGCGGAGTCGAGGTCGTCGGCCACGGTGACGACCCGGGTGATCCCGGCGGCCTCCGCGCGGTCCAGCGCCGCCCGCACCTGCGCGGGATCCTCCGCACCGCAGGCGTCGAGATGGGTGTGCGCGTCGACCGTCGGCCGGACGAGCGGTTCGGGGACGGGCGGGTGTTCGCGGCGGCTCATGCGGCCCCGTCCCCGCTTCCGGAGCCGGTGATCGGGGCCCATTCCGGACCGGTCTCGGCGAGCTTCGGGTCGAGCTTGGCGAACAGCGGCCTGGGCTTCGCCAGCGGCCTGCCCACCTCGACCGGCACCGACGCCCACCGGGCCTGCTCGGAGGAGTAGTCGCCGGACAGGATCGGGTTCGTGCGGTCGGGCAGGTCGAGGTCGGCGACCTCGGACAGCTCCGGCTGGGCCGCCCACACCCCGGTGCCACCGAGCGCCTCGTGCACCTTCTGGGCCGAGTGCGGCAGGAACGGCGTGAGCAGCGTGTTCGCGTCGGAGACCACCTGCAGCGCGGTGTGCAGCACGCTGTCCCGACGCTCCGGGTCGTCGCCGAGCTTCCACGGCTGCTGGTCGGACAGGTACTTGTTCGCGGCCGAGACCACCCGCATCGCCTCGGACGCCGCGGCCTTGAACCGCGAGCGCTCCAGGTGGGCGCCGACGGTGTCGAACGCGGCACGGGCCTGGGCCTTGAGGTCCTCGTCCGCCTGCGTCGGTGCCTGCGGCCGGGGCACCCCGCCGTTGTTCTTGTGCGCCATCGTGACCGCGCGGTTGACCAGGTTGCCCCACTCGTTGGCCAGTTCGTAGTTGACCCGGCGGACGAACTCGTCCCAGGTGAAGTCGGTGTCCTGGGTCTCCGGCCCGGCGACGCCGATGAAGTAGCGCAGCGTGTCCGCGCCGAACTCGCGCAGGAAGTCGTTCACGTAGATGACCGTTCCGCGCGAGGTGGAGAACTTGGAGCCGCTCATCGTGAGGAACTCGCTGGAGACGATCTCGTCGGGCAGGTGCAGCCTGCCGTAGGGGCCCGCCTGTCCGCCGTGGTCGCCCTCGCCGTTGTGCCCGAGCAGCAGCGCGGGCCAGATCTGGGCATGGAAGGTGATGTTGTCCTTGCCCATGAAGTAGTACGAGCGGGCGTCCGGGTCGGTCCACCACTTCCGCCAGGCGTCCGGATCGCCGGAGCGGCGGGCCCACTCGACGCTGGCGGAGAAGTACCCGATCACGGCGTCGAACCAGACGTAGAAGCGCTTCATCGGTTCGTTGCGCCACCCGTCGAGCGGGATCTTCACGCCCCAGTCCAGGTCCCGGGTGATCGGCCGGGGGCGCATGTCCTCGACCAGGTTGCGAGTGAAGTTGAGCACGTTGGGCCGCCAGTCCGTCCTGGTGGACAGCCACTCGCCGAGTGTCTCGGTGAAGGCGGGCAGGTCGAGGAACAGGTGCTCGGTCTCCACGAAGTCCGGCTTCTCCCCGTTGATCCGGGAGACCGGGTTGCGCAGATC
The DNA here is from genome assembly GCF_000383775.1 of Saccharomonospora halophila 8. GTDB lineage: Bacteria > Actinomycetota > Actinomycetes > Mycobacteriales > Pseudonocardiaceae > Saccharomonospora > Saccharomonospora halophila. Next base: position 45,115 of record NZ_KB912490.1, read on the forward strand.
TGCGGCGTCGAGCTGGTTGCCGCAGTTGTCGCACTGGTCGCCGCGGGCGCCGTCGTAGCCGCAGATCGGGCAGGTGCCCTCGATGTAGCGGTCGGGCAGGGTGCGGCCGGTCGAGGGGCTGACGGCCCCGGTGGTGGTCCGCGGCACCACGTACCCGTTGCGGTGCAGCGCGAGGAAGATCTGCTGGGTGACCTCGGCGTGGTTGCCGGTGCTGGTGCGGGTGAACAGGTCGTAGGACAGCCCCAGCCCGCGCAGGTCCTCGGCGATCTGCCGGGTGTAGGTGTCCGCGGCCTGCTGGGGGCTCATCCCCTCCTTCTCCGCCTGCACCTGGATGGGGGTGCCGTGCTCGTCCGTGCCGGACACCATGAGCACCTGGTTACCGGCCATCCGCTGATAGCGGGAGAACACGTCGGACGGGACGCCGAAACCGGACACGTGGCCGATGTGGCGGGGGCCGTTGGCGTAGGGCCAGGCCACCGCGGTCAACACAGGGGTGCTCATACCCGTTTAGCCTACGGACGACGCCGCGCCGTACGCGCGTGAGGGAGCGACGGCGCGCTCCGACGAAGGGGGACCATGTTGATCAGGGCACGCGGCCTCGCGCGGCGGTTCACCGCCCGGGGCCACACCGTCGACGCCGTGCGGGGCGTCGACCTCGACGTGACCGGAGGTGAACTCGTCGGCTTCCTCGGCCCGAACGGGGCGGGCAAGACGACCACGCTGCGCATGCTCACCACACTGTTGCGCCCGACCGCGGGCGAGGCCGAGGTGGCGGGCCGGGACCTGCTGGCCGACCCGGTGGGCGTGCGCAGGCGCATCGGCTACGTCGCCCAGGGCGGCGGCACCCACCCGGAGAGCAGGGTGGGCGAGGAGATCGAGCAGCAGGGCCGGTTCTACGGCCTGTCGAAGGCCGGGGCCCGGCGGCGCGGCGCCGACCTCGCCGCGGAACTCGACCTCGCCGGGCTCGACCAGCGGCTGACCAAGACACTCTCCGGCGGCCAGCGCCGCAGGCTGGACATCGCACTCGGCCTCGTGCACAGCCCCCGGCTGGTGTTCTTCGACGAGCCCACCACCGGCCTCGACCCGCAGAGCCGGGCGTACCTGTGGGACCACATCCGCACGCTGCGCTCCGAGCACGGGGTCACGCTGTTCCTCACCACGCACTACCTGGAGGAGGCCGACTCGCTCTGCGACCGGATCCTGGTGATCGACGGCGGGACGATCGTCGCCGAGGGCACCCCGGACGAGCTCAAGGCGCGGGTGTCCGGGGACCGGGTCGAGCTCGGGGTCGCTCCGGACGCCGCCGCGACGACCGCCGAGCTGGTGGACAGGCTGGACGGCGCGCGGGAGGTCACCGTCGCCGACGACGTCGTCCGGTTCCGGGTGCCGCGCGGGGACACGGCGATGCCCGAGGTGCTGCGGGCACTGGACACCGCGCACATCGCGATGCGCTCGATCGAGGTGCACCGGCCCTCGCTCGACGACGTGTTCCTGACGATGACGGGCCGCAGCCTGCGCGAGGCGGAGACGTCCACCCCGCCCACAGACGGGCGGGGACCGGGCTCCGCGGACGAGATCGAGGAGGTCACCGATGGGGCATGACCTGTGGTTGGTGTTCCGGCGCGAGTTCGGCCTGTCGGTGCGCAATCCGACGTGGCTCGGCATCCAGCTGATGCAGCCGGTGTTGTACCTGACGCTGTTCGGCCCGCTGATGGAGAGGATGGTCGCCAACACCCCCGGGTTCCCACCCGGCGACGTCTGGACCATCTTCACGCCCGCGTTGATCGTGATGGTGGCGCTGTTCGGCACGTCGTTCGTCGGGTTCGGACTGCTGGCGGAGTACCGCAACGGGGTGATCGAGCGGCTGCGGGTGACCCCGGTGAGCCGGGTGGCGCTGCTGCTGGGCAAGGTGTTCAACAACGCGCTGCAGACGCTGGTGCAGGCGTGCGTGCTCATCCTGCTGGCCATGCTGGTGTTCGGGCTCCGGGCGCCGGTCGGGGGCGTCCTGCTCAGTCTGGTGATCGCGGCGCTGCTCGCGGTGACCATGGCGTCGTCGTCCTACGCGGTGGCGCTGACGCTGAAGGACGAGCAGGCGTTCCCGGCGCTGCTGAACTCCGTGATGCTGCCGGTGCTGCTGCTGTCCGGCATCCTCATCCCGATCACCAGCGGGCTCGCCCCGGACTGGCTGTACACGCTGTCCCGGATCAACCCGTTCAGCCACGTCGTCGAGGCCGAGCGGGCGAGCTTCCGCGGCGAGATCACGATCGACGCGCTGCTGACCGGCAGCATCGTGCTCGTGGTGCTCACCGGGCTCGCCGTCTGGTGGGGCACCCGCACGTTCCGCCGGGAGAGCGCCTGAGCCGGGCGGCGGCCGCGTGTCCCGGTGCCGCGCCGTGGGTGATTCCGCGGGCGCGGCACCGGCC
>NZ_KB912490.1:47637-50768 GCF_000383775.1 Saccharomonospora halophila 8
CGGTCGGCCCCCAGCGCGTCCGCGGCCTCGGACAGGGTCGCCGCGAGCCGGTGCGGGGACTCGAAGAACACCACGGTGCGCTGCTCGTCCGCCAGTTCGCGCAGCCAGCGCGCCCGCTCCCCCGCGCGGCGCGGGACGAACCCGTCGAAGCAGAACCGATCGGTCGCCAGCCCGGACACGGCGAGCGCGGTGGTCACCGCGGACGGCCCGGGCAGGCAGGTCACCGGCAGGTCCTCGGCCACGCACGCCCGCACCAGCCGGTAGCCGGGGTCGGACACACTCGGCATCCCCGCGTCGGTCACCAGCACCACGGTGCGGCCCTCGCGCACCGCCGCGAGCAGACCCGGCAACCGCGCCTGCTCCACGTCCTCGTAGTAGCTGACGATACGGCCCGACGGGGTCACCCCGAGCGTCGTCGCCAGCGAGCGGAGGCGCCGTGTGTCCTCGGCGGCCAGCACGTCGGCCTCGGCCAGTGCCGTGGTCAGGCGGGGCGAGGCGTCGCGGGAGTCCCCGAGTGGGGTGGCGGCCAGTACGAGCGTCACGACGCCCAAGACTAAGCCGTAGGATCGAGCGCCGTGACCGCACTCCTGTCCTCCACCCCGGCGGGCGCGGATCCGGCGCCGGACGCGCAGCGGCCACCCACGGACCGGGAGGCCGCCCTCCTGGGCAGGCCGATGCCCACCGACCGGCTGCGTGCGTTCGTCGTCACGGTGGTGCTCACGACTGTCGCCGGGGTCGTGCGCCTGTGGAACCTGGGCGTGCCCACGGACGGCGGCACCCCGGTCTTCGACGAGAAGCACTACGTACCCCAGGCGTGGCAGATGCTGCGCAACGGCGGGTACGAGGACAACTACGGCTACGAGCTGATCGTGCACCCGCCCCTGGCGAAGCAGCTCATCGCGGTCGGGGAATGGCTGTTCGGCTACAACGGCTGGGGGTGGCGGTTCGCGGCCGCGGTCGCGGGCACGGTGATCGTGCTGCTCACCGTCCGCATCGCCCGCAGGCTGACCCGGTCGACCCTGCTCGGCGCGGTCGCGGGGGTGCTGGTCATCGCGGACGGCGTGCTGCACCTGCAGTCCCGGATGGGGATGCTGGACATCTTCCTCGCCGTGCTCGTGCTCGCGGCGTTCGGCTGCCTGCTGCGCGACCGCGATCAGGTGCGCGAACGGCTCGCCGAGGCCGTGCGGCAGGGCTGGGTCGACGACTCCCCGTACGGGCCGCGCCTCGGGTTCCGCTGGTGGCGCTTCGGTGCCGGGGTCCTGCTCGGCCTGGCCACGGCGGTGAAGTGGTCCGGTGGGTACTGGGTGTTCGCCTTCGTGCTGCTCACCCTCGGGTTCGACGTGGCGGCCCGTCGGGCGGCCGGGGTGCGCCGTCCGTGGCTGGGCGTGGTGCGGCGGGACCTGCTGCCGGTGAGTTGGGGGATCGGCCTCGTCTCCGTCGGCGTGTACCTGGGCAGCTGGTGGGCGTGGTTCCGGAGCGAGACGGCCACCGATCGGCACTACCTGGAGATCAACCAGGTGGACCCGGGGGTCTTCGGGTTCCTCCCGGACGCGCTGAACTCGCTGGCGATCTACACGTTCAACATGATGACCTTCCACAGTGGTCTCTCGACCCCGGACGGTGATCCGCACCCGTGGGAGTCGAAGCCGTGGACGTGGCCCATGGGCCTGCGGCCGATGCTCTACTACTACGAGTCCGGCGAGCACGTCACCGGTTGTGGTGCCACCGAGTGCGTCAGCGCCACGATGCTGATCGGTACCCCGGCCCTGTGGTGGCTCTCGCTCCCGGTGCTGGCGTGGGCGCTGTGGCGGGCGGTGTTCCGCGCGGACTGGCGGTACACCGCCGTGCTCGTCGGGTATCTGGCGGGCTTCCTGCCCTGGTTCGCCAATCTCGACCGACAGATGTACTTCTTCTACGCCACGCCGCTGGCCCCGTTCCTCACGCTCGGGCTGACCCTCGTGCTCGGCCAGATCCTCGGCCGGGCCCGGGCCTCCTACGAACGTCGCGGGACCGGCCTGCTGGTGCTCTCGCTCTACGTCGGGCTCGTGGTGGCCAACTTCGTGTGGCTGTGGCCGATCCTCAACGGTGACCCGATCACACAGGACCGCTGGGAGGCCGAGCTCTGGCTTCCGTCCTGGCGCTGAGCGGACCGGACCCGGCACGCGACGTCAGGTGACGGGCCTGGAGCGACGACTCGCGGGCCTGAGGCGACGACTCGCGGGCCTGGAGTGGCGACTCGCCGGGGTCGGGGGTTCGGTCACCGGGTGCGGGGGACGACGCGGGTGACCGGGCCGTCGGTGGAGGTGCCCGTGCGGGCCAACCAGCCCTCGACCTCGCGGCACACCGTGGCCAGCGTCGGGCGGTTGCGCGGCTGCGGGTCGAGAGAGGCGGTGAGCAGCCGTGCGTGCACGCTCTGCCGGGGCAGGTGCGAGGGTGCCTCCGCCCGTGCCGCGGCCATCAGTGCCGCCATGGGTGTCTCCCGCGTGCCGCGCGGCGGATGACCCGACAGGGCGAAGCTGACCGTGGCGGCGAGCTGCCAGGCGTCCGACGCGGGACTGGCCTGGGCCCCGGAGGCGGCCTCCGGGGCGACGTAGTCCGGGGTCCCGACCATCATGCCGGTGGCGGTCAGCGTGGAGTCGCCCTTACTGCGCGCGATCCCGAAGTCGATCAGATGCGCCACCCCGGCGGGGTCGATGATCACGTTCGACGGCTTGACGTCGCGGTGCAGCACGTTCTTCTCGTGCGCGGCCGCCAGCGCACCGGCCATCGTGGCCCATAACCGCCCCGCCGAGACGTCGTCCAGCGCCCCCGCCGTGTCCACCGCCTCGGCGAGCGGCTGGCCCTGCAGGTACTCCATCACCAGGGCGAGTCCGTCGGGCTCCTCGACGAGGTCGTAGACCCGGACACAGTTCGGGTGGCTCAACGCGGCGAGTGCCCGCGCCTCGCGCTGCATCCGGTGCTCGGTGTCCTCGTCGGGCGCATGCGCGATCTTCAGCGCGACCGTCCTGCCGAGCTGGGTGTCCACCGCCTCCCAGACCGTGCCGAACCCACCGTGGCCGAGCCGGCGCACCCGGCGGAAGCGGCTGCTGCCCGCCTGCGCCGACCCGGGCGGTGCGGGAACCGGACCGGGT
>NZ_KB912491.1:0-4367 GCF_000383775.1 Saccharomonospora halophila 8
GGACACGCCGCCGGAACCGCGGACTCGTCGCCGGCGCGGTCGCGTGCGCGCTTGTGGCCACGGCCTGCGGCACGGAGGTCCGCGGGCAGGCACACAGCGTCGGCGACATCGCCGGACTCCCGGTCACGCATTTCGAGAGCGGACTGCGCCCGGACGCGCCTCCGCCCGAGTTGACCGTCGAGAACCTCTCCGACTCCGCGGAGGACCGGCTCGCCGTCGCCGCGATCGCCGACGTCAGCGCCTTCTGGACGGAGCGGTTCCCCGACCGGTTCGGAAGCAGGTTCGAGCCGGTCGGGCGACTGCTGTCCTACGATCCCGAGGGCACCGTCTTCGAGATCTGCGGCGCGGACACCACCGACGCGGCGATGAACGCGCTCTACTGCCCGAGCGAGGACCTGGTGGCCTGGGACCGGGGCCTGCTGCTCCCGCTCCTGCGGGAACGCTTCGGCCCGATGGCGGTGGTGACCGTCCTCGCGCACGAGTTCGGGCACGCGGTCCAGTACCGGCTCGGCGACCGGGCGGGCATCGACGAGACCACCCCGACGATCGTCAAGGAACAGCAGGCGGACTGTTTCACCGGTGCCTATTTCCGGTGGATGGCCGAGGGGTCCAGCGCCCGTTTCCGGGTCTCCACCTCCGAGGGCCTGAACCAGGTGTTGTCCTCGCTGTTCTTCATCCGGGACGACCCCGGGGCGGGCGGCGCGCACGGCACGGCGTTCGACCGGACCTACGCCTTCCAACTCGGGTTCTCCTCCGGCTCGGCCCGGTGCGCGGACCTCGACCGGGCCGACGTCGAGGCGAGGATCACCGAGCGGCCGTTCGCCCCGGAGGACGCCGGCGGGGGCGACCTGCGGATCTCGGCCGAGACCGTGGGCATGCTCCAGCGCAGCCTGGACGACTCCTTCGCCGCCGCGGAGGTGGACCCGCCCCGCATCGTCGAGACGGGCGGGAGCTGCCCCGACGGGACCGGCACCCCGCCCGCCTCCTACTGCCGGGAGAACAACACCGTCGCCATCGACCTGGCGACCCTGGCCGAACTGGGACAGCCGATCGACCGGGAGGCCGAGTTCCGCGGCACGGAGAGTGCCGGCGGGATGGGGGACTTCGCCGCCTTCGCCGAGATCGTGTCGCGTTATGTGCAGGGGGTGCAGCTCGGGGCCGGGGCGGACGTGACGAGCGCCGAGGCGGGGCTGCGGACGGCGTGCCTGGTCGGTGCCTGGACCAACGCGATCGACGTGGAGGGGGCGCTGCTGCGTCCTTCCCCCGGCGACCTCGACGAGGCGATCGCCGAGCTGCTGCAGCCGCGCAGTCTCATCGCCGCCGACGCCGACGGTCTCCGGGTGGCCAACGGCTTCGCCCGGGTGGAGGCGCTGCGCCTGGGCTACTACGAGGGCTCCTCCGGCTGCACGAACACCTACCCGTGACCCCGGTCCGGGAGCCCCGCGCCCGGGAGCCCCGCGCCCGTGCCCGGAACGGGCGCGGGGCTACGGCAGGCGCTCAGAACAGTGCGCTGGCGAGGTCCCTCCGTGCCTTGGCGACCCGTTGGTCGGCGGGGTCGAACAGGTCGAACAGGCCGACGAGGTGCTCGCGGACGCGATCCCGGTCGTCACCGAAGACCCGGCGCGCGGTCGCGGTCAGCCGACCGAAGCCGTCCTCGACGGAACCGGAGGCGACCTCGTGGTCGGCCGCGGCGAGCTGGGCCTGCAGGTCGTCGGGATTCGCGTCCGCGCGCTCGACCGCGGACGAATCGGTCGCGCTCGCCCGCTCGGCGAACCGGACCTGGGCGAGTGCGGCGGCGGCCTGCTCGTTGCCCGGCTCGCTGTCCAGGATGCGCTGGTAGGCGGCCTGCGCACCGGCATAGTCACCGCGCTCGATCGCCGCCTCCGCCTCGGTGAACCGCGGGTCCTGCTCCTGTTCGGCGGGCTCCTCCGCCGCCTGCCCGTCGGCCGCCCCGGCGGCACCCGGCAGTCGGTCCCGCAGCGCGTCGAGCAGCTGATCGACCCACTGCCGGATCTGGGACTCCGGCAGCGCGCCGGAGAAGGCGTCGACCGGCTGCCCGGCCGCGATCGCGACCACCGTGGGGATCGACTGGACGCCGAACGCCTGCGAGATCCGGGGATTGGCCTCGACGTCGATCTTCGCAAGGGTCCAGGCCCCGCCGCTCTCCGCCGCCAGCTTCTCCAACAGGGGGCTGAGCTGCGTGGACGGACCGGACCAATCGGCCCACAGGTCGACGACGACGAGCTGCCGCATCGACCGGTCGATCACCTCGGACTGGAAGGTGGACTCGGTCACGTCGATGACGGCACCGGCGCCGCCTGCCCCGCCGGAGGTGGCCCCTGCCTGCCCACGTTGCGGGCCGCCCTGGTTCGACTGTCGGGCCGCGTCGGCGCGCTGCTTGAGCCCGGAGAGGTCGACCGCCCCGGAGAGCGCGGCGGACGCGGCCTGTGCGTTGCTTGCTGATCCGCGTGGCTGTGTCACGCCTTCCATCCTGGCACGGACGGTCACACCGTTCAGGGCTGGTCGGCGCCGTCGGCGACCGTGCCGCCCCGGCGCGCCGCACCACGGTCAGTCGGCGGACAGTCGCCCCTCGACGCGCTCGACCTTGGCGTCCAGCTGCCCGGTGTGGCCGGGCCGGATGTCGGCCTTGAGGACCAGGCTCACCCGGGAGGCACCGTCGCCCGCCGCCTCGACCGCCCGCCGGACGACGTCCATGACCTCGTCCCATTCGCCCTCGATGTTGGTGAACATCGCGTTCGTCTCGTTCGGCAGGCCGGACTCCCGCACGACCCGCACGGCACGGCTCACCGCCTCGCTGACCCCGTCGCCGGTGTCCGGGCCGGACGGGCTCACGCTGAACGCCACGATCATGTGTTCCTCCTCGGCCCCGCCCGTCGGGCGGGCTCGGCGTACCCGTCCCCAGCGTGCCCGGTCCCGCTGCTAACTTCGAGGCCCATGAACCGTCCGTTGCCGTTCGACCCGATCGCGCGCGCGGCGCAGCTGTGGGAGGACCGCATCGGCCCCTCCACCACCATGGCCGCCGTCACCGGTCTGATGCGGGTGCAGCAGATCGTCCAGTCGGCCGTCGACACGGCGCTCAAGCCGCACGGGCTCACCTTCGCCCGGTTCGAGGCCCTGGTGCTGCTGACCTTCGCACGGTCGTCGAGCCTGCCGATGCGGGTGATGGGCGAGCGGCTGCAGTTGCACCCCACCAGCGTGACCAACATCGTCGACCGACTGGAGAAGGACGGCCTGGTCAAACGCCTCCCGCACCCGACGGACCGGCGCACGACCCTCGTGGAGATCACCGAGGAGGGCCGGGCCCGGAAGGAGCGGGCCACCCGGGCCGTCAACGCCATCGATTTCGGCCTCACCGGCCTGACCACGCGGCAGACCGAACAGCTGACCGACCTGCTCACCCGGGTGCGCAAGTCCGCGGGGGACTTCACCGACGACGCCGGCGAGGGATGACGGTCCCGCGCGGGCGCCGCGATCCGGCGCGGCCCATGCCGGTGCTCAGGCGCGCGCGGTGCCCACGCGGTCGCGGTCCAGGAACAGCGCCGTGCCACCGTGGGCGAGCCGTTCGGGCCCGTCCAGCTTGCCCCTGCGCAGGGCCCACTTCTCGAACACCCAGGTTGCCAGGGGCGGGATGCTCGCCAGCAACGCGGTGACCACGGTCCCGGCACGCCAGCCGAGCGGACGCGCGACGAGCAGCGTGGTGGCGAGGTAGAGGACGAACAGCACGCCGTGCACCATGCCCAGCACCGGGACACCGCCCTCGCCGAGCTCGACGACGTACTTGAGAAACATGCCGACGAGCAGGCCCGCCCACGAGAAGGCCTCCGCGACGGCGACGACACGGAACAAGACAGCAGCCTTGTTCGACACGAGAATCCTCCCTGATCAGCCGACCGCCGCGAACCCGGCGATCGCGCACCGACAGTCACGTCACCTCTGACATGGACGTCAACAACGCTGTCGGACGCCGCGATGCCAGTGTGCTGCGTGATGCGGGTCACCGGCGCACCGGGTGCGGGTATCCCGTCCCGGGCGGCCCGTCCGCCCGGGCGCGGTGCGGGACCCCCGCACCTCCCCCACGCGCACGGCGCGGACCGGGTGTTCGCACTGCTAGATTGCGGCCGTGACGATCTTGTCCGGGGCACCGCGGGAACCCCTGCGGCTGCCCGCGAACCGTCCGGCCCACTTCTACCGCGGCGGTGCGGCGATCACGGCACTGCGCGGCACGCAGGCCACGGACCGCGCGGAGCACCCGGAGGCGGCGCCGGAACGTGCGCACTCGCCCGAGGACTGGGTCGCCTCGACGACCGCCCTGTTCGGGCGTGCCCCCGACGGCCTGACCCGGCTGC
>NZ_KB912491.1:4467-7928 GCF_000383775.1 Saccharomonospora halophila 8
CGCCGCGGCGTGCGTTCCCGTCGTCGCCGCGGCTCCCGCGTTCGCCGCGCGCCTCCGGCCGCACCTCGGGGATCTCGTCCTCCTCCCCGACCGGCCCACCCGCCTCGTGGGCGAGTTTCACCGCCGCCAGCGCGACCCGCTCGACGTCGAACTCTCCGGCGAGCGACTCCACCGCGTCCCGGTAGTGCCCGAGTTCGTCGCCGTCGGAGAGCAGGGTCTCCCGCAGCGCCGCACGGGTCAGTTCCAGCCTGCGCGCCTTCAGGTCGGCGACGGTGGGCAGCTTCTCCACCGCCATCTTCTGGTTCGTCACGCGTTCGATCGTGGCGATCATCCGCTGCTCGCGCGGCTCGGCGAGGGTGACCGCGGAGCCCTCCCGTCCCGCGCGGCCGACCCGGCCGATGCGGTGGACGTAGACATCGGGGGCGCTGGGCACGTCGTAGTTGACGACGTGGGTCAACTGGTCGATGTCGAGGCCGCGCGCGGCGACGTCGGTGGCCACGACGAGATCGGCGGTGCCGGCCCGGAGCCGGCCCACGACACGGTCGCGTTGCTGCTGATCCATGCCGCCGTGCAGGGCCTCCGCCCGGTAGTTCCGACCGTTCATGGTCTCGGTGAGCCGGTCGACCTCCTCCCGGGTGCGGCAGAACACCACCGCGGCCTTCGGCGCCTCGAGGTCGAGTACCCGGCCGAGCGCGGCGGGCTTGTACCCGCGCGGCACGAGGTAGGCGGTCTGCCGGATCATGGCGGCGTCACCGCTCACCGACTCGGCCCGGGTGAGCTCGATGCGCTCCGGGTCGGTCAGGTACCGGCGCACCAGACCGGCGATCCGGGGCGGCATCGTGGCCGAGAAGAGCATGGTCTGCCGCTCGTCCGGGGTGCGCTGGAGGATGGCGTCGATGTCCTCGGCGAAGCCCATGTCGAGCATCTCGTCGGCCTCGTCCAGCACGACCGCGTCGAGTCGGTCCAGCCGGAGCGAGCCGCGGGCCAGATGGTCCAGTGCGCGCCCGGGGGTGGCCACCACCACGTCGGCCCCCTGTTCGAGGGCCCGCAGCTGCCTGCCCATCGGCTGGCCGCCGTAGACGGGCACGACCCGGACACCGAGGTGCCGACCGTAGCCGTCGAACGCCGCGCAGACCTGGGCGGCGAGCTCCCGGGTCGGGACGAGGACCAGAGTGCGCGGCGCCGTGCCGCGCTCGCCGTCGGCGAGACGGTGCAGCAGCGGCAGCGCGAACGCGGCGGTCTTGCCCGTGCCGGTGGCGGCTTGACCGACGAGGTCCCGCCCCGCCAGCAGCGGGGGCACGGCCGCCCGCTGGATCGGGGTGGGTTCGGAGTACCCGAGCTCCGCGAGTGCCCGGGACAGCGCCGGGTGCAGCGCCAGATCGGAGAATCCGTCGAGGTGGTCGGTCACGCTTTGCTGCTCCGCCGTACTGGCGACCATGTGTGTTCCTGCTTCGTCAGGGAAGGGTGCGAAAAGGGCGCCACGGCCGTGGCAGAACCCAGGCAGGCGCGAGGCCCCAGACTACCCCATCGAACCCACGTTCGATCCCGTCCTTCCGGTACGGGTGTACCGGAGGACCGCGCGACCGACGAAGCGTGCGCGCCGGGACACTCTCCGAGACGATCGGAACGGGTACGCCGTTCGAGTGGGAAACGGACCGACAGTGGCTTGCGACACGCCTCTTGACACGCTGTTGTGAGAGGGTCGACCACTACTGGGAAAGGAGGCAGCGAGCCATGGCGACCGTACTTGATGTAGCCAGTTACATCCTGGCGGAGCGTGGCCCGATGACGGCCATGAAGCTCCAGAAGCTCTGCTATTACGCGTACGGCTACCACTTGGCATGGGAAGAACGGCCGCTGTTCACCGAACGCTTCGAAGCATGGGCGAACGGGCCCGTCTGCCCTCAGCTGTACCAGCAACATCGTGGCTTGTTCCAGCTCCCGGCGGACGCTCTCGATGGCGACCCGGGCCGCCTGGACGACGGCGAACGCGAGTCCATCGACCTCGTACTGGACGGTCTCAGCCATATGACGGCGCATCAGCTGTCCGAGATGACTCATCGGGAACCACCGTGGCAACGGGCCCGGGGACGCTCGGGTGCGAACGATCTCGACCGGAGCAACGAGCCGCTCACCGACGCAGACATCGCAGAGTTCTTCGAGGCACTCACCACCGTCGATGGGCAATAAGAAGAAGCAGAAACCTCACCACACGCCGCCCGATCGCAAGGGCAAGGTCGTGCCGTCAAGCGCGGTTCTGCCCGGCGTTCATAATTCGGGCGAACGACTCTGCTGGCGGTTCAAGCATGTCGATCATGACAGCCGTTGGTGCTTCGACGACGTCATGTCCGAGCAGTGGCGCGAACTGATGACGAAGATGGCGCACTGTGAGTCGATGACCGTTCACGAGCTGAGGAACAGCAACAGGTTCTTCAAGGAGTACGACCTGCCCAGCGGGCTGCTGCAGGAAGCACTTGACCGTCTGACGACGCTGCGGCTCGATGAGATGACGAAGATCCAGAGGTTCGAGTTCACCGGCACCCAGCGTCTCTACGGGTTTCTGCACGACAACGTCTTTCACGTCATCTGGTGGGATCCGCACCACGAGATATACCCGAGCAAGCTGAAGAACACCTAGCAGCCCCTGCGCGCAACCCCAGGTATATGCACATCTGCTTTCCTCGGTTGACCGCAGCATCGTGCCGATGCCAGAAGTCGATCACACCCGTGTGAGACGAACACCGGGTGACACCCGCCGGGACGTAGCCCGTTGCTCAGCGGCCTTCCGGGAGGACGGCGTACTGGCGGACGGAGAGGTCGGTGTAGGTGACGGGGCCGCGTGGTCCGGGGACGTTGTCCAGGTTGATGCCCGTCTCCGGCACGCCGAGCAGCTTGAAGCCGTCGAGCAGCCGGGTCGGGGCGTTCCAGAACACCCCGGTGCCCCGGTAGGCGTCGAAGAACGCCTCCGCGGTGGTGGCGTTCTCGGTGGCGATGCCCGCCGCGAGGCCGGACGTCTCCTCGTTGGCGAGGGTGACGGCCTCGCCGGGCCCGCCGACCCGCGCGACCGTCACGGTGGCCTCGTGCTCGGAGTCCAGCGCCCACTCGTAGCCGACCGGATGGTCGTGCGGCGGCAGGGACGGCCGGACCCCGCGCTGTCCGGCGGCCTCCGACACCACCGGCCACAGGCTGTCGTAGACCTCGTCGTGGATCAGCAGCAGGTTGAGCCGGTTGCACACGCCGAGCCGGTCCAGACTGTCCGTGACCAGGGAACGCACCGTCTCCGGGTCCGCCTCCCGGTCGACGTAGAGGACCCCGCCGCCGTCCGCGTGAGCCATGGTGCGGACGCCGTGGGTCGCCGCCTCGGTGGACAACGACCTGGTGGTCTCGCCGCTGCCGCGCAGGATGACGAGCGGGACGAGCGCGGGCAGGCGCACCAGGGCGGCCGCCGCCTCACGCTCGGC
>NZ_KB912492.1:0-2165 GCF_000383775.1 Saccharomonospora halophila 8
GCGCCGGACGGCGCGGCGCCGCGCGGGCACGCCCCGGCCCGTCAGTACACGGGGCCGGTGTACTTCTCGCCGGGTCCCTGGCCGGGAGGGTCGGGCACGGCCGAGGCCTCGCGGAACGCCTTCTGCAGGGACTGGAGCCCGTCCCGCAGCGGTCCGGCGTGCAGCCCGAGGTACTCGCCGGAGGAGGTCACCAGGCCCGCGAGGGCGGTGATCAGCCTGCGCGCCTCGTCCAGGTCCCGGTGCGGACTGGAGTCGGGCTCGGTCTCGGCGAGCCCGAGCCGCTCCGCGCCCGCGGACAGCAGCATCACGGCCGCCCGGCTGATGACCTCGACGCTGGGAATGTCGCGCAGCTCCCGCGAATCGAGCGGAACATCGCCGGGGTCGAAAGCGTTGGATGAGTCGTCTTGCACATCTGGTACGATTCCACGTGCGACCAGCTCCCGAGCAATCGGGGGCCGCAAGTGGAGCCCCGCTCCCACCCGTGTCGCCGTCCAGGCGTCCGGGTCCGGTCACGTGATGCGCAGGCGGCACGGGCCGCCACGGCGATCGCGGAGCGCATCCGGCATTTCCGGATGTTGATCGGATTGAGGGCCCCGCACACGGGTAGCACAGGTACCGGTGCCGGGGCCCGCGGTATGTGGGCACCAGGTCGAGACAGCACAACAACCGACACTTGGACCAAGGAGGCCCCATCAGCTCCGAGACGCGCATCAACGAGCGCATCCGTGTTCCCGAGGTCCGCCTCGTGGGACCGAACGGTGAGCAGGTCGGCATCGTCCGCATCGAGGACGCGCTGCGGCTCGCCCAGGAGGCCGACCTCGACCTCGTCGAGGTCGCCCCGCAGGCACGCCCGCCCGTGGCGAAGCTCATGGACTACGGCAAGTACAAGTACGAGAGTGCCCAGAAGGCCCGTGAGTCCCGCCGCAACCAGCAGGCCACCGTCATCAAGGAACAGAAGCTCCGTCCCAAGATCGACCCGCACGACTACGAGACGAAGAAGGGGCACGTGTCCCGCTTCCTCGAGGGCGGGAACAAGGTCAAGGTGACGATCATGTTCCGTGGTCGTGAGCAGTCCCGGCCGGAGCTGGGATTCCGGCTGTTGGAGCGCCTCGCCGACGACGTGTCCGAGCTGGGCTTCATCGAGTCGTCGCCGAAGCAGGACGGCCGCAACATGATCATGGTGCTGGCGCCGCACAAGAACGCGAAGGCGAAGGCGAAGGCGACGAAGGACTCGGACAAGGCCGAGTCGTGACGTCCGGCCCCCCGGTGCTGTCCCCGGGGGACCGCCCGACGGGGTGGGCAGTCGTGTCCGCCCGTGGTCGCCGACCCCGTGGTCGCCGACAACGCAGCAGCACACCGGCCACCGGTGTGCTGCCGTCTCTGGAAAGAGGGAACAATGCCGAAGAACAAGTCCCACAGCGGGATGAAGAAGCGCGTCCGCGTGACGGGCAGCGGCAAGCTCCGGCGGGAGCGGGCCGGCCGCAGGCACCTGCTGGAGAAGAAGTCGAGCCGCGTCACCCGCAGGCTCGAAGGCACCACCGAGGTCGCGGACCAGGACGTGCCCCGCGTCAACCGAATGCTCGGCCGCTGAGCAGGCTTTCCCGCCGTTAAGACACCGGGGCGTCCTCGCGCCCCCCGACCCGACAGGATGGACCCGTGGCACGCGTCAAGCGGGCGGTCAACGCCAAGAAGAAGCGCCGCGAAACACTCGACATGGCCAGCGGCTACCGCGGCCAGCGCTCGCGGCTGTACCGCAAGGCCAAGGAGCAGACGCTCCACTCGTTCCAGTACTCCTACCGGGACCGCCGGGCCCGCAAGGGTGACTTCCGGCAGCTCTGGATCACCCGCATCAACGCGGCGGCCCGGCAGAACGGTCTGACCTACAACCGCTTCGTCCAGGGCCTCAAGGCCGCCGAGGTGGAGGTCGACCGCAAGATCCTCGCCGAGCTGGCGGTGAACGACGCCGAGGCGTTCGCCTCCCTCGCCGCGGTGGCGAAGGAGAACCTGCCCGCCGACGCGAAGAAGTCGGCCTGAGCAGCGGACACCGACCCGGGGACGGCCTGTACACGCACAGGACTCCCCGGGTCGTCGCCGCCCGGCGGCTGACCACCCGGTCCGGCCGCGCCGAGGCCGGGCGGTTCCTCGCCGAGGGCGCCCAGGCCGTC
>NZ_KB912492.1:2265-4728 GCF_000383775.1 Saccharomonospora halophila 8
CCCGCCGGCCGCCGGGACAGCGGGTCACCGGCTACGGCGGGACAGAATGCTGTCCCGCGCGTTCCAGGCGCGGGACAGCAGACAGGCCCCCGGCGAGGCCATCGGTGTCTCGTCCACCAACCGCCGGACGGATGCTTCGGTGAACGGCACTCCTTCGGACACCGTCGAGGACTCCGCGGCGGTGACGAGGACGCCCTCGGCATTGATCCGCATCGAGTGTCCGAAGAGTGCGTCGAACACGTCATCGTCGAAGACGACGACGGTGAGGATCGTCGCCGCGAGAGTGAGCGTGTCGAGCCCGATCCCGAGGCAGTGGGTCGTGATCCGCCCTTCCGTGCGTGCCCGTCGCAGGTCCTGGTAGAGCGGCCAGTCGTCGTAGTTCAACGGAGTGCCGGAACTGCCGTCGTGCTCCGGTTCGCCGAGTAGTTCCTCCGAGAACTCCCGGACCATTCCCCGCCACAGATCCAGATCGCGCGTCGCCTCCCCGGCCGCGATGCTCGACGGTTGGAACTCCCCCGCCGGGATGAGGCCGTAGACGCCCGCCGCCGTCGCCACCTTCGCCGGGTCGCGCCAGTGGAGGAGGAACGAGGCGTCGCCGGTGTCGCGTCGGCGGCGCAGGGTCAGCGTCTCCACGGCCGGAAGGACAGCGCGCCGGCGCAGGTCGAACGGATCGCCGATCAGCTCCCGGAACGGCAGTTCGGACCAGTCGGCCCGGGAACCGGCACCCGACAGGTGTGCGGCGGCGCATTCGTGTGCGACCGCCTCGGAGACATCGAGTTTGGCGAAGTAGGTGCCGGGGCGGAAGCTCATCCTCGGCTGCCCGGAGCTCAGGTCGACGTCCCACAGGCGGTAACTCGGCCGGTTCTCGAACAACGCGGGCCGGTCGAGATAGCGCACCGCGGAGGTGTATCGGTCGAAGCGCCGGCCCGGCGCTCGGAGGGGGAGTGTGTGGTGCGCTTCCGGCTCCGTTCCCGTGATCGGTGTCGATCTTCCGGGAACGGGATCCCACGCGAGCCGGATGCTGTCGAGCGGGAGCGGTTCGGACGGCATCCATTCCGCACGGGTGAGGAACGTCGAGTTGCCTGTCGGGAAGGCGGCTCGGTAGAGAGCACCGGAGAGCGTGGCGAAACTTCGCCGGTTGTGGTTGAGATGCCGCCGTACCCGGCGCCAGGTGTGCTGACTCCTCCGCGCCGGGTCGGTCGGGTCCACCGGACCGGACCGGGACGGCGGTGAAACGGGCGACAGCGCCGCGTTCGACAGGCCCATTTGCGCCGGTGGAATCCCCAGTCGTTCGGCGATGTGCAGCATGGTTCTCATGTCCCGTACCTGGCGCTGCCCTGTCTCGATCTTGGAAACGTAGCTCTGGTCGAGGCTGAGCATCTCGGCCAGGTCAGCCTGGTTCAGGCCGTACGACCGACGATATTCGTGAAGGACATTCGCGAGGAATCCGGTGTCGAGTTCCGTGTCGTCGGTACGTCGGGACAGCCATGACGGCTCGTTCTCCATCCGGTTCTGCCTCTGCTGTCGAAGACGGACGACCGGGCCGTGCGCGGCGGGAACCCGCGTATGCCGTCGTGTCATCCGGGAGCGCCACGCAGGACGAACGGTCTTTGGACATGTGTTTTTCAGTGCGCGACTCTCGAATGATGCGGACAGCGAGAAACATTACAGCAGACCGGACGAAAAAGGGACGAACGACGCCGGTCGGTCATGGGGAGGACGCATGATGTCACGGGACCGGGAACTGCTCGCCCACGCCGCCCGGGTGAACCGGCACCTCGGGGACGCGGTGGTGCGGCTGCTGTGCGAGTTCGACGACGACCACCCACCGGCCGAGGGGCTGGCGGCGCTCGGTCAGGCCCTGTCGGAGCTCGCCCGAGCGTTCAGCGACCGGTATGCGGAGTTGACCGGCACGGCGACCGAGGAGCACGCGGCACTGACGTGGCGGCAGTGGGTGACGCTCGACGACGTCCTCGCCGAGATGTGCGAGCGCAGCCAGGGGCGGTACGAGAATCTGCACGACCGGGGTCAGGGTGTGCTCACGATGGTGCGCCCGGTGGTGTGGGACTCGGGCGGACACGGGGAGGACCCACCCCGGACGACGCGGCTGTGCCGCGAGGTGTCCAAGGTCGTCGGCGCGCTGGCGCACCTCGTCGAGGCCGCGCCGGAGGACGCTCGGGCCGTGCGGTCGACGGGGGCGTCGGTGTCGGCACTCGGCCGCCGGATGGAGGCCTACCCCGGCGAGGGGACCTCGGCGATCACGAGCGAAAGCGGGGCCGGGGCGTGAACCGGACGGGTCGGACCGAGGTCCGGGAACGGGACGGCGACGCCGAGCGGGTCGGGCGCGGCAGGTTCGTGCCGCCCACCCGCGATCAGGTGGCAGCGATCGAGCGGGAACTGACGGAGCGCGGCGACGCGGGACGTGCCGCCGCGCTGCTGGTCGCGGCGTGTTACCCGGAGGCC
>NZ_KB912492.1:4828-12194 GCF_000383775.1 Saccharomonospora halophila 8
CGCGCTCGCGGCGGGGCTGGTGCGGCCGGAGGTCGCCGTCACCGCCGTCACCGGGACGTCGGGTGCGGGCAAGAGCCTCAAGCCGCACCTGCTGGGGTCCGAGGTGATGGGCTCGGCCAGCGTCTACGGCGTCGGCGGCGCCCACCGGCACACCCCGGAGTTCATCGAGAACCTCACCACCGCCGCGGGTACGCGCGTCGCGGTGTCGTTCACCCCGGTGCTCGCGCCGATGCCGCGGGGCATCCTCACCACGGCCACCGCGCCGCTGGCGGGGGAGACCGACACCGCCGCCGCCCGGGCCGTCTACGACAAGGCCTACGCCGACGAACCGTTCGTCCACCTGCTGCCCGAGGACACCTGGCCCAGCACGGCCGCCACACTCGGCGCGAACACCGTGCAGCTGCAGACGACCGTCGACGCCGACGCGGGCAGGCTGGTGGTGGTCGCCGCCCTGGACAACCTCACGAAGGGCACCGCCGGCGCCGCCGTCCAGTCGATGAACCTCGCCCTCGGCCTCCCCGAGTCCACGGCCCTCCCCACCACGGGAGTCGCCCCGTGACCCCACCCACCCCCGCGAGTCGCCGCCCCATGCCCGCGAGTCGCCACTCCAGGACCGCGAGTCGACGTTTCAGGCCCACGAACCCGCGCCCGACAGCACATCCCGACAGCCCCGTGCCGGAGGTCACCTCATGAGCGTCACCGCCCCCGACGGTTTCCGGGCCGGCGGGGTCACCGCCGGACTGAAGAGCGCGGGCCGGGACGTGGCCCTGCTGGTCAACGACGGCCCCTCGGACGTGGCCGCCGCGGTGTTCACCCGCAACCGGTGCAAGGCCAACCCGGTGCTGTGGAGCGAGCAGGTCCTGCAGGACCGCCGGGCGAAGGCCGTGCTGCTCAACTCCGGCGGCGCGAACTGCTACACCGGCCCGGAGGGCTTCCAGACCACGCACGCCAATGCCGAACTGGTGGCCGAGCGGCTGGACACGGGCGCGATCGACGTCGTCGTCTGCTCGACCGGACTGATCGGGGAACAGCTCGACCGCGACCGGATGACCACGGGCATCGAGACCGCCGTGGGCGCACTCGCCGCGGACGGGGGAACCGCCGCCGCCGAGGCGATCATGACGACGGACACGCACAGCAAAGAGGTCGTGCGCTCCGGGGACGGGTACGCGATCGGTGGCATGGCCAAGGGCGCCGGGATGCTCGCGCCCGCGCTGGCCACGATGCTCGTGGTGGTCACCACCGACGCCGACGTGGACGCCGACACCGCCGACCGTGCCCTGCGGGAGGCCACCCGGCGCACCTTCGACCGGCTCGACTCCGACGGGTGCATGTCCACCAACGACACCGTGCTGCTGCTGTGCAGCGGCGCCTCCGGAACCCGCCCGGACGAAGCGGAGTTCACCGCGCGGCTCACCGACGCCTGTCACGGCCTCGCCCAGCAGCTCCTCGGCGACGCCGAGGGCGCCGAGCACGACATCGCGATCGAGGTCACCGGCGCCGCCTCCGAGGACGACGCGGTGACCGTCGGCCGGGCGATCGCCCGCAGCAACCTGTTCAAGACCGCCGTCTACGGCCGGGACCCGAACTGGGGCCGCATCCTCGCCGCGGTCGGCACCACCGACGCCGTCTTCGACCCCGACGCCCTGGACGTCGCCGTGAACGGGGTGTGGATCTGCCGCGCCGGCGGCCCCGGCGAACCGCGGGACGCCGTCGACCTCGGCGACCGCGCCGTCACCGTGACCGTCGACCTCAAGGCGGGCGGGGAGTCGGCGACGATCTGGACCAACGACCTCACCCACGCCTACGTGCACGAGAATTCGGCCTACTCGACATGACCCCCACACCGAACCAGTTCTCCGGAACCGATCCGGCCGCCGCACACACCGTCTCCGCCGACGAACGCCTGGCCACCGCCGCCGAGAAGGCGGGTGTGCTGGTCGAGGCCCTGCCCTGGTTGCAGCGTTTTCACGGCGCCTGGGTCGTGGTCAAGTACGGCGGCAACGCCATGATCGATGACGACCTCAAGCACGCCTTCGCGCAGGACATGGTGTTCCTGCGGCTGGCGGGCCTGCGTCCGGTGGTGGTGCACGGCGGCGGCCCGCAGATCACCACGATGCTCGACCGGCTCGGCATCGACGGCGAGTTCAAGGGCGGACTGCGGGTGACCACGCCGGAGACGATGGATGTCGTGCGCATGGTGCTGGTCGGCCAGGTCAGCCGGGAACTCGTCGGCCTGATCAACGCGCACGGCCCGTACGCGGTCGGGATCTCCGGCGAGGACGCGGGCCTGTTCACCGCCGAACGCACGCACGCGACCGTGGACGGCGAGCCGGTCGACATCGGACTCGTCGGCGAGGTCGCCGACGTCGACCCGGACGCGGTGCGCGACATCGTCAACGCCGGGCGGATCCCGGTGGTGTCCACGGTCGCGCCGGACGCGGACGGCGTGGTGCACAACGTCAACGCCGACACCGCCGCCGGGGCGCTGGCCGCCGCGCTGGGCGCGGAGAAGCTCGTCGTGCTCACCGACGTCGAGGGCCTCTACGCCGACTGGCCCGACCGTGCGTCCCTGGTGGACCGTATCGGCGCCGACCGCCTCGAACGGCTGCTGCCGAGCCTCGCCAGCGGCATGATCCCGAAGATGCGCGCGTGTCTGCGCGCCGTCCGTGGCGGGGTGCCCCGCGCCCACGTCATCGACGGGCGCCTCGCGCACTCGGTACTGCTCGAAGTGTTCACCTCGCGGGGCGTCGGAACGATGGTCCTGCCGGACGAGGGGGTCGACGATGACGACCGGTGAGACACCGGCCGCGCACACCGGCGACAACGTCGCCAACCGGTCGCGGTGGCAGGCCACGATGATGCACAACTACGGCACCCCCGCCCTGACCCTGCGGGAGGGCGAGGGGGCGGTGGTCTCCGATGCGGACGGCAACCGCTACCTCGACCTGGTGGGCGGGATCGCCGTGAACGCCCTGGGACACGCCCACCCCGCCGTGGTCTCCGCGGTGACCCGCCAGGTCGCCACCCTCGGGCACACGTCGAACCTCTACATCAACGAACCGGCTCTCGACCTGGCCGAACGGCTGCTCGCACTCTCCGGTGGGGAGGGAACCGGTGCCCACGGCAGGGTGCTGTTCACCAACTCCGGTGCCGAGGCCGTGGAGGCCGCGTTCAAGATCACCCGCCGCACCGGGCGGACGAAGGTCGTCGCCACCGACGGCGGGTTCCACGGCCGCACCATGGGGGCGCTCGCGCTCACCGGCCAGGAGGACAAGCGGACCCCGTTCGAGCCGCTCGTGCCGGGCGTCGCGCACGTGCCCTACGGCGACGTCGCCGCCCTCGACGCGGCCGTGGACGACGACACCGCCGCCTTCGTCGTCGAACCCGTTCAGGGGGAGAACGGTGCCGTCGTCCCGCCGTCGGGGTACCTGCGTGCCGCGCGGGAGATAACCGCACGGCACGGGGCCCTGCTCGTGCTGGACGAGGTGCAGACCGGCATCGGCCGCACCGGAGCGTGGTTCGGCTACCAGCGGGCCGGGATCACCCCGGACGTGGTGACGCTGGCCAAGGGGCTGGGCGGTGGCCTGCCGCTCGGTGCGTGCCTCGCGTTCGGCCCCGCCGCGGAACTGTTCGGACCCGGCCAGCACGGCACCACCTTCGGCGGCAATCCCGTCAGCTGTGCGGCCGGGCTCGCGGTGCTGGACACGATCACCGCGGACGGGCTGCTCGCGCACGCCGCCGGCCTCGGTGGGGAGCTCGCCGCCGGGATCGAGCGGCTGGAGCATCCGCTGGTGCGCGGCGTGCGGGGGGAGGGGCTGCTGCTCGGCGTGCTGCTGCACGAGCCCGTCGCGGCGGCGGTCGCCACGGCCGCGCAGAACGCGGGGTACCTGGTCAACCCGGTCAAGCCGGACGTGCTCCGCCTGGCCCCGCCGCTGATCCTCGGCCGGGAACAGGCCGGGAACTTCGTCAAGAACCTGCCCGCCGTACTCGACGCGGCGCACCCCGCCCCGGCCACCCCCGAGGCCGATCCCGAGGCCCACCCGGACAAGGACGACTGACCATGCCCGCACGTCACTTCCTGCGCGATGACGACCTCACCCCCGACGAGCAGAACGCCGTGCTCGACCTCGCCGACGAGCTGAAGCAGCAGCCGCTCGGCGACGCCCTGGCCGGGCCCACGGCCGTCGCCGTGCTTTTCGAGAAGAACTCGACCCGCACCCGGTTCTCGTTCGAGGTCGGCATCGCCCAGCTCGGCGGCCACCCGGTCGTGGTCGACGGCCGCAGCATGCAACTCGGCCGGGAGGAGACCCTCGGCGACACCGCGAAGGTCCTGTCCCGCTACGTGGACCTCGTGGTGTGGCGTACGTTCGGCCAGGAGCGCATCGACGCCTTCGCCGCGGCGTCCGACGTGCCCGTCGTGAACGCGCTCACCGACGAGTTCCACCCGTGCCAGATCCTGGCCGACCTGCACACGGTGCGCGAGCGCAAGGGCACGCTGGCCGGGCTCACCCTCACCTACCTCGGTGACGCCGCGAACAACATGGCGCACTCGCTCCTGCTCGGCGGCGTCACCGCGGGGATGCACGTCCGCGTGGCCGCCCCCGAGGGCTTCCACCCGCTGCCGTGGGTGCGGGAGGCGGTGGACAAGCGGGCCGCCGAGACCGGGGGCAGTGCGCGCGTGTTCACCGACCCGCACGCCGCCGTCGACGGGGCCGACGTGGTCACCACCGACTCGTGGACGTCGATGGGACAGGAGGCCGACGGCCGGGACCGCGTGTCGCCGTTCTGGCCCTACCAGGTCAACACCGACCTGCTGGCGCGCACCGGCAGGGACACGATCGTGCTGCACGACCTGCCCGCCCACCGGGGCCGGGAAATTACCGACGAGGTGCTGGACGGGCCCGCGAGCGCGGTGTGGGACGAGGCGGAGAACCGGCTGCACGCCCAGAAGGCACTGCTGGTGTGGTTGCTGCGGGAGCAGTCCCGATGACCGCGCGCCCGCCCCGGAACGCGACGGTGACCCCCACCATGAACCGCGCGAGCAGGCAGGCCAGGATCATCGAACTGGTGTCCGGCACCGCCGTGCACAGCCAGACCGAGCTGGCGAAACTGCTGGCCGCCGAGGGCATCGAGGTCACCCAGGCCACGCTGTCCCGCGACCTCGACGAACTCGGTGCGGTGAAGCTCCGCGGCCCCGACTCGGGGGCGCCGGTCTACGTCATCCCCGAGGACGGCAGCCCCGTCCGCGGCGTGCAGGGCGGCACGTCCCGCCTGTCGCGCCTGCTGGCCGAGCTGATGGTCTCGGCCGAGGGCTCGGGCAACCTCACGGTGCTGCGCACCCCTCCGGGGGCGGCGCAGTTCCTCGCCAGCGCGATCGACCGGGCCGCGCTGGAGGAGGTCGTCGGCTCCATCGCCGGCGACGACACGGTCGCGGTGATCGCCCGCGAACCGCTGACGGGCGCCCAGGTGGCCGAGCGGTTCACCGCACTGGCACTGCGGTCGGACGCGGCCGAGGCGGGCACGGACGCGGACCCGGACCGGCACGACACGGGCACGACCCGGAACGAGACATCAAGCGTGAGTGAGGAGAACGGACATGACTGAGCGGGTGGTGCTCGCCTACTCCGGCGGGCTCGACACCTCGGTGGCGATCGGCTGGATCGCCGAGGAGACGAAGGCGGAGGTGGTCGCCGTCGCCGTCGACCTCGGCCAGGGTGGTGAGGACCTGGAGACCATCCGCGAGCGGGCCCTCGACTGCGGCGCGGTGGAGGCCGTGGTGGCCGACGCGCGGGACGAGTACGCCGACGAGTACTGCCTGCCCGCCCTGCAGGCCAACGCCCTCTACATGGACCGCTACCCGCTGGTCTCGGCACTGTCCCGGCCGCTGATCGTCAAGCATCTCGCCGAGGCCGCCAAGTACCACGGCGCGACCACCGTGGCGCACGGCTGCACCGGCAAGGGAAACGACCAGGTGCGGTTCGAGGTCGGCATCGGCGCGCTCGCGCCGGATCTGAACGTGATCGCGCCGGTCCGGGACTTCGCGTGGACCCGGGAGAAGGCGATCGCCTACGCCGAGCAGCACGGCCTGCCGATCGACGTGACGAAGAAGTCGCCGTTCTCCATCGACCAGAACGTGTGGGGCCGGGCCGTCGAGACCGGCGTGCTGGAAGACCTGTGGAACTCCCCGCCGAAGGAGGTCTACTCCTACACCCAGGACCCCACGGTGCACTTCCAGGCCCCCGACGAGGTGGTGCTCACCTTCGACAAGGGTGTCCCGGTCGCCCTCGACGGCAGGCCGGTCACCGTGCTGGAGGCCATCCAGGAGATGAACACCCGCGCGGGTGCGCACGGCATCGGCAGGCTCGACATGGTCGAGGACCGGTTGGTCGGCATCAAGAGCCGGGAGGTCTACGAGGCGCCCGGCGCCATCGCGTTGATCACCGCGCATCAGGAGCTGGAGAACGTCACCGTCGAGCGCGACCTCGCCCGGTTCAAGCGGCAGGTCGAGCAGCGCTGGGGTGAGCTGGTCTACGACGGCCTGTGGTTCTCCCCGCTGAAGGACGCGCTGGACGGCTTCGTCGGCAAGGCCCAGGAGCACGTCACCGGGGAGATCCGCATGGTGCTGCACGGCGGCACCTGCACCGTCACCGGGCGGCGCAGCGCGGAGTCGCTGTACGACTTCAACCTCGCCACCTACGACGAGGGCGACAGCTTCGACCAGTCCCTGGCCAAGGGCTTCGTCCAGCTCTGGGGCCTCCCCAGCAAGATCGCCGCCAAGCGCCAACAGAGCAAGCACGGCTGAGCCGCCGCACCAGGGTTGTGCCGTGAAGGGCACATTTCCTGCGCCACACGCAGCGAGGGGCACTTTCCCTGCGTCCGATGCAGGGAAAGTGCCCCTCACGGCATCCTACGGCGACCACGTCGGCGGCGGGACACACGGAGCACGAAGGGGTACACACGCATGAAGCTGTGGGGAGGGCGGTTCGCCGAGGGGCCCGCCGAGGCGATGGCGGCGCTGAGCGCGTCCACCGACGTCGACTGGCGCCTGGCGCCGTACGACATCGCGGGCTCGCGGGCACACGCCCGGGTGCTGCACCGCGCCGGGCTGCTCACCGGGGCCGAGTTGGACGCCATGCTCGGTGCGCTCGACCAGCTCGCCGAGGACGTCACCTCCGGGGCGTTCACCCCGACCGTGGCCGACGAGGACGTGCACACGGCGTTGGAACGCGGCCTGCTGGAACGCGCGGGCGCGGAACTGGGCGGCAAGCTGCGCGCGGGCCGCTCCCGCAACGACCAGGTCGCCACCCAGTTCCGGATGTGGCTGCGCGACGCCGCCCGGCGGGTCGCCGCGGGCACCCTCGAC
>NZ_KB912492.1:12294-14253 GCF_000383775.1 Saccharomonospora halophila 8
CCGGGCCCGTCCCCGCGCCTGACCGGGTCGCCGCCCGGGCGCGAGCGGCGCGGCCGGTGCGCGACAATGTCGGCGTGAGTGAGCACATTCTCGACGAGCTGTCCTGGCGCGGTCTCATCGCGCAGTCCACCGATCCCGAGGCGATGCGCCGGGAACTGGACTCCGGGCGGGTCGCGGTCTACGGCGGCTTCGACCCCACCGCCCCCAGCCTGCACGCGGGTCACCTCGTCCAGATGCTCGTGCTGCGCCGGTTCCAGGACGCGGGACACCGGCCCGTCCTGCTGGCGGGGGGCGGCACCGGCCTGATCGGCGACCCCCGCGAGGTCGGGGAGCGGACGCTGAACTCCGAGGAGCAGGTCCGGGAGTGGGCGGGCAGGCTGCGGGGGCAGCTGGCCCGGTTCGTGGACTTCGACCACCCGGACGTGCCGCCGATCGAGGTGAACAACCTCGACTGGCTCGGATCCATGAGCGTGCCCACCTTTCTGCGGGACGTGGGCAAGCACTTCTCGGTGAACACGATGCTGTCCCGGGACACGGTCCGGCGCAGGCTGGAGGGCGAGGGCATCTCCTACACCGAGTTCAGCTACATGCTCCTGCAGGCGACCGACTACCGTGAACTGTTCGACCGCTACGGCGTCCGGCTGCAGATCGGCGGGTCCGACCAGTGGGGCAACATCGTGGCCGGAGTCGACCTGGTGCGCCGGGTGTACGGCGAACAGGTGCACGCGCTGACCACACCGTTGATCACCGACTCGGAGGGACACAAGCTCGGCAAGTCCACCGGTGGCGGCAACGTGTGGCTCGACCCCACGATGACCTCGCCGTACGCCTGGTTCCAGTACTTCGTCAACGTCGCCGACGCGGACGTGGTGCCGTACCTGAAGCTGCTGACCTTCCTCGACGCCGACGAGATCGGCGAGCTGGAGACGGCGACACGGGATCGCCCGGCGGCACGGGAGGGGCAACGCAGGCTGGCGCGCGAGCTGACCGATCTCGTGCACGGCCCGGAGCAGACCCGCAAGGTCATGGCGGCCAGCCAGGCGCTGTTCGGCCGGGGGGATCTGCGCGAGCTGGACGAGGCCACCCTCGATGCGGCGATGGCCGAGGTACCCACCGCCGACGTCAAGCTCGACGACGCGCCCACGGTGGTCGACCTGCTCGTCGCGGCCGGGGTGGTCGACAGCAAGGGCGCCGCACGCCGGACGGTGAAGGAGGGCGGCGCCTACGTGAACAACGGCAAGATCACCGACGAGGGCTGGCAACCGGCGGCCACCGATGCCCTGCCCGGGCGCTGGCTGGTCGTCCGCCGCGGCAAGCGGACCCTCGCGGGTGTGCGGCTGGTGGCCTGACACCCCCGGACGCTCCCGCTCTCCGAGGGCCCCTTCCGCCGGTGTGCGGGAGGGGCCCTCGGCTTTCGGCGCCGATCGGCCGTTGACCAGGGGGAACGTCGTAAGGGGACCCCCCTTTCGGGTGGGGTTGGTGGGGTGTGTAGTGTTTACTTCGTCGCCGGGGAGACCGGACGGGCCCTCCGAGAGGGGGAGTTCGGGTTACTCGGTGGGGGAACATGAACCAAGATCCCATGGTTGTGGTAGAGTGGGTGTTCCTCGCTTCGGGTGAGTGGTTGCCCTCCTTGTCAGAGCCTTTCGGGGTTGTTGTTAGGGTGGGTGTCGCTCGGAGGGAATAACCGGGTAACACTTTGTGGTGTTGTTTGAGAACTCAACAGTGCGCTAGTGATTGTCAGCTAGTAGAGCTTTGATGCCTCACCTGTTTTGGTGGGTGGGGTTTGCCCCTTTTTTGTGGGTTTCTTTGAGACATTTGGGTCTCGGATTGAATTCATTGTTGGAGAGTTTGATCCTGGCTCAGGACGAACGCTGGCGGCGTGCTTAACACATGCAAGTCGAACGCTGAAGCCGCTTTCGCCAGTGCCGGTCCCAACCGGTCCGCAGCAGCACGGCGCAT
>NZ_KB912493.1:0-2795 GCF_000383775.1 Saccharomonospora halophila 8
CGCGGCGTCGTCGCCCGCCGACCGGTCCCCCTCCAGGGCGGCGACCCGTTCGTCGGCGGCGGTGCGGGCGTTGACCTCCCCGGAGAACACCACCGCCGCGGCCGGGGCGCCGCCGATCACCGAGGCGAACGACCCGTCGACGGCGAGCACCGTCATGTTCGGGTTCAACGCCTTGGAGAACACCACGAACGCCCCACCGTGGTAGCGGGACACGACGCAGAACACGATCGGGCCGGAGAAGTTGACGATCGCCCGCCCGATCTCGGCGCCGTACTCGAGCTGCAGTTCGCGCATCGACTCCGGGGAGCCGTCGAACCCGGACAGGTTCGCCAGCACCACCAGCGGCCGATTCCCGCTGGCGGTGTTGATGGCCCGCGCGACCTTCTTCGACGACCGGGGGAACAGCGTGCCCGCGGTGTAGGTGTCCGGGCCGTCCGTCGGCGGGAACCCGCGCCGGGACACCGAGCGCGACTCGACGCCGACGAGACAGACCGGCCACCCGCCCAGGTGCACGTCCTGCACGACCGCCGTGTCCGCCTCGGCCATGCCGGCCCAGCGTTCCAGCACCGGATGGTCGGTGTCGGACACGGCGCGCATCACGGTCCGGATGTCGAACGCCTTCTTGCGGTCGGGGTTCGTCTCCGGGGAGAAGATCTCCCCCACCGTGGTGAAGTCGCTGCCCTCCGCGCTGTGCGGGTAGTCGGACACGTCCCGGTCGCGCGGGTCCACCGTGTCGGCGCGCCGGGGCCCGCCCTCCCCCGGCGCGACGTAGCTGTGGTCGTAGTGCGCCATCAGGACCTCACGGGCCCCCGCCAGGTCCGGAGCCCAGTACTGCGCCTGGCCGTTCGGGCCCATCACCCGGTCGTAGCCGCCGATGCCGTGGTTGTCCTCGGCCGAGACGCCGCCGGAGAAGTCGAGTGACTGCTTGCCGGTGAGCACCATCGCCGAGTCGGGGGTCATCACCAGGATGCCCTTCGTGTGCATCAACATGGTCGCCTCGGCGTTCCAGTACGGCTGGGCGCCCACGTTGATGCCGGCCACCACGACGTTGATCTCGCCACCGTCCTGGGTGAAGTGCACGATGCGCCGCAGCGCCGCCGCCACCCAGTCCATGTTCTCCGTGCCGGAGTCCATCGCGATCCGCGCACCGGCGGACAGCGCGAACCACTCCACGGGGACCCGGAGCCGCTCGGCCAGGTCGAGCGCACCGATCACCCGGGCGCACTCCGGCTCGGACAGCGCGCCGAGCGCCTTCGTCGGGTCGCCCAGCAGGACCACCCGGGCCACGCCCTCGGGGAACCGCGCCGTCGGGGTGGTGACCACCCCGGTGACGATGCCCGCGGTGTTCCCGCCCCGGGGTCGGTCGACCGGCGCGAGCGCGCCGTCGTCGGCCAGGTCGTACTCGACGAACGATCCGTCGTCGCCCGCGAGCAGGTCGGTCAGTTCGTACGGGTGGACCGTGCCACGACGGCGGGCCCGCAGGACCTGCTGTCCGTAGTCGTCCACCGGCTCGACCGGCTCGGTGGCGGGGGCTCCCCGCCACATCCGCACCCCGCCGTCGGTCCAGCGGAGGTGGATCGCGATGTCGTGCGAACGGCCGGTGTCCGGGTCGCGCTGCCGTCCGACGAACTCGATCTCCTCAAGGCCCGCGTCGGCGGTGGTGGGCAGCACCCGCCGGGACATCTCCCGCAGTTCCTCCAACGTCAGGTCGCTGTCCGGCCAGACGTAGATCAGAACCCGGTTCGTGTCGAACCGGCGCCGCTCCGGCCTCCGGGCCTGCTCCTTGCGGATGGCGTCGAGGCAGCCCGCCAGTGCCCCCTCGACCGCGGGCAGCGCGGCGAGCCTGCCCTCCCGGTCGCGCAGCGGGGTGAGGTCGCGCACCTGCGCCATCGCCACCAGCCGCTCGTCGGCCGGGTTCCGCGTGGCCACACAGCGGAACAGGTACACGTCCTCGTCGGCCGACGGCAGCCGGGTGAGGTCGAACCGGTTCAGCCGGTGCAGCTGCAGGCGCTGCGCGACCAGCGGGTGCAGCCCGCGGATCAGCCGGTTTTCGGTGAGTCCCGACGGCGACGGGCGGAAGGTGAAATGGTGGTGCATCGCGGCGCCGCTGCGTCCCGCCACCGTGGCGGTGACCCGGCGCACCCGGCCGGGCAGGGACACCTCGGACAGCGCCGCGACCAGTTTCGCGGCCGTGGTGTCCTCGTCGTCCGGCCGGTCGGGCCAGGTCAGGTACAGATCGACGACGAGGTCCGGCCCGGCGTCGCGCCCGTGCGGCACCCGCTGGGCCGCCTCCGCCATCGCGTGCAGCGCGTCGGGAAGCCCGGAGACGTCGGCGGCGGTGGACAGCAACCGCAGCCGGTCGCCGTCGAGGTCGTACTCGGCGGTCACGCAGGCCCGGCCGGCGACCCGGGTGACCGTGACGTTCTCCAGGGCACGGTCCCGGTAGTAGCGCCGCGCCATGACCTCCAGCAGGGGCCCGGTGTCGGTGTCCGGCCTGCCGATGCGCTGCCCGAGCAGCCGGACGAGCGGTTCGGGCGAGGCCACCAGCTCCGCGATGCGCTCCTGCCGGTCGGACGCGGCGGGGTGGTGGTCCAGGTACCGCAGGTGTTTCCGGGCGCCCGCGTAGACCTCGGCGCGGGTGCGCCGCAGCATCGGCTGGGCGAACCAGCGGAACACCACACCACGCGCCAGATCGCCGACCGTGGGGAAACGCACCTGGGTGGCCACGACGAGGTGCTCCAGCACGTGCCCGGCAGTCTCCCGCACCGGCCCCGCCGGGGCGGGGCCCGCGAGCC
>NZ_KB912493.1:2895-6587 GCF_000383775.1 Saccharomonospora halophila 8
CGGTACCGGCGGCGGTGCCGGCGGCGGTGCCGGTGCCCTCCGTGCCCTCCCCCGGGCCGGTGCTCTCCTCGGGCATGGCAGCCCGCGGGGCCGGCATGTCGTAGTGCCGATACAGCTCGGCGCTCTCCTCACCGGAGAGATCGGAGTCGGTGTCCGTGCTCGGCGCGTTCGAGACCTGGTCCTTGGACACCTGGACGTGGATGCCGTCGTTCTCCATGTAAGCGCCCTGTAGCGGCACGAAACTCTCCTTGTGCCCCAGCATCCCGGTGCGCACGGTCACCCACTCCGGGTTGCGGGTCTCGTCGGACAGGTACACGGTCCCGACCTTGCCGATCTTGCGACCCTGGGCGTCGAGAACCGAGCTGTCGACGAGTTCCTCCGGACGCGGTGTTGTTGCCACGATCGCTGCCTCCTTCCGTGCTCGCGATCAGATGAGAACCGGACCTGTCACCCGTCCGACCCTTGCACTGTGCGTTTCCGTCCCCCCTCACCCGGAAACAGTCCGCCCCGGCTTTCACCCCTCCGGGTGGGACTCACCCTTTCGCGGTTGTGCCGGGCACACCGGCGTCACCCCCGTACCCGGAGGCGACGGTGTGGCCCGCGGGCGCCCGGACGACTGCCGCCCCGTTCCCGTCCCGCCCGAACGGGTGGTGACGGCCTCCCGCGGTCCCGCGGTCCCGTGGTGTCGCGGCGCTCAGGCAGGGGCGGTCCGCTGCGGAACGGTGGACGGGGTGAAGCTGGTCGTCGCGCGGACGTCCAGGTTGACGAAGCGTGGTTCGGCGTCGCACAGCCCGCGCAACCGGTCGGCGAACCGGGTGGTGGCCGGGTGGTCCGAGTTCGCCCGCGCCTGCTCGGCGTCCGGGAACTCGACGATCTCCAGGTACGTGTTCGCCCGGTCCCGGTCGGCCGCGAGGACGCCCCACCGCGCCCTCCGGTCGGCACCGATCTCGGCGGCCCACTCGTCGGCCAGTCGCTCCACCTCGTCGATCCGGTCGGTGCTGAACTCGATGAGTTGGACGAACGCGCCCGGTTCGGTATCGGCCACGGGCTCGTCCCGCAGGTCCGCCCGCACGGCGTCGCGCAGTTCGGGGTCGTCGGTGTGTCCGTGGACGTCCACGGTGTGCGCGACGGCGGCACGGAGGAGCTCCTCCTCCTCACCGCTCATCGTGAGCGTGCATCCGGCGACGCTCGGTGTCCGCCTGCAGTCGAGGTGCTTGCGCGGCATCACGTGCCTCCCTCGGGTTCGGGTGTCGGTCTGTCTTGACTTCACCAGGTCCGCGCGCGACGGTCGATACGCACCTCCACGCACTCGCGACGAGGGCGAGGTCGCCCGACATGTACGTGCCGCTCGACACGGTTCGCCAAGTTGTGTCCCTTGTGAACTCCGTGGCGACGGTTCCCGATCGGCAAGAGTTCGCGGAATCGTGCCTGCCGCTGCTGGCGGCGGTCCTGCCGTGCGAGGTGGTGACCTTCCACGAGGTCGATCTCACCTCGGGACGGTTGCGCCGACTGGAGTTCCGCCGTCCCACGCGGAACCCGGCCGCGTCCGCCGCGGACGGCGGCCGGTTCCAGGCCACCCTCACCCTGCGTCCCACGCCGGATCTCCGTGCCGTGGTCGCCCTCGGCCGCCCGGTCCACCCGTTCTCCGACGTCGAACACGACGTACTGGAGCTCGTCGCGGCACCGTTGACCGCGGCGCTGCGCCGATTCCGCGAACGCGACACGGCGGTGCCGCGGCTCGACGGTCACGGCGACGTCCCGTTGACCGTCCGCGAGCGCCAGGTGGTGGGGCTGGTCGCGCGTGGCCGGACGAACGACGCCATCGCCCACGAGCTGGCGGTCAGCCCACGCACCGTCGCCAAACACCTGGAGCACGTCTACCGCAAGCTGGAGGTGGCGGGCCGGGCCGCGGCGGTCGCCCGGCTGCTGGGGTAGACCCCGCGACCCGGCCTCCCGGGCACCCCGTCATCCGCGCAGCTCGTAGACGAGGTTCATCTCGGTGGAGGCCGCGATGCGCGCCTCGGCGAAGCCGGCCTCGCGGGCGAGATCCCGGGTCCGGGTCGGGCCCGCCTGATTGCCGAGACCGTAGGCCGGTTCGGCGGACATGCCGCTGGGCAGACACACCAGCAGCGAGGCTCCCGCCAGCAGCCTGCCGAGCGGGTTGATCGCCTCGGCGAGCGTGTCCCAGCTCATCGGCTCGACGAGCATCACCGACCCGCCCTCGGCCAGCGCCGCCCGGGCGGCGCGGAGCGCACCCAGCGGATCCGGCATGTCGTGCAGGCAGTCGAAGAAGGTGATCAGATCGTACGTACCGTCCAGTTCCCCGGCCCCGGCCGTGCGGAACGTTGCCCGGTCGGCCACACCCGCGTCCTCCGCGCGTCGCCGGGCCAGTGTGATCGACGTGTCGTGGTAGTCCACTCCCACGAACGTGCTCGCCGGGTAGGCCCCCGCCATGATCACGGTCGAGGCGCCGAGTCCGCAGCCCACGTCGGCCACCCGCCCGCCGGTGCGGAGCCGGTCCTCGATGCCGGTCAGCGCGGGGATCCAGGAGGAGGTGAGGTTCGCGAGGTATCCCGGGCGGAAGAACCGCTCCGTGCCGAGGAAAAGGTCCTCGTGGTGTTCGTGCCAGCCCATGCCCTCGCCGGTGCGGAACGCCTCGGTGATCCGGTCGAGTGCGCGCGTCATCGCGGTGATGTTCTGGAGTGCGCCCGCGACGTAGCCGGGACTGTCCGGATTCGTGAACGCCTCCACCTGCTCCGGTTCGAGGTGGTACCGGACCCGGTCCGCGGTCCCGTCCGAACCCGCGCCCGTGTCCACGGTGACGTAGCCCGCGGTGGCCATCGCGAGCAGCCACTCCCGGACGTAGCGCTCGACCAGCCCGGTACGGTCGGCCAGATCCGCGGACGTCGCGGGACCGCGCTCGGCGAGCGCGGTGAACAGTCCGAGCCGGTCACCGAGCAGCGCGAGCGGCACGCTCAGCGCCGCCCCCGCGTCCGTGACGACCTGTCCGACGAGCTGTTCGAGGCGTTCGGCGACCACGTCCGGGTCGATCGTGGTCGCGGTCGCCACGTCGTCGGGGTGTTTCGTCGATGTCATGGTGGGCTCCCTTCGGTGTGCCTCCAGCCCACGCCGAAGGAGCGGGGAACGCCATACGCACTCCGCGCGCTCCGCCGGTGCCCGGGTCCGTCAGGCGTGGACCAGACGCATCGCCGGAGTGTCCCGACGGGACAGTGCCAGGATGCGGGTCAGCGCGCGCGGCGGGTCGTGCAGCACGACCCGGGTGGGGGCGACGCGCTTCGCGAGGTCGGCGAGGGCGTGGACCCCCGCCACGTCGATGAAGGTCAGCTCCGCCAGGTACAGATGCAGTTCCCGACGCACCGGCAGGGCGTCCAGCGCGATCCCGAAGACCTCGCGGGAGGCGAGGTCGAGTTCCCCACGCAGGCGCCAGGCGTCCGTGACATCGGCGTCGGCGTAGAGTCCCGTCTCCACTCCGAACACCCGGCGCTGCCTGATCGGGTGGACGAAGGACATCGCCGCGGCGGCCGCGGGATCCACCAGCCTGCCGTCGTACCCGCACAGCAGCAGCACCGGCGCCCGCGCGACCAGTTCGTCCATGACGAGTTCCGAGTGGACGAACCGGTGGGCCCCCTCGCGGCCCCGGATCCACTGCGCCGACTCCGCCGCGAGCCGCA
>NZ_KB912493.1:6687-10796 GCF_000383775.1 Saccharomonospora halophila 8
GGACACCGCCCGGAGGGCGGCGGGACCGGCGGGTGGGCCGTCAGGGACGGGCGTCCCGGCGGACGCCTCAGCGGGCGAACCAGCGTTGCGGCTCCGGCGCGGTGTTCTCGTAGATGTGCTTCGGCTCCTGGTACTCGGCCAGCCCGGCGTGCCCCAGCTCACGTCCCACCCCGGACCGCTTGAACCCGCCCCACTCCGCCTGCGGCAGGTACGGGCCGAAGTCGTTGATCCACACCGTTCCGTGCCGCAGCCGGCGCGCCACGTATTCGGCGCGCCCGGCGTCGGCCGTCCAGACGGCGGCGGCCAGACCGTAGGTCGTGTCGTTACCGATCCGTACCGCGGTGTCGACGTCGGTGAACCGTTCCACGGTGAGGATGGGGCCGAACGTCTCCTCGCGGACCACCCGCATGTCGCTGGTGCAGTCGTCGAACACGGTCGGCAGGAAGAAGAACCCGTCCCGCAGCGCAGGGTCGTCCGGGCGGCGTCCGCCGGTGAGCAGGCGGGCGCCCTCGTTGATCCCGATCTCCACATAGGACTCGACCTTGTCCCGGTGCTCGTCCGAGACCAGCGGACCACTCTCGGTGTCCGGGTCGAGCCCGTTGCCGAGCCGGATCCGTTCGGCACGCCGCACCAGCTCGTCCACGAACCGGTCGTGCAGGGAGTCCTCGACCACGAGCCGGGTGCCCGCCGAGCACACCTGTCCCGCGTGGAAGAACACCGCGATCAGCGCGTAGTCGATGGCGGCCTCGAAGTCGGCGTCGGCGAAGACGATGTTGGGGTTCTTGCCGCCCAGTTCGAGGGCGACCTTCTTCACCGTCCGCGCGGCCTGGCTCATGATCGCGCTTCCGGTCTCCAGTCCCCCGGTGAACGACACCATGTCGACCTCGGGGCTGTCGACCAGGAAGGAGCCGACCGTGCCGCCGGGGCCGAGGACGAGATTCGCCACGCCGGGGGGCGCCCCGGCCTCCTCGATCAGTTCGGTCAGCTTGATCGTGGTCAACGGTGTGGACTCACTGGGCTTCAACACGAGGGTGTTCCCGGCCGCCAGCGCGGGGGCGACCTTCCAGCACATCTGCAGCAACGGGTAGTTCCACGGCGCGATGAGCGCACACACCCCGAGCGGTTCGTAGATCACCCTGCTGCGCACCGACGGGTCCCCGGCGTCGACGAGCCTGCCCGGGTCCGATTCGGCCTGCGTCGCGTAGTAGCGGAACACCCCGGTGACGTCGTCGACGTCGATCCCGCCCTCGACGAGTGTCTTGCCTGTGTCGAGTGTCTCCAGCCGCGCGATCTCGGCGCGGTCCCGCTGGAGCAGCTCGGCCACCCGGTACAGCAGGGCGGACCGGCGCCGGGCGGGCCAACCCGGCCACTCGCCGTCCTCGAACGCCGCCCGTGCGGCCGCGACGGCGGTCCGGGCGTCGAGAGTGTCGGCCTCGTCCACCTCGCGGACGACGGACCGGTCGTAGGGGTTGATCACCTGCCGGGTCGCGCCCGCGGAGGCGGCCACCCAGCGGCCGTCGATGAACAGAGTGGACATTGCGGCGATCCTTTCGCCGATCGGCGTGGCCAGCGTGATGCCGGGAATCTCGTTACGGTTCTGAACAGACGATAGAGCCTGGTGTCCCCCCGCACAGCGTGAGCGGCCCGCCCGTGCCCCGGCCGGGCGCCCCGGGCGCGGGACGCCGGTACCGACCGGATCGAGGTGAGTTCCGTGACCACCGGTGGTGACCCACACCGTCCCGCCGTGCAAGCCGAACCCGGCCAGGACGAACTCGGCCCGCGGGACCGCAGTGTCAAGCGACTGGTGTTTCTCGGCTCCGGCGTACTGATCGTCGCGTTGTCCGTCTGGGCGATCATCACACCGACCGGGGCCGAGAACGCGATCGGCACGGCGGTGTCCTGGATCTCGTCCGGGCTCGGGTGGTACTACTTCCTGGCCGCCACGCTGTACCTCTTGTTCGTGCTGTTCGTGGCACTGTCCCGGTACGGTCGGGTGAAACTCGGCCCGCAGCACGCCACCCCGGACTACGGGGTGTTCGCCTGGGCGGCGATGTTGTTCGCCGCGGGCATCGGCATCGACCTGATGTTCTTCTCGGTCGCCGGGCCGGTGACGCACTACCTGTCCCCGCCGTCCGGCGACCCCGCCACCCTGGAGGCCGCACGGCAGGCGGTGGTGTGGACGCTGTTCCACTACGGCATCACCGGGTGGGCGATGTACGCGCTGATGGGGATGGTGCTCGGGTACTTCGCGTTCCGGTACCGCCTGCCGCTGGCGATCCGCTCGGCCCTGTACCCGCTGATCGGCAGGCGCATCCACGGACGGGTGGGTGACACCGTCGACCTCGCGGCCATCATCGGCACCATCTTCGGCATCTCGGTGTCCCTGGGAATCGGCGTGGTGCAGCTGAACTACGGCCTGCTGTTCCTGTTCGGCATTCCCGAGGGGGTGGCGGCGCAACTCGGTCTGGTGGGGGTCGCCGTGGTCATGGCGACCGTTTCCGCCGTGGCCGGGGTGGACCGCGGGATCCGCAGGCTGTCCCAGCTCAACGTGATCCTCGCGATCGTGCTGATGCTGTACGTGCTGGTACTCCAGGGTCCCGCCCAGATACTCGAGGCACTGGTGCTGAACATCGGCGACTACGTGAGCCGGTTCCCATCGATGACGTTGAACACCTTCGCCTACGATCAACCGGTCGAGTGGCTGAACAACTGGACGCTGTTCTTCTGGGCATGGTGGATCGCCTG
Source organism: Saccharomonospora halophila 8 (assembly GCF_000383775.1). GTDB lineage: Bacteria > Actinomycetota > Actinomycetes > Mycobacteriales > Pseudonocardiaceae > Saccharomonospora > Saccharomonospora halophila. Next base: position 9,433 of record NZ_KB912493.1, read on the forward strand.
GGCCCCGTTCGTGGGACTGTTCCTGGCGCGGATCTCCCGTGGTCGCACACTCCGGGAGTTCATCGCCGCGACCCTGATCATCCCGTTCCTGTTCACCGCGACCTTCCTGTCGGTGCTGGGCAACAGCGCCCTCGACACGGTGCGCCAGGGCAACCTGCAGTTCGGCCTGACCGCGATGAACAACCCCGAACAGGGCTTCTACGGACTGCTCGACCAGTACCCGGGCGTGGCCTTCAGCGCGGGCCTGGCCACGTTCGTCGGGCTGCTGCTGTACGTGACCTCGGCCGACTCCGGGGCGCTGGTGATGGCGAACCTCAGCTCCCGGCTGCCCACCCCGATCACCGACGCGAAACCGTGGCTGCGCATCTTCTGGGCGCTGGCGACCGGCCTGCTCACCATGGCGATGCTCATCGTGGGCGGCGTGGACGCGCTCACCAGCGCGACCATCATCATGGGACTGCCGTTCTCGTTCGTCATCTTCGCCATCATCTGGGGCCTGTACAAGGCGCTGCGGGTGGAGCGGTTCCGGGACGACGCCCTGCGGACGACGCTCCCCTCGTCACTGTCCGAACGCACCACCGTGCCCCCTCCGGGACACGTGACGGGCTCCTGGCGCAACCGGGTGCGGCGCATGCTCAGCTATCCCGGCAGGCGCACCGCGCACCGGTTCGTCGACGACGTCGCCCGGCCCGCACTGCACGAGGTGGCCGGAGAACTGCGCGAGCAGGGTCTGGACGCCACGGTCACCGAGGAACCCGACGAGCACATCGACCTGCCGCATCTCACGCTGCGCGTCCCGATGGGCCCCGAGCAGGGCTTCAACTACCGGCTGCGGCCACGGGAGAAACAGACGCCCGCGTTCGCCATGCGCTCGGTGGCCGAGACCGACACCTACCTGCGGATGGAGGTGTTCCTGCCGGAGGGAGGGCAGGGCTACGACGTGCTCGGCTACACCCGGGAGCAGCTGATCGCCGATGTGCTCGACCAGTACGAACGCCATCTGGAGTTCCTGCGAATGCACCGCGAGGTCGAACCCGGCCAGGTGCTGCCCGACCACGCCTCCCGGCACAGCGACGCGCCACCCGAGGAGCCCGGGTGACGGTGCGCCTCACCGGACGGCCAGCGCGATGAGCATCGCCAGCCGCTGGTCCGGGTCGTCCAGCCGGAGCGCGGTGACCTCGTTCATCCGGCGCAGCCGGTAGCGCACGGTGTTCGGGTGCACCTCCAGGGTCGTCGCGGCGCGTGCGAGGTCACCCTGCGCCCGCAGCCATGCGGAGAGAGTGGCCACGTACCGGGTGCCGTGGGCCCGGTCGTGCCGGACGAGGTCGGCGACCGGGCCCCGGCGCGGAGTGCGGCCGGACCGG
>NZ_KB912493.1:10896-16985 GCF_000383775.1 Saccharomonospora halophila 8
CTGGCACGACCCGGGCGCGTGGGCACGGCTGCTGTGCGCGGCGCGGCCCGACCTGTCCGAGCGGGAGGCCGCGCGCCGGTGGCTGCTGGCGTTCGACCTCATCCTGCAGACCCTGGGCACGCCGTTGACCGAGGCACCGCCCACCACACGGGTTCCGGTCGGGACGCTGCGTGCCTTCGTCACCGCGGGTCTGGCCGCACCGTGACCACGACCGTGTCCTCCGGCGTGTCCCACCGTGACGGGGCACGGCCGGCGGACGGCGACCCGCGGCCCGCGGGGATCGCACACCGAACGAGGAGGACTGCCGCATGGCACCGACCGTTGTCACCGGTTCCGCGTCCGGTATCGGCGCGGCCACCTGTGCGACCCTGCGGAAGCAGGGCCACGAGGTGCTCGGCGTCGATCGGCACGACGCGGACGTCGTCGCCGATCTGAGCACCCCGGACGGACGCCGCGCCGCCGTGGACGGTGTCCTGGAACGCAGCGGCGGGGTACTCGACGGCGCCGCCCTGTGCGCCGGGCTCGGACCGCACGTCGACGACGCGCGGCAGATCGTCGCGGTGAACTACTTCGGTGCGCTCGCGCTGCTCGACGGGATCCTGCCCGCTCTGCGCCGGGGCACGGACCCGGCGGCGGTCGTGGTGTCGTCGGTCTCGTCCACCCAGCTCCCCTGGAGCGACAATCCCCTCGCCGAGGTGCTCGAGTCCGGGGACGAGGCCGCGGTGGACGACGCCCTCGCCGTCGGCGGGGAGTACCGCGGTCAGCTCGCCTACGCGGGTTCGAAGAACGCGCTCACCGTCGCCGCGCGGCGCCGGGTGTCCGACTGGGGCGCCGCGGGGGTCCGCCTGAACACGGTGGCCCCGGGCTCGGTCGAGACACCCCTGCTCGAGGCGGGGATGCGGGACGAACGCTACGGGCAGGCCATTCGCGACTTCGTGGCCCCGATCTCCCGGCACGCCCGGCCCGACGAGGTCGCCTCCCTCATCGGATACCTGATGGGGGAGAATGCGGGATTCATCCACGGTGCTCAGTTCGTCATCGACGGTGGGGTCGACGCTCTGCTCCGGCCGACCGTGTTCTGAGGACGGTGTTCCGACGACCGCGTTCCGACGACCGACGGTCGGGCGGTCCGATGTGGGCGGTGGACGGACGACGGAGGCCACACGTCGGCCATTCACCGCCCCGTGGCCTCCGTTACCGGGAAATCGCCCGGACGGAGGTCACCCGGTGCTGTGATTCCACTGTCGACCGCCGCCACCTCCGGTAGTGTCCTTGCAGTCAGCAAGATGAAGGAATGCTGTGGTCCGGATACGCTCGGCGGAGGAAACCGTCATGAACAAGAATGCCGACGAGGTCATTGTCGGTGACCGGATCACCTACCTCGCGGGCACGCCCGTCGGAATGGAGAAGCTGTTCCGCGACGGGGAGGTCGTCGCATACCCGATCGCCGACCCGTACACCTCGGTGCTGTGGTTTCCCACCCGACCGGACGACGCCGGGCTCGACGCCGAGCCGGTGTGGGTCCGGCACGACCGGGTGGTCGATGTGGCACCGGTGGACTGATCGACCACGGCCGTACCCGGAGTAGGTCCGGAATCACCCCGGGGTCCGGCCGGGTCCGCACACGACGGGCCCGGCCGGACCCCGGACCGTCCCGGCCCCTCCACGCGCGGCCCCCGGCCAACTCCTCGGTAACGTCACTCTTCCGAGCGACACACACCGCCGAGGAGGACTACTGCCGATGGCTGACAGCGCTCTCACGCGGCGGCGTTTCCTGCGCCGGGCCGCCCTGGCCGGCGCGGGCGTGGCCGTCCCGCTGACCACCGGTTACGTGGGCTACCGGCTCCCCCGCCCGGAGCAGGCGGCCGCCGCCGGGGAACCGACCGCAACCCCCGCCAACGCGCCGCACCATTTCGTCTCCCGCCCCGACCTGCGTCCCCCACGGGTGACGGTCACCACTCCTGGCGGGGACGCGGACGGAGGCGGCTACCTGTTCCTGAGTCCGAAGGCGTACCGGGCGGGCAGCCCGAGCCAGCCCGGCTGCATGGTCGTCGACCGGCACGGCACGCCGGTGTGGTTCCTGCCCCGGGAGGGTGAACAGCTGGTCCCGACCGACCTCAAGCCGCAGACCTACCGCGGGCAACCGGTGCTGACCTGGTGGCAGGGTGAGGTTCTCGCCGGGTACGGGCAGGGCACGGCCGTCATCCACGACAGTGCGTACCGGCCGGTCGCCGAAGTCGGCATGGGCAACGGGATGCGGGCGGACCTGCACGAGTTCCTGATCACCGAGCGGGACACCGCACTGCTGATGGCCTACCACCCGGCGCGGGCCGATCTGTCCGCCGTCGGCGGCCCCGCGAACGGCTGGGTTTACGCCGGTGTGGTGCAGGAGGTCGACATCCCCTCCGGCGAGGTGCTGTTCGAGTGGAACAGTCTCGACCACGTCGCCGTCGACGAGACCTACAAGGAGCTGGGCGAGACCGGTACCGAGGACGCACCGTTCGACTACATCCATCTGAACTCGATCGCCGAGACCGACGACGGCGGTCTCGTCCTCTCGGCCCGCAACACCTGGGCGCTGTACAAGATCTCCCGGGACGACGACGAGGTCGTGTGGCGGATGAACGGTCGCCGGTCCGACTTCGAGGTCGAGGAGACCGCCCGGTTTTCCTGGCAGCACGACGCGCGGATGCACCCCGGTGACCGGCTGGCACTGTTCGACAACTCCTCGTCGCCGCCCCAGGGTCCGCACTCCCGTGGTCTGGTGCTCCGCATCGACCACGGGGCACGCCGGGTCACGCTCGACCGCGAGTTCGTGCACCCGGCCGGGCTGCGCGCCGACAACCAGGGCAGTATGCAGCTGCTGGAGGACGGCCGTGCGCTCGTGGGCTGGGGATCGCAGCCCTACACCTCGGAGTTCGCCCCGGACGGCACGCTCACGTTCGACGCCCGGTTCCCGGAACCCGATCAGTCCTATCGCGCCCGCACCGCGGACTGGACCGGGACGCCCGCCGAGAAGCCCGCGGTCGGCATCGGGCCCAGCAGGGCGGGCGGGCGCACCGTATACACGAGCTGGAACGGCTCGACCGCGACGCGCCGGTGGCGGCTGTTCGCCGGGGAATCCGGCGACGCGCTGGAGCCGGTGGCGACCGTGGACCGCGGCGGCTTCGAGACGGCGGTGGCGGTCACGAGCGAGGGTCCCTTCTTCGCGGCCGAGGCCCTCGGCGCGGACGACGAGGTGCTGGCCCGCTCGGAGACGGTCCGGGCCGGGGACTGATCCGGCAAGGAACCGGTCGACGGTCCCGGCACGGGAGAGTCCACTCGTGTGCCGGGACCGTCGACTCGCGGTACTGGGGCGGCGACTCGCGGGTGGGGGTCAGCGGACGGTGAGGACCACCTTGCCGCGGGCGCGGCGCTCGTTGAGGTCGGCGAGCGCGGTGGCGACGTCGTCGAGCGGGTACTCGGCGCCGACCGGCGGGTCGAGTGCGCCGTCCCGCAGCAGCGGCTGCAGTTCGGCCCACTGTTGCCGCAGGTATTCCGGTCGGCTGCTCCAGAAGGCGCCCCACCCGACGCCGACGACGGAGATGTTGTTCAGCAGCAGCCGGTTGACCTTCACGGTGGGGATCTCCCCACCGGTGAACCCGATCACCAGCAGCCTGCCCTCCGTGGCGAGGCTGCGCAGCGAGTCCGTGAACCGGTCGCCACCGACGGGGTCGACGACCATGTCCACCCCGGCCCCACCGGTGAGCTCACGGACCTCGTCGCGGAAGGTGTCCGCGGTGACCACGTCGTGGGCCCCGGCGGCGCGGGCGACCTCGGCCTTGTCCGGGGAGGAGGTCACCGCCACCACCCGCGCGCCGAGCGCGGCGGCCAGTTGCACCGCGGCCGTGCCGACACCACCCGCGGCGCCGTGCACCAGCACGGTCTCGCCCTGGCGCAGCCCACCGCGCCGGGTCAGCGCGAAGTGCACGGTGAGGTAGTTCATCGGCAGCGCGGCGGCCGCGGTGAACGACAGCCGGTCCGGGATCGGAAACACCATCCCGGGACGCGCCGCGACGGTCTCGGCGAAACCGCCGAGACCGGGGAACGCGGCGACCCGGTCGCCGGGCCGCACGGAGGCGTCGTCGGGCGCCGCGCGCACCACCCCGGCCACCTCGGTGCCCGGCACGAACGGCAGGTCGGGCTGGATCTGGTAACGGCCCTGGCTCTGCAGCACGTCCGGGAAGGTCACCCCGGCCGCGTGCACGTCGATGAGGACGGATCCGTCCCCGCCGGGCTCGTCGACGTCCGCGACCCGCACGGCCGCGGGTCCGTCCAGGGTTGTGACCTGGGCTGCACGCATGCGCTGCTCTCCTTCGACGCCGGTTCGCCGCGGGACGCGCCCGCCCCACGGTGATTTTGCACTCTAGGTGCACACTGTAGGTTCCGGCGACAGCGGTGTGAACGCCGCCACCGACGAGAACGGCAGGGATGAACCGGAGTGGGACCAGAGCGGACCGGGGACACCGACGGACGCACCCGACGCCGGCTGCGGACCCGGCAGGCGATCATCGACGCCCACGTGGATCTCATGCTCGACGGGGACCTGCGGCCGACCGTCGACCGGATCGCGGAGCGGGCCGGGGTCTCCCGCCGGGCGCTGTGGACGCACTTCGCCGATCGCGAGGAGCTCTTCGCCGCGGCGGGGGAGAAGACGCTCGGCCTGCAGTACGCCGACGCCGATCCGCTCCCGGTCGGGGCCGCCCTCGACGAGCGCATCGACTGGTTCTGCCGGCGCCGGGTACGGATGCTGGAATCGATCGCGGGGGTGGCCCGGGCCGCGCAACTCTGGCTGCCGTTCTCCGCGCAGGTCCGCCGCAACCGCGCCCGGCACAACGACCGGCTCCGGGCGGAGATCGAGCGGTTGTTCGCCCCGGAACTGGACCGGCTGGACGGCCCGGACCGCGCCGAGCTGCTCCGGGCCCTGGTGCTCGCGACGAGCTGGCCGGCGTGGATGGGCGGCCGCGACGATCTCGGGCTGGACGTCGCCGACGCCGCGGCTGTGCTGCACCGGACGGTGTCCGCGCTGTTCACCGCCGCGCGGACACCGTCGGGCACGGACCGGTGAACCGGGGCGGGCCCGGCCGGGCTCAGTCCCCGCTGCGCGCGAAGACCAGCCGGTGGATCAGCAGGATCAGCACCGCTCCGGCGACCGCCAGCCCCCACGTACGCAGGTCGAAGAACGTGCCGAGGTCGGTGTCGAACAGGGTGCGGCCGAGCCAGCCGCCGAGCAGGGCGCCGCCCACACCCAGCAGTACGGTGACGAGGCACCCGCCCGGGTCCCTGCCCGGCATCAGCATCTTCGCGATACCGCCGGCGAGCAGGCCCAGCACGATCCAACCGAGAATACCCATGCGGACACGCTACTGATCCCGGCGCGTACCCGCGCCCGGCGCCCCTCGGTCAGCGGCCACCGCGGGTGTGCGTGCGCTAGCGTTGAGGGGTCCGGCGACCGCCGGACACCGGCGACACGGCCCAGGTCACGGAGGTGAGCACGTGAGCGACCGCTCCGCTCGGGAGGGTGCGGTGACGGCCCGGGACGTCGCCGAGGCGGCCGCCGGGTTCGCCGACGTCATCCCACCCACGCCACTGCAGCGCAACGAGCGGCTGTCCCGCCGGTACGGGCTCGACGTGTGGCTCAAGCGGGAGGACCAGAGCCCCGTCCGCTCGTACAAGGTCCGCGGCGCCTACAACCGGATCAGCCGTCTCTCGCCCGGCGAACGCGCCCGCGGCGTCGTCTGCGCGAGTGCGGGCAACCACGGCCAGGGGGTGGCCTTCGCGTGTGCCGCCCTCGGAGTGACCGCGCGGATCCACCTGCCACGCACGACGCCCCGGCAGAAGCGGGACCGGATCGCGTGGCTGGGGGACAAACAGGTCACGGTCATCGTCGAGGGGGACACCTACGACGACGCCGCCAGATCGGCCGGACGGGACGCGGCGGAGACGGGCGCGGTGCTGGTCCCGCCCTTCGACGACCCGCGCACGATCGCCGGGCAGGGCACGGTCGCCGCCGAGATCGTCGAGCAGCTCGGGCGGGCCCCGGACGCCGT
>NZ_KB912493.1:17085-19976 GCF_000383775.1 Saccharomonospora halophila 8
ACGGCCGCTCGTCGGCGGGCCGGGCCGCCACCGCCGCGAGCAGCCGGGCGAGCCGGGTGCGCTCGCCGTGCAGCAGCGCCTCCTCCTTGCCCGTGAAGTAGTTGGAGAAGGTGCGCCGGGACACCGTCGCCGCGTCGGCGACGGCCTCCACGGTGAGCTGGTCGTACCCGTCCCGCAGGGCGAGCCGCATCGCGGCCTCGTGCAGCGCGCGCTTCGTCGCCCGCTTCTTGCGTTCGCGCAGTCCCGGCCCGGTCTCGTCCACGGGTCGATCGTAAGCCCTCGACCGGTGTGATTCTCAACGCGCAAACTTGCCCAATGAGAAACTTTTACGGACAGTGGTCGGGCGGGGCCACGGCCACCGTCCGCCACCGACCGTCCCGACCGCGAGGTCCGACCGTTCCGGAGACCGAGTGACCAGCCCCACGACCGCGCCCGCCGACGACACCGTGTCCTCCGCCCGCCGCGGGGAGGTGCTCAAGGCCCTCACCGGGCTGCTGCTCGCGCTGTTCGTCGCGATGACCAGCTCCACCATCGTCTCGGTCGCGCTGCCCCGGATCATCGGTTCGCTCAACGGTACCCAGACCCAGTACACCTGGGTGGTCACCGCGACGCTGCTCGCCGCGACCGCGTCCACCCCGATCTGGGGCAAACTGTCCGACCTCTACAGCAAGAAGCGGCTGACCCAGGTCGCGATCTCGGTGTTCCTGGTCGGCTCCCTGGTGAGCGGGTTCGCGCAGGAACCGGGGCAGCTCATCGCCGCCCGTGCCGTCCAGGGGCTCGGCGTCGGCGGTCTGCAGGCGCTGGTACAGGCGGTGATCGCGGCGATGATCCCGCCCAGGGAACGCGGCCGGTACAACGGCGTGCTCGGCGCGGTCATGGCGCTGGCCACGGTGAGCGGTCCCCTGCTCGGCGGGCTGATCACCGACGTGTCGTGGCTGGGGTGGCGCTGGTGCTTCTTCCTCGGCGTGCCGTTCTCCGCCGTCGCACTGGTCGTGTTGCACCGGACGCTGGATCTCCCCGTGGTGCGCGGGCGCGCGGAGGTCCGTGTCGACTACCCGGGTGCGGCGCTCGTCGGCACGGGCGTGAGCATCCTGCTGATCTGGGTGTCGTTCGTGGACGGGTCGTTCGGGTGGCTGTCGTGGCAGACGGCGGTGCTGGCGGGCTCGGCCCTGGCGATCCTGACGGTCGCGGTGTGGTGGGAGTCGCGCGCCGCCGAACCGATCGTGCCGCTGCGCATCCTGCGGCAGCCCACGCCCGCCCTGGCGATCGTGGCCAGCCTCGCCGTCGGCATGGCGATGTTCGGCGGTGCGGTGTTCCTCGGCCAGTACTTCCAGGTGGCGCGCGGGTACGACCCCACGGCGGCCGGGCTGATGATGGTGCCGATGATGGCGGGCACGCTGGTGGCCTCGACCGTCTCCGGCATGCTGGTCAGCCGCACCGGCAGGACGAAGCCGTTCATCGTGGCGGGCACCGTCGTGCTGGTCACGGGCTTCGGGGTGCTGTCGACGCTCGGTCCGAACACCCCGCTGCCGGTGGTGTTCGGCGGACTGCTGCTGGTCGGCACCGGCGTGGGTCTGTCCATGCAGAACCTCGTGCTGGCGGTGCAGAACACCGTGGCCCTGCGGGACGTGGGTGCGGCGAGCGCGTCCGTGGCGTTCTTCCGCTCGCTCGGGGGCACGACCGGCATCGCGGTGCTGGGGGCGGTGCTGGACCGGACGGTGGAGAGCGACATCGCCGCCGGCCTGGCCGAGGCGGGGGTTCCCGACCCGGCCACCGCCGGGACCAGTAACCTCAACCTGGCCGAACTGCCGGAGCCGGTGCGCGACCTCGTCCGGACCGCCTACGGTGACGCGACGGGGGACCTCTTCCTGATCTCGACGGCGATCGCCGTGGTGGGCGTGCTGGCCGCACTGGCGTTGAAGCCCGCCGACCTGCGCACCAGCCTCGACCTCGACCCGGACGGCACCGGCGCACCCGGCGCCACCGACACCGATCCGGACGGGGACACGACCGCCCCGCCGGTGCGGGGCTGACCTCCCGAACCGGTACACCGCGGGATCGTCGCCGGGTGCGCCGGGGCCGCCGTCCCGCCACCGGCGTAGGGTCCCGGGTGCCCCGCCCCGCCGGTTTCCGAGGGAGGTCGCCCGTGCTCGTGCTGCGTTCGATCGCGTTGTTCCTGGTGGCCGCGCTCGCCGAGATCGGCGGTGCCTGGCTGGTCTGGCAGGGGGTGCGGGAACACCGCGGTCTGGTGTGGATCGGTGCCGGGGTGCTCGCGCTCGGACTGTACGGGTTCGTCGCCACGCTGCAGCCGGACCCGCACTTCGGCCGGATCCTCGCCGCCTACGGCGGGGTGTTCGTCGCCGGGTCGCTGGCGTGGGGCATGGTCGTCGACGGCTACCGGCCGGACCGGTTCGACGTGCTCGGGGCGGTGCTCTGCCTCGCCGGGGTCGCGGTCATCATGTACGCGCCGCGCGGGTGACGCCTCACCGACCACGCCGGGCGGCGCGGTGGGCGGCCATCCGGACGGGGGCGTTGGCCGTGCCGTACCCGGCGTAGTCGCCCACCCGCTGGACGACCTCGAAGAACACCCGGGAGCCGAGCACCTCGGTGAAGAAGTGGAAGTACTCCCCGTCGGCGTCCCGATCGTAGAGGATGCGGTGCTCGCGCAGAGCCGCGTGGGTCTCGTCGGGCAGCCGGACCCGGGCCTCGAGGTCGTCGTAGTAGTTGTCCGGCACGGACAGCAGCGGGGCGCCCCGTCCCCGTGCGGTCCGGGCGCAGGCCACGATGTCGTCGGTGGCGAAGGCGATGTGCTGGGGGTCGGGTACCGCGGGCGACCAGTCCCCGCGGCGCAGCACCGTGCCGTGCAGGGCGATCCGCACGCGGTCGTGCCG
>NZ_KB912493.1:20076-27639 GCF_000383775.1 Saccharomonospora halophila 8
CGAGCAGAGCCTGTGCGCGGCGGGCCGAGCGGGCGGGGTCGGCGCTGTCCACCGCCAGCGCGTTCAGCGCGGTTCCCCGGTCGCCGCCGGAGTGCACCAGCACCCGGGCACGGCCCTGCTGCCACAGTTGCACGGGCTTGGACCGGTGCTGCCCGACGTGGGCGAAGCCCAGCGCGGCGAGGGTGCGTTCCACCTCGGGGCCGGTGCCGTCGTCGACGGCGAGTTCGGCGAAGGCGTAGCCGGTCAGCTCCGGGGCCCGGGGCAGTCTGCCGAGCGGGACGGCGGCGTGCTCCCCGTCGCCCGCGCTCTCCCACCGGTCGGCGACCCGCTCCTCCAGCGCGATCAGGGACCGTTTCGCGTCGACGGCGGCGCGGTCGGGGGCCGATTGGCGGTAGACGTCGTTGAACACCTCCAGCGACAACGGCCCCCGGTAGCCCGCGTCGAGCACCGCCCCGGTGAACGCGGCGAGGTCGAAGGCGCCCTGCCCGGGGAACAGCCGGTGGTGCCTGCTCCACTGGAGCACGTCCATGCGCAGGTCCGGGGCGTCGGCGAGCTGGAGGAAGAACAGTTTGTCCGCGCCGACGGCGTCCAGGCCGGTCAGGTCGTCGCCCCGGGAGAGCACGTGGAAGCTGTCCAGGCACAGCCCGAGGGCGGGGTGGTCGGCGCGCCGGACGATCTCGGCCGCGTGCCGCCAGGTGTCGACGTGCCGACCCCAGGCCAGCGCCTCGTAGGCGACGCGGAGGCCGCGTGCGGCGGCCCGCTCGGCCAGGGCGTGCAGGTGTTCGGCGGCGAGGTCGTCGTCGTCGACGGCGTCGGGCGAGACCGACGAGCACACGAGCACGGTGTCCGCACCGAGCCGCTGCATCAGGTCGAACTTGTGCTCGGCGCGGCGCAGATTGGCGGTCAGCAGCGGCCCGGGCACCGCCTCGAAGTCCCGGAACGGCTGGAAGAGGTCCACCGACAGGCCCAGCCCGGCGCAGTGCCGTCGCACCGCCTCGGGGGACAGGGACGAGGCGATCAGGTCGTTCTCGAAGATCTCCACACCGTCGAAGCCCGCCCGGGCCGCGGCGTCGAGCTTGTCCTCCAGAGTGCCGGACAGGCACACCGTGGCGATGCCGCTGCGCATGGTCTCTCCCTGTGCTGTTCGCCGGAGCCGGATCCCGTCCCCGGTGGTCGTGCCGCCCGCCCGGTGGGGCGCGGGGTGGCGACACCGACGCTAGCATGAACGAACCAGACAGTTAATAAACCGACGGTGGTCGGGACGCGCCCGGGCGGGGCGATACGGTGACGGTCCGGACGTGGGAAAGGGGTGCGCGGGTGGCCGAACAGCGGGGCGACGGGGGGCGCACGCGGGACGCCGGGCGCACCCGGGCGGAGATCCTGCGGGTGGCCACGGCCGAGTTCGCCGACAAGGGGTACACCGGTGCCCGGGTCGACGAGATCGCCGCGCGCACCAGCACCACCAAGCGGATGCTCTACTACTACTTCGGCAGCAAGGAACGGCTGTTCGTCGCGGTGCTGGAGCGGGCGTACGCGGAGATCCGGGCGAGAGAACAGGAGGTCGACGTCGACCACCTCGACCCGGTCGAGGCGCTGCGGCGGGTCGTCGCGTTGACGTTCGACCACCACGAGTCGCATCCGGAGTTCGTGCGCCTGGTGGCGATCGAGAACATCCACCGCGCCGAGCACCTCGCCCGCTCCACCGAGCTCGCCGGCCTGGCCGACCCGGCGCTGGACGTGCTCACCCGCATCCTCGACCGGGGGCGCGCCGCGGGTACCTTCCGCGCCGACGTCGATCCGCTCGACGTGCACCTGATGATCAGCGCGTTCTGCGTGTTCCGCACCGCGAACCGGCACACCGTCCGGGCCGTCTTCGACCGCGACATGCTCGCCCCACACCGCCGCGACCACTACCGCACCCTGCTCACCGACCTCGTCCTCGACCACCTCACCGCCCGCTGACCCGCGCCGGGGGTTGCCGTGAAGGGCACATTTCCTGCGCCGGGCGCCGTGAGGGGCACATTCGCTGCGTCACACGCAGGGAAAGTGCCCCTCACGACACAACCCGGGGTCAGGACAGGCGGGCGCGGACGTGGGTGGCGGCGTCGGTGACGGGGACGCGGGTCTGGTCGCCGGTGTGCATGTCCCGCACCGTGACCTCGCCGGCCTCCTGTTCCTCGGGGCCGTGGAGGAGCACCAGCCGGGCGCGCTGGTCGTCGGCCCACTTGAGCTGCTTGGCCAGCTTGCCGGAGGAACCGAGGTAGACGCCGGTGCGCAGGCCGCCGGCGCGCAGTTCCGCGGCCAGGCGCATCACGGTGTCCTCGGCGCCGAGCACGGTCAGGGCCACGTCGAGGCCGCCCGCGGACCCGTCGTCCCCGGCGGCCCGGGTGGCGAGGATGCGCTCGATGCCGATCGACCCACCGCAGGCGGGCAGATCCGGCCCGCCCAGCTTGGCCACCAACCCGTCGTAGCGACCGCCGGAGGCGATCGAGCCGGGATAGTCCCGCGCCACCACCTCGAAGATCGGTCCGGTGTAGTAGTCCAGCCCCCGCACCATCCGCGGGGTGAACACCACACGCCCCTCCGGCAGCCCGGCGGTGAGCTCCAGCAGCCGGTCGATCTCGGCCAGCCCGTGCCGTCCACGCTCGGTGGTGTCCAACTGCTTGCGCACCCGGTCCACATCGGTGGCGGTGACGTCGCCGACCAGCTCCTCGGCCGTCGTCGGCGCCAGCCCGAGCCCGGCCAACTCCTCCGCCACGGCGGACGGGTCGACCTTGTCCAGCTTGTCCAGACTGCCCAGCACGGCGGCTCCCTGCTCGTCCGGCACGCCGTAGGCCTCCAGCAGCCCGTACAGGGCCTGCCTGCTGTTCACCAGCACGCGGAAGTCCTCCACGCCGAGCGCGGTGAGGCCGTCGTGCACCGCCCAGAGGATCTCGGCGTCGGCCAGCGGGGACGACGAACCCACGGTGTCGATGTCGCACTGGGTGAACTCGCGAAAGCGCCCCTTGGCCGGACGGTCGGCCCGCCACACCGGCCCGATCGCGTAGCGCTTGTACGGCGAGGGCAGCCGGTTGCCGTAGGTGCCGACGACCCGGGCCAGCGGAACCGTGTGGTCGTAGCGCAGTGCCAGGTCGGCCTCCCCGCTGGCCTCGTGCACCCCGCGCTTGAGGATCTTGAAGATCAGTGCGGAGGCCTCGTCACCGAGTTTGCCCGCGAACACCTCCAGCCGCTCGAACGCCGGCGTCTCCAGCGGATCGAAGCCGTAATGCTCGAACACTCCGGCGACGGTGTCGAAGGCGGCCTTCCGGCGACGCATCTCGTCGGCCAGGAAGTCCCGGGTGCCCGAGGGTGGTTCGGCGGCTCTCGCCATGGTTGGTGTCCTCCGCGTAGGTCTCGACTCCCCCGCCATTGTCCCGCCTCGCCCGCTGCCCGGCCGGGTGACCCTCCCCCGGTGTGACCGCGGTCGACCGCCCGGCCCGGTGCGGACACCGGGCCGGGCGGGTACAGGGCGTTATACGGGCAGCGGACTCAGCGGCCGAATCCGGCGGTGAGCCCGCTGACGAGATACCTCCGGCCGAGGACGTACAGCGCGAGCACCGGCAGGGTGGACAGCACCACCGCCGCCAGCACGGCGGGCACGTTCACGGTGAACTGCCCCTGGAAGCTCCACAGCGCCAGCGGCAGCACCCGCTGCTCGGGGCTCTGCGTGAGGATGAGCGGGAACAGGAACCCGTTCCACACCTGCAGCCCGTCGTACACGGCCACCGTGATCACCGCGGGCCGCACCAGCGGCAGCACCAGGCTGAACACCGTGCGCCAGTGCCCCGCGCCGTCCACCCGCATCGACTCGAACAGCTCCTTCGGCACGTCCCGCAGGAAGTTGGCGAGGATCACCACCGTCAGCGGGATGGCGAAGGCCGCCGACGGCAGCACGATGGCCAACAACGTGTCGTACAGGTGCATCCGGGTGATCAGGAAGTACACCGGGATGATCACCGCCTGCAGCGGGATGGCCAGGCCGAGCAGGAACGCGCGATAGGTCAGCCGCCCCAGCCGCGTGTCGCTGCGGACGACGAAGTAGGCCGCCAGCAGCGACACGCCGACCGTGATCACCACCGCGCCGAGGGTGACCACGACGCTGTTGAGCAGGTAACGACCGAAGTCGTTGGCCAGCACCAGCCGGTAGGCGTCCAGGGTGGGGTCGGCGGGCGGCACCAGCGGGTTCGCCGAGAAGAACCCCTCCTGGCTGCGCAGGCTGGTCACCACGACGTAGTACACCGGCACCAGCACCACGAGCAGCCACAGGAAACCGGCCAGCCCGCCGGGCACGTTCGGCCGGGTCCGCGTCACCGACATCAGGCTCCCTCCTGTTGACTGCCGCGGTCGAAGCTCGCCCACCGGGACAGCCCGAGCGCCAAGGTCAGCCCGGTCACCACCAGCAGCACGGCCAGCGTCCCCGCACGGCCCATCTCGTTGCCGGAGAACCCGGTGAGATACATGTCGAGCGGCAGCAGCCGGGTCGCGTCGCCGGGACCGCCGCCGGTGAGCACGAACACGAGGTCGAAGTAGGTCAGCGACCCCACCAGCATCAGCGTCGACGAGGTGATGATCGTGTAGCGCAGCTGCGGCACGGTGATGTGGAAGAACTGCCGCACCGGCCCCGCCCCGTCGATCTCGGCCGCCTCGTACAGCGATCCGGGGATCTGCCGCACCCCCGCCTGGTAGAGCAGGGTGTGGAACGGCACGAACTGCCAGGCGATCACGAACACCACCACGTAGAGCGCCAGGTCGGGATCACCGAGCCAGTTCTGCGCGAAGGCCTCGGCGCCGAAGGCGAGACTCAGGCCGAAGTTCGGGTCGAGCAACGCCTTGAACGCGATCGCGATGGCCGCCGAGGACAGCAACATCGGCAGGAAGTACAATACCCCGAGCACGGCCCGGTACCGTCCCCGGCGTGCGATCAGTACCCCGAGCAGCAGCGAGATCGGTGTCTGGACCAGCCAGCTCACCACCATCACCTGCACGCTCAACCAGATCGCGTGGTAGGTCGACGGGTCGGTGAGCACACTGCCCCAGTGGTCCAGCCCCGCCCATCGCATCGCCGCGATGCCGTCCCAACGCACGAAACTCAGCGCCACCACCCCCACGAGGGGCACCAGCGCGAAGAATCCGAAGAACACCAGTGCGGGCGCGGCCATCAGCGGTGACGGCCCCACCCGGTTCCCGTCGGCACGGGACCGGCTCCGCCGGGTCGCCCCGGTGACGGAGCCGGTCCCCGTGTCCTCGTCCGCGAGCGTCACCGTCTCACCCGATCGTCGCGTCCATCGTGGACGAGAACTCCTCCGGCGACACCTGGCCGTTGAACAGCTGCTCCAGTGTCGCCAACATCTCGTCCGCCTGGTTCGGATCGAGCGCCTGGTCCCAGGACAACTCGAAGTGGGGCGCCGCGCTCGCCGTCTCGTACACCGACGACAGGTATTCGGAGTCGCCGGCCGCGGCCAGCTCGTCCTCGATCCCCCGCACCGGCGGCACCGACCCGTTCTCCAGGAGGGTGTTCACGTACTCGTCGTTCATCAGGCCGCGGTCCAGGTAGTCCAGGGCGGCCTGCCGCTCCTCCGTGCTCGCCTCCGCGCTGATCGACCAGTAGTTGGCCGGGTTCCCGACGATGTTGGCCGGGTCTCCCGCACCACCGGCCACGGTGGGGAACGTGGTGTGGCCGAGATGGCCGTTCTCGATGAACTCCGGCGCCGCGTCCTTGATGCTCGGATAGGCCCAGGAGCCCATCAGATACATCGCCGCCTTGTCGGTGTAGAGCAGCGCGGCGTCGGCCCCGCTGTCCGCGGAGATCGAACCGAACCCGTCGGCGAACCCGCCCGCGTCGACGAGTTCCTGGATCTTCTTCCCCGCCTCCAGCACGGCCGGGTGCGACCAGGCGCCGGGCTCGCCCGCGGCGATGGCCTCGAACACCTCCGGGCCGCCGATCCGGTCCACGAGGTACTCCAGCCACATCAGCTGCGGCCACCGGCTCTGCCCGGCCAGCGCGAACGGCGCGATGCCCTCCTCGTTGAACCGGGGCACCAGCTCCATCAGCTCCGCCCAGGTCTCCGGCGGCTGTGCCCCGATCCGGTCGAACAGCTTCGTGTTGTAGTACAGCAGCACCGGCTGCATCCCGTTGTTCGGCACGGCGTAGACATCCCCGCCGACCGTGCCGGTGTCCAACACCGACGGCAGATACCGGTCGGTCAGCGCCCCGACGTCCGGGGCCACCTCGGACAGGTTCGCGACCTTGTCCGCGTCGACCCAGGAGCGCAGATTCCCACCGCCCCAGCCGAAGATGAGGGTGGGTGCCCCGCCCGCGCCGATCGCCGTGCGGATCTTCTGCTTGTACGCGTCGTTGGCGAAGAACTCGGGATTGATCGCCGTGTCGGGGTTGGCCTCGTTCCACGAGTCGAACGAGGAGCGGATGCTCTGTTCGTCCCCGCCGGTGAGTGCCCACGCCGACGCTCCGGCCGCCGCCGGTCCGCCGGACCCGCAGGCCGTCCCGATCGCCATCACCGTCGCCGCTCCCACCGCGAGCAGCGCCGTCCGTCTCCGGCCCATGCCGCACCTTCCTCGTCGAAGGTTCCGAGATGCTCGAAACTTTTCGGAAAGAACCGTCTGAATGGACGCCGACAATAGAACCGCCCCGAGGCATGGTCAAGACCTGATTTCGTGGAAGTTTGATGTATAGTGGCGTGAAACTTTTCGGCAAACATGAGGGAGGTGGCTGTGTCAGGGAGCGCCGACACCACGCGGCGGGCGACGCTGGCGATGGTCGCCGACGCCGCGGGGGTCTCCCTGCCGACGGCGTCGAAGGTCCTCAACGGCCGCGGCGACGTGGCCACGGCCACCAGGGCGCGGGTTGAGGAGGCCGTCCGCGAGCTCGGGTACGTGCCCCAGGTGGGCCGCCGGAGCGTGACGCCCGCCCGGGTGATCGACCTGGTCTTCGACGAACTGGTCAGTCCGTACTCGCTGGAGCTGCTGCGCGGGGTCACCGAGGCGGGGGCCGAGGCGGGGGTCGACGTCGTGGTCGGCCGGATTCCGGGTGCCGACGGCCCTGTCGCCGCCCCCGACTCGTGGGCCAACCGGCTCAAGGCCGCCGGACGCGAGGGGCTGATCGTGGTGACCTCGGAGCTGAGCCTGGAACAGGTCGAGGGCTTCGCCGACGCCGGATTGGGCCTGGTGGTGATCGACCCGCTGAACCTGCCCCGGGTCGAGGTCACCAGTGTCGGTGCCACGAACTTCTCCGGCGGGGTGGCCGCGACCGAGCACCTGCTGTCGCTCGGGCACCGCCGGATCGGGTTCGCGGGCGGCCCGGAGGGCGCCTCGTGCGGCCAGGCACGGCTGCACGGGTGCCGGGCCGCGCAGGAGAAGTCCGGGATCGCACCCGATCCGGAACTGACACTGCACGGCGCGTTCGGCTATCCGGACGGGCTGGAGATGGGCGCCCGCCTGCTCGACCGCCCCGACCCGCCCACGGCCGTGTTCGCCGCGAGTGACGCCACCGCGCTCGGCGTGGTGGAG
>NZ_KB912493.1:27739-30568 GCF_000383775.1 Saccharomonospora halophila 8
AACCGGTCCGGGCGTGCCGTCCGGACCGGTGATGACGAAGTCCGCCTCGACGTGGCGGCCGACGGCGCGGTAGTCGAGCCGCAGCCGCCGCCATCCCGGCGGCGCCGCGGCGGCCATCTCCCCCGCGACAGTGGACACGAACCGGTGCTGCCCAGAGCGCTCCGGGAATCCCGAGGGTGGCCGATTCACACTTCACCCCCTCAGCGCGGGTCCGCGCCGGTGAGGAATCCGGCAGGCAGGTACTCCGACCGGACCTCGACGGGGAGTCCCACGTCACCGGCTATGATCGCCACTCCCATCGGGGCGAGCGCGAGGATACCGCCCGGATCCTGCGTACGGTCGTCGGTGGCCCAGTGTTCCCGGTGCAGGGTGAGGGCCTGCTCCAGCGCGGAGTTGAGCGCCTCCCCGTCCCGGCGCAGGACATGGTAGAACATCTTGATCGAGGGATAGACCAGCCGCAACATCACCTCGGGCGGAGTGACGTGTGCGGCGTCCGGGTCGGTGCCCGCCATCGCCGGGGTGAACATCTCGGGCGGGACCGTCTCCCGGCGCAAGAAAGCCCGCAACGACTCCACCCACGGATACATGTAGTCGTCGTGTACGGCGCCGGAAGCACGCATCAGCTCCAGCGGCAGCCCACACAACCAGCGGACCGTTTCCCGATCGCGCAGGGCGAGCGAGAGCCACAGGGCTGTCAACCAGTTTCCCGCGTTCGCGAGCGAGAACGGCCCGGTCGCGGTGAGCCGCACCGACCGGCCGTCGATCTCCACGGGAATCTCGCCCTCCGCATGTGCTGCCATGGAGAACAACGCCGATAGAGCCTGCTGCGCGGCCCGCAGACCGTGCCAGGTCTCCGGCTCGCCGGCGTCCGGATCGAGCACACAACGGTACTGCGTGGCCTCCAACGCCCACCGGTACACGGTCCGCAGATTGCTCGGGTCCCTGCCGGAATTCTCCACGAGCGGACCCACCCGCGGTGCGAGATCGGCAATCTGGCGACGAGCGAGCTCGGGATCGACCTCGTGCCGGGACACCGTCGTCATCGTCCTCCCCGTTCCGCGCCGGAGGCCGCCGCGCCTCCGAACGGCTTCCGGTAACCGTATCCGTCATACGGACTGTACTCGTAGCCGACATACCGGTGCGGCGTCGTGGACTCGTCCACGACAGGCCGGATCTCGACATAGTCGAGACGCCCGTCGGTTTTCGCGTTCAGCAGTTCCGTGGCGAGATTCCGGTCACCCATGTGATCCGCGATGTCACGGAAGTAGTCGGGGTGGCCCTGCTCAACCGTTCTGGCCTCGTCAGGTAGGTAACGCGAGCCGGTCGTCGCTCCGGGCCCCTTCGCCTCATGGACGATATAATGTGGATCTCCACCATTCCGGTAGTCCACCTTCCATATCTGGTCGAATGTCCCGGGCCCCGGTTTCGCTCCGCTGATCGGGTGCATCGGCTCGATCTCGCCCAGTATCCTGCCCTGCCCGTCCACGGCCTGGAACCGCTGACTCTCCGGAGGATGGTCGGGATGCGCCCGCAGGGTCACGTCGTTCCCGTGGTGTGCGCGCAGTTCGTTGTGCACCTGGTCCCGGACAGCGTGTTCGGCGGCCTTCTCACCGAGCGCCTCGGAGGCGTCGTTCCGGTCGTTGTGCGCCACCGTCCAGGCGTCGGTTTCCTCCTCGGTGGCCCGCAACCGGTGCAGTTTCTGCTCACGATCGCTGATGAGTTCGTCGATCGCCCGGTAGTCCTCCTCCCGCCACTCGCTCGCGTCGGCGTAGCTCTCCGCTTCCTCGGTGGACTCACCCTGCTCACCGCCGTGGGAGCCGGCCGAGTCGTTCCGATCGGCGGTGTGTGCCTCCGCCCGCTCGGGTTCCACCACACGGACACGGGAGCTGTCGTGGTCGGATGGCTCCACGGGTGGGCGATCGCTCTTCGGTTGTGCCACATGGTCGATCCCCTTCTCCTCGTCCCGGATCCGTGGGACGTCCGGACCGTCGTTCTCATCGGGACGTCTGAGGTCGAGCGGTGGGATCTCGTCGGCATTCGGCTTGTTCGGCCGGATGACGAGCTCCAGGTGTCCTTTGGGGCTGCGGCGCTGATAGTAGTTGTCGTCGATCCAGTCCTTGTCCCCGAGCTTCTCCCGCAGGGTCCGTCCGTCCGACTGCGGTCGATCGAGCCACTCGTCCTGTCTCGCGCGTCCCCGTGCCTCAGCTCCGCCCGCGTCCACTCCGGTCTTGTCCGCCTCGGCAGTGTCCGGGGTGAAGCCGTCCCCGCTGCCCCCGGAGGTGACCCCGTCGGGGCGGTGGACGTTCCATCCACCGTTCGGCGGGATCCTCGGCCGCAGGCGTCCGTCCGGGCCCATCTCGTAGTCGGACGAGAAGACCGTGCCGTTCGAGTCGGTCCAGGCGGGCTTGTCCGGGGCCAGCACCTCGGTGTCGAGCGCGCGGGACAGGCGCTGTGCGAAGTCGTTGCTGCCCGCGTCACAGCCGATCAGCCGCACCGGGCCGCCGTCGTAGTCGCCGCTACGGCGCAGGATGTCGGCGAACTCCTCGGGGGTGTAGAGGCGGTCGCCGATGCGGGCGTGGCCGTCCGGGGTGACGTGCACGTCGGCGGTGTAGCGACCCTCCGGATCCGGCTTCACCCGGTGCGGCAGGTCGCCCATCTCCGGGTCGCCCCGGTGGAACGAGGTGCCCGCCGGGGTGCGTTCCGCGTGACGCCGGTGTACCTCCTCCGGGCCCGAGGGGTCGTTCCGGTGCGGTGCGTCCGCACCGGAACCGTCGGACGGGTCGCGTCCCGCCGGGTCCGCGTCCGGCGGCGGGGCGCCGTGCGGGTCGG
>NZ_KB912493.1:30668-35855 GCF_000383775.1 Saccharomonospora halophila 8
CCCCACCTCCGGGGCCGCTGCCGCCCTCGGGACCGTCGCCACCACTCGAACCGTTGCCGCCGCCTGGCCCACCACTGGTGGGACCGCCGCCACCGGGACCGCCGCCGAGGTCCGGTGCGTCCGGGCCGCCGCGCTGGAAGAAGCCGCCCGGAGTGATGTTGCGGGTGCTGATCACGTCCAGTCCGGTGACCTTGCCGGCGATCTTGCCGCAGACCTTGATGATGCTGCCGAACACCTCGGCGAGCTCGCCGAGCAGCGGGGAGACCTTCCGGATGGTGCCGACCAGCTTCTGCAGCAGCTCGGCGATCCTCGTCGCCCACTTGGAGATCGCGGTCACGGCCTGCGCCACGACGACGGGGGTGCCGAAGCCGAGCGAGCACACGGTCTCCAACACCCAGGAGATCAGCTTGCCCACCAGGTCGGCGATGAGGTCGCGCACCGTCTCCCGGACGAACGTCACGACCTCGCCCATGATCATGACCACCGTGCTGATCGCCCCGGCGACCGTGCTCGCCCCGGCGAGGGTCTCCTCCTGCTCGGCGCAGGAGGCCCGGTAGGCGTCGGCCGCGTCGCCGGTCCAGCCCGCGGTGCCGTTCTTCACCGCGTTGGCGAAGGTGTTCCGGGTCTCGTCCAGCTGACCCGCGACGTTGGACCACGTCTCCGAGTACGACTGGATCACCGGCGGGTCGCCGCAGACGGAGTCGAGCATCTCCTTGAGCGGCTCGACGTGCTCCATCAGGAAGGACGCCACCGACGACATCAGCCAGCCGAACGGGTCGATCGCGGCGGCGGCGCCCTCGGCGACCAGGCCGAGCGCACCGAGCCCGCCCTCGACCCAGTTGCCGTCCTGGATGCCGTTGTAGGTGTCCATGGCGGACTCGGCGATGCCGATGCCGCCCGCCCAGCCGTAGTCGCCGTTTCCCGAGGTCAGTGGGCCGGGACCGTCGCCGTCCTCCGGCGCCTGTGCGACGAGGGGGTTGTCGGTCTCGGACATCAGTCACCGGCCCCCAGTTGTCCGGTGACGTCGTCCTCGGTGTTCCGGTAGGTCTCCGCGGCCTTGCGCACCTTGTCCGCCGTGGCCCGCATCGCGGTGACCGACTCGGTCAGCGCGTCGATGCCGTACTGCTCCACCGGGTCGAGCAGCATCCGGAACGGTTGACAGAGGATGCCGTAGGCGTCGGTGGGCATGCTGACCGCACGCGCCGCCTGAACGGCCTGCTGCAGTTGCTCGGTGCACCCGTCGAGCCGGCTCGCGTGGGCGTCCAGGTCGGTATCGAGCTCGAAGCCACCCTGCGTCACGGTTCCCCCAGTGGTCGGTCGGGTCGGTTCGCTGTCAGGAGAAGATCGAGCGACCCCCGAAGTCGTCGTCCTCGGGATCGTCGCCGGAGTCGCGGTCGGGCCCGCGGGGTCGTCCGGACCGCCGGGAGGAATCTGCGGGCGGGGCCGGGTCCTCCGCGGGGCCGTCCGCGGGGTCGTCCCCCTCGGGGCCGAACCGGAACTCGGTGTCGGCCTGCGGTGGTTCCCGGCCCTCCTCGTCGGGCGGCTCGGGGAAGGTCTGCTTCGCGTCGGCGAAGACCTTCGCCGCGGTCTCGTCCTCCGTCCCGACGGTCTCGGCCATCGCCTCCTGCAGCAGTTCCGGAACTCGGGCCTGCGCGGCCCGCACCGTGCGCATGATCTGGGACGACAGCTCCGCCATCCGCCTGCCCTGAGCACTCTCGGCGAGGGTCAGACCGGTCAACAGCCCCTTCGAGTTGATCGTCACCTCGACGGCGTTGTCCGGTGAGCGCTCGGTGACCGTGATCTCCTGGACCCGCTCGGCCATCGCCTGGTACCGCTGCGCCTGTTGCTGCACCTGACGCGTCCAGTCCGCGATCATGCGCTCGCTGCCGTCGGTCCCCTCCGACATCGTTCCTCCTCCATCGGCGGCGACACTGGGACGCTGGGGCATCCGGATCGGTTCCCGGTGTGCCGGATTTTCTCGGGCCCGTTTCCGTTCCCGGGCGGTTGTTTCATCAGGCGAACTCGCTCCTTCAGAATCGACCCGGTCGGCCCGATTCCGCCGCGCGTCCGGAGGCGTGCGGAATCGAAATTGTCGGTGCCCGGTGGGAGCCTGCCTCCATGACTGCGACGACCGCGAAGGCGGATCTGCACCGCTCCCTCGCGCAGGCCCGGGCCGGCCTGCTGTGGAAGCTCGACGGCCTGTCCGAGTACGACGTGCGCCGTCCGCTGACGCCGACCGACACGAACCTGCTGGGCATGGTCAAGCACCTCGCGTTCTGCGAGGTCGGCTACTTCGGCGACACCTTCGACCGGCCGTTCCCGGAACGGCTGCCCTGGCCGGACGGCGACGATCCGAACGCGGACCTGTGGGCCACCGCGGACGAGTCCCGCGACGAGCTCGTCGACCGGTACCGCAGGGCCTGCGCGCACGCCGACGACACCATCGACGCACTCGCCGTCGATGCGCCCGGCCGCGTCCCGCACTGGCCCGCCGACCGGGCCGAGGTGACACTGCACCGGATGCTGGTGCACATGACCGCCGAGACGAACCGGCACGCCGGGCACGCCGACATCCTGCGCGAACTCGTCGACGGGGCCGTCGGTCTGTACCCCGACCGCGCGGGTGTCCCCGAGGAGGGGCCGGAGTACTGGGCCGACCACCACGCCCGGCTCGAACGTCTCGCCCGCGAGGCCGCGGGCACGGACGGTGCGACCGGCCGGGGATGACCGGCTCCGGGGCCACCGACACGGCGGACGCTCGTCGCCCGCCCGCGCCGGTAGCCTGGGGACATGGCGGACGACGACACTCTCCGATCGGTCAGCATCGAACGGGTCTCCACGGGCCGGTACGTGGCCCGCAACGCCCGCGGTGGCACGCTGCCGCTCAGCTCGAACGACGACGCCGGCTTCTCGCCGGTGGAGCTGTTGCTGGCGGCGATCGGCGGCTGCACGGCGGTGGACACCGACGTCGTCACCAGCAGGCGGGCGGAGCCGACCGAGTTCACCGTCACCGTCTCCGGCGACAAGATCCAGGACAAGGAGACCGGGAACCGGATGGAGAATCTGGCGGTGACCTTCCGGGTCGCCTTCCCGGAGGGGGACGACGGGGACCGGGCGCGGGAGGTGTTGCCCCGCACGGTGCGGTTGTCGCACGACAAGCTGTGCACGGTCAGCCGCACCGTCGAACTCGGCACGCCGGTGGACGTCTCGATCGACGAGGGCTGAGCGCCCCGGCTACGGCAACGGAGGGGTCCCCTCGGGCGGGGTCCGGTGCCCGGATCCGTGGGCACGTGCCCGGCGGTGGCATCGAGGACCAGAGCGACGTCGGTGACCGTGGTTCCCGGCGGACCCACCGTGTCCTGGGTGCGCGCCAGAGCGCCGGAACGAGTGCCCGAAGGGGCCAACACCGAATCGGCGGGCTCCGCCGCATGCGTTCCGCTCCCCCGTGTCCGGGGATCCCGTTGCCGACCGGTCCGGTCCACTCGCAGAAACCGGCGCCGTGGCGGAATCGTGACCGCACCGGAGGAAACGACCGCGCCGCGTCCACCGACAGTCCGGTGACACAGACCCGGAGCGGAATGGGAGACAGCCGGTGGACGACACCAACGGGTTCGAGTTCGTCGCGATCGATGTGGAGACCGCCAACCCGAAACGGGGTTCGATCTGCTCGATCGGCCTCACGGTCGTGGAGAACGGTGCGGTGGCCGCGTCCCGTTCCTGGCTGTGCCGCCCGCCGGGTCCGCTGGCGTATTTCGAGCCGCTACAGGTGGGGATCCACGGAATCGACGAACGGCGGGTGGCCGACGCCCCGGCATTCGGCGCCGTGCTCGGTGACGTGCGCACCGTCATCGGGGACCGTCCCGTCGTGGCGCACAACGCCGCGTTCGACCTCGGCGCCCTCCGGGCCGCGTGCGAGGCCGACCACGTGCGGCCACCGACGCTGGAGTTCGGCTGCACCCGGGTGTGGACGAAGCGCGAACTCGACCTGGCCGACCACCGGCTGCCGACCGTGGCCGGGACCCTCGGCGTCGCGTTGCTCCGGCACCACGACGCCGCCGAGGACGCGCGGGTGTGCGCCGAGGTGCTCCTGAAACTCGCGGCGAAGCGGGGAAGCCGGACCGTGCACGAGTTCGCCCGGGCAACGGGGACCAGGCTGGGCAGGCTCGGCCCGGGTTCCTGGGACGGGTGCCGCGTCGTACCGGGTCGCGGCTGAACGGGACGGCCGGTGGACCGGCGCCACCGGCTACCCGGCTCCCCGCATCCGGTGACCGGCGGGCTCAGTAGTCGTCGCGTCCGGTGAACTGCTCCTCCAACAGCTCCGCCGATCCGGTGACCAGCTCCAACGGGTCGATGAACTCGTTGATGTCCAGGTTGAGCAGCGGGAGGGAGTGCCGCAGCACCACGTACTCCCCCATCAGCACCGCACCGCCGACGACCAGCGTGTTGCCGATCTCGGTCAGCACCTCCCGCAGGTCGACCTGGTCGATCCGGGCGAACGGGGTCGCGATCTGGACCCAGTCCTCCTTCCGGTCCATGACCTCCCGCGCGATGATCACGACCTGGGCCCGCCGCTCGGCGTGCGGTTCACCGCCGTAGCCGAATCGGACGCGGATCTCGTCCGGCTCGTCGCGCACGACGTCGTACTCGTCCCGGACATACGCCACCAGGTCGTCCCACGAGGCCACGTGGACGCCTCCCTCCGAAGCACCCGGCCGTGCCGGGGATCTGCCGTGAACGGGTGGAGCCTACGACCGAACGCCGCGCCACGGGGGTGCTTCCGGGTGATCAGTCCAGCTCGGACCAGGAGGGCTCACCGGTGACTTCGAGGACGTCGAGGCCGTCGGAGCGGGCCCGGCCACCCCGCATCCGCAGGATGTCGGCCTGCCCGACGTCGGCCACCCGCACCGGTTCCCCGTCCACGAGCATCGGTGAGCGGTCGAGGTGTTCGGCCACCGCGGTGCCGAGGACCTCCGGGCGCGCGACGTAGGCGAGCACCCGGTCCCGTTTCGTGCCGTCGTCGGTGGTGGCCGGGGCGTGCACCCAGCCGAGGCGGTAGCACTCGCCGCGGGCCTCCACCTCGTCCAACGTCGCCCGCTGCCGCGGAGTGACCCACCACAGGGCGTGCCGCTCGGTGGTGCCGGGTCTCGCCGCCAGCACCGCCGGGCGTTGCCCGTCCCGGGCGCGGGT
>NZ_KB912493.1:35955-41233 GCF_000383775.1 Saccharomonospora halophila 8
GGGGTCTGTCGCTGGGTGCGGCGTGGCGGGAGTTCTGGCGGCACCCGTCGCCGTGGATCATCGGCGCCGTGTTCGCCGCGGCGCTGGCGGCACGCCTGGTCGCCGGTGGCTGGGGGCTGTGGGACGCGCTCGTGCCGGTCGCCATGCTCGGCGCGTTCCCGTTCGTCGAATGGGTGATCCACGTCTGTGTTCTGCACTGGCGTCCCCGTCGGGTCGCGGGCACCCGCGTCGACCCGCTGGTGGCCCGCAAGCACCGGGAGCACCACGCCGACCCGCGGAACCTGCCGTTGGTGTTCATCCCGTGGCCGGTGCTGCTCTGGTTGCTGCCCGCGCTCACCGCGGTCGCGGTCCTGGCGTTTCCCCGCCTCGGGCTCGGGCTGACGTTCCTGGCGATGACCGCCGCGATCGGCTTCGGCTACGAGTGGACCCATTACCTGATCCACAGTGACCACCGCCCGAAGACCCGGCTGTACCGGGCGGTGTGGCGCAACCACCGGCTGCACCACTACAAGAACGAGCACTACTGGTTCACCGTCACCACGTCCGGCACGGCGGACCGTCTGCTGCGCACCCACCCGGACCCGGCCGACGTGCCGGCCTCCCCCACCGCGAAGAACCTGCACGCCGCGAACCCGGCGTGAGGCGCCGGTAGCGCCCTGCCCCGCACGGCACCGCGGCGGGCAACTGCTCGGAGGGCGGGCCGAACATCGGTCTCGTCGTCCGGCCGAGCACGGTCCCGTGATCGCGGGGACGGTATACACCGTGACACCACAGGACAGGAAAGTGCGTACTTGTGCGGTCCGGCGTTTCCGCAGAGCCTCTTTCCCATGGATTCGGAAAGAACATCCGGCATCGCCGCGCGGTTCCCGGGCGACGACCGCGGCCAATCCGGGCGAGTGGTCCGGACGTGACGACGACCGAGACCACCGCGACGCACCGCTGGACGGTTCTGGCCGTTCTCTGCGCCGGCCTCTTCCTGATCGGCATGGACCTGACCGTCCTGCACGTCGCGGTGCCCACGCTGTCCCGGGACCTTTTGCCCGGGACGTCGCAACTGCTGTGGATCGTCGACGTCTACGCCTTGACCGTGGCCGCCTTCCTCGTCACGTGCGGGACGCTGAGTGACCGTCTCGGCCGCAGGAGAGTGCTGCTCGCCGGCTTCGTCGTGTTCGGATCCGCGTCGGTGGGCGCGGCGCTGGCCACCACGCCCGACGTGTTGATCGCCACGCGGGCAGCGCTGGGCCTGGGTGCGGCGATGGTGGCGGCGGCCACGGTCGCGGTCATCCGGACGGTCTTCCCCGACGACCGCGAGCGGGCCGTCGCGATCGGGATCTGGTCGGCGAGCCACAGCGTCGGGGCGGCCCTCGGCCCGGTCGTGGGCGGGCTGCTGCTCGAACGGTTCTGGTGGGGCTCGGTCTTCCTGATCAACGTGCCGGTCGTCGTCGCCGCACTGGCCGTCGGATCCGTGATCATCCCCGAGTCGCGGGGTGAGCACCGGGAGCGCTGGGACGGGGTCAGCGCCGCGCTGTCGATTCTCGGGCTCGGCGGGCTGGTGTTCGCGCTGAAGCAGGTCGGCGAGCACGGTGCCGTGACGCCGTCGTCCGGCGCGCTCGGACTCACGTCGGTGGGCCTGCTGGTGCTGTTCGTCCACCGTCAGCGCAGGATCAGTGCACCGCTGCTGGACCTGTCGTTGTTCTCGAACCGCGGATTCTCGGTCGCCACGATCTCCATTCTGGTGTGTTTCGCGAACTACATCGCGGTCATGTTCTTCGTGACCCAACGATTCCAGCTCCTCGACGGACTCGCACCGCTGGCCGCGGGCGCGGCGCTGCTCCCGATGGCCGTCGCCAACGCGGTGGGCGCGATCACCGCACCGAGGATCGGCGGCGTGCTCGGCGGCCGGGGCGCCGTCACCGCAGGGCTGCTGCTCTTCGCCGGTTCCTCGGGGGCTCTCGCGTTCCTCGGACCGGACAGCGGGTACGGCGCGCTCGTCGGTCTGCTGCTGGGCACCGGGTTCGGTGCGGGGGTGGTGACCACGCTCGGGGCCGACACCATCATGTCCGAGGCGCCACCGGACCGCGCCGGTGCCGCGGGCGCGATCCAGGAAACCTCCTTCGAACTGGGCTCGGGCCTCGGGATCGTCATCCTGGGCACGGTTCTCGGTGCCGTCTACCGCACGACGCTCCGCCCCGTCGAAGGACTCTCGGCGACACAGGAGGTGCAGGCGCGTGATTCACTCGCCTCCGCCGTGGAGGTGGCCTCCGAGGCGGGCGAACCGACGCGGACGGCACTGCGTACCGCCGCCGGGAACGCGTTCTCCGGCGGTTTCACCCTCGCCGTCACGGTGGGCGCCTGCCTTCTGCTGGGCGTGGCGGCGGCGGCCTGGCGTTCGCTCCGCGACCGGCCCGACACCGGAGAACCCACCGATCGCCCGTCCGCGTGAGATCCGTTCGGCGAGACCGCGCCGGCCGCCGTGGCGACGCCGCGCCGGCGGTGGCAGTCTGGGCGTGCGGTGGGAACGCGGGTACGGGAGGTCGCGCGTGCGGGATTCCGTCGGGGACAAGCCCGACTACTGCATGATCGAGTCGGTGATGGAGGTGATCGGCGGTAAGTGGAAGCTGGCGATTCTGCAGCATCTGTTCGCGGGCCCGCGACGGTTCGGCCAGCTCCGACGGGCGTTGCCGTCCATCACCCAACGCATGCTGACCCGGCAGCTCCGCGAACTCGAGGCGGACGGGATCGTGACGAGGACCGTGCATCCGCAGGTACCACCCAAGGTGGAGTATTCGGTGACCGAGACCGGGGCGAGTCTGGAGGACATCGCCCGTCGGCTGGATTCCTGGGGCCGCTGGTACCACGGCCGACGGGTCGGTCCGGACCCCGCCGAGCAGTGACGTCCCGGCTCCCCCTCCCGGCCGAACTACGGCCGGGGGATGTTGCGCAGGTTGGCGCGGGCCAGCCGCAGCATCCGCCCGACGCCGCCCTGCAGCACCATCTTGCTGGTGGCCAGCGCGAAGCCGGTGAGCTGCTGCCCGGTGACGTGCGGCGGTAGGGACAGCGCGTTCGGGTCGGTGACCACGTCCAGCAGTGCCGGGCCGTCGTGGGCGAGGATCTCGCGCAGCCCGTCGGTCACCTCGCGCGGGTCGGTCACCCGCCGGGCGTGCGCGCCCGCGGCCCGGGCCAGGGCGGCGTAGTCGGTCTCCGGGTAGGTCGTGCCGTACGGGGGCAGCCCGGCGACCATCATCTCCAGGTCCACCATGCCCAGCGACGAGTTGTCGAACAGCACGACCTTCACCGGCAGGCCGTACTGCACGACGGTGAGGAACTCCCCCAGCAGCATGGCGAAACCTCCGTCGCCGGACATCGCGACCACCTGGCGGGACCGGTCGGGCAGCTGCGCACCGATCGCCTGCGGCAGCGCGTTGGCCATCGACCCGTGGGTGAACGACCCGATGACCCGGCGCCGCCCGTTCGGGCTGATGTAGCGGGCGGCCCACACGTTGCACATCCCGGTGTCCACGGTGAACACCGCGTCGTCGGCGGCCACCTCGTCCAGCACGGACGCGACGTACTCGGGGTGGATCGGCCGGTGCCGTTCCACGCCGGTGGTGTAGGCGGCGACGACGCCTTCGAGTGCGTCGGCGTGCTTGCGCAGCATCCGGTCGAGGAAGGTGCGGTCGGTCTTCGCTTCGACCTTCGGGATGAGACACCGCAGCGTCTCGGCGACGTCACCGCAGATGCCGAGGTCCAACCGCGAGCGGCGGCCCAGGTGCTCGGGCCGGACGTCCACCTGCACGGTCCGGACGTCGTCGGGCAGGAACGGGTGATACGGGAAGTCGGTGCCCAGCAGCACGAGCAGGTCGCACTCGTGCATCGCCTCGTACGCGGCGCCGTAGCCGAGCAGGCCGGACATGCCGACGTCGTACGGGTTGTCGTACTGGATCCACTCCTTGCCGCGCAGGGCGTGGCCCACCGGGGCGAGCACCCGTCCGGCGAAGGACATCACCTCGTCGTGCGCGCCCGCGGCCCCGGCGCCGCAGAACAGGGTGACCCGGTGGGAGTCGTCGACGAGCCGGGCGAAGGCGTCGATGTCGGTGTCGGTCGGGCGGATCGTCGGCGACCGGCTGATCGGCACCATCGTCGTCCTGTCCTCGGGCGAGTCCTGCCCCGCCACGTCGCCCGGGACGGTGAGCACCGAGACGCCGCCGAGGCCGAGGGCGTGGTGGATCGCGGCGTGCGCGACGCGGGGCAGCTGCGCCGGCGTGGAGATCATCTCCGAGTAGTGGCTGCACTCGACGAACAGCCGCTCCGGGTGGGTCTCCTGGAAGTAGTCGGTGCCGATGTCCTCGGCGGGGATGTGCGCGGCGATCGCCACGACCGGCGCCATGCTGCGGTGCGCGTCGAACAGGCCGTTGATCAGGTGCAGGTTCCCGGGGCCGCAGCTGCCCGCGCAGACGGTGAGCCGTCCGGTGATCTGCGCCTCGGCCCCGGCGGCGAAGGCGGCCGCCTCCTCGTGCCGGGTCTGCACCCAGTCGATCCCGTCCGTGCGCCGCACCGCGTCGGTGACCGGGTTCAGGCTGTCCCCGACCACCCCGTAGATCCGGCGCACCCCGGCCCGCACCAGCAGGTCGACCAGGTGCTGGGCCACCGTCCGCCCGGCCACGGCACCCTCCCTCCCTCGGCGTCGCCGTGTTCCCGTCCTCCGGCCGCCGGGGACACGGTCGTCGGAGGGAGATTGCCCGCCCGGCGGCGGTCAAACCGGGACGGCGCGGGCGGTGGTCAGGTCGTGCCCGGGTCGTCGGGCAGCAGCACGCCCGGGTTCAGGGTCCACGCGGGGTCGAGCGTGCGTTTGGCCGCGGCGAGCGCGGCGGCGAACGGGTCCGGACGCTGCCGGTCGTAGAACGGGCGGTGGTCGCGGCCGACCGCGTGGTGGTGCGTGATCGTGCCGCCGTGCGCGAGGATCGCCTCGGACACCGCGGCCTTGATCTCGTCCCACCGGGCGAGCGTGCTCCCCCACCGTCCGGGGGCGTACACGGTGTAGTACGGCGCGGGCCCGTCCGGATACACATGGGTGAATCGGCAGGTCACCGCACCGCCCCCGGTGGTGTGCCGCATCACCTCGTCGGCCGCGGTGGTGACCGCGCGGTGCAGGTCGTCGAAGCGGTCCCAGGTGCAGGCCGTCTCGAACGTCTCCACGATCATCGCGTGCCGCGCCAGCGCGTCCCGTTGGTACGGCATTCGCAGGAACGCCGACCGCCACTGCCGGGCCGGGTCGGAC
>NZ_KB912493.1:41333-56374 GCF_000383775.1 Saccharomonospora halophila 8
ACCGGCGAGGCCCGGGCCCGCGGCCGCGGTCGCCGGACACCACGCCGCACACCACCGTGCCGTTCCCGGTGCCGTCGCCGGGGCACTGCTGGCGGGCGCCTTCCTCGGGACGCCCTCTTCGTGTCCCTGGCGCGGGCCGGGGACATCCGCGGGGTAACGGTGGTTCTCGACCGCGCGGTCGGTGCGTACTGGCTGTACGGCGCACTCAAGCGGGACGGGCGGGCCGCTCTCGGGGTCGCCACAGCCGGTGTCCTCGTCGGACTCCTGGCGATCGAGGCAGTTTGACGACTACCGTTCCTCCGGGTCGAGCGTGCCCAGGTCGATGGTCTCGGACGGTGAGTGAAGACCGGGCGCGACGTACGACGACGGTTCAGGTCGGGGATGCGGGACCATCGCGTCCCGTTCCACCCGGTCGGCGCGGGAGTCACCTTCTCCAGCGGCTTCGGTCCGCCCCACCGTGGGCGTCCCGGTGGGTGCGGCCTCGGGCGGCTCGTCGATGTCGGGTGCCGGAGCCTCTGTCGTCGTGTCGGTCGACGCCATCGGCGCCGTGCTGGTCGTCGTACCGGGCGGGGTAGTACCGGTACTCCCCGGCCGAGTCGACTCGGGACCGGCACCGGTGGGTTCGGGCGGCGGACCGTCCGTCCATGGGTCCGGCTCGGGCGACGGCCGCAGAACGACCACCGCGGCCACGGCCACAGCAGCCGCCGACAGCCCTGACCAGGCCCACACCGCGCGCCGACCGATCGGACACCCCATCGCCTCCCCGGCCCTCCCATCGTCGGATCTCACCACGGGCGACAACACCGGATACGCGTGGTGGAATCGGGAGTGTAGTCGAATGTTCTCGCACTACGGTGCCCACCGGTCCTCACCACGTGCACCGACGCCTGGGCCTCCACGGCGTCATCACCCCGGGATCGGGCTCGGGGCGCATCAGCTCGGACACGACGTTTGTGTCGAGGACGGTCGATCCTCCAGCTCCGCGGCCCGCGCCTGTTCCGTCCGGGGCGGCGGTTCTATCGACAGGTCCCCGGCGAACCCGCGGCGGATCCGTGTCGCCATCCCCTCATCGGGAAGAGGCCGCGCCAACGCCCGGCGCAGGATGTCACGCACCTCCGCCTCCATCGACCGGCCGTGCTCCGCCGCGCGAACCCGCAGCTCGGCCTTCAGTTCGTCGTCGAGGTGCCGGACCGTCAACGTCGCCATGTCCGCCCCTCCATGCTGTCACTGCGCTCGGTGCTGATTTCAATGCTGACACGAACGGTCGCTCGGAGGCGCCGTTCCTTCCCGCAGGTGGTGAGCGGGGTGTCCCAGTCGACAGCGGACACGAACGAGCACGGATGCGTCGGCCGGTTCGTGGCACATCTCGCGCACCGTATGGTCGCGGTGTGGGAGTCTCCTTCCGGGTCACCACCGGCCCGGCCGGATCGCTCCGGGATGTGCGCCCGGCGGGGCGCCGAGGCGAGGAGGGGACGGGATTACGGACGCCGGTGTCGAGGACCTGCTGCGCCGGGCGGCGCCGACGGTGCTCGCCGCGCTCGTGCGGCACCACGGGCACGTCGACCTCGCCGAGGACGCGGTGCAGGAGGCGCTGCTGGCCGCCACCACGCAGTGGCCGCAGCGGGGCATGCCGGACAACCCGCTGAACTGGCTGATCACCGTGGCCTCCCGCCGGATGGTCGACCGGCTCCGCGGTGAGCGGGCCCGCAGGCGCCGCGAGACGGACACCGCGTCGCTGGCCCTGCCCGACGAGCACCTCGTGCCTGCCCCGGACCTCGGGGACACGCGCGGCGACGACGACACGCTCACCCTGCTCTTCCTCTGCTGTCACCCCGAACTCTCCCCCGCCTCGCAGGTGGCGTTGACGTTGCGCGCGGTCGGCGGTCTGAGCACCGCGCAGATCGCGCGCGCGTTCCTGGTCCCCGAGCCGACGATGGCGCAGCGCATCAGCCGCGCCAAGCAGCGGATCGCGTCCACCGGCGCCCGTTTCGGCATGCCTGCTGAAGACGAGCGGGAGGAGCGCCTCCGCGCCGTCCTGCACGTGCTGTACCTGGTGTTCAACGAGGGCTACACGGCCACCTCCGGGCCGGATCTGCAGCGCGTCGAACTCACCGGGGAGGCCCTCCGGCTCACCCGGATCGTGCACCGCCTGCTGCCCCACGACGGCGAGGTGGGCGGGCTGCTCGCGCTCATGCTGCTGTGCGACGCGCGGCGGTCCACCCGCATCGGGCCCGACGGCGAACTGGTCCCGCTCGCCGAGCAAAACCGCGGCCGGTGGGATCCGGGGCTCCTCGCCGAGGGCATCGAGCTGATCACCGATACTCTGGGTCGTGCGTCGCTCGGCCCGTACCAGGTCCAGGCGGCGATCGCCGCCGTGCACGCGGAGGCCGGCCGCGCCGAGGAGACCGACTGGCCGCAGGTACTGGCCCTCTACGAGCTGCTCGACACGCTCGCCCCGAACCCGATGGTCACCCTCAACCGCGCTGTCGCCGCCGCGATGGTGCACGGCCCGGACACCGGACTCGCGCTGCTGGAACCGCTCGGCGCCGACCGGAGGCTCGCCCGGCACCACCGGCTGCACGCGGTCCGGGCGCATCTGCTGGAGAGGCGGGGAGACCTCGCCGACGCACGGACCTCGTACCTGATGGCCGCCCGCCTCGCCACGAGCCTGCCCGAGCAGCGCCATCTCCGGAACCGGGCCGGTCGGCTGCCCGACGACCAGCCCTGCTGAACCCTGGGCCAGTTTCACCATGCCGTGTGACGCCGGATGTCGAAACCCGCCCGCCGGTTCCGACCTCGGAAGGAGAGGCGCCGAACTGGGTGCCCCAAAATGCGCCGACGCGCGGGCGCGGAAGGGAACGATCATGGGAAGCCCCGTGGTGCACTTCGAGATCATCGGGAAGGACCCCGCGAAGCTGCACGACTACTACGGCGAACTGTTCGGCTGGCAGTTCCACGTGGGCGATGCGCTCAGCGAGGAGGTGTCCGGGCCGGGGCGGTACGGGTTCGTCGACGGGAACACGACCGGCGGCATCAACGGCGGCGTCGGCGGCGGTGCGGACCACGAGAACACGGTGCTGTTCTACGTCGGCGTACCGAACGTCGAGGCCGCGCTCCGGAGAGCGGAAAGCCTCGGAGGCGAACGGGTGCTGGGGCCGGTGCGGGCCCCGGACGGGGACTTCGTCGTCGCGCGGTTCACCGATCCGGAAGGCAACGTCATCGGCCTCGCCGGAAGCGCGTGACCGACGTCGGGCTCCAGCCGGGCGTGCCATCGCCCGGCAGGAGCCGGACACTGGAACCGAGGAGTCGAGAGTGAAATACCTGCTGCTGATCTACAGCAATCCGGAGAACTGGGAGCATCCGCTGTACCTGCGGAATCCGGACTTCCTCGCGCTGCCGGACGAAGAGCGTGCCGAGCTGAGTCGACAGGCCGAGGCGATGCATCGGGAGATCGTCGACTCGGGCGAGTTCGTCCACGGGGAGGCGCTGGCCGACCCGCTCACCGCCAGGACCGTGCGGGTCCGGGACGGTGCGCTCGCGGCCACCGACGGCCCGTTCATCGAGACGAAGGAGCAGCTCGCCGGCTACCTCGTCGTCGACTGCGACAGCCCGGAGCGGGCATGCGAGATCGCGGCCCGGATCCCCGACGCACGGTTCGCCGCGGTGGAGGTGCGCCCGATGATGGAGGCCTCCGGGGAAGACCTGTGATCGTCGGTGCCCGAGGTCGGCTCCGCACTCGGTGACCGGCGGAGACCGCGGAAGGGATGCTCCCGTCTGCGGGTCGCACCACGGGCGACGGCATCGCGTGTGGCGAATACGGCGGTGTCGCCGAGCGCCGCACGCTACCGTGGGCCCGTGGCTCTCACCGCGTGCGCCGACCTCTCCGCCGCCCGGTGGCTCATGGCGGACCACTCGCCGTGGACCCGGTTGATCACGTTCGGCCCCTCCGGGTTCGCCGCCCACGCCCGCCTGCGGTTCCTGCCCGACCCCGCCCACCCGGGTCGGATCGAGGCCGATGCCGACGGGGACGATCGTGCGGCCGATCGGCTGCGGACGCTGTTCAACGTGCTGGCCGAGCACACCCGCACCCCACGCGAGTGCTACTTCGGCCTCTGGGACGGTTCCGGCGGCATCGTCGGTGGCGAGCGCCCGGTCGTGGCCGACGAACTCGCCCCGCCGGTGCGGCCGGACCCGGACGCCGAGCCCGGGGTCGCGCCGGCGGACACCCTGCCCCCGCCACTTCCCGGGCCCCGGGTAGAGCTGCCGAACCGCTCGTACGTGCTCTTCCGGGGGGCACTGTCCGACGCGGGCGACTGGACCGCCCCGGACGGGTGGCCCGACCAGCCCCGGCTGGACATCACCGACACCGCGCTCGCCTGGCCCGCCGACCGTGCCTGGTTCGTGGCCAACGACATCGACCCGCACTGGGCCGGGATCGGTGCCGACCCCACCGTCATCGACCGCCTCGTCGCCGACCCACGCCTCGACGTGGTCCCGGCCGACCCGGACGCCGAGCAGCCGAGGTACGCATGAAACCCAATTTGCAGGAGAAGAATCGTCGAGCGGGCCGTCGACCGCATCCACCGGCGGATCCGCTGAGCCAACCCGTTCACTCCGCGGTGTGGTCCCACGGATTCACCAGGTCCACCCCAGTACCGGAGAAGTCCTTGATGTTCCGAGTCGCCAGCGGAGTGCCGTGAGAGCGGCAGATCGCCGCGATCTGGGCATCTGCCATGCTGACCGTCTGACCTGCACGCTCCCGTTCCACGGCGATCTCCGCATAGCAAGCGGCTGCGGCGTCGTCAAAGGGGAGAACCCTTCCCTGGAAGTCCTCGGCGAACAACTCCTCCACCTTCACCACCAACTCGCGCTTGCGACGACCGTCCGACAAGCGGGCCGCCCCATAGCGCAGTTCGGCCGCCGTCACCGAGGCGACGAACACGTCCTCGGCAGGTAAGCGGTCCACCCACGTCATCACCCTGGAATCGGGCTCGGGCCGCATCAGCTCGGACACGACGTTCGTGTCGAGGACGATCATTCCTCCAGCTCCGCGGCCCGCGCCGGTTCCGCCCGGGGAGGCGGCTCGATCGACAGGTCCCCGGTTCCGGCGAACCTGCGGCGGATCCGTGTCGCCATCCCTTCACCGGAGGAAGGCCGCGTCAACGCCCGGCGCAGAATGTCCCGCACCTCCGCCTCCATCGACCGACCATGTTCCGCCGCGCGAACCCGCAGCTCAGCCTTGAGTTCGTCATCGAAGTCCCGCACCGTTAAGGTCGCCATGCCCACCTCCATGCTGTCATTGCATTCAATGCTAGCATGCACGGTCTTTCGTGGCCTACTCCGCTCGGAGCAAAGCTGCCGGGGCCGGTCCCGTCGACTGCGAACACAATGAGGACGCGGAACCGCGGTCAGGGGACGTGAGCTGGATGTTTCTTTCCCGTCCGGTCAGTCAACGAGCAGCTACCCTCAGCAGTATCCGCGTGGCGGCCGGGACCGGGTCCCTGGGGAACCACGTGAGGTGACCTGTCCCCGTGGTCCGGCGCGGCCGGCTCTTCGTTCGCACTGGCTCCGCCGGGCGCGTCGGGTACGGCGCCGGGCTCGCGGCCCTGAACGCCCGACTCGTTCCGGCCCTGTGCGAGGGCATGCGCACGGGTCTAGGGTTCCCCGCAGTCATGATCACCTGTCGGAGGTTCCGGGCTGACCGCGGGCGAGCGCACCGGGCAGGACACGGTCGCACCAGCAGCCCGGTCTTCGACCCTGGCGACGGGAGAACGCATGTCGGTCAGCGAAGGCACCTCGGGATCGGCTCGCTCGGACAGACGGCCGCTCAGGTGGAGTCTCAGGCGGATGGGACGGACGACCGTCGCCATCCTCGCAGCCGGGGGGCTGATCATGTCGGGGATGGGCGCGAGCACCGCCACCTCCAGTGCGACGGCCCCGCCCAGCCAGCTGAGTGCCCACGGGTCGTACGAGCACGGTACGGTCTCCGTGGACGGCAGCGAGCTGCGCTTCGTCCGCGGCGGTTCCGGACCGCCGCTGGTGTTGCTGCACGGCTGGCCGCAGACCATGTTCCAGTGGCACAAGGTCATGCCCACCCTCGCGGAGAACAACACCGTCATCGCCCTCGACCTGCCGGGCCTGGGTGGATCGACCATTCCCGCGGACGGCTACGACAAGGCCACGACCGCGCAGCGCATCCGCGAGGCGGTGACCGAGCTCGGCTACGAGCGGGTCGCGCTACTCGGCCACGACCTCGGCTCGATGGTGGCGTACGAGTACGCCTACCAGTTCCCCGACGAGGTGAGCCGGATCGCTGTCCTCGACGCGCCGCTGCCTGGTTTCGGCCTGGAGAACTCCTACGGCATGAGCTTCCACTTCACGTTCAACATGGCCCCCGCCCCCATTCCGGAAAAGATCATGGACGACGAGGACGTCGAAACCTACCTCGGCATGCTCTTCAACAACACCGTGGCTCCGCAGGAAATCGCACAGGAGACGTACTTCAAGGCCTACGCCGACTCCGACAAGCGCACCGCGGGCTACGAGTACTACCGGACCTTCCCGCAGGACGCGCAGAGGAACCAGGCCAACGCGGCCGAACGCCAGATCGCCATGCCCGTGCTGGCGATGGGTGCCGAGGTCACGTTCGGCCCGGGCGTCGCCGAATCCTTCCGCGGAGTCGCCGAGGACGTGCGTGAGGTCGTCGCGCCTGCCACCGGTCACTTCATCGCCGAGGAGAACCCCGAGTTCCTGACCGACTGCATGGCACTGTTCCTCGGCTCCGGCGACCAGACGGACGTCCCGCCCGAGCTCACCGGCTGCCACGCCTGAGCACCGGCCCGGACTTCGAAAAGCCTTCGGATTGATGTCGCCGTCCCGTGCGTGTGGGCGCGGGACGGCGGCATCGTCGCACCCCTGGAGGCCACGATGCCGACCAGGCAGCCTGCAATACTCACGGGGCGATCAGCAGAGTGGCTGTGCGGCCAGTTCGCATCAGTTGATCAGTTCGTGACCCGGGCGATGGGAACTGCTTCAACGCGATGCGCTACTACCTCTGCCAGCGTTCTCGATGGCTGCGTACGTAGTCCCTATCGATGGTGTGGTGCTTGTCGGTGCGTAACGAACCCACGGCATGACCATGGCGGATGATGGTCAGCTCATCGTCAAGGACGATCACTCCATTATCCAACATGATGTGGCAGTTGGGGCACAGACACAGCACGTTGCTGGTGACGTCGGGGCCGTTGTACGGGGCGCCCAGGGCCTGGATGTGCGCACCTTCGCTGTAGTAGGTTCCTCCAGGAAGCTCGATGCGGAGTCCGCAGATCTGGCAGCGGTGTGCGTGCCATTCCTTGACCAGACGCACGACGCCGCTGCTTCGGACAACCCGTTGCACGGTAGTGGCGGCTTTCCCCGGGATGTCTCGTCGTCGGCCTGTGTCTGTGGCACCCAACCCGACATCAGCGGCCGACACCGCTTCCATGACCGCAGTCCAAGTGTCGTCGGTGAGGCGGTGCGGTAAACCCGCCCACGGTTGCTGGATCAGGCTCGTGCTGCTGACACGAGGATCTTTCTTGAGTTCATCCCGGGGAATAACCGGATCCACCCACTCGTCTACGACGAGCGGGACGTAGTCGGCGGGTCCGGGCTCTTTGAGCCAGTATCCACCGGCCTGGGTGACATACCGCAGGTTCCCCGTGATCCGGCCGTAGGCCATGACGCCGCCACCCTTGCCACTTCGCCAGAGGATGAAACGGTCACCGGGGGCGATCTCATTCTTGAAACGCGTAACCTTCCATAACTCGAGGTCCTTGCCGTCCCGGCGGAGCCGGTCGATATCGAACAGCTCCGGGTTACACACAAGACCCCACGTCGCGGCTCCGTCGGCGAGGTCCTCGACCAGGAATTCCAGTTCGGTCAGCCATTTGACGGCAGCGCCGAGCCCACCACTGAACTCGTCCGCGCGTAACGGACGGTCTTGAGTCCACTGGTGTGCGACCCCGGCGATGGCCTTGGAGTCGTAGCGACGGCCGTCATGCACGAGCACGTACGATCTCGCCTCGCCAAACCCGTACTTCGTCAAGAATCCCACGCGACCGAGCTCGTCGTACTCAGCGATAGCTCTCAACACCGCGGCCCGAGTGATTTTCCCCATGATCACTTCACGAGGCTAGATGTTACCGAGGCTGAGATCAACTTGAGTTGCGGAGTTCGGTTCGACTGCGGCCAGATGACTCCTACGGTGTCCCTCTTTGCCGAGCGATCGGAGGGCTGAGATGAACGGTGTGTCCGCGTGCCGACGTCGCTCCACGAAATCCGCGGCGTGCAACACAAGGGACTGACGAAAACCGGGATGCGCCGAACCGTACCAATCCCCTCGTCGCTGGTCCCGGAGCTCGAACAGGTCATCGGAGACCGCGCCACTCAACCGACCTTGAGCAGTCCCATGCGGGATGCCAGGCCGCGCGCCTCGCGGGCGACCGCTTGCCGCCGCGCACGCTCCACCATCGTGGACACGATCTCGCGGACGAACGTGTTGCTCCTGGTCCGTACCGGACCGAGCGTCTCCGCCTGTGCGATCAGCTTGATCACGTCTTCGTCCGGCCGCCGTAGTCCCCACAGGGCACGAGCGTAGTCGATGAAGTAGGTGGTACGGCGCGAGTTGATTTCGAGGTCGCTGGGGTGGATCGACTCCGCGAGCGTGGCGGCCGCCGCGTAGTGGCCGCCTTCGAGCGCCGCCGACATCCGCCACAGGACCACGTTGGCCGGGGTGAACAGCAGGTGATGCCGATTACCGTCCTCGACATGCTCGGCGAGCCCCTCAGCCTCGTCGAGCGCAGCGGACGGGTCCCCACCGATCACAGAGTCGATGAATCCCGTGGTGAGCGTCAGCGCGCCGCGGACGTCGACCGACTCCTCAGGCACAATCTCGAGCGCATTGGCGGCGAGCACACCGGCGCGGCGGTGCGCACCGAGGCCCGAGCACGCTTGGGTGCGGGCGAAGGCGGCGAGCGAGATCCAGTGCGGATCACCGAGCCGCTCGGCGGCCTCGTTTCCCCTGTCCGCCGCGATCCATGCGAGGTCCAACGCACCCAATCCCTTGACCAGCAGCGAGGTGGTGTGCGCGACGCTCACGAGCGCCCGGAGCGCTTCCGCCTGCCGCGCGTGCGTATGGAGGGCCGTGATCAGGGGCGGCAGTCGGTGGCCCACCTCGGCCATCTGGTTCGCTTGCCGCATCGCCGCGACCAACTGCGTCTCGGCGACGAGCGGCGAGAGTTCGCCTTGCGGCGGATGGTCATTGAGGTCGCTGTCGAGTAGTGCGGCACGGATCGCGGGGACGGTGCTGTCGGCTTCCGGGTCGCGTATCTCGAGTCCGTCACCGGTGATGTCGGCGAGGCTGACCCGCAGCGTGTCAGCGATCGCGACCAGGGTGCTCCGTCGCTCGACCGCGGCCTTCCCGTTCTCGATCTTCGACAGGTAGCCCTTCGACAGGCCGGCGAGGCCGGCGGCTTGCTCAAGCGTCAGGCCCCGCCAACGGCGTAGGCGCCTGATGGTTACCCCAATCGTGTCCATGTTGGCGACCATACCCGCTGAGTTTCCTGTGAGGAAACCTCCAGCGTGTCGCGCCGCATACCTTCCGTGCACACAAGTCCGAGAAGCCGAGCATGGAGGGGGCACCGATGATTCGCCACTGGTGGCAACCCGCCGAAGGACGACGCCACGCCTACGACCGCACCACCATTACCCCAGGTGCAGACCAGATGTTCACCGCGCTGTGCGGCACGGAGGTCACCCCGACCGCGAGCGACTTCAGTCTGGACGGGCCGCCGAGTCCGACCTGCTGGCAGTGCGACCGCGAAATCCGCGTCCGCGACGGCTGGCCCGCCGAGCAGATCCCGTCACTGGCAGCGGTGGAGGCGATGCCGTGATCGACCGCGACCGCGAACTCCTGGCTCGAATGGCCACGGTCAACCGCACGCTCGGTGGCGTGGCGGTGGAACTGATGGCCCGCCAGGACGGCGGCGAATTGCCCGCCGAGGAACTGCACGAGGTGGGCGTCGCTCTGCGCGATCTGGCCGATGACCTGGTCGGCCGCGTCGCCGACCTGCGCGGCCACACACTCCACCGCACCACCGAGGAGTCCCGCTGATGCCCCGACACGCACTGCTCGACCGCTCCGGCCCCGAGAGCCCCGCTGAAATCACTCTGCGCCTTCCTCCGATGCACTCCGCCGACACCGCGGTGATGTATCGACTGCCCGACTACTGGTCCTGGCCCGTGCTCGACCCGGACGTCGAGTCCGACCGGGCCAGGAGCGCGCTACGGCAGCGCACCGACCCGCCGTTGGACGTGCTGCGTCGCGTCCTCGACGGGCTCCGCGCCCTGAACTGAGACCCCGCCCGGTGCGCTCCCCGCGCCGGGCGGCCCTGTCCCAGATCAAGGCGTCCACCCGCACTACCACGTACTGCCGGGGACCACAGCCCCCGGTCGGCGCGGATTGAGCGCCCACGAGCCACGCATCCACTCCCCGCGCCACGCCAAGGATGCGGCGCGCCCCCGGGGATGGCCGGGGGCCGAGTACACGGACAAGCACCACGGGAGACGCGATAACCAGTCCCCGCGACGAATGGGGGTCGTCATGTCCATACCGACCTACATCCGACCCGACCGCACTCTCCGAGTGAAGATCCTCGACGCGTGCGGCATGACCTGCACCTTCTGTCACAACGAGGGAACACCGGTCGCCGCGGACAACTCGCGGCGCACCCTGCCGCTGTTCACCTCGTCCGGCGCCAGCGGTCGAGTATCGATCTACACCGAGCGCAACGGTGCCAGTTTCATACCAGCGACCATGATGCCGGGCCCCGAGTACGCCGAGGCGATCGGGACACTGCGCGACACGCTCGGCGTGTCGGAACTACACCTCACCGGTGGGGAGCCCACATTGCATCCGAGGCTGGCCGAGCTCGTCCGCATCTCCGTCGACCAGGGCTACAGCGTGCGCATGACCTCGAACGGCGAGAACGGCGCACGGGTGATCCCGGCCGCTGCTGAGGCCGGTCTGGAGAAGGTGAACTTCTCGGTGTTCGGCACCACGCCCGAGGAGCTCGCGCAGGTGCAGCACCAGCGGTTCGCCGACCTCGACCGGGCCACGCGCAAGATCGATACGTTGAAGGCGTCCATCCAAGCGTGCAGCGACCACGGGGTGCGGGCGGACGCGAACATCGTGGTGGTCAACGGCGACCACATCGAGCGGGTCCACCGGCTGCTCGATGAGTACAGCCCGGAGCTGTCGGTGCGGCTACTCAACAGCCTCGACGACGGGCGCGACTCGCTTGACGCTATCGCCGCGGTACTCGCGCAGCGTGGCGCCACCGCGGAGGCGCACCACATCACTGCCGGAGCATCGGGGTTTCGCACCTCGTACCTGCTCCCGGAAGGCCGGCGGATCTACGTCAAGCGCATCCGCCCCACCCGACTGCCGGTGACGTGCCGAGACTGGCAGTTCAACAACGACCGCGACTGCCAGGAAGGGTTCTACGGCACCCGGCTGTACCGGTCGCGGGACAAGCGGTGGCTCGCGGGCGTGTGCATCCAGCGGATGGACCTATGCCAAGAGGTCAGCGACTTCGCCGCGAGCCCGGTGTCACGAGAGATCGTAAACTTCCGCGACGAGGAGCAAACCGCCCTTTCCGCAGACGTGACCCCGCGTGAGAAGGGATAGCATGCAGCGATGCCCATCGAGTATGAGGCGAAGGCCTTGGACATCAACCACCGCGACGTCGCGGAGTGGCTGTCGGACCGGGCGCGCCTGGTGGCGCCGCGACACCTCCAGCGACGCTACGTCTACGACATCACGCCTGGCGACGACTCGACATGGATGCGGCTGCGGGAGACGGCTGCCGACGCCACACTGTCCATCAAACGCATTCGCCATGACGGCATCGATGGCACCGACGAGTGGGAAACCGGCGTCGACGACTTCGACACCACCCACCAGATGCTGGGCATGTTGGGGTTCAATGCGAAGGCCTACCAGGAGAACTACCGCACCAGCTGGGCGTACGAGGACGTGAAACTCGAGCTGGATGAATGGCCCCACATCCCGCCGTACCTGGAGATCGAAGGCACAGACGAGCAGACAGTACGCGCCGCTGCGGTATGGCTTGGTCTGGACCCAGACGCCTTGACCGGGATGAACACCACCAAGGTGTACCGCCACTACGGACTCGAGATCGCCGATTACTCAGAACTACGGTTCGAACACCAGAAATAACAGCGTCCCGGGCAGACGACGGCGGACGGCGTTGGCAAGAAGGCCGTCGGCAGAATCCGCTCCGTCTGACGTGTCGGCCGGATGTCGGCCGCCACGGATCACCGCCCTGCCCTGGAATGCCGAAGGGGCCGCCTACCTGCGTAGACGGCCCCTTCGGTGGTCGGGCTGACAGGATTTGAACCTGCGACCCCTTGACCCCCAGTCAAGTGCGCTACCAAACTGCGCCACAGCCCGGCCGCCACCCTCTGGGAAGGTGACGCCTGTAAGGCTACCGCGCCTCTCCCCCGGCCCGCACACGGGGGTGGCCCCGCCGGAGTCGGCCGTGCCCGGCAGGTCACCGGCGTGACCGGCACACACCGGAGTGCGTGCGTCGCGCTCAGTCAGTCCGCGCGGGCCAGCAGCGGGATGCGTCCCCCGGCGAGCACGGCCTCCACCTGGCGTGGCGACAGCCGGTGGCACACCATGTACTCCTCGCCCCGGGTCTGGTTGCGGACGGTGAGGTCGCCGCCGTCCGGCAGCTGCTTTCGCAGGCCGTCCAGCACCAGCGTGTCCCCCTGGCCGATCCGGTCGTGATCGGCCGGGTCGGTGAACTCCAACGCGAGGATGCCAAAGTTG
This sequence comes from Saccharomonospora halophila 8, assembly GCF_000383775.1. Lineage (GTDB taxonomy): Bacteria > Actinomycetota > Actinomycetes > Mycobacteriales > Pseudonocardiaceae > Saccharomonospora > Saccharomonospora halophila. Next base: position 54,226 of record NZ_KB912493.1, read on the forward strand.
GCCAGGTTCTGCCAGTGGATGCGGGCGAACGACTTCGCCAGCACCGCCGTGAGGCCGAGGTGCCGCGGGGTGATCGCGGCGTGTTCGCGGGACGAGCCCTGGCCGTAGTTGTCCCCGCCGACGACGACGTGTCCGCCCGCGGCCTCGGCCGCGCGGTCGGAGTAGGTGGGATCGATCTGGTCGAAGGTGAACGTCGCCAGCTGCGGCACGTTCGACCGGTACGGCAGGGCCCGCGCGCCCGCCGGGGAGATCTCGTCGGTGGAGATGTTGTCGCCCACCTTGAGCAGCACCGGCGCCTCGATACGGTCCGGCAGCGGCGGGAAGTCCGGTAGCGCGGAGATGTTCGGGCCCTTCACCAGGGGCTCCTGCCGGGCCTGTTCGGGTGGTGGCGGTTCTTCCAGCATGGCCGTGTTGACGGTCGACCGCGCGGGCAGCGGCAGGTCCGGGTAGGGCATCTCCAGTTTGTCCGCCAGGTCCCGTGGGTCGGTGATCACGCCGGTCAGCGCCGAGGCGGCCGCGGTCTCCGGCGAGCACAGCCACACCGAGTCCTCCTTCGTCCCGGAGCGGCCCGGGAAGTTGCGGGGGAAGGTGCGCAGCGAGTTCTGCCCGACGGCGGGGGCCTGGCCCATGCCGATGCAGCCCATGCACCCGGCCTGGTGGATCCGCGCGCCCGCCGAGATCAGGTCGACGGTGCCGCCCATTTTCGTCAGGTCGGACAGGATCTCCCGCGAGGTGGGGTTGACGTCGAAGCTGACGGCGTCGTTGGTCTGCCTGCCGGCGACCATGTGCGCGGCGATGGCGAAGTCGCGCAGGCCCGGGTTGGCTGACGAACCGATCACCACCTGGCTGATCTCGGTGTCGGCCACCTCACGCACCGGCACGACGTTGTCCGGCGAGGACGGTTTCGCGATCAGCGGTTCAAGTGTGGACAGATCGATCTCGTCGGTGACGTCGTAGGTGGCGTCCGGGTCGGCGACGAGCTCGACGAAGTCCCGCTCCCGCCCCTCGGCGCGCAGGAACTCGTACACCGCGCCGTCGGAGGGGAACACCGTGGTGGTGGCGCCCAGTTCGGCGCCCATGTTGGCGATCACGTGCCGGTCCATCGCCGACAGGGTGGACACGCCCGGCCCGTGGTACTCGACGATCCGGTTCAGCCCGCCCTTGACGCTGTGCCGGCGCAGCATCTCCAGGATGACGTCCTTGGCCGAGACCCACGGCGGCAGCTCCCCCGTCAGCCGCACGCCCCAGATCTCCGGCATCCGCAGGTACACCGGCTGCCCGGCGATCGCGGTGGCGGCCTCCAGACCACCCACGCCCATCGCCAGCATGCCCAGCGACCCGGCGGCGGGGGTGTGTGAGTCGGAGCCCACCATGCTCTTGCCGGGCACGCCGAACCGCTGCTGGTGGGTGGGATGCGAGACCCCGTTGCCCGCCTTCGAGTACCAGATGCCGTACCGGCGGCAGGCCGAGCGGAGATAGGCGTGGTCCTCGGCGTTCTTCTCGTCCGCCTGCAGCAGGTTGTGGTCGACGTACTGCACGCTCACCTCGGTGCGCGCGCGGTCCAGACCGAGCGCTTCGAGCTCCTGCATCACCAGTGTGCCGGTGGCGTCCTGGGTGAGCGTCTGGTCGATCCGCAGGCCGATCTCCTCCCCCGGCACCATTCGGCCGTCGACGAGGTGATCGGCGATGAGCTTGTGTGCGACCGTGGAACCCATGGGCCCCGGCTACCCACGATCGGGTGTCGGCAATCATGGACGGCATGGTCGGCACGCACCGCTGGGACGTGCTGCTGGTGATCGCCGCGGGCGGCGCGCTCGGCAGCCTCGCCCGGTACGGGCTCGTTCTCGCGCTGCCGTATCCGGCTGGGGGATTCGCGGGGGCGACGCTGACCGCGAACGTGATCGGCTGCCTGCTCATCGGGGTGCTGACGGAACTGCTCACCCGGCGGGAAGGTGCACACCGACTGGTCCGGCCCTTCCTGGGTATCGGAGTTCTGGGCGGGTTCACCACCCTGTCCACCTACGTGCTCGACACCCTCGACACGGCCGCGGCGGGCAGGCCGGTGCTCGCGGTGGTCTACGCCGCGGGCTCGCTGGCCGCCTCGCTGGCGGCGGTGGTGGCCGGGACACTGCTCACCAGGGCCGCGCTG
>NZ_KB912493.1:56474-61280 GCF_000383775.1 Saccharomonospora halophila 8
GCTGCGCCCCCGCCCGCGGCGCGGCGGTGGTGGCGACGAGCGGGACGCGGAGGAGCGGTGAGACACCTGTCCGGCCGGGCGCTCCGGCTCATCGTGCACGTCGGAGAGGACGACGTGTGGCGGCACCGGCCGCTGTATCGCGAGATCGTGCGGCGCGCCCGCGATGCGGGGCTGGCCGGCGCCTCGGTGCTGCGCGGTATCGAGGGCTACGGCGCCAACTCCCTGATCCACACCAGCAGCCTGCTGTCGTTGTCCGAGGACCTGCCGGTCGCCGTGGTGATCGTGGACGAGCCGGAGCGGGTGCGGGCGTTCGTGCCCGAGCTGGAGGAGCTGCTCGACGGGGGCATGGTGACACTCGACGAGGTCGAGGTGGTGCGGTACGCGGCCCGGAACAGGGACCGGGCGTGACGGTGCTGTGGGTGGCGCTCGGCGGCGCGGCCGGGGCGGTGCTGCGGTACGTGCTGGACCAGCGGGTGCAGCGCGCCACCGGCTCGGCATTCCCGTGGGGCACGTTGACGGTGAATCTCGTCGGTTCGGCCCTGCTCGGGCTGCTCACCGGCTGGTCGATGGCCACCGGCGGCACGGACACGGCCCGGACGCTGCTCGGTACCGGGCTGGCCGGGGCGCTGACCACCTTCTCCACGTTCGGTTATGAGACGGTCCGGCTCGTCACCGAACGCGCGCACGTCTACGCCGTGGCGAACGTGGTGCTGACGGTGCTCGCCGGGTTCGGCGCGGCGGGCGGCGGGATCGCCCTGGCCCTCGCGGTGTGGTCCTGACCCCCGGCGTCCGGCCCGGGACCGCCGCCCACCGCAACTCCCCTGGCGCGGCCCGGGTGGGCGCGCGAGAGTGGTCGGCATGGTGCTGCCGAAGACACTCGCGCGGTTCAACCGGGTCGCCACCAACCGGGTGGCCGGGCGGATCGCGCCCCGCATGCCGGGCATGGGACTGCTGACCCACGTCGGCCGACGGTCCGGGCGCCGGTACCGCACCCCGCTGAACGCCTTCCCCACCCGCGACGGCTACGTGCTGCCGGTGACCTACGGCGCGGACAGCGACTGGGTGCGCAACGTCCTGGCCGCGGGCGGTGGGGAACTGACCACCCGCGGCCGGACCGTGCGGCTGGAGGACGCGCGGCTGGTGCGGGACCGGACCCGTGCCGCCGTCCCGGCCGTGGCACGCCCGCTGCTCGGCCTGGCGGGGGTGGACCAGTTCGTCTTCCTCACCGAGGCGGCACACGGTTCATTTCATTCCGCCTGACGTGGTGGCGCGGACGTCTCGAGTGCGGCGAACAGGGCGTCTTCGGACTGGGCACCGATGAGTACGGGGCCCCCTTCCACCGAGAATCGCGGCACGGTGGTGATGCCGTCGTCACGGGTGCGCTGGAGCTCACTGCGGACGGCGTCGGTGCCGTCGTCGCTCCACACGACTCCGGTCTCGGCGGCGAGGTCCCGCAGGGTGTGCTCGTCGGCGATGTTGTGGCCGTCGACGAAGTAGGCGTGAAACAGGCTCGTGACCATGTCCTCGGCCCGCCCCTGGTGGGCGGCCACGGCGATGAGCCGGTGTGCGTCGAAGGTGTTGGCGAACACGGCCCTGTCGAAGTGGAGCTCGGTCCCGTCGGCATCGAAGAGGGCGCGCACGTGGGCCACCTTGTCCGCAGCGTCGGGTCCGAGATCGCGGTCGTGCACCTCGGTGAGCGGTTCACCGGCGGTGGGGGCGTGCGGTGCCACCTGGAAGGGGCGGAACGCGACCTCGATGGTTCGGCCGGCGGCTCGATGTCGGGCGGCTGCTCGGGCGAAGCGGGCGTAGCCGAGGTAGGACCAGACGCAGGCGATGTCCAGGACGAGGGCGACGTGTCGTGCGGGCCTGTCGGTATGTGCCGTGTGTTCCGGCATCGTGGCACCTCATTCTCTCCGGCGTTGTTGTCAGCGAGGCGCGCTGAGATCGTTGCTGGTTTCGTCAGTTTTTTCGGCCGGTGCCGAGGGGGTGGTGACTGACAGCGGTTTTTCCGGCAGGACCAGGGCGAGGATGACGGCGAGGGCGGCCACCGGCGTGAGTGCGGTGAACAGGTCGGCGAATGCGGCGGAGACCTCGACGCGAGCGGCCGCGGCGGCGGGCCCGGTCCGGAGCCCGTGGGTGAGCGCATCGAGCTGGGGTCCGACGCGGCCGGTGAGCAGTCCGCCGAGCACGCCGATGGCGAGTGTGGAGCCGAGTTGGCGGAAGAACGTGCTGGCTGCGGTGGCTGCGCCGAGATGGGCGGCGTCGACGGCGTTCTGCAGCGCGAGCACGGCCGGTTGCATGGTCAGTCCCAGGCCGCTTCCCACCAGCGTCAGTGCGGTCACGAACAGCAGGGTGCCGGTGTCGGTGCTGACCGTGGTGAGCAGGCCGAAGCCGGCGGTGATGGCGAGGGAACCGATGATGAGGAACGGACGGTACCTGCCGAAGCGCGTGATGAGGTTGCCTCCGGCGAGGTTGGCGACGAGAACCCCACCGGTGAGCGGCAGCAGCAGGGCACCCGCGGTGGCTGCGGAGTGGCCTTGCACGGTCTGGGTGAACAGCGGGGCATGGACGACGGCGGCGATCATCGCCGCTCCGGTGATGAAGGACAGGCCGACTCCGGCGGCGACGATGCGGGAGCGCATCACTCGCAAGGGCAGGACGGGATCGCTGTGGCGGGCCTGCCAGAGCAGATAGGCGAGCGCTGCCAGCGTGGCCGTGACCAGCAGTGCGGTGCGGTAGGGCTCAGCGGCCAGTGGCGTGTCCTCGCTCAGCGCCAGCAGCAGGGCCGAACTCGCGAGGGCGATCAGGACGGCACCGAGAATGTCGATCCGCCGCCGCTGCGGCGGCGATGGTGCCGCGGGCGGGAGGCACCGGGCGGCGATGATCATCGCCGGGATGACCAGCGGCAGGTTGATCCAGAAGGCGGCGCGCCAGCCGAGGGTTCCGGCGAAGATCCCGCCGATCAGTGGCCCGAGAATGCTGGCACCGGCCAGCACTGCGCCCTGTCGTCCATGGTAGCGGCCGCGGATCCGGGCCGGAAACAGTTCTCCGGTGATGATGGGAGTCAGCGCCATCAATCCGCCGGTGCCGAGGCCCTGGATCGCGCGTGCGATCAGCATGACCGGCATGGTCGGTGCGAAGGCCACCGAGGCCGATCCGAGCAGGAACACCACGGAGGCGGCGACGTAGAGACTGCGACTGCCGGCGAGGTCGGCGGCCTTGCCCCACAGCGGGATGGACACGGCGGTGGTGAGCAGGTAGCTCGTGACCACCCAGGCCAGCAGACCCGCGCCGCCGAGTTCGGCCAGGATCGACGGCAGCACCGTGGCCACGACCGTCGAGTCCATCGCGGCCAGGAACACCACGACCATCATGGCCCGGAACGCGGCCACCGTCCCCGGCCGCGGCTCCGGCAGCGGAACCTGGTCCTCCGCTGCTCTCGGTGTTGTCTCCACCGGGTCCCTCCCTACGCGCGGCAACTATCGTACAGTTGTGTATCGTAGATGCCGCTCCGGCATCTATGCAACATGACTGTTCTATAGAGGAGGAATGTGAACCGCAGTGATCCGCGTGCGGTCCGTACCCGCCAGGCTGTGCTCGACGCGACCGTGACCCTGCTCGCGGAGCGTGGTGTCGAGGCGATGACGATGGACGCCGTCGCCTCGGCCGCCGGCATTTCGCGGAGCACGCTGTATCGGCACTGGTCGGACCGGCTACCACTGCTCGTGGACGCCATCGAGCACCTCGGCGAGCAGATCAACGAGGAGAGCACGGAGGGGTCCGACGGGGACCACACCCTCGAAGCGAAGTTGCAGCGTGTCATGGGATCGCTCGGTGCGGGGCTGCGATCGCCGAAGTGGGGTCCGATCTCCGGCAGCCTCGCCGCCGCAGCCGAGCACGATGCAGCGCTGGCTGAGGTATACCGCGACTATGTGCTGAGCCGACGGGAGCGTGTCGTGGCCGTACTACGGGAATCGCAGCACCATGGAGAGCTTCCGGGTTCGCTCGATCTGGACTGGGCCGTGAGCCTGCTCGCGGGGCCGCTCTACTACCACCGGCTGGTTCTGCACCAGCCCCTCGACGAACCCGCGGTGGCTGAGCACGTGCGCCGCACATCGGTCCTGCTGCTCGCGGCCGATACCCGGTTGGCTGGGTAGCGGTCCGGCAGCCGATCCGCACGCCGTCGGAGGTCAGCTCGAAGGCGATGCGGGCGGCGGACCACTGTGCTCACGGCGCCGATGCCCGAGGCGCATGGCCACGTCGACCGCGGTGGCGGTGGGCTGCCGACGCGGACTGCTGCTGGGGTCCCGCAACCCGCGTTCGCCGACCTGTTCGGAGCGGCGGGGTCCGCACCGTCAGTCGGAGTTCGGGTCCCCGGCGACGCCCAGCTCCCGCCTGAGCCAGTCGACCTGGGTGCGCATCAGGTTCTCCGCGACCTCCTCGGCCTGCGGGGTCATGTGCGTGGCGCCCGGCAGTGGCAGGAACGTGTGCGCACGCCCGGCCGCCAGCAGCGCCGAGGACAGGCGCAGGGAGTGGGCGACGAACACGTTGTCGTCGGCCAGCCCGTGCACGATCATCAGTGGTCTGCGCAGCCGGTCGGCGTCGGCGGGCAGCGAGTTGTGGGCGTAGACCTCGGGGTTCTCGTCCGGGTGGCCCAGGTAGCGCTCGGTGTAGGCGGTGTCGTAGAGGGCCCAGTCGGTGACCGGGGCGCCCGCCACGGCGGCGTGGAACACGTCCGGGCGCCGCAGCACCGCCAGGGCGGCCAGGTAGCCGCCGTAGGACCAGCCGCGGATGGCCACCCGGTCC
>NZ_KB912493.1:61380-65336 GCF_000383775.1 Saccharomonospora halophila 8
GCACGCAGGTCCCGTTCGCCGACGGTGAGCCACTCCGGCGCGGGGTCGAGACCGGGGTCGGCCGGGTGCGAGTCCACCCGCGCGACGGGGCGTCCGTCGGCCAGCACCGCCACGCGCGGCCCACTGTGGTCCAGACTCCAGGAGGACACCACGGCCAGCCCGGCGGTACCCGACCCCACGTGCAGGCCGTCCCCGGTGGACAGTCGCGTGACGTCGTTGCCCCGGGTGCGGTAGACGTGGATCTGGGTCGGGTCGCCCTCCGAAGCGCTGAACAGCACGTCGTCGCCGACGTCGAGCACCGCGCGCACCTGGAGCTCCGGCGGGGTGACCGGGATCCCGCCGATGAGCAGCCGGTGGGCACCGTCGGCCACGCCGGTGGTCACCAGTCTCCCGTCCGGGGTCCACGCGGGCACGCCGGTGAGGATCTCCACCCACTCCGGGTCGGTCTCGGTGCGCAGCAGGGTCGCCGACCCGTCGGCCGGGTCCAACGCGTACACCTCGATCCGGCGCTGGTCGCGCGGCATCACCGCGATCAGCGGCGGTCCGCCCGCCGACCAGTGCGCGGCGACCAGGTACTCCCAGTCGGTGTGCGACACGTCCACCCGGCTGCCGTCCAGCCCGACGAACGACAGCGACACCTCGGCGTTGGCGGTCCCGGCGGCCGGGTAGGCGTTGACCGTGGGCGGGGTGTCCGGGTTCGCCGGGTCGGCGATGGTCCACCGGGGCACCGGGGACCGGTCGGTGCGCTGCACGAGCAGGCTCCGCCCGTCGGGTGCCCACCAGTAGCCCCGCACGCGGCTGAGCTCCTCGGCGGCGATGAACTCGGCCAGTCCCCAGGTGACGTCGTCGTGCTCCGGGGTCACCACCGCGTGGTCCGCACCGGAGGCGCGCTCGACCACCCGCAGCGCGCCCCGGCTCGCGTAGGCGACCCGGGCGCCGGTGGGGTCCGGGCGCGGGTCGACCACGGCGTCGTCCACCAGCTCGGTGACCCGCCCGTCGGCGAGGTCGACGGTGTGCAGCTTGCCGGAGAGGCTGAACGCGGCGACGGTGACGTCGCGGTCCACGGCGTAGGTCACCACCCCGCCGGAGCTCTCCCGGGTGCGCTCGCGCCGGGCCCGTTCCTCCGGGGGCAGTTCCTCCTCCCCGGGCAGCAGGGCGGCCGCGTCGACGACCTTGCTCTCCGCACCGGTGTCCAGGTCGAGCGCGAACAGGCTGTGCCGCCGGTCGTCCGCCGACTCCGCGCGCAGGAACAGCACCCGCCGTCCGTCCGGGGTGACCCGGAAGTCCTTCGGGATGCCGAGGGTGAACCGCTGGGTACGGGCCTGCCGCCGCAGGAACGAGAGATCATCCGTCACGGGAATCCACTCTCGCAGACGGCCACACAGGGTCGCCAACCCGGCGGAGCGCGCCATCCGGACCTCGGCGTCGCTCTCGCTCGTGAGCACACGGAGACCACGTTCAGCAGCTTCCCCACCCGACAGCAGTGGTACGATATCTTGTACCACCTAGGAGGAGACGATGGCGATCACCGCGTCCGAGGCACGCAAGAATCTGTTCCCCCTGATCGAACAGGTCAACAACGACCGCACCCCGTTGGAGATCAACTCCCGCCGGGGTGATGCGGTCTTGATCTCCCGTGAGGACTACGAGGCACTGGAGGAAACCGCACACCTGTTGCGCTCCCCGGCGAATGCGCGTCGGTTGCTGGAGAGCCTGGCCCAGGCCCATCGTGGCGAGCGGGAAGAACACTCGTTGCCGCAGTGAGACTCGTATTCACACCCCACGGTTGGGCCGACTACCAACACTGGATCACCACCGACCGCGCGACCCTGGAGCGCATCAACCGGCTCATCGACGACATCCTGCGCGACCCGTTCGACGGCATCGGCAAGCCCGAGCCGTTGCGCCACGCGTTCGCGGGCTGCTGGTCGCGCCGCATCAGCGAGGAACACCGACTCGTCTACCTGGTCGAGAACGACGACATCGTGATCTTGCAGGCTCGCTACCACTACAGCTGAGCACACGGTTTCTGGCCGGGAACCTTCCCACGCATGGCGCACGAAGAACGTCGATGACCGACCGATACGCTTCTCGCGCAACGATCAGGGCGGGCCCCCGCTGAACGTGCCTACCGCGTGAAGGGCGTTCGCAACCGCCATGGGCGGGTCAAGCGGCGTGGGAACGGGGAGTGACCCGCACGGTCAGGTCCGCGTCCAATGCCTCAGCGAGCCGTTCGAGGACGGGCAGGCTGGGTACGGTGCCTCCGGCCTCGAACCGGGCGACAGCGGACTGGGTCATGTCGGCAGCGTGCGCAAGGTCGTTCTGACTCCAGTCACGTTGCACCCGAAGCTCACGGACGGTACGGCCGAGTTCGTAGGCCAGCCGCGCCGCCTGATAAGCCTGTTCAGCACCGGGCTCACCCATACGGCGGTCACGCAGTTCGGCCCAGCCCGTGCTTTCAGTCATCGGACTCGTCCTCCTCTGCAGTGTGCTCCTCCGCGACACATCGCGCCAGCGCTCTCCTGGCCCGTTCGATCTCCCGGTGCTCACGCATCCGCGTCTTGGTGAACACGGTCATCAGCACGATCCTGCGCCCCGGAGCGATCCAGTAGGTCAGGCGAATCGCTTGGCCCTCAAGGTGAAACCGTAGTTCGCGCAGTTTGCCGTCCAGCTGGCGCGTGTACGGTTCGCCGAGCAGTGGCCCCTCCTCGGCGAGGAGATCGACGTAGAAGGCCGCCGTCGCGAACTGAGCCGTTGGCAACTGCTCCAACCACAGGCGCACCTCAGGTTCCAGCTCGACTGTACCCCAGTTCATAGCATCAATGCTATAGGCCGCGGTCGCATCGGAGCCGAAGGGCCACAGCACTCGGTTTCGCTCAGCTCCTCCCGGAACGGTCACCAGCCGAAGACTGTCCGCACCCGCACCGACGCGGACAGTCGCACAACGAACACGACGGAGCTCCCGTCGAAGACGCAATGAACGGACGGTGTCGGCAACGGTCGACGGATGAAACCGCCGTGACCCGGGTTCTAGGCTGAACGCATGACGACGCTGCCCGACCTCGACAGCCGCACCGCCGACCTCATCGACCTCGACGAGCGCTTCAGCACGCACAACTACCACCCGTTGCCGGTGGTGATCGCCGAGGCGGACGGCGCGTGGGTGACCGATGTGGAGGGACGGCACCATCTGGACCTGCTGGCCGGGTATTCGGCGCTGAACTTCGGCCACCGGCATCCCGAGCTGGTCCGCGCCGCGACCGAACAGCTCGGCCGGGTGACGCTGACCTCACGGGCGTTCCACCACGACCAGCTGGGGCTGTTCTGCCGCGAGCTGGCCGAGCTCACCGGCACCGAGATGGTGCTGCCGATGAACACCGGCGCCGAGGCGGTGGAGTCCGCGCTGAAGGTGGCGCGTAAGTGGGCCTACCGGGTGAAGGGCGTGCCCGCGGACCGGGCGGAGATCGTGGTGGCCGCGGACAACTTCCACGGCCGCACCACCACGCTGGTGTCGTTCTCCACCGACGACGCCGCCCGCGCGGACTACGGCCCCTACACGCCCGGCTTCGTCACCGTGCCGTACGGCGACGCCGAGGCCCTGGCGGGGGCGATCACCGAGCGCACCGCCGCCGTCCTGGTGGAGCCGATCCAGGGTGAGGCCGGGGTGGTGGTGCCGCCGGACGGCTACCTCACCGAGGCCCGCAGGCTCTGTGACGAGGCGGGCGCGCTGCTGATCGCCGACGAGATCCAGTCCGGGCTGGCCCGCACCGGCACGGTGTTCGCGCTGGACCACGAGCACGTCACCGCCGACCTGTACACGCTGGGCAAGGCTCTCGGCGGCGGGATCGTGCCGGTGTCGGCGGTCGTCGGCCGCGCCGACGTGCTCGGGGTGCTGCGCCCCGGCGAGCACGGCTCCACGTTCGGCGGCAACCCGCTGGCGTGCGCGGTGGGCCGGG
>NZ_KB912494.1:0-2864 GCF_000383775.1 Saccharomonospora halophila 8
TGATGCGGTTGCGGCGGGCCGTGGACGGCGAGACCGGGCGCCTCCACCGGCGCACGGACGCCGCGGAGCGGGCCGGGGGCCGGGACACCGCAGCCGAGGCGGAGTTGCGGTCGATCGGGTTCCTGCTGCTGGAACTCGGGTTCACCGTCGCGGAGGAGGGCGGCGTCGACTGCGCCGAGGTGGAGCGCACGATCGCGCGCGCCTACGGCCTGCCCGGCTACGCCGACCCGGCCCGGGCCACGGTCCCCGGCTGAACAGTGTGGGAGCGCTCCCAGGTGCAGGCCGCCAATCGCGGGTGAACGCCGGTGCGAATGGAACGCCTGTTTCGGTAACAACCAGGTCATAAGCCGCTGACCTCCCATTGACACCCGCACGGGTGAGACGGCACTCTGCTCGCCATCGCTGGGAGCGCTCCCAACGCTCCCGGTCTCGTGGCAGCCGACCCAATGAGGGGTTACCGTGCGACACTCACCGCAGCACCAGCCGAGACACGAGCATCTGTCCCACCAACCACCGCAGACTCCCCCCGGACGTCCCCGCCGTGGCCTGCGCCGGACGCTCGCCGTGACCTCGGTCGTCGCCCTGGCCGCCGTGACGGCGGCCTGCGGGGGCGGCGGGGCCGACGACGGCATGATCGAACTCAGCGTCGCCACGTTCGGCGAGTTCGGGTACGAGGAGCTCTACGCCGAGTACGAGCGCCAGAACCCGGACGTGCGGATCGTGCCCCGCAAGACCGGCCAGGGCGGTCCGTACCACCAGGCCCTGTTCACCAAGCTCGGCGGCAACTCCGGCCTGGAGGACGTCGTGGCCGTGGAGGAGGGCTACATGGCCGACGTGCTGGACGCCTCCCAACGCTTCCACGACCTGACCGAGATCGGGCCGGACGGGGTGGGCCCGGACCGCTGGCTGGACTGGAAGTACGAGGGCGGCGTCGACACCGACGGCAGGCTGATCGGCTACGGCACCGACATCGGACCGCTGGCGATGTGCTACCGCAAGGACCTCTTCGCCGAGGCGGGACTGCCCTCGGAGCCGGAGGAGGTCAAGCCGCTGTTCGAGACCTGGGAGAGCTACTTCGAGGCGGGCGACGAGTTCCTGGCCGGCTCGGACGGCGTCGCCTGGTTCGACTCGGCGGCGCAGATCTTCAACGCCATGCACAACCAGCTCGAGGTCGGCTACTTCGACGAGGACAACACCCTCACGGTCGGCTCCAACCCGGGCATCCGGCAGAACTGGGACCGGGTGACCGCGGCCGTGCAGCGGGGACAGTCGGCCGGGCTGGTCGCGATGAGCAACGAGTGGAACAGCGGATTCCAGGAGTCCGCCTTCGCCACGAAGACCTGTCCCGCCTGGATGCTCGGGATCATCGAGGGCCAGGCGGGTGACGAGCACGCGGGCGACTGGGCGGTCACCGACGCCTTCCCCGGTGGGGGCGGCAACTGGGGCGGCTCCTACCTGGCCGTGCCCACCCAGACCGAGCACCCCGAGGAAGCCGCGGCGCTGGCCGCGTGGCTGACCGCGCCGGAACAGCAGATCAAGGCCTTCGAGGCCAGCGGCGCCTTCCCGAGCCAGGTGGAGGCACTGGACGCACCGGAGCTGACCTCGACCACCGACGACTACTTCGGTGGGGCACCGACCGGCGAAGTGTTCGCCGCCCAGGCCCGCAAGGTCGAACACGCCCAGTACAAGGGTCCGGGTGACGGGCAGATCCAGGAGAACGCCGCCACGCCCGCGCTGCAGACCGTCGAACAGGGCGCCACGCCAGAGGAAGCCTGGCGCCGGTTCGTCGACTCCGCCGAACGCATCGCGCGCTGACCGGGGAGAACGCGAATGAGTGCGGTGGAGACCACGACGGCGCCCGAGGGGGCTCCCTCCCTCTCGGGCCCGTCGTGGCGCGACCGGTTGAGCCGGGCGGACGTGCGCTTGTCGCCGTACCTGTACGTCGCGCCGTTCTTCGTGATCTTCGGCATCGTGGGCCTGTTCCCGCTGCTGTACACGGCGTACGTGTCGCTGTTCGACCGGGAACTGATCGACGACAGCCCCACCTTCGTCGGCCTGGAGAACTACGCGCTGCTGCTCGGCGACGGCCAGTTCTGGAAGACACTGGTCAACACGCTGAGCATCTTCGTGCTCTCCAGCGGGCCGCAGATCGTCACGGCCGTGCTGCTGGCCGCGCTGCTCAACACCGGGCTGCGGTTCTCCACCGGGTGGCGGGTCGGCGTGCTCATGCCGTACGTGGCCAGCCTGGTGGCGCTGGGCATCATCTTCGCCAACCTGTTCGGCCCGGACTACGGACTGGTCAACGGCATCCTGGAGACCCTGGGCCTGGACCGGATCGACTGGCAGGCCGACCGGTTCTCCAGCCACGTCGCGATCGCGATCATGGTGAACTGGCGCTGGACCGGCTACAACGCGCTGATCGTGCTCGCCGCGATGCAGGCCATCCCGAAGGAGATCTACGAGGCGGCGATCGTGGACGGTGCCGGGGCGGTGCGCCGGTTCTTCACGGTCACATTGCCGATGCTGCGGCCCACACTGATCTTCGTGGTGATCACCTCGACGATCGGCGGGCTGCAGATCTTCACCGAGCCGAAGCTGTTCGACGCCCTGCCGGGCTCGAACAACGGCGGCTCCACCCATCAGTTCCAGACGATCACGCTGTACATGTACCAGACCGCGTTCGAGCGCGGGGACCTCGGCTACGCCTCGGCCGTCGCCTGGGTGCTGTTCCTGCTGATCATCGTGTTCGCGCTGGTCAACTTCCTGCTCACCAGGAGTCTCGCGAGTTCGGGGGAGGAGGACCGATGAGTGTGTTCCCGCTCGCCCGGCCCGGCGGCGCCCGCCGCCGGCGTCCCGGCCCCGTC
>NZ_KB912494.1:2964-5750 GCF_000383775.1 Saccharomonospora halophila 8
CCGGGTCGCGCGGTGGGGGCGGGACCCGGCGCGGGCGGGGCGTTTCCGGTGAGCGGGACGGCGACGTTGCCCCACCGTGCGCGCCGGAGCACCGTGTGCCGCCATGAGCGAATCCCGAGCGGTGGCCGCCATCGTCGGCCCGGGACACATCGGAACGGACCTGCTGGCCAAACTGCGCCGCAGCGAGCGGATCGACGTGCGGTACATGGTGGGTGTGGACCCGAGTTCGGACGGGCTCGCGCGGGCGGCCGAACTCGGGGTCACCGCCTCCGCCGAGGGCCTCGACTGGCTGCTCGACCGGGACGAACGGCCGGACCTGGTGTTCGAGGCGACCTCGGCGAAGGCCCACCTGGCCGCCGCGCCGCGCTACGCCGAGGCCGGCATCCCCGCCGTAGACCTCACCCCCGCGGCGGTGGGGCCGTTCACCTGCCCGGTGGTGAACCTGCCCGCCCGGGTCGACGCGCCGAACCTCAACATGATCACCTGCGGCGGGCAGGCGACCATCCCGATGGTGCACGCCGTCTCCCGCGTCACCCCCGTCTCCTACGCCGAGATCGTCGCGTCGGTGTCGTCCCGGTCGGCGGGGCCGGGCACCCGCGCCAACATCGACGAGTTCACCGAGACCACCGCCCGCGGCCTGGAGGAGGTCGGCGGTGCCGAGCGGGGCAAGGCGATCATCATCATCAACCCGATGGAACCACCGATGATCATGCGGGACACGGTGTTCTGCGCGATCGACCCGGACGCCGACCGGGACGCGGTGACCGAGTCGATCCACCGGATGGTGGCCGAGGTGCAGACCTACGTGCCGGGCTACCGGCTCACCGCCGACCCGCAGTTCGACGAGCCCCGCCCGGACTGGGGCGGCAAGGCCCGGGTGGCCGCGTTCCTGGAGGTGGCGGGCAACGGCGACCACCTGCCCACCTACGCGGGCAACCTGGACATCATGACCGCCGCCGCGTCGAGGGTGGGCGAACTGCTGGCCGGACGGATCATCGAGGACAAGGCGGTGCGGGCATGAGCACGACGGGCGCGACCGGCACCGCCGGCACGGGGGACGGCACCGGTGCCGACCGGGTGCGGCTGGTCGACACCACCCTGCGGGACGGCAGCCACGCGATGGCCCACCAGTTCACCGAGGCCCAGGTGCGGGACACCGTGCGCGCGCTGGACTCGGCGGGGATCTCGCTGATCGAGGTCACCCACGGCGACGGGCTCGGCGGCTCCACGTTCAACTACGGCTTCTCCCGGGTGGACGAACGGACCCTGATCGCCGCCGCGGTCGACCAGGCACGGCAGGCCCGCATCGCGGTGCTACTGCTGCCGGGGCTGGGCACGGTCACCGACCTGAAGGCCGCCGCCGACCTCGGCGCGGGCGCGGTGCGTATCGCCACCCACTGCACCGAGGCCGACGTCTCGATCCAGCACTTCGGCGAGGCCCGCGCGCTGGGCCTGGAGACGGTCGGCTTCCTGATGCTGGCGCACATGTCCACGCCGGAGGAGCTGGCGAAGCAGGCGCGGATCATGGTGGACGCGGGGTGCCAGTGCGTCTACGTGGTCGACTCGGCGGGCGCGCTGATCCTGGAGGACGCCTCCGACCGGGTCGCCGCCCTGGTGGCCGAGGTCGGCCACGAGGCGCAGGTCGGCTACCACGGGCACCAGAACCTGAGCTTCGGTGTGGCCAACTCGGTGCTGGCCCACCGTGCCGGCGCCCGGCAGATCGACGGGTCGCTGGTGGCGCTCGGGGCCGGCGCGGGCAACTCGCCCACCGAGGTGCTCGCGGCCACCTTCGACCGGCTCGGCGTACACACCGGGGCGGACAAGGACGTGCTCATGGACGCCGCGGAGAACGTGGTCAAGCCCTACATCACCCGGCTTCCGGTGCTGGACCGCTCGTCCCTCGTGCAGGGCTACGCCGGGGTGTACTCCAGCTTTCTGCTGCACGCCGAACGCGCCGCCGAGCGCTACGGCGTGCCCGCCCACGAGATCCTCTACGAGGTCGGCCGCCGCCGCTACGTCGGCGGCCAGGAAGACATGATCATCGACATCGCCCTCCAGCTCTCCTCATGACCCACCCACCCCGGCGAGTCGACGCCCGGTGCCCGCGAGTCGACGCGGGAGACCCGCGAGTCGGCACCAGGTTGCGTGGCGGACGTCGTCCCGACCCGCCGGGTCACGTACCCCCGACGTCGGCTCGCGGTCCCGGAACGTCGGCTCGCGGACCTGGAGTGTCGACTCGCCGGTCTGGGGTGGCGACTCGCGGGGTGGGGGAGGGGTCAGGCGTGCAGGGCGTCGGCGCCGAGGACGAGGCGGACGCAGTGGGCCGTGAGGTGCTCGCGGGAGACGTCGAGCTGGCCGGTGAGGTAGGCGGTGAACAGGTTCGCCAGGCCGCCGACCAGGGTCAGGGCGGTCATGGTGCGGTCCTGTTCGGCCACCCGGTCGGAGAGCTGTTCGCGCACCAGTTCGGTGAACACCGGCAGCCGCTGCCCGCCGACGCGGCTCAGCGCCGGGTCGGCGAACGGGGCGAGCAGCAGCACCCGGCCCACCCGTGGGTCGTCCAGGATCAGGGTGACGAACGCCGAGACCGCCGACCACGCCCGGTCGTGCGGTGCCGTTCCCGCCGGGCGCACCGCGTCCGCGAGCGTGCGGTGCGCCTGCTCGGCCACCCGGTCGTAGACGGCCACCACCAACGCGTCGCGGTCGGCGAAGTTCTCGTAGAAGTAGCGCTCGGTGAGCCGGGCGCGCCGGCACACCGCCCGGACGCTCACGGTGCCGCCGCCCGTGGC
>NZ_KB912495.1 GCF_000383775.1 Saccharomonospora halophila 8
CGGCGCGGCGTCGCCGGGGAGGACCCGGCGGCGCACCGAGAGGCCGGCGAAGGTCCCCTCGGCCGTGTGCCCGCCCACGGGGACGTCGAGGTCGGTCACCAGCAGGTGCTCGGTGAACTGCGGTGCCCGCGCCAGCAGGGTCCCGTCGGCGCCGACGACGATCGAGTCCCCGTCGAAGACGAGGTCGTCCTGCCCGCCCACGAGGTTGGTGTAGACCACAGGGGCCCCTGCCTCCGCGGCGCGGCGTGCCACCAGCGGGAGTCGCACGTCGTCCTTGGACCGTTCGTACGGTGAGGCGTTCGGCGACACGACGAGGTCGACACCCGCCCCGCCGAGCGCCGTCACCGGTCCGCCCTCCTGCCACAGGTCCTCGCAGACCACCACACCGATGTCCACGCCGTGCGCCCGCACCACGTCGAGCGCCGTGCCGGGCGCGAAGTGGCGCCGCTCGTCGAAGACGCCGTAGTTGGGCAGGTGGTGCTTGTACTGGGTGGCCACCACCTCGCCCCGGTACAGCGCGGCCACCGCGTTGCGCGGCCCGGCGGCGTCGGCGTCCAGGTAGCCGACCCAGGTGAGCAGCTCGCCGCACCCCTGTTCGGCCAGGCGGGCGGCCAGCCGCGGCAGCGCGTCCGCCGAGGCGGACGAGAACGCCGTCCGGAGGGCGAGATCCTCCACCGGGTATCCGGTGAGCGACATCTCCGGGAACACGGCGAGGTGCGCCCCCGCCGCGGCGGCCTCACGGGCCCGCGCCACCGTCAGGTCGGCGTTCCCGGCGAGGTCGCCGACGGTCGTGTTCACCTGGGCCAGGGCGATCCGCAGTCGGGGCATGACCCCCATTGTCCCCCGCGCCGCCATGGCCGGAGGTGGGCCGGGTGCCTCAGTCCCGCTTCTTGCGCAGCGTCGCCCGCACCTTCTTCAGCGCCTGCTCGGCGTCCGAGTCGAACGGGTTGTCGTGCACCAGGTAGGTCCACGTCGAGGTCGGCCTGCGCACGCCCGCTCCCGCCAGGTCGACGCCGTCCGCGGTGACCTCCGCCTCGCGCAGGGTGGCCGCCGCCCGGGACTCCGCCTCGCCCCGGATCTTGCGGAACGCCGGGATCGCGGTGCGGTGGAACTCGTCGAGCGGTGCCTCCTTGGCCAGCGCCCGGAGATGGATCGTCTCCCGGACATCGGTGAGGAAGGCCAGATGGTCGGCCCACAGCTGGTCGAGGTGGAACAGCACGATCTCCCGGCAGGCTTGGTCCACCGTCGCCGCGTCGAGTGCCTCGGCCAGCTCGGCGACGCGGTCCGGCTCGGCCTCGGCGAGCAACCGCCGGGCCTCCTCGGTGCGCAGCACCTCGTCGCGGTACTTCAGCATCTCCGCGCGCTGGTGCTCGATCAGCCGCGTGTAGCGCCAGGTGTTGCGGTGGATCTCCAGATCGACGCCTTCCGCGACCCGCTGCGCGTGGTTGATCTGCCGGTGCGCCGCGGGGTCGGTGACCTCGCCGCTGTCCTCGTCGGCGGGCAGGTCGGCCACGTCCGGCGCGTGCGCCAGCACCAGTTCGTCGGCGAGGCTGGCGAAGAACACCGAGCTGCCCGGGTCGCCCTGCCTGCCCGCCCGACCGCGGAGCTGGTCGTCGAGCCTGCTGCTCGGATACCGTGCGGTGCCGATCACGTGCAGACCACCCAGCTCGGCCACCCGCTCCGCGTCGGCGCCGTCCGCGCCCCCGAGCCGGATGTCGGTGCCGCGGCCCGCCATCTGCGTGGACACCGTGACGGCGCCGCGGGTTCCCGCCTCGGCGATCACCGACGCCTCCTCCGCGTCGTTGCGCGCGTTCAGCACCACGCACTCGATCTCGGCCTTGCGCAGCTTCTCCGCCAGCTCCTCGCTCTCGGCGACGTCCTGCGTCCCCACCAGCACGGGCCGTCCGGTGTCGTGGACCGAGCGGATCTCGGCCACGATCGCCCGCAGTTTGCCGGTCGGCGTGCTGAACACCCGGTGCGGCAGGTCCTCGCGGATGTTCGGGGTGTTCGGGGGGATCACCGCGACCTCCAGCCGGTAGAACTCGCGCAGCTGCTCGGCCACGGCCTCCGCCGTGCCCGTCATCCCCGCCACCCGCGGGTAGCGCGCGAGCAGTGCCTGCACGGTGATCGAGTCGAGGATCTCGCCGTGGTCGGACGGCGGGAGCTGTTCCTTGGCCTCCACCGCCGACTGCAGCCCGTCCGGCCAGCGCTGCAACTCGGCGACCCGGCCGCGGGAGGCATTGATCAGTTGCACCCGGCCGTCCCGCACCAGGTAGTCCACGTCCCGGGTGAGCAGGGCGTGCGCGTGCAGGGCGGCGTTGACGGCCGCGAGCCGGTCGGTGGCCTCCTCGGCGTAGAGGTCCACCCCGCCGAGCGCCTTCTCCACCACCGAGGCCCCCTCGGGGGTGAGCCACGCGTTGCGCCCGTCCGGGTCCGTCTCGTAGTGCAGGTTCACCCGCAGCCGCCGGACGATGTCGGCGACCTCCTCGTCGGCCACGCCCGCGTCCACGGAACCGGCCATCACCAGCGGCACCCGGGCCTCGTCCACGAGCACCGAGTCGGCCTCGTCCACGATCGCCACCTCGGGCTCCGGCTGCGCGAGGTCGTCGACCCTGGTGACCAGCCGGTCCCGCAGCACGTCGAAGCCGATCTCGCTGACCGCGCCGTAGCACACCTCGGCGTCGTAGGCCGCCTGCCGCTCCTTCGCGTCCAGGGCGGGCTCGACCCAGCCGACGGACACTCCCAGCAGGTCGTACACGGGGCGCATCCACTCCGCGTCGCGGCGGGCGAGGTAATCGTTCACCGAGATCAGATGCACCCGGCTGCCCCGCAGCGCGTGCCCGGCCGCGGCCAGCGCACCCGCCAGGGTCTTGCCCTCACCCGTGGCCATCTGCACCACGTGTCCGGTGAGCAGGCCCATCACGCCGAGCAGTTGGACGTCGAACGCGCGCTCGCCGAGCCGCCGGTGCGCGGCCTCCCTGCCGAGCGCGCAGATCTCGGTCAGCGTCCCGTCGTCGAATCCGGTCGCGTCGCGCAGTGCCGTCGCCCGCTCGGTGAGCTCCTCGTCGGAGAGTCCGGTGAGCTCGTCCCCGCGCTCGGCGACGGCGGGCAACAGGGCCTCGTACCGGGTCAGTTCGACACTGGCGGGTTTCTGGAGGAGTCGCCGCATCCTCTTGCCGACCCGGCCCATCAGCGCCACCAGTGTCTCTCCTCCCTGTTCGTCCCGGAGCGGGGTAACGCTCCGTTTCTTACCGAGCGTGTAGCGCTCCGTTCATGCACCGAGCGGGTAACGCGTCCGGGTACCGTACGGTTCCCGCATCGTCCGGAAGTGGCACGATCGCGAACGTGCTCACACGGAAACGCTACCTGCCCGGGGCAACCGTCCTGCTCGTCACGGTCCTCGCGGCGTGCTCGGGGCCGGCGTCGGAGTCCCCCGACCGGACCGCACCGGCCGGCCCGGTCCCCGAGGGGCTGGAGACCTACTACTCCCAGCAGCTCGACTGGGGCGAATGCGCACCGTACGCGACATCCGCCTACACGCGGCAGGCCTTCTCGACGGTCCCCGAGACCGTCGAGTGCGCGCGGATGACGGTCCCGCTCGACTACTCGGAACCCGCCGGGGAGACCGTCTCCCTCGGGTTGCTGCGGCAACCGGCCGAGGACGGCGGCGAGCGGCTCGGCTCCGCCGTGATCAACCCGGGCGGCCCCGGGGGATCCGGCATGTCCCGGGCCGCGTACATGACCCAGGGCGAATGGGACGGCAGGCTCGCCGAGCGGTTCGACCTCGTCGGCTTCGACCCGCGCGGGGTGCAGGCCAGTGAGCCCGCCGTCGACTGCTTCACCGACAAGGAGATCGACGCCGACCGCAACGACCTCGACGAGTACGACGGGCGCCCCGAGGCCGTCGCCGAGGCCGAGCGGGAGGCGCGGGAGTACGGCCGGCAGTGCGCCGAGCGCACCGAGCACGGCGAGGAGATGCTGGCCAACCTGGGCACCCGGGACGTGGCCCGCGACCTGGACGTGCTGCGGTCGGTGCTGGGGGACGAGCAGCTGACCTACATCGGGTGGTCCTACGGCACGCGGATCGGCTACACCTACGCCGAGCGGTTCCCGGGCAACGTCCGCGCACTCGTGCTGGACGGCGCGGTCGACCCCGAACAGGACGCCATGGAGTCCCTGGTGGCGCAGTACGAGGGCTTCGGGGACACCTTCGGCCAGTTCGCCCGGTGGTGTACGGGGCGCGAGGACTGCGCACTCGGGAACGATCCGGCCGGCGCCGTCGGGGCGTACCAGGACCTGACCCGCCCGCTGCTCGACCGGCCCGTCGACCTCCCCGACGGCAGGGTGCTGTCCTACGAGGACGCGACCACCGGGACGATCGCCGCGCTCTACGACAACCAGAGCTGGCCGATGCTGAACCGGGGGCTCACCGAGCTCGCGCAGGGGCGGGGCACGACCCTCATGATGCTCGCCGACAACTACCTGCAGCGCGGCCCGAACGGCCGCTACTCGAACATGCACGAAGCGCTGACCGCGGTCAACTGCGTCGACGAGCCGCCGGTGACCGACCGGGAGCGCAACGCCGAGATGCAACGGCAGGCGCTGGACGCCGCGGAGTTCCTCGACCCCGGACTGCCCCCGTCGTCGGCGCGCGGGCCCTGCGCGTTCTGGCCCGTCGACCACACCTCCGAGCCACGGCTGCCCGACGTCGACGGGGTCCCGCCCCCGCTGGTGATCTCGTCGACGGGTGACCCCGCGACCCCGTACGAGGCCGGGGTCAGCCTCGCCGAGGCCCTGGGCGGCAGACTGCTGACGTTCGAGAGCGCGCGGCACGGTGCGTTCCTGACGGCGGGTAACGACTGCATCGACGAGGCGGGTGCGGAGTACCTGATCAGTGGCACCCTGCCGCCGGAGGGCACCCGCTGCAGTCCGGCGTGACGCCGAACCGCCGCCGCCGGGATCAGGACCCGGTGGCGGCGGTCTCGTGTCCGTCGAGGGCGAGTTCCAGCATCACGGCGCCCTCGTTCTTCTGCCGGGGCGGGACCTGCATCCAGACCCGCAGCAGATGTCCCCGCCCGTGCCCGGCCACCCAGAACTTCACCGCGACGTCGTCGTGGACGCCGGGCACGAACTCCGCGACCACCTCCCGGTCGAGCTCGCCGCCCACCCGGTAGCTGGGGACCCCGTCCAGCTCCTCCCGGCTCTCGGTCTCCAGCGCGGTGGCCTCACGCAGCAGCGTGGTCAGCCCGTGCTCGGGATCGAGCAGCCGTGCCGGTGTCAGCGGGCCGGGTGCGGGCCGCGTCCGGCCCACGCCGCCGTCCCGGTCCGTGGTGCTGTCGTCGGAGTCGGTCAACCGCAGTTCGGCACCGTCGAGCACGTAGTCGTACCGGTGGCGCTCGGTCCCCCGTTGCACGTCCGCCGCACCGCGCGCGAACCCGTGCGGGCCCCCGTCGCGGGTCGCCACGCCCTCGACCGTCCGGACCGGCAGTCCGGGCAGCG
>NZ_KB912496.1 GCF_000383775.1 Saccharomonospora halophila 8
TGCCCCGGCGCCGGTTGCGGGTGGGCCGTGGGGTCGGCGGGCGAGACGACCCGGGTCGCCTCCGGGCGGCCCGGCTGGGCCTGCTCGTCCTGGTGTCCGTGCTGTGGACCCGGTTGTTGTGCCTGCTGTGCCGGTTGTTGCTGTGCGGGCGGACCCTGCTGCGGCTGGCTGGGCTGCGGCTGGCTGGGCTGCGGCTGGCTCGGCTGGCTCGGCTGGCTCGACTGAGGTTGACTCGGCTGGGGCTGGCTCGACTGTCCGCCCGCGGCCGGTGCGACCACCTGGGTCGAGTCCGCGTCGCCCGGTGCGTCCTGGGGGTCCTGGGGTGAGCTGACCGCCGAGGACAGGATCCGGTCGCGGCGGGCGCGGTACTCGTCCGCGGAAAGGTTGCCGGACGCCAGATTCTCGTCCAGCCTGCGTAGGTCCTCCTGCCAGGTCACCCCCGGCCCCCCTTCGGGCAGTCTCGTGTCACC
Source organism: Saccharomonospora halophila 8 (assembly GCF_000383775.1). Classification (GTDB taxonomy): domain Bacteria; phylum Actinomycetota; class Actinomycetes; order Mycobacteriales; family Pseudonocardiaceae; genus Saccharomonospora; species Saccharomonospora halophila. Next base: position 471 of record NZ_KB912496.1, read on the forward strand.
GACGTCGGCGGACGTCCTCGCCTGGTCGTGGGCCCGCCACCGCACCCGGTAGGGACCACGTCAGGTAACTTACTGCGTGGTCGCGGGTCCGCTGTAGTCAGATCGGATGTCACCCGAGGTCGACATCGGGTCGTTATCTCGGGTGTCGCTCCAGTGTGGCGGCGAGGGTGTCCAGGGCGGAGTCCCGGAGCAGCGCACTCCCGCCGCCCGCGATGATGCGTTCGACGAACTGCACGACCACGACGTCACGATCGGCCAACAGTTCCGCGATCTCCCGTCCGGAGGACAGGGCGAGCGTGTTGTGGTGCACGACCCTCAGGTCGCGCACGGTCGCGGCCAGATACGGCGTGGCGAACTGGGTGAACGAGTCGGCGAGGACGCCGACGGGGCGCCGCACGGTCCCCTCGGCCGCCGGTCCGGTCTGTTCCAGGTGCAACGGCTTGCGGAAGTTGCTGCCGACGTAGTCGGTGCGGTCCGGTCCGCCGTCGGGTGCGAGGGCGAACGCGTCCAGCCCGCGGTCCAGATGCTTCCCGTGCAGCCGCGGTACGTCGGCCACCCACGGCCTGCGTCCGTTCCGCTCGACCTCCCACGACTCCGTGCTGCCCGGTGCGAGGCGCTCGGCGAGCGCGTAGGTCATGGTGAGCCCGCCCGCGAACGTCCAGTGGCTGTCCAGCGGCCCGTACACCGGCGCCCCGAGGCGCTCGTACGCGTGGTGCAGTGCGGGCCGGAGATCGATCGCCCCCGTCGCGGCGGGCACCCGCTCCCAGAACTCCCGCGTGCGGGCCTCGGTGCACTCCTCGCCGAGGTAGTCCTCCGGCAGGTGCTCCGGGGCCATGGTGGTCTTGTCCGGGGCGAAGACGAGTTCGAACTGTCTCCCCGAGGATTCGACGGCCCGGCGCAGCCGGTTCAGCCGCCGGATGACCTCGTCGACGTCGTGCACCGGGAAACACTTGTGCGTCATGTCGTCGCCGAGGTAGTACCAGCCGTCCGTGCCGAGGACCGCGCGCGGGAAGTGCTCCTTCGGCACCTCGGGGGCCCGGTCGGGATCGTCGTCCGGCGGTTCCACCCCCACGGGCCCGTCCCGTCCGCCCGTGCCCGCACCGGCACCGGGTGGATCCCCGAAGACCCCGGTGCTCACCGCCTCGGCGGCACGCACCCCGGCCTCGCGCAGCGGCAGGTGGTCGGTCGCCCAGGCCGGCAACCCGGTGAAGAACCCCCACCCGTCGCCCGGGCCGGGGAACTCGGCGAGCTGCCGGTTCTCGAACTCCGCGGGACGCACCCCGAGCACGAACGCCAGTGCCGGGGCGAGGAAGAAGACGACCGCACAGACGAGCGCCCCGCGCTGCCCGCGGCTGTGCCGGGGACGGTAGAGGTTGTGTTCCCGCGGCAGCCACGACTCGGGGGTCGGCGGCAACCGCGGCCGCGCGGGCGGGGGCGCATGCCGCTCCGGTGGTGGGGAGGGCGGGTTCGCCGGGGTACCGGGGAGCACGGCCAGTATGGTAGCGCCGGAACCCGAGGGGACAGGCCGGATCACCGGAGTCGGCGGTGTCCGCGGCGGCCGGAACCGGGGGACGCCGGAACCGGGGGACCGGCGCGGGCGGCGGGAGAAGCGGCGGAGGAATCGTGCGGGAACACGGGTCGGACTACGAGCGGCGGCTGGCCGTCGAGCGGGACACCTTCGCCGGGCAGGTCGACGTCCACGGCGGCCTGCCGGACTCGGCGCACCACTGGTCGCGGCGCCACCTGCTGCCGAAACTGCGGGAGCTGGGCGCCGCCGACCTCGGCTCCCTGGTGACCGACACCCTCCGCGCCCGTGCCGCCGAGGCGCGCGCCGCGGGCCGGGACGCCGTGGTGCTCTCGCTCGGCAGCGGCAACGGGGACCAGGAGCTGCGGTGGCTCGGGGAGCTGGTGGACTCCGGCGTGAACAACGTGCGCATGCGGCTGCTGGAGGTCAACCCGGAGATGCGGCGGCGTGCCGCCGAGGCCGCGCACGAGCGCGGTCTCAACGAGCGGGTGGAACACCTCGACGCCGACCTCAACACCTGGGAGGCGGAGACCGACCACGACGCGATCGTGGCCTACCAGGTGCTGCACCACGTGCTCGATCTCGAACACCTCTGCGCGCAGATACGGCACGGCCTGCGCCCGGACGGGGTCCTCGTGGTCCACGACATGATCGGTCGCAACGGGCACCGCCGGTGGCCGGAGGCGCTGGAGGTGGTCGAGCGGGTGTGGGCGACCCTGCCGCCGGAGCTGCGGCGCAACGCCGTCACCGGCGCGGTGGACGAGCACTTCGTCGACCTCGACTGCGCCGCCGACGGTTTCGAGGGCATCCGCTCCCAGGACGTGCTGCCCGTGCTGCGGGAGTCCCTGCACCCGAGCCTGTTCCTGGCGCTCGGCAACGTGATCGACCCGTTCATCGACCGGGTGTACGGGCACAACTTCGACCCGGCCGACGCCGCACACCGGGCGTTCCTCGACGACCTCGGCACCCTCGACGACACTCTGATCGATCTCGGTGTCGTCACGCCGACCCGGATGACCGCGCTGTTTCACCCCCGGCCGCACGAGCTCCGCGCCCACCGCGGCCGGACGCCGGAGCGGTCGGTGCGCCGCACCGGGGTGCCGGACACCGCCGGGCGG
>NZ_KB912497.1 GCF_000383775.1 Saccharomonospora halophila 8
GTCCAGCGCGGCGGCGCCGTCCGCCGGGGCGGCGTCGGCGACCTCGCACAGCACCCCGTTGGTGGCCGGGTCCCGCACCGCGAACGTCCGCCCGTCCGTGGCGGGGGTCCACTTGCCGCCGACGAACAGGTCCTTGTCGACCGCGTCGAGCACGCCGGACTCGCTGAGGCTGCCCATCGAAACTCCTCCGAAAGTAGCTGTTTGCGCCGCTGCGGACACCATGCTACGAATATTGTTGACAATCTACAACCCTCCGGGCCGCACCCGGGCCCGCGTGAGCGTGAAGGGCACTTTTCCTGCGTGTGACGCAGCGAGGGGCACATTCCCTGCGTTCACCGCAGGAAAAGTGCCCTTCACGCATACCCCACCGGCCACCGTCGCAAAGGAGCACGCTGTCATGGCCCAGCTCTCCCCCATTCTCAAGCAGGCGACACCCGTCGTCGTCGACCACGGCGAAGGCGCCTACCTCTACGACACCAGCGGTCGGCGTCATCTCGACTTCACCGCGGGCATCGGGGTCACGAGCACGGGCCATTGCCACCCGAAGGTGGTACAGGCGGCGCAGGACCAGGTCGGCAAACTCATCCACGGCCAGTACACCACCGTCATGCACCGGCCGCTGCTCGAACTCGGCGAACGGCTCGGCGAGGTCCTGCCGTCCGGGCTCGACTCGCTGTTCTTCGCCAACTCCGGCAGCGAGGCCGTCGAGGCGGCGCTGCGACTGGCGCGGCAGGCCACGGGCAGGCCGAACGTCGTCGTGTTCCAGGGCGGCTTCCACGGGCGCACCGTGGCGGCGGCGTCGATGACCACCTCGGGCACCCGGTTCGGCGCGGGCATCTCCCCGCTGATGGCGGGCGTGCACGTGGCGCCCTTCCCGCACGCCTACCACTACGGCTGGGACGAGCAGACGGCCACCGACTTCGCCCTGCGCGAGCTGGATTACCTGTTCGCCACCCAGACCGCGCCGCAGGAGACGGCCGCGTTCTTCGTCGAACCCATGCTCGGCGAGGGCGGCTACGTGCCCGCGAACAGCGAGTTCATGGCCGGCCTGCGCCGCCGCGCCGACGAGCACGGGATCCTGCTGGTGATGGACGAGATCCAGACCGGGTTCGGCCGCACCGGGAAGTTCTGGGGACACGAGCACTTCGACGTCCACCCCGACGTGGTGCTCATCGCCAAGGGGCTGGCCAGCGGGTTCCCGCTGTCCGGGATCGCCGCGTCGCGGGACCTGATGGGCAAGGCCTGGCCCGGTTCACAGGGTGGCACCTACGGCGGCAACGCGGTCGCGTGCGCGGCGGCCCTGGCCACGCTGGAGGTCATCCGGGAGGAGAACCTGGTGGACAACGCCGCCGCGCGGGGCAGGCAGCTGCTCGACGGCGCGCGGGCGGTGGGCGACAAGACCCCCGGGATCGGCGACGTGCGGGGCATGGGACTGCTGGTCGGCTCCGAGTTCGTCACCGCGGACGGCGCGCCGGACAACGCCACGGCACAGGCGGTGCAGAAGAAGGCCGCCGAACAGGGATTGCTGCTGCTGACCTGCGGGGCGTACATGAACGTGGTGCGCATGATCCCGCCGCTGGTCGTCACCTCCGAGCAGATCGACGAGGCCCTGGACATCTGGGGCGAGGTCGTCGCCTCGGTGGCCCGGTGACGGCGGGAACGGCCGGGCGCGGGCGGACGGCACGGTACATCACGATCACGCTCGACAAGCGCGGCGTGTCCTGCCGCGCGCGACTGCTCGACGACGAGGCACCGCGCACCTGCCAGGCGGTCTGGGACGCGCTGCCGCAGAGCGGGTCGGCCTACCACGCCAAGTACGCCCGCAACGAGGTCTACACCCTCGTGCCGCCGTTCGCGGACCCGAAGCCGGGCCGGGAGAACCCGACCGTGACCCCCATCCCCGGCGACGTCGTCTACTTCGGGTTCGAACCCTGGGAGATCGGCAACCCCGCCTACGGCTACGACGAGGGCAGCGTGGCGCACGGCGAGCAGGGCGCCACCGACCTGGCCTTTTTCTACGGGCGGAACAATCTTCTGATCAACGGCGACGCGGGATGGGTGCCCGGCAACGTGTTCGGCACGATCGTCGAGGGGCTGCCCGAGATGGCCGCGGCCGCTCAGGATCTGTGGCTGCGGGGGGTGGAGGGCGAGACCCTCTCCTACGCCCGCGCCTGAGCCGGTCCTGCCGGGTGGGACGGTCCTGCCCGGGTGGACGGTCCTGCCGGGTGGGACGGCACGACGGAACCGCTCCGGGCGCCGTCCCACCCGGCACCGAAACATGAATCAGATTCATAGCCAGGCGCTCGACGGGCGTACTAGGCTGCGTCCCCATGGGCGAGGCGACGGACGACGTGACGCGGCGACTGACCGGCATCGTCGGCGCGGAGAATGTGCTGACCGGCGACGCCGTGACCGAGGACTACACCGGTGACGAGGCGCTGACCGGCGGACGGGCGAAGCCGCGCTGGGTGGTCCGCCCCGGCACGGCCGAGGAGGTGGCCGCCGTGCTCGCGGAGGCCACGGAACACGGGGTTCCGGTGACGGCCCGCGGCTCCGGCACCGGACTGTCCGCGGCGGCCCGCCCGCACCCCGACGGCCTCGTGGTGTCGTTCGAACGGATGAATTCGGTTCTGGAGATCGACGAGGGGAACCACGTGGCCGTGGTCCAGCCCGGGGTGACACTGTCCGAGCTGGACGAGAAGACGGCGCGCGCCGGACTCGGCTACACCGTCTACCCCGGGGAGATGAGCGCCAGTGTCGGCGGCAACGTCGGGACCAACGCGGGTGGGATGCGCGCGGTGCGCTACGGCGTCACCCGGCACAACGTGCTCGGCCTCCGGGCGGCGCTGCCCACCGGGGAACTGATCCGTTCCGGGGGCCGGACGGTGAAGACCGCGAGCGGCTACGACCTCACCCAGCTCGTCATCGGCTCGGAGGGCACGCTCGCGCTGGCCACGGAGATCACGGTGAAGCTGTATCCCCGGCTGCCGCACTCGGCCACCGTGCTCGCCCCGTTCGACGACCTCGACACGGTGATGCGGGCGGTCCCGGAGATCGTCTCCAGCGGGCTGGAACCGCACATCCTCGAATACATCGACGCGCTGACCATGGCCGCCATCACCCACGGCACCCAGCTCTCGCTGGGCATCCCGGACGAGGTCCGCGACGCCTCGCAGGCCTACCTCGTGGTCGGCCTGGCCAACCGTGCGGCCGACCGGCTCGACGGCGACGTGGAAGTGCTCGGCACACTGCTCGGCGACCTCGGCGCCGCGGACGTGTACGTGCTGGAGGGCTCCTCGGCGCGCAGGCTGATCGAGGCCCGGGAGAACGCCTTCTGGACGGCCAAGGCCGCGGGCGCCGACGACGTGCTCGACGTCGTCGTGCCCCGGTCGGCGTTGCCGGAGTTCCTCGCCGAGTCCCGTGCCGCGGCCCAACGGGCCGAGTCCGGTGTGATCGGCTGCGGCCACGCCGGGGACGGCAACGTCCACCTCGCCGTGTTCCAGCCGGATCCCCGGCGGCGTTCGGCGCTGCTGGAGGAGATCTTCGCCGCCGGGATGCGGCTGGGCGGGGCGATCTCCGGGGAACACGGGCTCGGCCACGCGAAGACCGGCTACTTCCTCCGGCTGGAGGACCCCACCAAGATCGATCTGATGCGACGACTGAAGCAGGCCTTCGACCCCGCCGGGATCCTCAACCCCGGCGTGCTCTTCGGCGGCCGGGAGGACTGACGATGACGATGAACGGCGCGCAGGCCCTGATCCGCACCCTCGTCGACGCCGAGGTCGACGTGTGCTTCACCAATCCGGGCACCTCCGAGATGCACTTCGTGTCCGCACTGGACAGTGTGCCCGAGGTGCGGGGCGTGCTGGGCCTGTCCGAGGGCGTGGTCACCGGCGCCGCGGACGGCTACGCACGGATCGCGGACCGCCCGGCCGCGACGCTGCTGCACCTCGGACCGGGGCTGGGCAACGGCCTGGCGAATCTGCACAACGCCCGCCGGGCACACACCCCGGTGGTCAACGTCGTCGGTGACCACGCCACCCACCACAAGCGCTACGACGCACCGCTGGAGTCGGACATCGAGGCGGTGGCCGGATCGCTGCAGGGGTGGGTGCGCCGCTCGGCGAGCACCGCCGACGTCGGCGCGGACGCCGTCTCGTCGCCGCCGGGTTTCTGGTGCCGTGCTCTCCGAGTG
>NZ_KB912498.1:0-2621 GCF_000383775.1 Saccharomonospora halophila 8
GCGTTCGTCGGCGGAGGCGCTGCGGGCGGCGGCGCCCGCGGCCAGCGGTTCGACCGCGATCCGCAGTTCCGTCAGGGTCCGCAGCTGGGCGTCCCGCCCCGGCCCCGCGAGCCGCCACCAGATGACCCGCGGATCGAAGACGTTCCAGTTCTCCACGGGCTGAACCGTGATGCCGACGCGCCTGCGCGAGCGGACCAGCCCCATCGATTCGAGAATGCGCATCGTCTCCCGGGCCACCGTCCGGGAGACGCCGAACCGGTCCCGGATGGAGTCCAGGGTCAGCACGTGGTCACAGGGCAGGTCCCCACTCGTGATCTCGGCACCGAGGGTGTCCAGCACGGTGTCGTGCAGGACCCCGGCGCCCGGCTGCGTGCTCACGCCCCGAGCCTATCGGCGCCCCCGTGTCTTCCCCCGGTCGACTCAATGGTGTTATCTTTCGCCGCATTAGGTACTACCTTTCAGTGAGGAGCGAAGCCATGGCTGCCACGTGCCTGGTGGTGATGGGGGTCTCCGGCGCCGGGAAGAGCACGGTCGCCGCCGCACTCGCACACCGGCTCGGCTGGACCATGGCCGAGGCGGACGAGTTCCACCCGGCGGCCAACGTCGAACGGATGACCGCCGGGACCCCGCTCACCGACGCCGACCGGGGGCCGTGGTTGCGGGCCCTGCGGGACTGGATCACCCGGCGGGCCGACGAGGGCACCGACACCGTCGTCGCCTGTTCGGCCCTGAAACGGTCCTACCGCGACATCCTGCGGGAGTCGTCGGCCCGGGTGCGGTTCGTCCATCTGCGGGGTGAACCGGACCTGGTCGTCCGCAGGTTGGCCGATCGTTCCGGCCACTTCATGCCCTCCTCACTCTTGGACTCGCAGTTCCACGACCTGGAGGACCTCGCCCCGGACGAGGACGGCATCCGTGTCGACCTCGGCCGCGGCCCCGACGAGATCGCCGAGACGGCCCTGTCCCGGCTCGGCCTCTCCCACGGCTCCGGCACCCCCGGTCCCGGCACGCCGCCCTCCGGATAGGGGCGAGGTCAGCACCCGCGAGTCCGTCCCCACCGACCGCGAGAAGCAACGGAGCTTTCGATGAATACCGACGAGTGGACCCAGACCCTCGGCGCCGGGCCGCTGCTCGGCATCGCGGCGGGCGCGGTCGCCGTCCTGCTGCTGCTCATCATCCGCTTCCGCGTCCACGCCTTCCTGGCGCTGGTCGTGGTCAGCATCGGCACCGCGTTCGCCGCGGGCATCCCGGCCGGGCAGGTGATGGACACCCTCACCGAAGGGTTCGGATCCACCCTGGCCAGTGTGGCCCTGCTGGTGGGCCTCGGCGCCATGCTCGGCAGGCTCGTCGAGGTCAGCGGTGGCGCCCAGGCACTCACCGACGCGATGATCCGCCGGTTCGGCGAACGCCGTGCGCCCCTCGCGCTCGGTGTCGCGTCGCTGCTGTTCGGCTTCCCCATCTTCTTCGACGCCGGGCTCGTGGTGATGCTGCCGATCGTGTTCTCCGTCGCCCGCAGGCTCGGCGGCGGTGTCCTGCGCTACGGCCTGCCCGCCGCGGGCGCGTTCTCGGTGATGCACGTCTACGTCCCGCCGCACCCCGGCCCGGTCGCCGCCAGCGGCCTGCTGGGCGCCGACGTCGGGCTCGTCCTGGCGCTCGGCCTGCTGCTGGCCGTGCCGACCTGGTACCTCACCAGCTACCTCTACGGCCTGTGGGTGGGCAACCGCATCGTCCTGCCGGTGCCCGACATCCTCGGCGGCGGGTCCGAGCACGACGAGAATCCGCCGAAGGCGGGCACGGTGATCGGCCTGCTGCTGCTCCCGGTTCTGCTGATCTTCGCGAACACCGGACTGAGCACGGCCGGTGAGGTGGGCTGGGTCGACAGTGACGCGGGCTGGTACGACGTCGTACTCACGCTCGGCTCGACCGCGATCGCGTTGCTGATCACGGTGTTCGTCGCCATGTACGTGCTCGGCACGCGGCGGGGACGCGGCAGGGACACCGTGGACAAGCTGCTCGACTCCGCGCTCGGCCCGGTCGCCGCGATCATTCTGATCACCGGGGCGGGCGGCATGTTCGGCGGTGTGCTGGAAGCCAGCGGCATCGGCGACGCCGTCTCCGGGGCGATGTCCGACATCGGCCTTCCCGCGGTCGTGGCCGGCTACCTGATCGCCACGACCCTGCGGGTCGCCCAGGGGTCGGCCACCGTCGCGCTCACGACCGCGGCCGGGCTCATGCAGCCGATCGTCGCGGGCGGGGCGTTCAACGGGGTCGAACTGGCCGCGCTCGTGCTGGCCCTGGCCGCGGGGTCGGTGACGGCGGGCCACGTCAACGACTCGGGTTTCTGGCTCGTCGGCCGGTTCTTCGAGATGGACGTCAAGACCACGCTCAAGACCTGGACCGTCATGCAGACCACGATCGGCCTGGTCGGCTTCGGCCTGGCCTCGCTGGTGTACGCGATCGCGTGATCCGGGGCGTCCGCGCCCCGGTGGAGGGAGATTCATGTCGACGGCGTCGTTCGACCTGACGGGACGGGTCGCGCTGGTCACCGGCGCGAGCCGGGGCATCGGCCGGGCGCTGGCGGACGGACTGGCCGGGGCGGGCGCCACGGTGGTGCTGGGCGG
>NZ_KB912498.1:2721-4925 GCF_000383775.1 Saccharomonospora halophila 8
CCAGGGCACCGGGGCCGGGCACACCGCGGGCCGGGCGCCCCCCCGGTTTCCGACGGTCAGGTGCCCCGGGCGGACGCCTCGCCGTACTTGGCCCGCAACCGCGCCTCGATCTCGGCGTCGGTCTCCTCGGCCGTGTGCAGCACCTCCGCGAGCCGCTTGTCCGAGCGGCGCACCGCCCACACCACGACCAGCAGCGCCAGCCCGTACAGCGGGTACCCCATCGCGATCTTGGCGAAGGCCAGCCAGCCCGTGTAGTCCTCGGCGTAGAGCCACTGCTGCACGACGAACCGCGCCGCGAACACCGCAGCCAGGGCCAGGGTGGCCACGTCGTAGCCGAACCGGGAGGGCCGGTCCCGGCGCCAGCCCATCCCCGTGCCGTTGAGGTAGTTCCACACCACCCCGGCCAGTGGCCAGCGCACCACCACCGACAACACGAGCACGCCGAAGTACACCGCGCTCGCCCAGATGCCGAACAGGAAGAACCCCTTCGCCGACCCGGTGCGGTAGGCGAGGAACGCGGCGATGGCCACGCCGAAGAACCCGGAGATCGCGGGTTGCACCGGCTCCCGGCGCACCACCCGCAGCACGGTGATCGCGACCGCGCTGCCGAGCGCCGTCCAGATCGCCGGCATCAGCCCGAGAACGGCGTTGGCGAGCACGAAGACGACGATCGGCACCGAGGAGTAGACGAGACCGGACACGCCGCCCATCTGTTCCAGCAGGGTCGGCTCCGGGGTGGTCTCCCCGTCCGGGTCCGGCACCGCCGACGACTCCGCGTCATCCGGTCCACCGGCATCGCGTCGGTGGACGTTGTCGCCACCGTCGCCCCGGCCACCCCCACCCCGCTCGCTCGCGGCCGGGTCCGTGCCGTCGTCGGACGTCGGGGAACGCACGCCGTCGTCGTGGGGGTGCTCAGTCACGCCGGGCCACTCTCACTGGGTCGGTTGCAGCAGTTCGTAGTACGGGTTGTACAGCACCTTGTGCCCGTCGCGCTCGGCCATCCTGCCTCGCACCTTGATCGTGCGGCCGGGTTCGATACCCGGGATGCGGCGCCGACCGAGCCAGACCAACGTGACGTCGTCGGTGCCGTCGAACAACTCCGCCTCCAGCGTAGCCGCGGCGCTACCGGGGCACAGGTCGACGCTGCGCAGCCTGCCCAGGACCGTGGCTTCCTCCCCGCAGTGACAGTCGCACGCTCGTCGCGCACCGACCGCCTCGGACTCCTGCGAGAGATCGTCGGCATCGAGTTCGGTGACGTCACTGGTCAGTTTCCGCACCAGCCGACTGAAGTAGCCGCCGTCTTTGGCGGACATAGGCGCCTGCTCCTATGTTTCCGGGGCCCCCCGACGGACGGCCCGTGCGTGTTCAGCGTAACCCCGCCCGGGCGGGGCAATCCCGGACCGCGTCCGGATCGCAACGTGAGTCCGTGATGCCGTGTGCGCGGGCGGCGGCCCCGCCGGACACACCGGATCGGTGGGGAGCACACCCCGGTTCCGCGCCGCCCGTCAAGCCCGCTGCTGGTTCTGCTGTCCCTGCTGGTTCTGCTGTCCCTGCTGGTTCTGTTGTCCCTGCTGGTTCTGCTGTCCCTGCTGCTGCCGGGCCTGTCCCGCGACGTGCGCGGCGACCGCCTCCGGCAGTGTGATCGGCAGCGGTGTGCGGACCGGCATGGGTTCCTCGCCCCGGTCGACGACCGTGCTTCGGACGATGCTCCGGAGCACCTCGGGAGCGGTCGCCGCCTCCGACTGCGGACCGGCGATCACCCCGCGCAGCATCCACCGGGGCCCGTCGACCCCGACGAACCGCAGGGCCACGTCGTTGACCACCGCGGAGAGCTCCATCCCCCACTCGCCCCGGCCGAGGGTCACCCGGGCGCCGTCCGAACGGAGCTGGTCGGCCAGCTCCTGGCTCACCTCGCGCCACAGGCCGCCCGAGCGTGGGGCCGCGTAGGCGGTCACCGTGACCTGGCCGTAGCCGGTCACCACGTGGACGGCGCGCACCGTCTGGCTCGCCTGGTCCATCTCGACCTGGACCTGCGACCCGTCCGGCACCGGGAGCCGGATCGAACCGAGGTCCATCCGGGCGAGGCCGTCGTCGGGCGCCTCGGAGACGTCGTACGGACCGTCGGGGCGCCCCTCCCCGGCGTCGCCGTCCTCGGTGTCCCCGGCCACGCCCCCGGCGTCCGGCCCCTCGTCCGGGTCCGCGCC
>NZ_KB912498.1:5025-10335 GCF_000383775.1 Saccharomonospora halophila 8
CAGCGGCCGCCCGTCCAGCCGGGCGCCGCCCTCACGGGCCGCCGTCCACGTCCGGCCGGCGACCGGCTCGACGACGGCACCGGCCACCGACACACCGTCGATCTGCGCGGCGACCGAGACGGCGAACGCGGGCAGTCCGTAGAGGAAGTTCACGGTGCCGTCGATCGGGTCGACCACCCACTCGACGCGGCCGGGAGTGCCGGCACCGCCGGAGTCCCCGCCGGTGCCCTCCTCCTCACCGAGCACGACGTCGCCGGGACGCAGGGCGGCCAGGCGCGCCCGGATGAGCCGCTCGGACTCCGTGTCCACGGCCGTGACCACGTCGGTGCGGCTGCTCTTCGTGTCGACAGCGACCGTCCGCCCGACGAGCATGGATTCCCGCGCATCGCGGACCAGCCCGGCGGCCTCCGTGGCCACCTGTTCCGCCGTGGCGGCCAGCGCGGCGGGATCGGGGTCGGTGGTTCCCACGCCACCATGGGACCACATCCGCCGCTAGAGTTTCGCGCGACGGTTCTGAATCGAGTAGGAAGGGGCGGCGCCATGACGGTGCCCACGACGGGGGCCACCACGGCGACCACCGGGGCGGGCCGGGGCTTCGGCATCGACATCGGCGGCAGCGGCATCAAGGGCGGCCTGGTCGACCTCGACACGGGCGAACTGGTCGGCGACCGTCTGCGCATCGACACGCCACGGCCCGCGACCCCGGACGCGGTCGCCGACGTCGTCGCCGAGGTCGTGGGCACGTTCGGCTGGGACGGGCCGGTGGGGGTCACCCTGCCGTCGGTGGTCAAGCGGGGCAGGGCGCGCTCCGCGGCCAACATCGACCCGAGCTGGATCGGCCGGGACGCCGACGTGCTGTTCGCCGGACGGCTGGGTCGGCGCTCCACGGAGGTGGCCGTGCTCAACGACGCCGACGCCGCGGGAATGGCGGAGATGCGGTTCGGTGCCCGGGAGGGACGCGCGGGCGTCGCCGTCCTGCTGACGTTCGGGACCGGCATCGGCAGTGCGCTGTTCCAGGACGGACGTCTCGTGCCGAACACCGAGTTCGGGCACATCGAGATCGACGGGATCGACGCCGAGAAGCGGGCCGCGGCCTCCGCCAAGGACAACGAGGGCCTCTCGTATCCGGAATGGGCCGAACGGGTCGACCGGTACCTGACCGTGCTCGACACCCTGCTCAGTCCCGACCTCTATATCGTGGGTGGCGGCGTCAGCAGGAAGGCGGAGAAGTGGGTGCCGTCGCTCACCGTCGACACCCCCGTCATCGCCGCCTCCCTGCTGAACAACGCGGGCATCGTGGGCGCCGCCGCGGCTGCGGCCGAGGGCCTCGCGCACTGACCGGACCCCTCCGTGCGGCCCCCGCGGAGCCGCACGGGAAGTGATCGCTGCGCGACGTCGGTGCCCACCGTCGTTACAATGGAACAAGCTCTCGGCTGCGGACGCGGAATCCGCAGGCCAGAGCAGGTTCCCCGAACTTGAGGCAGCCGGGATACCAACGTCTCGGTTCGTCGTGATCGACCGCTGCGAAAGGGCGTACGTGGCAGCCGCAAAGACCGCAACCCCAAGCGGGACGAAGACAACGAGCGCCGCCGAGCAAGCGACTGCCGACGAGGACACGGCGGCCGCGAACGGGACGGCCCCGCCGGAGAAGAAGTCGTCGGGTCGCAAGACGGCCGCGAAGAAGTCTCCGAAGTCGACGGGGGCCCGCAAGGGCGCCAAGGCCGAGAAGGGCAAGGCCGCGGCCAAGAGCGCGGCCGAGGTCGGTGACCTCGACGCGTCGGACCTCGAGGACGTCGACCTGTCGGATCTCGACGTGGACGCGGTCGAGGTGGACGTCGTCGACGCCACCGTCACCGAGGAGGAGGCCGAGGAGTCCGAGTCCGAGGAGGAGTCGGCCGCCGCCAAGCCCGTGGACCCCGACTTCGTCTGGGACGAGGAGGAGTCCGAGGCGCTGCGGCAGGCACGCAAGGACGCCGAGCTCACCGCGTCGGCCGACTCCGTGCGGGCCTACCTCAAGCAGATCGGCAAGGTCGCCCTGCTCAACGCCGAGGAGGAGGTGGAACTCGCCAAACGGATCGAGGCCGGGCTGTACGCGGCCGAGCGTATCCGGGTCACCGAGGAGGAGGGCGAGAAGCTCTCCACCCAGATGCGCCGGGACCTGAAGTGGATCGTCCGCGACGGGGAACGCGCCAAGAGTCACCTGCTGGAGGCCAATCTCCGGCTCGTCGTCTCCCTGGCGAAGCGCTACACCGGGCGCGGCATGGCCTTCCTGGACCTGATCCAGGAGGGCAACCTCGGCCTGATCCGCGCGGTGGAGAAGTTCGACTACACCAAGGGCTTCAAGTTCTCCACCTACGCCACCTGGTGGATCCGCCAGGCCATCACCCGGGCCATGGCCGACCAGGCCCGCACCATCCGGATCCCGGTCCACATGGTCGAGGTGATCAACAAGCTCGGCCGGATCCAGCGGGAACTGCTGCAGGACCTGGGCCGCGAGCCCACCCCGGAGGAGCTGGCCAAGGAGATGGACATCTCCCCGGAGAAGGTCCTGGAGATCCAGCAGTACGCCCGCGAGCCGATCTCGCTGGACCAGACGATCGGCGATGAGGGCGACTCACAGCTCGGGGACTTCATCGAGGACAGCGAGGCCGTGGTGGCCGTGGACGCGGTGTCGTTCACGCTGCTGCAGGACCAGTTGCAGTCGGTGCTGCAGACGCTGTCCGAGCGCGAGGCCGGCGTCGTGCGGTTGCGCTTCGGCCTCACCGACGGCCAGCCCCGCACGCTGGACGAGATCGGCCAGGTCTACGGCGTCACCCGGGAGCGGATCCGTCAGATCGAGTCGAAGACGATGTCGAAGCTGCGCCACCCGTCGCGTTCCCAGGTGCTGCGCGACTACCTGGACTGAGACCGCGACATCGACCGCGCAGGGCCGTCGACCTCCCGGGGTCGACGGCCCTGCGTGGTTGACGGCCCTGAGTGGTTGACGGGCTGGTCGACGGGCCAGCATGGTCGACGGGCAGCGTGGTCAACAGGCAGCGTGGTTAACAGGCAGGGAGCGTGTCAGCCCCGGGAGAACGAGCGCAGGGCGACACCGGCCACGACCGCCACGATGCCGAGCGCCTCACCGGGTCCGGGCACCTGCCGCAGCACCACGAACCCGACCACGGCGGCGGTCACCGGCAACAGGGCCAGCAGCACCGCGAACCGGGCCTGGCCCACGCGGCGCAGCACCGTCTGGTCGAGCACGTACGGCACGACCGTGGACAACAGCCCCACCCCCACGGCGAGCGTGAGCAGGTCCGGCCGCGCCCAGACCGCGGTCGTGCCCACGACCAGCGGGGACAGCACGACGGTCGCGACGGCGAAGCCGATCGCCAGGCTGTCGATCCCGTTGCCGCCGAGGGCCACCCGCCGGCCGAGGACGATGTAGGCACCCCAGGCCGCGGCGGCCCCGAGCGCGAAGGCCACCCCGGCCGGACTGCCCTCCCAGCGCACGTCCGCGATCGCCAGCACGCCGAGGGCCACCAGCACCAGCGCGCCGACGTCCCGCGGGGTCCGGGACCCGACCGCGGCGACCACGACGGGTCCCACGAACTCCAGCGCCACGGCCGTGCCCAGCGGCAGCCGCGCGATGGCCTCGTAGAACAGCACGTTCATCCCCGCGGTGACCACCCCGAACGTCCCCGCGAGCAGGAACGCCCGCCCCCGCCACGCCTCGCGGGCGGGCCGTCGCCACGCCAGCAGGATCAGCGCCGCCCCGACGCAGCGGAGCCACGCCACCCCCGCGGGCGAGGCCACGTCGAACAACCACACCGCCAGCGCCGCGCCGACGTACATCGAGATTCCGCTGAGAACGAACACCACCGGAGCGGGCACGGCGTCGACTCCGCGTCCGAAGATCGGGACCTGCACCCCGACGATCGTGCCTGACCACCGGGAACACGGTCGCGGGAGGGCCTTCCGGACACCGTCGCGGCAGGTCGTGCCGGGTGACGCCGCCGGACGTGACACGTCTCCCACGCCCCGGCGGAACACTTGCGAGGAACAAATCGTCTGTAAGAGTGGAGGCAGCGACACCGCGATCGGGTGGACCCGGACTCGGTGGTCGCGGCTGAACTGATGGCATCGGCTTGCGATGCCGGGACGGAGGGAGACTCTCCAATGACATCATCGACGCTCACCCGCCCCGAACTGACCGCTGCGGACCGCTGCGACCGTTGCGGCGCCGCGGCGCAGATGCGTGCCGTGCTGCCCAACGGTGGGGAACTGCTGTTCTGTGGCCACCACGGACGTGAGTACGAGGCCAAGCTGAAGGAACTGGAAGCCGACATCCAGCGCTGAGCCGTCACCGACAGCCGCGAGAAAGGGCGGGGACCCGACCGGGTCCCCGCCCTTGTCACGTCCGGCCCCGTCCGGCGGGGTGTGCCGTGAAGGACTCCTTCGCGGCGTCGGACGCAGGGAAGGAGTCCCTCACGGCGTCACACGCAGGCAAGGGGCCTTCACGGCACAACCCCCGGGGGGCGCTCACACCGTGTCGAGGACGTCTTCGAAGGCGGCTTCGGCGGCGCCGAGAAGCTTCACGTCGGTGCCCAGGGCCGAGGTGCGGACCCGGACGCCGCCGAGGGCCCGGCTGACCAGGCTCCGCGCACGCACCGCGCGGTCCACGTCGTCGAGCACGGGGGTGGGCAGCTCGGTGAACAGGTCCCCGAGCACGACCAGTTCGGGACCGAACAGGTTCACCACGTTGACCAGGCCCAGCGTCAACCACTCCGCCAGGTCGCCGAGCCTGCGGCGGGCCCCCTCGTCGTCCGCCCGCAGCGCCCGCAGGGCGGCCACCACGCGACCCCGGGAACTGGTCTCCGGGAGTCCCAGCGCCCGGCAGAACGCCGCCTCCCCCACCTCGGTCTCCCAGCACCCCGTGCTGCCGCAGTAACAGGGTCGCCCGCCGGGATGCACGGCCATGTGCCCGATCTCGCCGAGATAGCCCGCACCGCCGCGCAACGACGCGCTCTGGGCGATGACTCCCCCGCCCACACCGATGTCGGCGGAGACGAAGACCACGTCGCTCGCCCCGGTGGCCCTCCCGCGCAGGTTCTCGGCCAGCGCACCCAGCTCCGCGTCGTTGCCGACCACTACCGGCATGTCGAGCGCCCGCGTCAGCCGGGTACCCAGCGCGACGTCGGACCAGCGCAGGTTGGGTGCCTCGTGGACGTGCCCGTCCGCGCGCCGCACCACCCCCGGCACCGAGATGCCGCAGGCCACGGGGCGCACGCCCAGATCCGCCGCGAGCGGGCCCGCGGACTCCACGAG
>NZ_KB912498.1:10435-15624 GCF_000383775.1 Saccharomonospora halophila 8
GCTCGGACGGGGCCCGCGGACGGGGCCGCTCTACAGCGCGGCCGTGTCCGGGCGGGCCAGTCCGAGGTCCCCGGAGCGGCCCGCGGTGATCAGCTCGACGACCTGGCCGTGCGTCACGTCCCGGGCGGGCACCTCCGCGGCCACCCGCCCGAGGTAAAGCACGGCGATCCGGTCGGCGACCTCGAACACGTCCGCCATGTTGTGACTGATCAGCACGACCCCGAGGCCCGTGTCGGCGAGCCTGCGCACGAGGTCGAGCACCTGCCGGGTCTGCGCCACCCCGAGCGCGGCGGTGGGCTCGTCCAGCAGGACCACGGAGCTGTCCCACAGCACGGATTTCGCGATCGCCACGGTCTGCCGCTGACCGCCGGAGAGCGAGGACACCGGGGTGCGCACGGACTTGACCGTGCGCACCGACAGGGAAGCCAGGGTCGACCGGGCCGCCTGTTCCATGGCCGCCTCGTCCAGCAGCCACGGACTCCCCCGTTCCCTGCCGAGAAACATGTTCTCGACGATGTCGAGGTTGTCCGCCAGGGCGAGGTCCTGGTACACGACCTCGATCCCGAGGGCCGCCGCGTCGGCGGGACCGCGGATGTGCACCGGCTCACCACGGAACCGCACCGTGCCCGACTCCGCGGCGTGGATACCGGCGATGCACTTCACCAGCGTCGACTTGCCCGCCCCGTTGTCCCCGACCAACGCGGTGACCTCGCCCGCCCGCACGGAAAGGTCGATGTCGTGCAGGACGTGGACCGGACCGAAGCTCTTGTTCAGCCCTTCGAGCCGCAGCGCCGGCTCGACCCCGGGTTCCGCCGCTACCGTGCCGCTCACGAGATCCCCAGTTCCGCGCAGTCGTCGGCCAGGTCGTCGACGCACACGTCGGAGGCGTCCACGTAACCGGCGTCGATGACCCGCTTGACGTCGTCCCGGGTGATCAGGTGCGGTTCGAGCAGCACCGAGGCCACCTCCCGGTCGCCCTTCGGGTCCTCGGTCACGTCCCCGGCGAGCTCATCGGCGGCGGCCGTGTCCCCCTCGGCGAGCGCGGCGGCGAGCTTCGCGGTCGCCTCGGCCTCCTTCTTGATCGGCTTGAACACGGTCATGTACTGGTCGCCGCGCAGGATGCGGCGCAACCCGGCCGGGGTGGCGTCCTGACCGGTCACCGGCACGGTGCCGGCGAGCCCGTTCTTGCGCAGCACGGTGATCACCGCCCCGGCCAGTCCGTCGTTGGCCGCGACGACCCCGTCGACCGAGCCGCCGTTGGCGGTGAGCACCTGCTCGAAGATGGTGCCGCCGCGCTGGTTGTCCCAGTTGTCGATCGGTTCGCTGCGCACGAGCTCCAGCTCGCCGGAGTCGTACAACGGCTGGAGGACGTTGCGCTGTCCCTCGTGGAAGAGCGTGGCGTTGTTGTCGGTCGGGGCACCCTCGATCTCGACGACCTCGGCGCCCTCCTGCCCCTTCAGCGCCTGAGCCATGCCCTCGCCCTGGAGTTCGCCGACGCGGACGTTGTCGAACGAGACGTAGTAGTCGGAGCTTCCGCCGAGGTTGAGCCGGTCGTAGTCGATGGTGGGGATCCCCGCGTTGTTCGCCTCGGCCGCGACCGTGCTGCCGACCTCGCTGTTGATCGAGGCGATGATCAGCACCTCGACCCCGCGGGCGATCATTCCGTCGGCCAGGGTGCTGAACTTCTGCACCTCACCCTGGGCGTTCTGCACGTCCGGGTCGAAGCCCTCGGCGCGCAGCGCCTCCTCCAGCATGGGTTTGTCGAAGCTCTCCCAGCGCGACGACGAGGCCGTCTCGGGAAGGATGACGCCCACCGAGCCCAGCGGCGCCTCTCCCTGTTCGTTCTGCCCGTCGCCGCCCTCGGCGCCACCCCCGGCGTTGGCCCCGCACGCCGCGAGCGTCAACGTCATGGCGAACGCACCGGCACCAGTGGCGAGTCTGTTCGTCCGCATCGGCCACCCCTTCTCGAGTATGTTGCGGCGCACAACATATGCCCCGCATCACACGAAAGGGAAATCTGTATCGATCCAGAGCCCCCATGACCACGAGTCGACACGTTGCGTCAGCCGTGCCGTGGACGGCCGACGCGGCGCGAGCGCGAGTCCGCGGTACTCCGACTGCGGGGGCGAGAAGCGCACGAAACGACCGGCACCCGAGCGTCAACTCGCGGGGCTGGGGTGGCGACTCGCGGGGCTGGGGTGGCGACTCGCGGGGTTGGGGTGCTTGCCGGTGGTCACCAGGAGCGGAGGGTGGCGATGCGTTCCTCCAGCTGCTCGGCCGTGGCCATCGCGGTGGGTGGCCCACCGCAGACACGGCGCAGTTCGTTGTGGATCGCGCCGTGCGGCTTCCTGGTGCGGTGGTGGTGCAGCCCGACGAGTGTGTTGAGTTCCTTGCGCAGTGCCTTCAGCCGCTCGTTCACCGACTGCGGGCGCGGTGCGGGCGTCTGCCCGGGCGACTCCGGACCCGACGCACCCGACCCGGCCGCGTCCGCCGAGCTCCCGGTGCCGGATTTGCGGCGCTTGGCGTCGGCGAGCTGTTCCTCCTGGCGCTTGCGCAGCAGCGCGCGCATCTGGTCGGCGTCGAGCAGTCCGGGCAGCCCCAGGTACTCCTGCTCCTCCTCGCTGCCCGAGAATGTCGCGGTGCCGAACGAGTTGCCGTCGTAGATGACCTGGTCCAGCTCGGCGGAGGCGCCCAAGGAGGTGAAGGCCTTCTCCTCCTCGCCACGCTCGTCGTCGGTACGGTTCGCCGCGACGAGGAGTTCGTCGTCCCAGCCCTCCTTCTCCCGGTCCGGCTTGCCGAGCACGTGGTCCCGCTCGGTCTCCAGCTCGCTGGCCAGCTCCAGCAGCACGGGCACGCTCGGCAGGAACACGCTCGCGGTCTCCCCCGGCCGCCGCGACCGCACGAACCGGCCGATGACCTGGGCGAAGAACAACGGGGTGGACGCCGACGTGGCGTAGACGCCCACCGCGAGCCGGGGCACGTCGACGCCCTCGGACACCATGCGCACCGCCACCAGCCAGCGGTCGGTCGATTCGGCGAACTCGCCGATCCGCTTGGTGGCCTTCGGGTCGTCGGACAGCACCACGACCGGCTGCTCCCCGGACACCCGGGCGAGGATCGTGGCGTACGCCTTGGCCGACTCGTGGTCGGTGGCGATGACCAGCCCGCCCGCGTCGGGCACCCCGCCCGACCGCAGCTGGGTGAGCCGGGTGTCGGCGGCCTGCAGCACCGAGGGGATCCACTCCCCCGACGGGTCGAGCGCGGTGCGCCAGGCCCGCGCGGTCTGCTCGGCGGTGAGCGGCTCGCCCAGCCGGGCGGTGAACTCGTCACCCGCGCTGGTGCGCCAGGACGTCTCCCCGGAGTAGGCCAGGAACACCACCGGGCGCACGACCCCGTCGGCCAGAGCGTCGGCGTAGTTGTACGCGGAGTCGGCTTTACTGCGCAGCGCCCCGTCGGCGTCCGGTTCGTAGGTCACGAACGGGATCTGGGCGTCGTCGCTGCGGAACGGCGTCCCCGTCAGCCCCAGCCGCCGCACGGCGGGGGTGAACGCCTCAAAGATCGCGTCACCCCACGACTTCGCGTCCCCGGCGTGGTGGATCTCGTCGAGGATCACCAGCGTCTTCCGGTTCTCCGTGCGCACGCGGTGCAACGTCGGGTGCGCGGCCACCTGGGCGTAGGTCACCGCGACGCCCCGGTAGTCGGGGGAGGTGACGCCGGTGCCGTTGGTGAAGTTCGAGTCGATCGGGATGCCCGCCTCCTCCGCGGAGGCCGCCCACTGGTGCTTGAGGTGCTCGGTGGGCGTGACGATGGTGACCGACTCCACGGTGCGGTCGGACAGCAACTCCGCGGCGATACGCAACCCGAACACGGTCTTACCCGCGCCCGGCGTGGCCACCGCCAGGAAGTCCTTCGGCCTGCGGCTGAGGTATTTCGTCAGCGCACGGCGCTGCCAGGCGCGCAGCGGCCGGGCTGTCGCGTCGTCCGCCGGTTCGGGTGCGGCGACATCCTCCCGGGTCCCGGCCGTGTCCGACACCGACGCTTCCCTCCCTCGCGAACTCACGACACCGGCATGCGAAAACCCCCACGACGGCGGCCGGCGGCCGTGCCGGCTGCGCGGTGAGGGCGCACCGGGCAGCCTACCGCCTCCCGCCGGGACGGCGACGGAAAGGACACGCCGAGCGGGGATCGCGAGACGCGGGCGCCGTTGATGGACCATGCTGGACACCGCGATGCGGAGGCGAGAAGACGACAGCCGGCAGGCCCCCCGCCCCGGCCGGCGGCCCGGGGGTGCGGGTCCGGTGCGCCTGGTGCGCCGGACGATGGCCCGTGCCTGGGGCGGCAGCGTCTTCGCCGAGGCCGCCGAGGCCGCGTTCTGGCAGACGCTGTCCCTGCCGCCGTTACTGCTGGGCCTGCTCGGCAGCCTCGGCTACGTCGGCGACTGGTTCGGCGAGGAGGTCGTGCGCCGGGTCCAGGAGAGGATCCTCGCCTTCTCCGACACGATCTTCAGCGACAACATCGTCACCGGCATCATCGCGCCGACCGTGAACGACATTCTCACCACGGGCAAGGGCCAGATCGTGTCGGTGGGTTTCCTCATCTCGCTCTGGGCGGGCTCGTCGGCGATGGCCTCGTTCGTCGACGCGATCACCGTCGCGCACGACCAGCACCGTGTGCGCAACGAGGTGTGGCAGCGGTTCTTCGCCCTGCTGCTGTACCTGGCGAGCCTGGTGCTGCTGGTGATCGGACTGCCCGTGATCGCGATCGGGCCCGGGCTGCTGCCGGAGTTCTTCCCGGAGCCGTGGCGGCCCGCGATCGCGTCGTGGCTGTCGGTGCTGTACTACCCCACCTTGGCGGTGCTGCTGGTGATCGCGCTGGCGACGCTGTACAAGCTGGCGCTGCCGCGCAAACTCCCGTGGCACCGGGGTGTCCCGGGTGCGATCCTCGCGATGGGGATCTTCCTGCTGTCCAGCGTGGGCCTGCGCGTCTACATCGCGTGGATCACCACCACCGGCTACACCTACGGCGCGCTCGCCACCCCGATCGCGTTCCTGCTGTTCACGTTCTTCATCGGGCTGGCCATCATCACCGGCGCCTACTTCAACAGCGCGATCGAGGAGCTGTGGCCCGCGACGGGCACACGGCGACAGCGCCGCCGGTGGCGCCACCTGGAGCGGGACGGCGGCGGGCGG
>NZ_KB912498.1:15724-19344 GCF_000383775.1 Saccharomonospora halophila 8
CACGCCTCGCTGAGCCTGGTGCGGGCCACGAGCCGGCGCCCGGTGGGCACCGTGCTCGACCTCGGCACCGGCAACGGCGTCCAGGCCCTGCACGCGAGCAGGCACGCGGAACGGGTCACCGCCACCGACGTGTCGGCCCGGGCCCTGGCGCTGGCGCGGGCGACGTTCGAGCTCAACGGTCTCGACGTGGAACTGCTGCGGGGCGAGTGGTTCGCGCCGGTGGCCCGGCGCCGGTTCGACCGGATCGTGTGCAACCCGCCGTTCGTCGTCGGCCCGCCGCGGGTGGACTACGTCTACCGCGACTCCGGGCTGGCGGGCGACGACGCGAGCGCGCTCGTGGTGCGGCAGCTGCCGGGCTTCCTCACCGAGGGCGGCACCGGGCACCTGCTCGCGTCCTGGTTGCACGTCGCCGGGCAGGACTGGGCCGACCGGGTCGGGGGCTGGTTGCCGCCCGGAACCGACGCCTGGTTCGTGCAACGCGACGTCGCCGACCCCGCGCTCTACGTCGGCACGTGGCTGCGGGACGCCGGTGTCGACCCCCGCTCTCCCGAGGGCAGGGCCAAAGCGGCGGCATGGCTGGATTTCTTCGCCGAGCACGACGTCGAGGGCATCGGGTTCGGCTTTGTCACGCTCCGCCGCACCGACGCCACACCGACGGTGGTGTGCGAGGACCTGCGGCAGGCCTACGACGATCCGCTCGGTGAGGAGGCCGCGACCTGGCTCGACCGCGTGGACCGGCTGCGCACACACGGCCACGACCTGTTCGGCACGGTGTTCCGGGTGCCGGACACCGTCGCGCTGGAACGGATCGACGAGCCCACCGACGAGGGATGGGCCACGGCCGTGCGGCGGCTGCACCGCTCGGACGGGCCGGGCTGGCAGCACGAGCTGGACGAGCTGACGACGGCGCTGTTGGCGGGGTGCCGCGGCGGGTTGCCGCTCGGGGACCTGGTCGACCTGCTCGCGGCCGGACACGGCGAGGACCCGGAGACGCTGCGCGCGGCGGCGGTGCCGGTGGTGACCGAGCTGGTGCGGCACGGGATGCTGGAGATCGTCCGGTGAGGGCGGTGGCCGCACGGGTCACCGAGGCCTCGGTGACCGTCGACGGGGAGGTCGTCGGCGCGATCGACGAGCCGGGCCTGCTGGTACTGCTCGGCGTGCACACCGACGACACCGCGGCGCAGGCGGGGACGATGGCGCGCAAACTGCACGAGCTGCGCCTGCTGCGCGACGAACAGTCCTGCGCCACGGCCGACGCCCCGCTGCTGGTGGTCAGCCAGTTCACGCTGTACGGGGACACGCGGAAGGGGCGCAGGCCGTCGTGGACGGCCGCGGCGCGCCCGGAGCACGCCGAGCGGCTCGTCGATGCGGTGGTGGCCCGGCTGGGCGAGCGCGGCGCGCGGGTGGCCACCGGCCGGTTCGGGGCCGCGATGGCGGTGCACAGCGTCAACGACGGGCCCTTCACGGTGCTGGTCGAGGCCTGAGCCGACGGGCGTGGACCGGCGCGGGAATCCCGCCACACCCCGGCGCCGTTACCGATTCGTGACGGAGTCAACACCGGGCGCGCCGCGGGAACGAATCCCGGCGCCACGACGTTGATCCGGGTGTCCAGCCACGCAGCTGGGAACGTGGGGCGAGTTTCCACAGGCTCGCCGCGCGGCGCACGACGCGGACGTGCCCGAGTCGGCACGTCGGCCCGTTGACCGGGGAGGCACCATGTCCGTCCAGACACTCGAACGTTCCGCCCGCGGTATCGGTGAGCGGACCATTCCGATGCCCGCCGACGACGACGTCGCGCCCGTGGCCCCCGCAGGCATCACCGCCGAGGAGGCCGACCTCGACGCCCAGGGACCCGCCGCCGACCTGGTCCGCGTCTACCTCAACGGCATCGGCCGGACCGCCCTGCTCAGCGCGCAGGAGGAGGTCGACCTCGCCAAGCGGATCGAGGCCGGGGTCTTCGCCCAGCACGTACTCGACACCGACGAGGACCTCTCGCGCGAGCGCAGGCTCGAACTCGCGGCGGTCGTGCGGGACGGGCAGATCGCCAAGAACCACCTGCTGCAGGCGAACCTGCGGCTCGTGGTCTCGCTGGCGAAGCGCTACACCGGGCGGGGGATGCCGCTGCTGGACCTGATCCAGGAGGGCAACCTCGGGTTGATCCGCGCGGTGGAGAAGTTCGACTACACCAAGGGCTTCAAGTTCTCCACCTACGCCACCTGGTGGATCCGCCAGGCCATCACCCGGGGCATGGCCGACCAGGGCCGCACCATCCGGCTGCCGGTGCACCTGGTCGAGCAGGTGAACAAGCTCGCCCGCATCAAGCGGGACCTGCACCAGAAGCTCGGCCGGGAAGCCACGAACGAGGAGCTCGCGGCCGAGTCCGGCATCCCCGAGCACAAGGTGTCCAACCTGCTCGACCACGCGCGTGACCCGGTGAGCCTGGACATGCCGGTCGGCAGCGAGGAGGACGCGCCGCTCGGGGACTTCATCGAGGACTCCGAGGCCGCCGACGCGGAGAATTCGGTGATCTCCGGGCTGTTGCACGACGACCTGCGCCGGGTCCTGGCCACGCTCGACGAGCGCGAGCAGAACGTGATTCGGCTGCGCTACGGACTGGACGACGGCCAGCCCCGCACGCTCGACCAGATCGGCAGGCACTTCAACCTCTCCCGCGAGCGGGTGCGCCAGATCGAGCGCGAGGTGATGGCCAAGCTGCGGCACGGCGAACGGGCCGACAAACTCCGCGCCTACGCCAGCTGAGTTCCGTCGGGGTCGTGTCCGGATCCGGACACGACCCCGACACCTTCGGGTAGCCATCCGCCGGAAAAAAATGTACCTTTTGTACATGACTTCCATGGAGATCCCCGTGACCCAGGCGCGGGCCCACATCAGCGAGGTGGCGAACCGGGCCGAGTACGGAGGCGAGGTCGTCTACCTCACCCGACACAACCGGCGGGCAGCGGCGGTGGTCTCCGCCGAGGCGGGCGAGCTGCTGGAGAAGTTGGAGAACGTGGCCGACATCGAGGAAGTGCGCCAGGTTCTGGCCAGCGCCACCGAGGACGATTTCGTGCCCTTCCGCCGCCGTACCCGCCTCCGCGAGGGCTGAGTGGCCTACGAGGTCCGCCTGCATCGCGAAGCCGACAAGTTCCTGGACAAACTGGCCAAGTCCCAACCCGGGGACGCCGAGGCCGTCGAGGACATGCTCGAGCACCTGGCCGAGCAGCCGCGATATGTCGGCTGCCTACGACTCACCGGCATACCCGATGTCTGGCGAGTCCCGGTCGGTGGGTACCGCATCTGCTACCGCATCCGCGATGATGTGCTCTTGGTCTACGTCGTCACCATCTCCACGCGCGACAACGTCTACGAGCTCCTCCGGCGCCGTCTCGGCCGCTGACCCACGGTCTCGCACGCCCATGAACAGGCGACGACGCTCGAGCGGAGGACATCGACAGGATCACCCGGACAGCGGCGTTGACGTCCGGCCCCCGGGCGGGGGACCGTCAAGGGCGCGTTCCTCGGATGGGCGGCCCGGCCGCCCGTCGTGTGTGGCGCCGTGTTGGCAGGTGTGGGTCCTCGCGGCCGGTCGTCCCCGGCCGTCCACCGGGGGCCGGGCCCGG
>NZ_KB912498.1:19444-26218 GCF_000383775.1 Saccharomonospora halophila 8
GACCAGCGCCTGCTGCACCGCCTCGGAGGCGGGCATGGTCTCCAGGTACTCGCGGGTGGTCAGCCACAGTGAGCCCGTCCACACGCCGTGCGCGCCGAGCGTCAGCGCCGCGGCGGCCTGCCTGCCCGAGCCGATCCCGCCCGCGGCGAGCACCGGGACCCGGTCGCCGACCGCGTCGACGATCTCCGGCAGCAGCACCATCGAGGCGATCTCACCGGTATGCCCACCGGCCTCGTAGCCCTGGGCCACCACCAGGTCCACACCGTTGTCGACGTGCCTGCGGGCGTGTTCGGCCTTGCCCGCGAGCGCGGCCACCGGCACGCCGTGCTCGTGGGCCCGGTCGATGACGTCCACCGGCGGGGAGCCGAGCGCGTTGGCGATCAACGACGGGCGGTGCTTGAGCGCCACGTCGACGTGCGCGCGGGCCACCGAGTGCAGCCAACCGAGCACGCCCGCGCGTTGTTCGGTGTCCTCCGGCAGTTCGGGCACGCCCAGCTCGGCGAGGGTGCGGTCGACGAACGCGCGGTGTTCGGCGGGGATCAGCTCGTCGAGGTCGATCGAGCTGCCCTCGGTGGGGATCTTCGACGGCATCACGACGTCCACGCCGTAGGGCCTGCCGTCGGTGTTGTCGTCCATCCACGTCAGCACGTCGTCGAGTTCGTCGCCGTCGTTGAACCGGACGCAGCCGAGGACGCCGAGACCGCCCGCCCGGCTGATCGCCGCGGCGACGTGTTCGGACGGGGTGAACCCGACGATCGGGAGGTCGATGCCGAGCGTGTCGCACAGCGTGGTGCGCATGGTGATTCTCCTTCGCGGGGGTTACGCCTGCGACGCGTCCGCCGTGGGTGGGTTCTCGGCCGCGTGCCGCGCGGCCCAGGTGTAGTCGGGTTTTCCGCTGGCCAGCCGGCCGATGGTGTCGACGACCCACACGCTGCGCGGCACCTTGTACCCCGCGATCTCGGTGCGCACGTGGTCCCGGACCGCGGCGGGGTCGAGGGTGGCGCCCGGGCGGAGTTCGAGGATCGCCCCGACGCGCTGCCCGAGCCGCTCGTCGTCGACCCCGATCACGAGCGCGTCGAACACGTCCGGGTGGCTCTTCAGCGCGCCCTCGACCTCCTCGGGGAAGACTTTCTCCCCGCCGGTGTTGACGCACTGCGAACCGCGGCCGAGCAGGGTGACCGTGCCGTCGTCCTCGTAGCGCGCGTAGTCGCCGGGCACGACGTAGCGGACGCCGCCGATCTCGACGAAAATCGTCTCGCTCTTGGTGGGGTCCTTGTAGTAGCCGAGCGGAACGTTGCCGCGGCGCCCGATCCGGCCCACGGCGCCCGGGGCGGGTTCGACCCGGTTGCCGTCGTCGTCGATGAGCACGGCGTCCGAGCCGAAGTTCACCCGCGGCCCCGCGGAGTGGTCCGCCTCCTTCGACATCATGCCGATGCCGGTGAAGCCGCTCTCCGACGAGCCGATCGCGTCGGTGAGGACCACGTTCGGGAACGTGTCCAGGTACTGCCGCTTGACCGCCTGGGAGAACAGGGCGGCGTGGCTGGACACCGCCACCAGCGACGACCCGTCGTAGCCGCCGGAGTGGTAGGCGTCGATCAGCGGCCGGGCCATCGCGTCCCCGACGACGGTGAGCACCTGCACCCCGTGCCGGTCGATCTCGCGCCACACCTCGTGCGGGTCGAACTGGGGGGTGAACACGACCGTGCCGCCGGCGAACAACGCCCCGAACGCCGCCCACTGCGCGGCGCCGTGGATCAGCGGAGCGACCGGGAACCGCACCATGCCGCCCTGTTTCGCCTGTTCGGCCAGCGCCCACTCGTCGGTGACGTACTCGCCGGTGACGAAGTCGATGCCGCCGCCGAGCGCCCGCCAGACGTCCTCGTGCCGCCAGACGACGCCCTTGGGATAGCCCGTGGTGCCGCCGGTGTAGAGGATGTAGCGGTCGTCGGAGCTGCGTTCACCGAAGTCGCGCCCGCCGGAGGCTCCCGCGAGCGCGGTCTCGTAGGAGACGCCGCCGTGCCGCCCGAAGTCGGCGTCCGAGCCGTCCTCGATGACGACAACGTGTTTCACATCGGGTGCCTCGGGCAGGACCGCCGCGACCCGGTCCGAGTACTGCCGCTCGTGGACCAGAGCGACCAGGTCGGCGTTGGTGAACAGGTACCGCAGTTCACCGTGCACGTACCGGTAGTTCACGTTGATCGCGATGGCGCGGAGTTTGTACGCCGCGTACATCGTCTCGATCATCTCGATGGAGTTCCGCGAGTACACACCGATGTGATCACCTTTGCCCACCCCGTTGGCGGCGAGGTGGTGGGCGAGCCGGTTCGCCCGCTCGTCGAGTCCGGCGTAGGAGATCCGCCGGTCCCCGCAGAGGACCGCGGTGCGGTCCGGCACGGCGTCCACGGCGTGCTCAAGCAGATCCGCGATGTTGAAAGCCACGCGAACAAACTAGAACATGTTATTGTCCGCGGCAATGGTCGAGACTGGCGCCGAGGCGAACGGGAGGCCGCCGATGGAGCAACCGCACGCACTGGTCGAACAACGCGGGCACACCCTCGTGGTGACGATGAACCGGCCCGAGGCCCGCAACGCGCTGACCGGCGAGATGCTGGAGATCCTGGTCGGGGCGTGGGACCGGGTGGACACCGATCCGGAGATCCGTGCCTGCGTGCTGACCGGCGCGGGCGGGGCGTTCTGCGCGGGCGCGGACCTGAAGTCGATGAGCCGCAACAGCCCGTCCGAGTCGTTCTCCAACGGCAGCTTCGACCCGAGCCGGATGGACGGGCTGCTCAAGGGCAGGCGGCTGACCAAACCGCTGATCGCCGCAGTGGAGGGCCCGGCGATCGCGGGCGGCACGGAGATCCTGCAGGGCACCGACATCCGGGTGGCGGCCGAGAGCGCGAAGTTCGGTGTGTCCGAGGCGCGCTGGGGGCTGTTCCCACTGGGCGGGTCGGCGGTGCGGCTGCCGCGGCAGATCCCCTACACCCGTGCCGCCGAGATCCTGCTGACCGGCAGGCACCTCACCGCCGCAGAGGCCGCCGACATCGGGCTGATCGGCCGGGTGGTGCCGGACGGCACGGCGTTGGATCAGGCGCTGGAGATCGCCGACACGATCGCCGCGAACGGCCCGCTGGCCGTGCAGGCGATCCTGCGCACGATGCGCGACACCGAGGGCATGCACGAGAACGAGGCGTTCACGCTGGACGCCAGGTACGGCGTCGAAGTCTTCGCCAGCGCCGACGCCAAGGAAGGCCCCAAGGCCTTCGCCGAGAAGCGCCCCCCGGATTTCCACGCCCGCTGAGGTGGTGCCGTGAAGGGCACTTTCCCTGCGTCCGGCGCGGCGAGGGGCACTTTCCCTGCGTCACATGCAGGGAAAGTGCCCCTCACGGCACACCCGCCGGCGCGGGGTCAGATGGGCGCGGGGTCAGATGGCGCGGTCGTGGTCCTGCCAGTGGGGGTCGCGGAGTGTGCGTTTGTAGAGTTTGCCGTTCGGGTCGCGGGGGAGTTCGTCGACGTAGTCGATGCTGCGGGGGAGTTTGAATTTCGCCAGCCTGCCCCGGGCGTGGTCCAGCAGCTCGTCGGTGAGGGCGTCCGAGGGGTCGACGCCGTCGGCGGGCTGGACCACCGCCTTGATCTGTTCGCCCCGGTCCTCGTGCGGGACGCCGAACACGGCCACGTCGGCGACCTTCGGGTGCAGCACCAGTTCGTTCTCGATCTCGGCGGGATAGATGTTCACCCCGCCGGAGATGATCATGTCGCTCTTCCGGTCGTGCAGGAACAGGTAGCCGTCCTCGTCGAGGTAGCCGACGTCGCCGAGGGTGAACAGGTCGCCGACCCGGGACTTCTCGGTCTTCTCCTTGTCGCCGTGGTACTCGAACGTCGAGGAGCCCATGCGCATGTAGACGGTGCCGGTCTCCCCCGGCGGCAGCTCCTCCCCGTCGTCGTCCAGGATCGTCACCACCGAGCCGGGCCACGCCCGGCCCACCGACCCGGGCTTGCGCAGCCACTCCTCGCCGCTGATGACGGTGCCGCCGCCCTCGGTGGCCGCGTAGTACTCGGTGACCACCGGTCCCCACCAGTCCAGCATCCGCCGTTTGATCTCGTCCGGGCACGGCGCCGCGCCGTGCACCATGACCCGCAGCGACGAGACATCGTAGCCCCCGCGCACGTCCTCCGGCAGGTCGAGCAACCTGCGGAACTGCGTCGGCACCATGTGGCTGTGCGTGACCCGGTGCCGCTCGATCAGCCGCAGCATCCCCTCCGGGTCCCACTTGTCCATCAGCACCGCCGGATGCCCGAGCTGCAGCGAGATGGCGACGAAGTTCAGCACCGCGGTGTGGTACAGCGGCGATCCGCACAGGTGGACGTGCCCGTCGAACGGCTGGATGCCGAAGAGGGAGAAGAACCAGGTGGAGGCCACCGGCACCTCGTCCGGGTCGGCCCCGGTCAGCGGCCGCCGCACTCCCTTCGGCCTGCCGGTGGTGCCGGAGGTGTACAGCATCGGTGACCCGGCGGTACGCACCTCCGGCCTGCCGGGCCCGCCCGACTCCGCCAGCTCGGCCACCGCGCGGAAGCCGGGAACCATTCCCACGGCGAACCGGGCCCGGCCCGGGATCCCCGCCTCGTCGGCGGCGGCCACGGCCGTGTCGGCGAAGCGCTCGTGCGCGAGGAACGCCTTCGCCCCGGAGTCGGTGAGGATGTAGGCGATCTCGGGGCCGACCAGGTGCCAGTTGGCCATGACGACGTAGAGCCCGGTCTGCAGGGCGGCGAAGTGGGCGGCGAGCAGCTCGGAGCCGTTCGGTTGCAGCACCACGATCGCGTCCCCGGTCTCCAACCCCAGCGCGCGCAGGCCCCGCGCGTAGGAGTCGGCCTTCACCACGAGGTCGCCGTAACTGACCTCGGTGCCGTCCGGGTCGATCACCGCGGTGGTCGACGGGCTCTGCGCGGCGATGTTCCACAGCCCGATCGCGGGCGTCGTCGGTGGGGCGGTAGTAGACATACCGGCAAATCTAGAACGTGTTACAGACACGGGCAAGACACACGACCCGCACGACCGCCGAGAAGCTTGCGCCAGCTAAAGGAACGTGTTTCACTTTTGCCCGTGATTCCTGCCGAGACCGAGAAACCGCTGTCGGCACCGCTGGACGTCGGCTTCGACTACACCCGGTCGGTCGGCCCCGTCCTCGGCCGTTTCGTCAACGCGCTGCGCGAACGCCGCATCGTCGGCGTCCGGGGTTCGGACGACCGGGTGCACGTCCCGCCGGTGGAGTACGACCCGGTGACCGCGGCGGCCCTGTCCGAGTTCGCCGAGGTCGCCGACGAGGGCACGGTCGTGTCCTGGTCGTGGGTGGCCGAGCCGCTGGAGGCACAACCCGTGCGGCGCCCGTTCGCGTGGGCACTGATCCGCCTCGACGGGGCGGACACGGCCCTGCTGCACGCCGTGGACGCGGGCTCGCCCGCGGCGATGCGCACCGGGATGCGCGTGCGGGTGTGCTGGGCGGACGAGCCCGTGGGCCACATCCGCGACCTCGCCTACTTCGTGCCCGTCGAGGACCCGCCGGGCGATCCCGCGCCGACCCCGGAACCCCCGCCGGTGGCGAAGCGGGAGGAGGGCGCGCCGGTCGACACGATCGTCACGCCGATCCACCTGAGCTATCAGCACTCGGTCTCCCCGGAGGAGAGCCGCTACCTGCGGGGACTCGCCGAGGGCCGCGTCCTCGGCCAGCGCTGCCCCGCCTGCGGCAAGGTCTACCTCCCGCCGCGCGGCGCCTGCCCCACCGACGGCGTGCCCACCGAGGAGGAGGTCGAGCTGCCGGACACCGGCGTGGTGACCACCTTCTGCATCGTCAACGTCCCGTTCCTCGGCCAGCGCATCAAACCGCCGTACGTCACCGCCTACGTCCTGCTCGACGGGGCCGACATCCCGTTTCTGCACCTGGTGCTCGGCTGCGAGGCCTCCGAGGTGCGCATGGGGATGCGGGTGCGCGCGTCGTGGAAGCCGCGTGAGGAGTGGTCCACGACGTTGGAGAACATCGCCCACTTCGAGCCGACCGGCGAGCCGGACGCGCCGTACGAGACCTACGCCCACCACCTGTGAGGGGAACACCATGAACGACGTGGCGGTGGTCGGGTTCGCGCAGGCGCCCAGCGTCCGGCGTACCGACGGCACCACCAACGGCGTGGAGATGCTCGTCCCGATCTTCACCCGGGTCTTCGAACAGACGGGACTGACCAGGTCCGACATCGGATTCGTCTGCTCCGGCTCATCGGACTACCTGGCGGGCCGGGCGTTCTCGTTCATCGCCGCGGTGGACGCGTTCGGCGCGTTCCCGCCGATCCACGAGTCGCACGTGGAGATGGACGCGGCCTGGGCGCTGTACGAGGCGTGGCTGAAGATCCGGATGGGCGAGGTGGACATCGCGCTCGTCTACGGCTTCGGCAAGGCCTCGGCCGGGGACCTGCGCCGGGTGCTGGCGCTGCAGCTCGACCCGTACGTCACCGCGCCGCTGTGGCCGGACCCGGCCGGGATCGCGGGCATGCAGGCGCGGCTGGGCCTGGAGTCGGGCCGCTGGACCGAGAAGGACCTGGCCGGGGTGGCCGCCCGCAGCCGGCGCGACGCGGCGGACAACCCGTACGCCCAGGTCTCCGGCGAGACCGATGTGGACACCCTGCTGGCCGCCGACCCCGTCGTCGATCCGCTGCGGGCCCACGACATCGCCCCGGTCGGCGACGGCGCGGCGGTGATCGTGCTCGCCTCCGCCGAGCGCGCCCGCG
>NZ_KB912498.1:26318-30701 GCF_000383775.1 Saccharomonospora halophila 8
GCCGGGGACGCGACGCACCGCGACGCGGTAGCGGCGCCGGTCGACGGGGTCCCCGCACAGCGAGTACTGCCGCTGCCTGCCCGACGGCAGGAACAGGTCCAGGTGCGCGCCGGGGACCCAGCGGGGCAGGACGTCGCCGTCCGGCACGGTCAGGGTCAGGCCGACGACGCCGTCGGCCTCGGGGCGGATCGTGTCGACGACGAGGTCGAGATCGAATCCGCGGTAGCGCACCGGGGCGGGGCGGGACAGCAGCGGCGCGGCACGGCTCTCGGCGACCAGCGCCCGGTACGCGGCGGCGGCCCGGTCCAGCGCGCGCACCGTCCTTCCTGGACGGTAGGGCTCTACTGTGGATCCCACGACGCCTCCGTTCCGTCGTCGCGCCGCTGTCCCGCGTCGGCGGCGGGAGACCGTGCGAGGTAGCGCACCGCCTTGTCCATGTCGCCGAGCTGGGAGGGATGGAAGCCGGGGCGCAGGTACCGCGGGATCTCGGTGAGGAACAGCGTCGCCGGGGGGATCATCCCGCGCCGCGCGGCGTCGAGCAGGCGCAGCGGCCAGAACCGCCCCTTGTCCGGCGACGGGTCGGCGCGGTGCAGGTAACCCGCCGCGGCGACGACCAGCCCGGCCAGCAGCGCACTCGCCAGCACCGCGCTGCGCACCCGGCGTGCGTAGCTGCCGTCGACGTACTGGAAGGCGTCGAAGGCGACGTTGCGGTGTTCGACCTCCTCGGCGCCGTGCCAGCGGACGAGGTCCAGCATCGTCGGGTGCATCCCCGCGCGTTCCAGCACCTCGGCGTCCAGCAGCCACTCCCCGACCACCGCGGTGTAGTGCTCCATCGCGGCGAACAGCGCCAGCCGCTCGCACAGCCAGGCGTGCCGGGCCCGGCCGGTCGGCCCCGCCGGGCCGAGCACCCGGTCGGTCAGCCACTCCATCGTGCGCACCATCGGTGTGACGTCCAGGCCGAGCGAGGCCAGGTGTTCGCGGGCCCCTTCGTGGGAGGAGGCGTGTACGGCCTCCTGGCCGATGAACCCGGTCACCTCCTCGTGCAGGCGGGGGTCGTCGATCAGCGGCAGCGCCTCGGACAGCGCCTTCGCCATCGCCCGCTCGCCCTCCGGCAGCACGAGGTGCATCACGTTGATTACGTGGGTGGCCATCACCTCGCCCGGGATGTAGTGCAGGGGCACGCCGTCCCAGCGGAACTCCACGTGCCGTGCCCGGATCGCGTGTGCCTCCGCGTCGTAGCGGCGGGCACCGCGCGGATCGACGACCGGTCGGCGGCCCACCCGGGGAAATCTCACCATCATGCGCTCCTGACGCTCTCGTCGGTCACGTCGTCGGTCGTGTCGTCGGCGGGGGTCGTGTGGAACTCGGCCGGGTCGAAGGCGCGGGTGCGGGCCCGGAACTGCCGGGCGAAGCCCGGGTAGAACACGAAATTGCGCCCGGATCCGGTGAGGTAGTAACTGCGGCACCCGCCGGTGTTCCACACCGACCGGGCCAGCCCCCGGTCGGTCCGGGCGACGAAGGCCCGCTGCACGTCCCCACGCACCTCCACACCGGACAGCCCGGCCTCCCGCATGCACCGCAGCGCGCTGAGGAGGTAGCGCACCTGCGCCTCGATGGTGATGATCTGCGAGGTGTAGGTGACCGAGTTCGGTCCGAGGAGGAAGAACAGGTTCGGGAATCCGTGCACCACGGTGCCGAGGTGGGCCCGCGGCTCCCCCTGCCAGACCTCGCGCAGGCTGCGGCCGCCGCGTCCGTGGATGCGGTCGAACACCGGATGTCCGGTCATTCGGAACCCGGTGGCCAGCACGAGCGTGTCCAGGTCGTGGGTCGTGCCGTCCCGGGTGACGATCCCGTCCGGGGTCACCTCGTCGATGCCCCCGGTCACCACGTCCACGTTGGGGGCGGCCAGCGCCGGGTAGTAGCTGTTGGAGAAAGTCGGCCGTTTGCAGCCGAAGGCGTAGCCGGGGGTGAGCGCGGCGCGCAGTTCCGGGTCCCGGACCTGTCGGCGCAGGTGCGCGCGGCCGAGCCACTCGGCGCCCTTGAGCAGCGCGGGCCGGAACACCAGGCCGGGCACCATCGCCTCCTGGACGAGGTCGACACCCGTCCGGGCGAGGCGCTGCACCACGGGGGCACGGTCGAACACCCGCTGCGGCAGGCCGGTCATCGGCCGGTCCGGGTGCGGCATGATCCAGGTGGGGGTGCGCTGGAACACCGTCATCGCGGCGACCTCCGGCTGCAACCGGGGGATCACCTGCACCGCGGACGCGCCGGTGCCCACCACACCGACGCGCTCCCCGGCGAAGTCGTGCCCGTGGTCCCATTCCGCGGTGTGGAGGACCCGGCCGCGGAAGCGCTCCAGCCCCGGGAAGTCGGGCACGGACGGACTGCTGAACGGGCCCGGCGCGGCGATCAGCACGCGTGCCCGCCAGCTGCCGTGCGCGGTCGCCACGTGCCAGCGCCGCGCCCGCTCGTCCCAGGTGGCCTCGTCCACCTCGTGCCGTAGGCGCAGGTGCGGGGCGAGGCCGTAGTGCCGCACACAGTCGCGCAGGTACTCGCGGATCTCCTCCTGATACGGGTACAGCCTGCTCCAGCGCGGGTTCGGCGCGAAGGAGAACGAGTACAGGATCGACGGGATGTCGCACTGGGCGCCCGGGTAGGTGTTCGCCTGCCAGGTGCCGCCCACCTCGCCCGCGCGTTCGAGGATCACGAAGTCCTCGAACCCGGCACGTTTGAGCTGGATCGCCGCGCACAACCCGCCGAAGCCCGCACCGAGGATCGCCACGTGCACCCGCTCGGGGTGTTCCCGCGTCGTGCCGCTCATGGTGGCCTCCGGTCGCCGGTGCCGGTGTCCGGGAAACATAGAATCTGACATCGAATGATGTCAACAGCACGTGATGTCAGAATTACCTGGGAGGATGGCGGCATGGTCACCGGAACGAGCCAGGGAAAACGCAGGTGGCGCGGCCGCGAGGCCGCGGACCGGGCCGCCACCCGGCGCGCCCAGCTCCTCGAAGCCGGAACCGAACTGATGGGGACCGGCGGCGCGGCCGGCCTGTCCATGCGCGGGGTGTGCCGGCAGGCGGGGCTCACCGAGCGGTACTTCTACGAGAGCTTCGACAACCTGGACAGCTTCGCCGTGGCCGTACTGGAGAGCGTGGTGTTCGGCGCGCGGGACACGCTGTTGGCCGCCCTGGAGACCGCGCCCCGGACCCGCGCGGAACTGATCCGGCACGCGGTGCGCGCCTTCACCGACCACGTCGTCGCCGACCCGCGACGCGGACGGATCATGCTCGGTGAGTCCATGACGTCACCGGCCCTGTCCCGCCGCGGGTGGGAACTGGTCGACGAGTTCACCGCGCCGATCGGCCTGGTCATGACCACCTCCGGCCCTGGCGACGCCGACGGGGCCGACGGCGTTGACGGGACGGACGAGCTCGGCGGAATGGACGACGCCGACATCCGGCGCAACGCGCTCGCCGTGTTCGGGGCGCTCGCCGCGCTGTACCAGCGGTGGATCGGCGACGGCTTCCCCGGCCCCCGGGAGCGATTCGAGGAACACGTCGCGGGGATCATCGAACAGATCACCGCCGCGCGTTCCCGGTGAGACCGGCGGTGTGCCGGGCGGGGTGAGGTGCCCGGCCGGTGCTCAGGGCGCCGGATTCAGCGTGTCCGAGGCGGTCATGACTCCCTGATCCGGGGCCGCGGGGAGGCCCTCCAGCGAATCGTGGTCCGTCAGGGCCCCGCATGCCGTCCTCGTCGATCCCCACGTAGGTGCTCTCCAGATCGATGTCCGTGGCGAGAAACCAGCGCCCGTCCGCGGGCCACCAGAGGTTCATCGTCTGGGATGTCCATGCGAAGACCGAGTGTCTCGCCGTGTCGATCGGTCCTGCGAACCCGGGCGACGGCTGGTTCACTCCACTCGACGGCCTGACCGACAAGGAGCCCGGCCCGTATGACCACCACCGCACACACCCGCCCGGGCACGCCCCGCGACGGCCGTGCCGCCCGTGCGGCGCTGCTCGACGAGATCGACCCGGACCGGCGCCTGGCCGACCGCCTGCGACAAGCCCTGCTGACCGTCCCCCGCGAGACCTTCGTCCCCGACCGCGGCTGGGTCTTCGACAGCGCGGGCGCGGCCGTCCCATTCGACCGGGACCGCGATCCCGACGGCTGGTGGGACCTCGCGCATGCCAACCGGGTCGTGGTGCTGCAGTTCGACGACGGCCACACCCGCTGGCCCGACGCCGGCACCCGCGCCACCTCGACGCTGTCCCAGCCGGCCGTCGTGGCGGCCATGCTCGCCGAGCTGGACGTGCGCCCCGGGCACGTGATTCTGGAGATCGGCGCCGCCAGCGGCTACAACGCCGCGCTGCTGGCCGCCCT
>NZ_KB912498.1:30801-38236 GCF_000383775.1 Saccharomonospora halophila 8
GCGCCCTGCACACCGCCCGGGTGGCGGGCGCCCACGTCCGGACCCACAACGGCACCGAACCGCTCGGGCCGCTGCCGCACCGGTGGGACCGCGTCATCGCCACCGCCGGGGTCCACGTCGGCCACCTGCCGTACTCCTGGGTCGCCGAATCCGCGCCGGGCGCCGTGCTCCTCGCCCCCATGAGCACCGACCTCGCCGGCGGGCCGCTGGTGCGGTTCGTCGTCCACGACGACGGCACCGCCACCGGCCACGCCCACCCGGACCTCCGCGTCGGGTTCCTCGAACTCCGCAGCCACCGCACCGTCCGGGACGCCGCTCCCCTGCTGGAGAATCCGGGCACCCATCCGGACGTCGAGGTCTCCACCACCGGCTGCGACCCGTGGCGGATGTTCTCCGACAGCGACCACCGCTGGCCGATCGCGCTCGCCGTGCCCTCGGCCACGTTCGTCCTCGTCAGCCACGACGACGGCACCCGCCCCGACGCGCTGTGGCTGCGCGAGGCGCTCACCGGGTCGTGGGCGCGGGTCTCCCCCGCCCGGTCCGGCGACGGGCACCACACCGTGCACCAGTACGGGCTCCGCAGGCTCTGGGACGCGGCCGAAGCCGCCCACCGCTGGTGGCTCGCCCGGGGCGCGCCGAAGCTGAACGAGTGGGAATGGCATGTCACCCCCACCGCCCAGACCGTCCGGATGCCCTGAGCACGTCACCCCCGGGCAGCGGCGGCCACGACAAATTGTGTCGTTTCCTTGCATCGCGACCACGTCTGTTAAAGTTTAGCTGTCTAACCTTTAACCAGCACGGTCCCGATGCAAGGATATGGAAGAAGGTGTGCCGTGGCGGGCTACCAGGACGCCCGATGGAGCCCGTCCTTCGACGCGACCACCCGGGCCGCTCGACGCGGTGGCCGCTACCACCCCTATCTCCCGGACCCGCTGACGGCGCGACCGCTGGTGGTCGACGAGGCGCTCGCACACCGTGCGCAACGGGTCGAAGCGGACGTGCGCCGCTTCACCACCGAGCCGCTGCGCCGCGGGCTGGAGGGACTGGCCCGCTTCCTGCTGCGCTCCGAGGCGATCGCCTCGTCCCGGATCGAAGGGCTCCAGGTCTCACCCCAGCAGATCGCGCTCGCCGAGCTCGCCCAGTCGGACAGTGGCGTGACCCGCGGCTTCACGGGTAACGCGGAGCTCGTCGCCAACAACATCACGACACTCCGGCAGGCGTCCGACGATCTCGCCAGGACGGAGACGATCGATCACGACGGCATCGACAGGCTGCACCGCGCGCTGCTGCCCGACGAGAAGCACCACGGGCTCCGCGTGGAACAGAACTGGATCGGCGGAAACAGCTGGAACCCGCTCGACGCCGAATTCGTGCCTCCCCCTCCCGACGAGGTTCCTGCCCTGATGGCGGACCTGTGTGCCTGTCTGAACAGCGGTGTGCACGCGCCCCTCATCCAGGCCGCGCTTATCCATGCGCAGTTCGAGACCATCCACCCGTACACCGACGGCAACGGGCGGGTCGGCCGGGCACTGATCCATACGGTCCTCGTGCGCCGCGGCCTCACCCCGGCCGCGTTGCTCCCGGTCAGCATGGTGTTACTGACCCGGTCGGACGAGTACGTCCAGGGACTGACCGCATACCGCTATTCCGGCCCCGCCGTGAGTGACGACGCCCAGCGTGGGACCGCCGCGTGGTTGGCCCTGTTCCTCGACGCGGTGGAAACCGCGGCGAAACAGGCCCGCGCCTTCAGCGTTCAAGTCGCCGAACTCACCGAGGACTGGAACGAACAACTGGCGCGACATCGTGCGGCGAAAGGGTCACGGTCGCAGCCCCGCACGGGATCCGCCGTCGCGGAACTCCTGGACCGCCTGCCCGAACTACCGGTCCTCACGGCGAGGACGGCGCAACAGATACTCGGGGTCTCCTTCCCTGCCGCCCGGACCGCGTTGGAGGAACTCGCGGAGGCGAACATCCTGCGTCGCAAGCAGGTCGATCGGGGCACCACGGGGTATCTCGCCCAGGAGGTCTTCGACCTCCTCACCTTCGCCGAACGACGACTCGCCAGCACCCGGTGGGACACCCGCGAATCCCCAACGGAGCGCGCGGCGCCACGACCACCGCAGCCGTGAGGGCGCGTATTCCGGGCCGGCTCACGCTTCGGTCGCGAGACGTTCCTCGACATCATTGCACAATGCCCCGATGGGGGCCCAGCACATCATCACGGTGTCGTGATCGAGTCGAGTTCCGCGTGCGGCCTCCTCCCGGGGATGGATGAAGTTGCGAAACTCGCGGACCGGGCCGAGGAATCTGTACGCGTCGAACTGGAGCCAACCGCGCGTCCGTGCCGTATCGAGCAGTACGGCCAACGTCACACGCTCCTTCTTGCCGTGCTCGTTGACGAAGCCGTCCTGCTTGACCTTCTCGTCACGCTCGGTCAGCACGGCATGCAGCAACCCTTCGACGAGACTACCGAGTCCGATGACGGTCAACGTGTACGCACCGTTACGCAGGCAGAGCCGAGCCTCGGTGAGCCGGTTGACCAGCATGTCAGCGACCGCGTCATCCAGGACGAGCCGGCGCAGTCGCTCCTCCAGTCCGTCTGGTTCGGAGTAGTGTGCGAGGCCATCGGCCCCGAGCTCACCGAGTACCGGACGCCCGCCGACAGCCGAGATCACCAGACCCTCGGCTTCGAGGACCGAATTGACCGCCTCACGGAATTCCTCGGCGACCACTTTGCCGTCATCGTATTCCCGCGGATCGCACACCCGGCAGAGGAATCGCTCGACCCGCGCGGTGTCCGCACGGTGCTCAACGAGCTGTTCGGCCAGCCACCGGACTCGTGGAGATCCATCGTACTCGGGGGTCGGACTCCAACCCGCGCGTTTCAGCAAGGGTTCGAGTTCGTAGGACCTGCGTTCATAGGGACCGCCCACGTCGACCACGATGTTCGCGATCTTCTCCGCGGTACGGTCGTCCAGCGGCCGCATATCAGCTGTCCTCCTTGTCTGCTCGGTGCTGAGCGATGTCGAGGGCGCGGGACAACCGCTCGACGATCTTGCGACCGCGACGCTTGAAGTCGAACTCGGGCAAGGCCTGCGACAGACGTTCCTCCTTATCGAGTTGGAGGCCGTCCTGCAGGAGCCACTGGCAGACGGCAATCAGATCGGCATCGGTGTATTCGTCGATCTTCAGGCCTGGCCGCACACCCGGCCGGGGGCCACGACGGGATTCCGGGGAGGGCTGCGGCTCCGGTGCGGGAGGCTCGGATGGTTCAGGCGGGGATACCGTTCGGTCGGCATCCCGCATCGCGTCCTCCCAGGCCTTGACGACCTTGTCTGTCTCGCCGGCTCGGTCGGCAAACCATGCCGAAGCCCACACGCGGTGGAATCGCCAGCCCAACCGCTCCAGGTGCGCCTGCCGCAGCCGGTCACGGTCCCGGACGCTGATCATCCTGTGATAACGATCGCCGTCCGCCTCCACGGCCAGCACCATCTGCCCTGGCCGATCCCGATGCGCCAACGCGAAGTCGATGCTGTAGCCGGAGACGCCCCACTGGGGATGGACCTCAATGCCGCGATCCACGAGTGCCTGCCGCACGTCTTCCTCGAACCCGTTGAGGTCGCCCGGCTGCCGGTGCCCGACCCGGTCGAGATCGCCCTGAGCCTGCGCGAACTCCAGGTACCGGCGCAGTAGTTCAGTGCCGGTCGGTCGTTGCGTCGGCTCGATCTCGGCCGCGCTGATCGCGCTCACCACCGCCATGCGCCGCTTCGCGCGGGTGACCGCGACGTTCAGCCTGCGTCGACCACCCTCGCTGTTCAACGGTCCGAAGCTACGGCCGTCCAGTCGGCCGCCGCTGCGCTTGGAGACGCCGAGGGTGAGGATGATCGCGTCCCGCTCGTCACCCTGCACCCGCTCCAGGTTCTTCACGAAGAAGCGGCGGCTCGGACCGGCGTCCTCGGCGAAGACCGC
This sequence comes from Saccharomonospora halophila 8, assembly GCF_000383775.1. Classification (GTDB taxonomy): domain Bacteria; phylum Actinomycetota; class Actinomycetes; order Mycobacteriales; family Pseudonocardiaceae; genus Saccharomonospora; species Saccharomonospora halophila. Next base: position 34,771 of record NZ_KB912498.1, read on the forward strand.
CCGCAGATCCGCGCGGTCCTGCACCTCGCGACGCACGGCGGCCTCAATCTTTTCCGCGTGGGCATTGCCCATCGCGATGACACCCAGGCTCTCGTCCGGACGCGCTTCGGCGTGCGCGAGCACCAGGTTCACCACCGCTTGCACCTCTGCGGGGGAAGAGCCACGCTGCCCCGGCGCAACCGTGCCGTCCTCCACTTGATGCAACACGATTGGAGTCTCCGTGGCGGTGCCCGGAAAGGTCACCAGGTCACTGTTGTAGATCTCCTGGTTGGAGAAGGCGATCAGTCGCTCGTCGGTGCTGCGGTAGTGCCAGCGCAGCCGTACCTGGTAGTACAACAGCGCGCGCATGGTACTCAGTATCGACTCGTAGTCCTCCAGCGCGTTGTCGTCGTCTTCGGCACCTTCGAGGACACGCTCGAACTGGTTCGACGGCGGCAGCTGTTTGTCGTCCCCGGCGATCATGAGCCGCTCACCGCGTGCGATCGTGGCCACGGCGTCATGCGGGCGAATCTGGCTCGCCTCATCGAAAACCACCAGGTCGAACAGCCTCTCCGCCGGAAGCGTCCGGCTGACCACCAGGGGCGACATCGCCCAGCACGGGCGTAACGCGAGCAGCACGTGCGGGGACTTCTCCACCAGGCTGCGTAGTGGTAAGTGCCGGGACCGCTTGTTCGCTTCCGCCCGCAGCAGCCGGGTCTCCTCCGGGTGCTTGTCGCGGACCTGCCGCAACCGCCGGGCCACCTCGTAGCGCACCCGGCGCGCTGCGATGTCACGGTGGTCGGTGTCGGCATCCTGATATTCGCGAGCCAGGCGGGTGTGGTTGTCGGGAGAAAACTCCCTCAGCACCGGTGAATCCAGCTTGAATCGATCCAGCAAGGAGCTCAGCCAGACATACCGGAACAGCTGCCAGGCCTGCTCGCCGCTCAAGTGCTGCTGGGAGACCTGCTCCACGAGCGGGGTGAGTCCGAGACACTCGAAGTCAGCGAGCAGATGGTTGATCTTCTGCATCTTCCAGAGCATGTGCTGGTCCTGCTGGAGCTGCCGAATCTCCTCGCCGACTTCGTCCGTCGGTCGGCTCTCCACATCGGACAAATTCGCGCACATCGCCACCGTGGTGAGCTCTTTGCGGAGTCGACGGAACAGCTGCATCGTCTCCGCGAGGTCGACGACCTCGGCGGGCCTACCGCCCGCCTCCCCGAGCTGCTGCCAACGATCCCTCTGGTCAACGATCTGCCCGAGCTTCGCGTGCAGCACCGCGCGTTCGGTGATGCCCTCGGTCGAGGCCTGCTTTATCTCCTTGCGCAGACGCCGCCGAGCGAGCCAGCCGTTCGGCTGCCCTCGTCCGAGGTGCTTCCGGACTGGTGCGGTGGCGTGGAACCAGTCATCGAGCCGGTTGCCGAACACGTCACCACCGAAGCTCGCGACGCTGTCCTTGACCTCGTCGAGCAGATCGAGCACGTGCTGCCAACCGGTGAAGGTCTGCGGGAGGCGGAGTCCGGTCTTCTGCAGCACGCGGGTCATCTCCTGCTGCCCACTGCGTAAGGTTTCCGAGGCCAGCGAGGTGAGCTTGGCGTGGACGTCCTCGAGGTCTTGGTCGTCCCAGATATCGGCGTTCCACCAGGGAGTCTCACGTCGGACCACACGCGGTCCTTCGTTCTCGACGAACTTCCGCAGGTCGTTTTCGAGCCGTTCCACAGTCGCCGCGTCGAGGGCACGCAGCACTCCGCCGGAGAAGGTCAGCGACGTCCCGGGAGCGCGCAACTCCAACAGCTCGGACTGGACCTCGTACGCACTCTTGCCCCACGGTTCCCTGCGTTCGTGCAGTTCGTCCGAGTACTGCCGCAACTGCTCACGGCGTTGCTCCAACTTGCGATGCGTGTCGCCGACCTCCGGAGCGACCTGCCGCCCGGTCGACTCCAGGCTGTCCTGGAGTTGCCGCGCGATATGCTTCTTGTCCATCTTCTGCTGGTGCAGGTCAAACACCAGTCCGTCGAGGTCGACCTGTGACAACCGCGTTGTCACCGCTTCGATCGCTGCGCGTTTCTCGGAGACGAACAGCACCCGCATACCGCGCGCGGCAGCACCGGCGATGATATTGGCGATGGTCTGGCTCTTGCCAGTACCCGGCGGCCCCTCCACGAGAACGTCGTGCCCGGCCAAGGCGACCGCGACGGCCTCCTCCTGTGACGAATCCGCATCCTGCACCAGGAATTCGTTCGCCGGCTGGATCGTGTCGGCGGCGGGGGCCGAGAAGTGCCGGGAACGCTCCCCGACCGCCTGCTTCGACGGTCCATGACCGGCCAACGCGGCCACCAGATCATGCGCGGCGAGCAGTTCCACCGCGCCGTGGAGGTCCTCGACCATCGGCTGCTTCTCGTAGTTGAACAGTCCGCATACCGTCGCCTGTTCCAGTTCGAGAGCGACACCCTGCTGTTGCGCCAGTTCGGCCAGTTCCGGGTATACGGCTTCCGGCTCCGCCGACGGGTCGTCGGTGTCCGACAACAGGTCCGCGGCGCGGGCGCTGAACTCCTGGACGTCGACGTCCAGCCCGAAGTCCTTGTCCAGCGCGTACAGCAGCACCGGGTTGAGCTCGGCCTCATCGACAAGCTCCAGCTCGAACTCGCTGTCGGCGACGGTGCGGGCGTGGATCCGCAACGTACGCAGCAGCAGGGGAGCGCGAAGTCGGCTGATGGCGGCGGTGCCGTCGCGGGGCGCGGCGAGAACCAACCCCTGCGCCAGTTTGCCGACATCGATACCCTGTTCTTCGGCGAGCGTGTGCATCGCGCGCCGCACGTTCCGCGCGCGGGTACGGGCGTCCTTGTGCGTTTCAGCGTCCCGGAACAGCGCGCCGAGCTTGACGGACTTTCCCTCCAGCAGGTCCCGCACCGCAGCGCTCTCGGCATTGGTGAGGTCCAGGCTGGTCGTCTTCGTGAACTTGAAGTTCAGCAGCGTATTCCGAGAGCTCAGCTCGATCAGACTCTTGGCCCACTGATCAGCTCGGGTGCGCACGAGCTGCAGCCGATGTTCGTCCAGTTCATCGGGCATGCCGATTGATCCCCCTGTCGGCGAGTACCTGTCGGCGAGAAACTACCTGTCGGTGCTTCCTGCGGATACGCAGGGCTGCCCGTCTACGGCCAGCTGGACAGACTGCACTCTTCCAGATCCGATTACCATAGCCCGAATGGATGAAACCATGATGATCGACTGTCGAAGCGCGCCGAGGTTCTCGGGAACCGCGACACACGCACGAGAGTGACTCGTTTCGTCACCACGACCAGAACGGACGGGTTGGATTGCCGCGATTACTTCGTCCGCGGCGCCGAGGGTGTCGATCGGGCACCAGTGGTCACGGCGCGGGTCGTCGAGGCAGCGGGCGATGCAGCCGCCGCAGAACCGGCCGTCGACGGTGCCGCGTGGGAGGTCCGGCCGTGCGACCGGTTCGGTTGCGCAGAGCGCGCACGGCGCG
>NZ_KB912498.1:38336-46151 GCF_000383775.1 Saccharomonospora halophila 8
CGCGGTGGCCGTGGGTGTTCGCGTTACGACGGGCCCAAGCTCGCCCGGTATCAGGCCTCGGCGCTGGCGCGGCTCGGCGACGTGCGCGCCGCCGACACGGCCTACCAGGCGGCCCGTCCCGCGTTGACCGGCGCGAAACCACGCGCCCTGGCCCAACTCGACCGAGCCCATGTTCTAAGCACCGCCGGACACCACAGTGAGGGATGTCGTCTCGCCGTCGACGCCCTGCGGGTCGGCCGCGCCTACGGCAGCGAACGCATCACCGCCCGCGTGCGTGAGTACCGCACCACGGTGCCCGCCCGCGCCACCGAGGCCCGTGAGCTGGACGAGACGCTGGCCGCGCTCTACGACACGGAGGCACGATGACCACGCTGGCGATCACCGGACATCGCGGGCTGCCCGGCCCCATCGAACGGCTCGTCGCCGACGCGCTGCGCGCCGAGGTCGCGCAGCGGGCCGACGGTGGCCTGGTCGGGATGTCCTGCCTCGCCGACGGCCCCGACTCGCTGTTCGCCCGGCACCTGTTGGAGTCCGGCGGGGAACTGGTGGTGGTCGTGCCCGCCGAGCACTACCGCGACGGACTGCCCGCCGACCACCACGCCACCTACGACGCGCTGCTGGCCCGCGCGGCCCGGGTGATCCGGCTGAAGCACACCGAGTCGGATTCCGAAGCCCACATGACCGCGAGCCTGCGGATGCTCGCCGAGGCCGACGAGCTCGTGGCCGTCTGGGACGGCAATCCCGCCCGAGGTTACGGCGGCACCGCCGACGTGGTCCAGGCCGCCCGCGAACGCGGAGTACCGGTCACGGTGCTCTGGCCGGAGGGCGCGACGCGAGACTGAGCGTGAACGACCGAGCAATGTGCTGTCTCATACAGCATACTTTGCCCCGCTGCCGTGAACTCACTCGAAACACATATTCCTGCGCTACGGACCGGCCATCCATATTCGAGACCATAACACTTTCACACCTCCCTCGACATATCACTATTCCAAACGCTAGCAGATTTTATCAGTACTCAGACACTTGGGATCAATCGAATTCACCAGACTCAAGTTCGTCGAGCGTCCGCCAAGCGAGATCGGCCAGAGTTTCGCCGGTTCTGGTTGCCCATCGGGCGGTACCTTGGACGGCCACCGGCCGTCCCTCCCATCCCGCAAGATCCCACATGCGGAAAATAAGTCCAGTAGGTGAGTACTGTAGCCCATCTGCCGCCCAAAGAAGCGGCTTGGATCGATGCGGGACCCAAGTAGCCAGTTCTCGCTGCCTATCCTCACTGAGCCAGCCTGTCAAGGCCTTGTATTCTGTGGAAGTTCCACTGACAAGAGTAAGCTGTGCCCCCTCTTCTAGTAGACCTCGGTCGATGATCACGGAGACGGCGTTCGGCCGGCGACGCTTCCGCTCAGCAGCGGAACGCTGGTACTTATCCTGCACGACGAGATCATCCAGATCGTCCTGACCGAGCACATGATTGGCTATCTCACGACAGCGAGATATATCCGAACATGCTGCGCGAATTTGTGAGCGATTCGAATAAAGACTGTCTATCATACCTGCAACGGCCGGAATCAACTTTCCGACCAATTCAGGCACCCGCTCACGTGCGTACTGTTGCCACTCCAACCGAGAATCTGGCTCGCCGATCGCTTCAGTATCAAGACTACGGAACACAAGATAGGAAATCAAGTGTACACCATGATCAACGAGGGCCGCACCGCGACCCTGATACTGAGGACGGAGCGCATGCAGATTCTTTCGGACAGCTCGGAAAACCTGAACCGCATTCCATAGAAGGTAGGGGCCAGGCCGCGGACGGAACAGATTCTCATAAACGCCCTGCGCCCCTCGTTCCCACAATGCCTCCGTCTTAGCCGAGATCCTCGCAGCATACTGCGCATCAGAATGAACACATGCCAGCGCACACGCCGCTTCGACTACCGAACATCCGGTGGCCGGGTTCGGCTCGAGCTCCGTGCGCCGCACAGAGTATTCCAACCCCAATTCAGCACGCATATCTTCGATGATTGCGGCCTGGATTGGATCCAGAGCCACGAAGTCGCGCGACTCAACTCTATTCTGTCGGTTCGTAGCGTGCGTGGCTCGCTTAGAGAACTCATCAGCAGAACCGGTTACAATAATCCGCACACTAACCTGCGCACAAGCCGCATCCTCAGATTTGGATACCGCTTCAGCAACAGACCGAACAGTCTGCGCTCCGTTCGCGACGCTAGCGTTATGCAGAGTCAACGTTATCGGCCGTCCTTGAGGCGCGTGGAGCGACTGACGACTACGTTCTATCGATTCGCAAAGGATTGTTATACCGTTGTTGAAATACCAGAAGTTGGCCGGTTCACCTGTGAGTGTTTCGATTAGCTCATTATTTATCGGAGTTCTCCCAAGGGGGTTTCGAATATTTAGGTTGAATAGATTGGAACCATGGTCAGCCCATGCAACCACCTGCTCCGCTCCGACCACACCCTGGAATGACTCATATGGACTGCTAATCGAGAACCATGGAAACAGTTCAGCCTCGAGAGTGACCGGTCGAGGCATAAGATCCCGGCGGACGGAGTTCCAGACTTCTGCCGAAAGGATTATCCGATGGTCGAGCACGTCCCCGTGTCGGTTGAAGTCCCGCTCGCCCTGGATAATCGCTTGCTGAAATCCGTCAGTTACCTCGTCGGCGCGCATCAACACGATAACTTGCGTTACAGAGACAGGACCTTTTTCCATAACCGCTTTGGAGAGTTCAGCAAGCTGCTGACCCCTCGGGTTGAAAGCGCCGAAGTCCTCTTCATCAATGAGTCGTAGACCGCTAAGTAGTTCCATAACAGCGGATCGATCGCTACTGGCTTTCCCTTTCCTACTCCACTTCGCCTGAACCAGATACACATGTGGATCAGTACCGTCCACTACAGCGAGTGCGTCAATCCCTTGGTCATTCACGCCGTCTATGACGGTGGCGGCTGCTTCCGACGGACTGAAGCCAGTAACTATCCGAACAGCCTGAGCAGCAAGTGCTCGTGATAAGAGGCGCGGGTCTCGTTCCTCGTCTGGCTTACCTTCCAAGTCACCAACGTCCAGTAGCCCTGCATTGATGTAGACTTCCCGCAGCGCTCGCTCCACCTGACGAACCTGCATAACCACGACCCCGTCGCTGCCCTGATCACTTTTCATGCTCGGAACAATCCTCCTACGACCTTTGTATGGTGGGCTTATAGATGTAGCTGACGACCGGACTCTGATTCTCTCACTACTAGTGACCATGCATCGAGCACTCCCTAGTAATGAGCAGAGATCGTGATGGTGGCCAGCTCGGAGTCATTCGTAGGGCAACAGCTTGCCCCGACTCAATCGATGCTTCGACGTCCTTCACGGGCATGAGTGGATCCATGCGCCCCTACCTGCCCCGCCACACCGGGCCCTCGGGCAGCACGTACCTGAGGAGGGGCAGCTCACGGCCGGGTACAGACGTAGAGGCGACAGTGCCGACCAGGCTGGCTCCGCGCGACTCGTAGAAAGGCCTGGCGCCGGGGTCGGACTCGATGCGGATCTGCCGAAATCCCAGGCTGCGGGCGGTACCGCACATATGGTCCCAGAGCTGTCCTCCGATGCCGTGGCCGATGGCTGTCGGCTCCACGAACAGATAGCCCAGGTCCCCGTCCGGGGGCTGCCCCTCCAGACTGTAGAAGCCCACGGGTTCTCCTCCGCTGTCCGCGACGACCACCCGACGTGCCGCAAGCTCCGTCGGGTGCAACGTCAGCTCGTCACGGCATGTTTCGAGGAACGCTCGGTCGTATCCCCAGTACCCTTTCGACCGCAGGGCCAGCTCGGTCAGGGCATCCGCCTCGCCGACGGTCGCAGGCCGCAACACGATCTCCACCCCGGACGTCATGCCCCCAGTCTGCACCGAGCGATCGTCCGTTCGGGGTCAATTCCGCGGGACAAGACCGAAATGTGCTGACAGGTCGGCGAAGGCACCGCTCCGGCGGCGTGGAGCCCGGTCGAGCAGCCTTCGTACGGGACCATCGCGGCAAGCCCAGTCTGGCCGCATCTACACCGCCATCTCCCGGGGAGACAACGACATACCATGAACCTGATCGAGGTCGAACGTAAGCGCGAACTCACCGACCCCGAGACGTTGAGAGCTCGGCTGACCACGGCCGGATACCGGGAGGGCGGCACCCGCGTCGAGGTCGACACCTATTACAGCCGTCCCGACCGTGACTTCCTGCGCACCGTCGAGTGCCTGCGCGTCCGACGACGCGACGGGGACGCCGAGATCACCTACAAACCCGCGTCCACCGCGGAGACCCACTCGGCCGACGACATCATCGCCAAACGGGAAACCAATGTCTCCCTCGCCGGCCCCGGCCAGACCTCCGCTACGCTCGATCTGCTCGACACGCTGGGCATGGTCCGGTTGTGCCAGGTGGACAAGACCCGCATCACCTACCGAGACCCCGGCGACACCGTCACCGTGGTCGTCGACACGTTCGCAGGCCTCGGCGCGTTCGCCGAGACCGAGGTACTTGCTGAGGACTCCTCCGCGCGCGGAGCTACTCCTCGACCGGGTCGAACGGCAACTCGGTCTCGACACGCTGCCCGTGGTCCACCTGCCCTACCGAGACCTCGTACTCCGACACGAGCCGGGATGAGACGACCGGAGATCAATCCGGCCACCGGTGCCCGACCGAGGAACCCAGCAGTGCCGATGAGGCCAGACCCGGAGTCGCGAAGTCTGCACCCCACCTCACGCCCGATACAATCGTTCGCGAATAGCCCGGTGGACCCCTGGCCTACGGTCATGTTGCCGGGGCTCCGGACTTTCCACTGCCCTTGATAACACCCGAGCAGGAGCCCATGGCCAGGCCCGAGTTCGTCTACACCACCTACATCAGAACCACGCCGGAGCGGTTGTGGCAGGCACTCACCGATCCGGCGTTCACCCGGCGCTACTGGGGTGTCTCGTTCGGCACGGACTGGCAGCTCGGTTCGACCATGACCTGGGAGGAGGGCGGCACCGTGACCGCCGACCCCGAGCAGGTCGTGCTCGAATACGAGCCGTACCGGCGACTGTCCTACACCTGGCACAGCCTGACCCCGGAATGGGCGAAGGCCGTCGGCCTCGGTGCGGACGCCTACGCCCGAGTGGCCGGTGAGGGCCGGTCGAAGGTGACCTTCGAGATCGAACCGCTCGGTGCGCTCACCAAGCTGACCGTCGTGCACGACGACTTCGACGAGGGCAGTGTCCTGCACTCCCTGCTCAGTCAGGGCTGGCCGGGACTGCTGTCCAGCCTGAAGACCCTGCTGGAGACCGGTGAACCGTTGCCGGAGCCCGAGCACGCGCAGGACGGGTGATCGCCCACGATCAACCGCCGACACGCGCGACGGGCCGGGATCGACCCGGGATCACGGCTCGTCCGGTCGGAGCAGTGCCCGCACCGCCGGGCGGAAATCGAGCTCGTACGGCAGCGATGCGAGTTCCTCCGGCGTCACCCGGACATTGCGGGCCGCGGCGAGCTCCGCCAGCCATCGCCACGGGTGCGGTTGGCCGGGTTCCTCGTCGTCCCCCTCGTCCGGCAGCAGGGCCCCGAGGACGGAATCCCGGAGTTCGTCGACCGTGAAGCCGGTGAACTCCGGCGAGCGATCACCGCGCACGGCGACGGTGACACCCCGCTCGCTGTGCAGCACGACACGGGTGCCGGACTCCATCTCCAGGTACTCGCTCAGGGCGAAGCCGACCTGGCGGGTCGACGTGTCCCACGGAACAGCCACCTCGCAGACGGCCCCGACGGCGACGACGGCTCCGTCCCCGGCGACCGCGTCCGGGCCGGGCGGGAGCCGACCCGGGCCCGTCTCCGACACGGGGGCGGCGGACCAACCCCCGGTCGCGGCGTCGTCCATGGCGGGACCTCCTCGTGGCCAACGGGCGTGTGGAACACGTACCGACCGGGAGACTACGGCAGGCCCGGCCGCTCCCCTGCCGGTTCGGCCGGGACGGAACCGGCCTGAGCCCCACCACAGGGACGGCCGACGCACGACGGGGCCGCCGGGAAGGTCCCCGGCGGCCCCGCGCGCGACCGGATCCTGCTCACCGCCTCACTCGTAGGCCACCCGGTAGTGCTTGATGCCGTTGAGCCAGCCGGAGCGCAGCCGGTCCGGTTCGGCCACCTCGCGGATGTCCGGCATCTCGTCGGCGATGGCGTTGAACATCAGGTCCATCTCCAGGCGGGCCAGGTTCGCGCCGATGCAGTAGTGCGCGCCGGTACCGCCGAAACCGACGTGCGGATTCGGGTCCCGCATGATGTCGAACTTTTCCGGTTCGTCGAACACGTCGGGGTCGAAGTTGGCCGAGCTGTAGAACATGCCGACGCGCTCGCCCGCGCGGATGTGTTGCCCACCGAGTTCGGTGTCGGTGGTCGCGGTGCGCTGGAAGGCCACCACCGGTGTCGACCACCGCACGATCTCGTCGGCCGCGGTCTTCGGCCGCTCGCGCTTGTAGAGCTCCCACTGGCCCGGGTGGTCGAGGAAGGCTTTCATCCCGTGGGTGATCGCGTTGCGGGTGGTCTCGTTGCCCGCCACCGACAGCAGGATGACGAAGAAGCCGAACTCGTCGGAGGTGAGCCCCTCGCCGTCCACATCGGCCTCGATGAGCGTGGTGACGATGTCGTTCATCGGGCACTGGCGGCGCTGTTCGGCCATCGCCGTGGCGTAGCCGACCAGCTCGGCCGAGGCGGTGATCGGTTCGACGTCGTACTCCGGGTCGTCGTAGCCGATCATCTGGTTCGACCACTCGAAGATCTTGCCGCGGTCCTCCTGCGGAATGCCGAGTAGTTCGGCGATGGCCTGCAGCGGCAGCTCGCAGGCCACGTCGGCCACGAAGTCGCCGGAGCCCTTCTCGCGGGCGGTGCGCACGATGTTCCGGGCACGGCTGCGCAGGGCGTCTTCCAGTTTGCCGATCGCCCGCGGGGTGAAGCCCTTCGACACGATCCGCCGCAGCTTCGTGTGCTGGGGGGCGTCCATGTTGAGCAGGACGAGCCGGTTGGCGTCCATCCCCTCCTCGTCCATGGTCTCGTCGAACCGGATGATCGCGCTGTTGGCCGCCGAGGAGAACGTCTGCGCGTCCTTCGAGATGGTCTTGACGTCCTCGTGCCGGGTGACGACCCAGTACCCCTCGTCCTTGAAGCCGGCCACGTTGTACGGCTGCGGATTCCACCACACCGGCGCGGTGCGGCGGAGCAGCGCGAGCTCCTCCAACGGCAGCCGCTCCGCGTAGAGGTCGGGATCGGTGAAGTCGAATCCGGTGGGCAGCAACGACGAGCTCATGGCCGTACCTCCGACAGCAGCGTCGTGGAACACGTTCTACTGCCAGATTGAAGCATACGGTGTTAACTCGGGGAACCCGCGGAGTGAACTGTGTTTACTTGATCGATTATGTGCGGGTGTTCACGCTCCGCACGCCCTACTCCACCGTCCCGGCGAGTCCGTCACACCCACACAGCAGGCAAGAACTTGTTCCACTTGCCGGGTGTGGTGCGCACCTTCCGGTCAGCGTGGGTCCTGATCCGTCCACCGGGGGTCGGGCACCCGGGCGTCCGGCCCGGCGTGCAACGGCGGTGCGGGAGGAAGCCGGATGCCGCCGTCCCGTGTGACGCTGCTCGGGTAGGGCCCGGAGGCGGGGACCTCCGCCGTCGCACCGGTACCGGCGGGTCCGTCGAGGTCGCCGGAGGCGCCGCTCGGGTCGTACAGCGACCCGGAGACGACGTGGCGGTCCGACGCGGCGGGCCACTGGCCCGCACCGGCGGTCCGGGT
>NZ_KB912498.1:46251-50297 GCF_000383775.1 Saccharomonospora halophila 8
CCCGCTCGGCCCGCGCCGCCGTCTCCCGCAGCGCGTCCTCCCGCCGCCCGGCCAGCGCCACCCGGTAGCCGTGCCCGAGCAACGCGAGCGCCACACTCCGCCCGATCCCCGATCCGGCACCGGTCACCACCGCCACACGTCCGCTCTCCATCGCCCGCTCCCTCCGGTGCTGCGGAACACCGTCGACTTCCTCGATGCGTCGACGATGGTATGCGGACGGCGGTCACTCCCCACCCGGATCCCGAACGCCCCGAGATCGGCGCACTTCCCACCACGCCACGGCGTTGTACCATGCTACGTGATGATCGATCGCGAGGACCGTTCCAGTTCACCGACCTTCCCGATGGGCGAGCCCACCCGACCGCTCGACCACGCGCTCCGGGTGGCCGCGGACCTGGAGGACGAGGAGATCCGTCGCACCCTCTCGACCGGGAGAAGGTCGGCAGGCACCGCGGAGGTCAGAACCAGTCGTCCGGGCGGGGCCAGGTGAACATCTCCTCCACGGCCTCCGGCTCGGTGACGGTGTAGCGGCCGCGGTAGAACAGCAGCGGGCGGCCGTCGGAGACCGCGCCGAGCTCGGTCACCCGGCCCACCACGACGTAGTGGTCACCGGCCTCGTGCACCGCCTCGATGGCGCAGTCGATCCAGGTCAGCGACCCGGTCAACACCGGGGCACCGGACGGGGCCGGGGACCAGTCCACCGCGGCGAACTTGTCCGCGCCCCGCGCGCCGAAGGTGGCGCTGACGTCGCGCTGGTCACCGGAGAGCACGTTCACCGCGAACGTGCCCACCCGCTCGATCACCGGCCAGGTGCGCGACGATTTCGCCGGGCAGAACAGCACCAGCGGCGGTTCCAGGGACAGCGCCGCGAACGACTGGCAGGCGAACCCGACGGGTGCGTCGCCGTCGTGTGCGGTCACCACGGCCACCCCGGTGCAGAAGTGCCCGAGCACCGACCGGAAGCGGGTCGGATCGACGGTGGGTGCGCTGCGGGTCACGACTGCCGCGCTCCCACCGAGAAGTCGTGGCCCCACAGGCTCACCGCGGTGCTCTCCCGGGCGATCCAGGTGTCGTCGGCGACCTGGCGCCCCTCGCAGCCGAACTCGACGTCGAAGCCGCCCGGCGTCTTCATGTAGAACGACATCATCAGGTCGTTGACGTGCCGGCCGAGCGTGGCCGACATCGGGACCTCGCGCCGCAGCGCCCGGTCCAGACACAGGCCCACGTCGTCGGAGTTGGCCACCTCCACCATCAGGTGCACGATGCCGCTCGGGGTGGGCATCGGCAGGAACGCGAGGCTGTGGTGGCGCGGGTTGCAGCCGAGGAAGCGCAGCCACGCCGGTTTGCCGTCCTCCGGCCTGCCCACCGCCTGCGGCGGTAGCTTCATCGAATCGCGCAGCCGGAAGCCGAGCACGTCCCGGTAGAACCGCAGGGACGCCTCGTCGTCGTGAGTGGACAGCACCACGTGCCCCAGGCCCTGCTCACCGGTGACGAACGTGTGCCCGTAGGGGCTGACCACCCGGCGGTGCTGCAACGCGATGCCGTGGAAGACTTCCAGCGTGTTGCCGGACGGGTCCTCGAACGTGACCAGCTCGTCCACCCGGCGCTCGGCACAGACCTCCGGGGAGCCCTCCTTGAACGGCACCCCGTGCTCGGAAAGGCTCCGGCGGATCTCGTCCAGCTCGGCGGCGTGGGCGACCTCCCACCCGGCCTGCGCCAGCCGGTCGGTCTCCCCCGGCACGATCACCAGGCGCGCGGGGAACTCGTCCATCCGGAAGTACAGGGCGTCCGGGTCGTCACCGGAGCCCTCGACCATGCCGAGCACCTTCAGCCCGTACTCGCGCCAGGCGGCCATGTCGGTGGCCTCGATGCGGAGGTAGCCCAGGGAGCGGATACCCATGTGCGTCATCCGTTCGTCTCGTCGGTGGGTGGGGGTCCGGTCCGGATCGACCGGACCGTGGCGTCGGACTCCGGTCAGACCATGGCGTTCTCGACGGTCTGGCCGAAGGTGCCGGTGCCGAACATCTGGTAGGCGCGCTCGGCGTCGTTGGCCGCGTGCACCCGGCCCGCGTGGGCGTCACGCCAGAAGCGCTGGATCGGTGTGCCCGCGCGCAGCGCACGGCCCCCGGAGTTCTCGAAGAGCCGGTCGATCGCGGCGATGGCGCGCTCGGTGCCACGCACCTGGTCGCGGCGCACCCGTAGCCGGGTGTCGAACGGCAGCTTCTCGCCGCGGCGGGCGAGCTGGTACAGCTCGTCGATGTTGTGCGTGAGCTGCAGCCACGCCGCGTCGATCTCGCTGGCCGCCTCGGCGATCCGGACCTTGGCGAACGGGTCCTCGTTGGACTGCTCGCCCATGTAGGAGGCGCGCACCCGTTCGCGCTGGTAGGCCACGTGCGCGTCGTAGGCGCCCTGCGCCATGCCGATGATCGGCGCGGTGATGGTGCTCGGGTGCACCGACCCGTACGGCAGCCGGTACAGCGGGCCGGTGTTCACCTCCTGGCCGGGGGTCCGGCACTTCGAGGTCGCCACGAAGCTGAGCACGCGGTGGGCGGGCACGAACACGTCGTCGACGACGATGTCGTTGCTGCCGGTGCCGCGCAGGCCCACGGTGTCCCACACGTCCTCGATCGTGTAGTCGGAAATCGGGACGAGGTAGGTGCAGAAGTCGACCGGGTCGCCGTCGGCGGTGAACGCGGGCGCACCGAGCAGCACCCACGTGGCGTGGTCACAACCGGAGGAGAAGCTCCACTTGCCGGACAGCCGGTAGCCGCCGTCGACGACCGTGGCCCTGCCCATCGGTGCGTACGACGACGAGACCAGGGTGCCGGTGTCCGAGCCCCACACCTCCTGCTGCGCGCGGTCGTCGAACAGGCCGAGATGCCAGGGGTGCACGCCGAGGATGGAGGCGACCCAGCCGGTGGACCCGCACGCGCTCGCGAGTGACCGGACCGCCGTGTAGAAGGTCACCGGGTCGGCCTCGTAGCCGCCGTACCGGGCGGGTTGCAGGAGTTTGAAGAAGCCGACATCGGCCAGGGCCTCGATCGACTCTTCCGGGACGCGCCGCGCGTCCTCGGCCTCCTGCGCACGCTCGCGCAGAGCCGGCAGCAGCTCCTCGATCCCGGCGACCACCGCGTCGGTGCCCTCGCTCATCTGTGCCTCGTTCCTACCGGGTTTGACTGGTACAACTCCGCCTGAGACTAGAACACGTTCTCGTTGTTGTCATCCCGAACCCCACCCTGGAGAAACCGCTCACAGTGCCGCGACTCCCGATTCCACTCGGTGGGACCGGCGGCCTACCCTCCGTATGGAACATGTTCTCGTAGGACGGTCGGCGGGACGCCGGCCGCAGAGCGGAACCCGGCACCGTTCTCCCGAGAAGGAGGTCCGATGACCCACGACCATGCGGTCACCGACGCCGCCCCCGGCTCCGCGACCGGAGCCGGGGGCGGGTCCGGGTCCACCGAGTTCGACGTCGTCGTGGTGGGCAGCGGCGCGGCGGGGATGACGGCGGCGCTCGCCGCCGCGCACGAGGGACTGTCGGTGGTGGTGGTCGAGAAGGCCGCGCACTACGGTGGTTCCACCGCCCGATCCGGCGGCGGGGTGTGGATCCCGAACAACGAGACCCTGCAGGCCACCGGCGTCTCCGACACCCCGGCCGACGCCAAGCGCTACCTGGCCTCGATCGTCGGCGACGTCGTCTCCCCCGAACGTCGCAGCGCCTACCTGGACACCGGCCCCGAGGTGGTCTCCTTCGTCCAGCGGCACACCCCGCTGCGGCTGCGCTGGGTACCCGGCTACTCCGACTATCACCCGGAGGCTCCGGGCGGACGGCCCGGCGGCCGGTCGGTGGAGCCCGAGCCGTTCGACGCCACCGTCCTCGGTGACGAGATCGACAATCTCGAACCGCCCTACAGCGCCCCGCCTCTCGGGGTGCCGCTGACCCAGGCGGACTTCCGGTGGCTGAGCCTGCTCGCCCGCCATCCGCGCGGCACCCGGCACCTGCTGCGGCTCGGGGCCCGGTGGCTGGCGGGCAGGCTCCGCGGCAG
>NZ_KB912498.1:50397-59402 GCF_000383775.1 Saccharomonospora halophila 8
GCCATCGCGTTGTCGAGAGCAGCATCACCGACCTCGGAAGCTTCACTGAGATCGACCAGCATAGTGATCGCGATGACGGCCGAGACAACGCCCAGAAGCGCGACGACGCCACCGACGATCATACCGATGATCTGCTTGCTCCCGGGGCGAGGGCGGGTTCGGCGGTGCGCGTGGTGCCTCCGACCGGGTGGAGCTGCCCGACCGTGCGCCCGACGTCGTGGTCGACACCCCGACGCTGCCCCAGCAGGCACTGCTCTACCGGCTCTGCGGCGACCGCAACCCGCTGCACGCCGACCCGGGGTTCGCCCGCGCGGCCGGGTTCGACGCGCCGATCCTGCACGGCCTGTGCACCTACGGCGTCGTGGCGAAGGCCGTGACCGACGCCGTGCTCGACGCCGACGTCACCAGGGTGCGGTCGTGGTCGGCGAAGTTCGCCGGTATCGTGCTCCCCGGCGAGACGCTGCGGACACGGGTCTGGCGGGACGGGGTGAGGCTGCTCGTCACCGCCACGGTCGTCGAGCGCGACGAGGCACCGGCCCTGTCGGACGGGATGCTGCACACCACCGACTGACGCACCCCTCGAAGAGAACGTGTTTCACTTTTCCGCGCGTCCCACACCCGGCGAGCGGATGACTTATCCTGGTACACGCCCGAACAGGCAATGAAACACGTTCCTACCAGGAGAGTGCCGAATGGCAGGCAAGCCCAGGACGTCGGGGCAGGGCAAGGGGCGCACCACGCTCAACCCACTGGACGGCGGCGAGGAACTCGGCTCCGCGGCGCAACGCGACCGCCGCAGACGTATCCTGGACGCGACGCTCACGTTGGCGTCCAAGGGCGGGTACGACGCCGTGCAGATGCGCACCGTGGCCGAGCGCGCCGACGTGGCGCTGGGCACCCTCTACCGGTACTTCCCGTCCAAGGTCCACCTGCTGGTGTCGAGTCTGGCCCGGGAGTTCGAACGGGCCCAGGACAGACTGGGCCGCGGGCCGATCCCCGGGGACACCCCGGTCGAGCGGGTGCTGTACGTGCTCGGCCGCAACACCCGCGCGCTGCAGCGCGACCCACAGCTCACCGAGGCGATGGTGCGGGCGTTCATGTTCGCCGACACCACCGCCGCGGCCGAGGTCGAGCGCGTCGGGCGGCTGCTGGAGGAGATGTTCGCCACGGCGATGGGCATCGCCGAACCCACCGAGGCCGACCGGGACGTCTTCCACGTCGTCGCCGATGTGTGGATGGCCAACCTGGTCGCCTGGGTCACCCGCCGCGCCTCCGCCACCGACGTCGCCAACCGCCTCGAACTCTCCGTCCGCCTGCTGCTGGAGAAGTGACCCGCCGGGTGGGCGGGCTCAGGCGGTGAGCTTCGGCAGGACCTCGCGGCCGAAGACCTCCATCCACTCCTGTTGGTTGCGGCCCACGTTGTGCAGGTAGATCCGGGTGAAGCCGGCGTCGATGTAGCGTTGCAGTGCCTGCCGGTGCTCGTCCGGATCGGACGAGACGACCATGCGGCCCTCGAAGTCCTCCCGGCGCACCAGCTTGGCCATCTGCTCGAAGTCGAACGGCGACCGGATGTCGGCCTTCGGGAACTTCATCCCCCCGTTCGGCCACTGCTGGAGCGCGTTGGCCCACGCCTGTTCGTCGGTGGCCGCCCAGGACAGGTGCACCTGGAGCAGCTTCGGCATCGCGTCCGGGTCCTTGCCCGCCTTGCGGGCGCCCTTCGCGAAGTTCTCCAGGATCCCCGCGAGCTTGTCCAGCGACGCGCCCGGCGTGATCAGGCCGTCGGCGAGCTCGCCCGTCTTACGGGAGGTGTACGGGCCCGCCGAGGCGATGTACACCGGCGGCGCGGGGTCGGGCATGGTCCACAGCCGGGTGTTGTGCAGCTTGAAAAACTCGCCGTTGTGTTTGACGTCGGTCCCGCCGAACAGCTTTGTGATGATCTCCAGCGCCTCCAGCATCCGGCGGACCCGTTCGGGGGCCTCGGGCCAGTAGGCGCCGAACATGTGCTCGTTGAGCGCCTCTCCCGACCCGATGCCCAGCCAGGTGCGCCCGGGGTAGGTGGCCTCCAGGGTCGCGGCGGCCTGCGCCACCATCGCCGGGTGCTGGCGGAACGACGGGCAGGTCACGCCCGGGCCGAGGTCCCCGGTGGTGTTCTCGGCCAGCGAGGCCAGCACGCTCCAGACGAACGACGCCTCCCCCTGGGCGGGCACCCACGGCTGGAAGTGATCGGCCGCCATCTGCCCGGAGAAGCCGTGTCGCTCCGCCAGTGCGGCGAGGTCCACGGACTCCCGGGGGGCGAACTGCTCCAACGCCGCCGCGATCCCGATCTGCACGTCTGCCACGTCGTCTCCAACCCCGCCCGCTCGCGGGCGCGCCTCGTCCGTCCTTCGCGGTCCGCGACCCGGCTACCCGGCGTGGCGGCGCGCCGCCTCGGCCAGATCGTCGAGTGTCGCCAGTGTCTCGCGCTCGGGCAGGGTGGGCAGGAAGAACGTGACACGCTCCACGCCCGCCTCGGCCCACTCCGTGATCGGAGCGCGCTGCGGGTCGGCGGCGAAGATGGTCACCGGCAGGTCCGGTCTGCCCCGTTCGGCCAGACGCCGGCGCACCTGCCGGATGTGCTCCGGCGAGGTGTGCCCGCGCGGCATCCAGGCGTCCCCGTACCGCGCGAGCCGGTCCTCGGCCGCGGCGCTCTCGCCCCCGACGTAGATCGGGGGGTGCGGTGTCCGGACGGGTTTGGGCCACAGGTTGACCGGGTCGAAGTCGACGTACTCGCCGTGGAACTCCGCCTCGTCGGTGGTCCAGATCCGGGTCAGTGCCTGCAGCTGCTCGTTCAGCAGGGCACCCCGGGTACGGGGGTCCGTGCCGTGGTGGCGCATCTCCTCACGGTTCCAGCCGACGCCCACGCCGAACAGGAACCGACCCCCGGAGACCAGGTCCAGACTCGCCACCTCGTTCGCCGTGTGCAGCACGTCGCGCTGGACCAGCAGTGCGACCCCGGTGGCCACGAGCAGGTCGTTCGTCGCGGTGGCCGCGGCGGTCAGCGCCACGAACGGGTCCAGCGTGCGGTAGTACTCCCGCGGCAGGTCGCCCCCACCCGGGTACGGCGTCTCCCGGCTGGTCGGGATGTGCGAGTGCTCGGCCACCAGCAGGGAGTCGAACCCCCGCTCCTCGAGGGCCCGGCCGAGCGCCGCGGGACGGATACCTTCGTCGGTGACGAACGTGGAAACCCCGAACTTCACGCGAGTCGCCCCTTCCGGACCGCGAGCTGACGCCATGTGCCTGCGAGTCGTCGCCCCCGGACGGCGAGTCGACACCCCGATCCGGTCCGGGAGTGACCTTGATCGAGAATACCCTTCGTACACCGGACGCAAACTCGCGGTCCCGGAGCGGCAACTCGCGGGCGTGGAGCGGCAACTCGCGGGCGTGGAGCGGCAACTCGCGGGTGGAGCGGTCAGACGTTGCGGCGGTACTGGCCGCCGACCTCGAAGAAGGCGCGGGTGATCTGGCCCAGCGAGCACACCCGGGCGGCGTCCATCAGCACGGCGAACACGTTCTCCCCGCGCTGCGCCGCCCGCCGCAGGTCGGCCAGTGCCTGCTGCGCCTCGGCCTCGTTGCGGCGGTGGAAGTCGGCGAGCCGGTCGAGCTGGGACTGCTTCTGCTCGTCGGTGGCCCGGGCCAGCTCCACCTCGACCTCGTCCTGCTCGGGATCCGGGTTGCGGAACGTGTTCACCCCGACGATCGGCAGGTCGCCGCTGTGCTTGAGCCGCTCGTAGGCCATCGACTCGTCCTGGATCTTGCCGCGCTGGTAGCCCGTCTCCATCGCGCCGAGCACGCCGCCGCGCTCGGTGATCCGCTCGAACTCGGCCAGCACCGCCTCCTCCACGAGATCGGTGAGCTCGTCGATGATGAACGAGCCCTGCAGCGGGTTCTCGTTCTTCGCCAGGCCCCATTCCTTGTTGATGATCATCTGGATGGCCAGTGCCCGGCGCACCGAACTCTCCGTCGGCGTCGTGATCGCCTCGTCGTAGGCGTTGGTGTGCAGGGAGTTCGCGTTGTCGTACAGCGCGCACAGGGCCTGCAGGGTGGTGCGGATGTCGTTGAAGCTCATCTCCTGGGCGTGCAGCGACCGCCCGGAGGTCTGGATGTGGTACTTCAGCTTCTGCGAGCGCTCGTTGGCCCCGTAGCGCTCGCGCATCGCCACCGCCCAGATCCGGCGGGCGACCCGGCCGAGCACCGAGTACTCGGCGTCCATCCCGTTCGAGAAGAAGAACGACAGGTTGGGCGCGAAGTCGTCGATGTCCATGCCCCGCGCGAGGTAGGACTCCACGTACGTGAACCCGTTCGCCAGAGTGAAGGCGAGCTGCGTAATCGGGTTCGCCCCGGCCTCCGCGATGTGGTACCCGGAGATCGACACCGAGTAGAAGTTGCGGACGTCGTTGGCGATGAACCACTCCTGGATGTCCGACATCATCCGCAGCGAGAACTCGGTGGAGAAGATGCAGGTGTTCTGCCCCTGGTCCTCCTTGAGGATGTCCGCCTGCACCGTGCCCCGGACCTGCCGCAGGGTCCAGGCGCGGATCTCGGCGTCCTCGGCGTCGGTGGGCTCCCGGCCGTGCTCGGCGCGGAAGGCGTCCCTGCGCTGGTCGATCGCGGTGTTGAGGAAGAACGCCAGGATCGTCGGCGCCGGACCGTTGATCGTCATCGACACCGACGTGGTGGGCGCGGTGAGGTCGAACCCGTCGTAGAGGGCCTTCATGTCGTCCAGCGTCGCGATCGACACACCGGAGGTACCGATCTTGCCGTGGATGTCCGGGCGGGTGTCCGGGTCCGACCCGTACAGCGTCACCGAGTC
Organism: Saccharomonospora halophila 8; assembly: GCF_000383775.1. GTDB lineage: Bacteria > Actinomycetota > Actinomycetes > Mycobacteriales > Pseudonocardiaceae > Saccharomonospora > Saccharomonospora halophila. The sequence continues at coordinate 55,247 of NZ_KB912498.1, forward strand.
GAACGCGGTGGACAGCCGTTTGGCCTCGGAGTCGGACGAGAGGTACTTGAACCGCCGGTTGGTGCGGAAGGCGTCGCCCTCCCCGGCGAACATCCGGGCCGGGTCCTCCCCGTCGCGCTTGAACGGGAACACGCCCGCGGTGTACGGGAAGTACCCGGGCAGGTGTTCGCGGCGCAGGAACGACAGCAGCTCGCCGCGGTCGGTGTAGCGCGGCAGCGCCACCCGCGGCACCCGGCTGCCGGACAGGGTCTCCCGCCACAGCTCCGTGTGGATCTCGCGGTCGCGGACGGTGAAGACCAGCTCCTCGCCCCGGTAGGACTCGGCCAGCTCGTCATAGCGCGTCAGCGTCTCGGTGGTGTCAGTCTCCACCGCGTCGTCGGCGCGCGCGAGCAGCCGGTCGAGCTCACCCGTGTCCGCCCCCTCGGCGGCCAGTGCCTCCCGGGCCGCGGCCAGATGGTCCCGGTGGCGCAGCGCCCCGGCCTGTTCCGTCGTGCGGCGGTGGTAGTCGCGCACCGTCCCGGCGATGTCGGCGAGGTAGCGCGTGCGGTGCCCGGGGATCACGACGGTGGTGTCGGCCGGGACCTTCCCTCCGACCCGCGGCAGGGTCCCGGCGGAGACCGACAGGCCGTCGTCGGCCAGCAGATCCCGCAGGTGCTGGTACAGGGCCGTGACCCCGTCGTCGTGGAACTTCGCCGCGCTCGTCCCGAACACCGGCATGTCCTCCGGGTCGGCACCGAACGCCTCGCGGTTGCGGACCATCTGCCGTGCGACGTCCCGGCGGGCGTCCTCCGCGCCCCGCCGCTCGAACTTGTTGATCGCCACGACGTCGGCGAAGTCCAGCATGTCGATCTTCTCGAGCTGCGACGCGGCGCCGAACTCGGGCGTCATGACGTAGAGCGCGTGGTCGACGTGGTCGACGATGCCCGCGTCCCCCTGCCCGATGCCGGGCGTCTCCACGACGACCAGGTCGTAGCCCGCGGCCTTGCAGGCGGTGACCGCCTCGTCGAGGCCGGTCGGCACCTCCGCACCCGCCGTGCGGGTGGCCATCGACCGGAAGAACACCCGGTCGCCGTCCAGGCTGTTCATCCGGATGCGGTCGCCGAGCAGCGCACCGCCGCCGCGGCGCCGCGTGGGGTCCACGGCCAGCACGGCGATACGCAGCTTGTCCTCCTGGTCCACCCGGAAGCGGCGGATCAGTTCGTCGGTCAACGACGACTTGCCCGATCCGCCCGTGCCGGTGATCCCGAGCACGGGCACGGTGCGGGCCGCGGCCGCCTCCCGGATCGCCTCCCGCCAATCGGCGGGCAGGGTGTCCTGCTGGAGGTGGGTGAGCGCCCGCGCCAACGTCGGCATGTCCCCGGCGAGCAGGTCGTCCACCCGCCCCGGGGAGGTCCGCGTGAGGTCGACGTCGCACTCCCGGACCATCGTGTTGATCATCCCGGGGAGCCCCATTTCCAGGCCGTCGTCCGGGGAGAAGATGCGCGCGACCCCGCGGGAGTGCAGCAGCTCGATCTCCTCGCGGACGATGACGCCGCCCCCGCCGCCGAACACCCGCACGTGGCCCGCGCCCCGTTCGGCCAGCAGCTGCACGAGGTAGGAGAAGTACTCGACGTGCCCGCCCTGATAGGCGCTGATCGCCACGCCCTGGACGTCCTCGGAGATCGCGGCGGTCACCACCTCCTCCACCGAGCGGTTGTGGCCGAGGTGCACCACCTCGGCACCCTGCGACTGGAGGATGCGCCGCATGATGTTGATCGAGGCGTCGTGGCCGTCGAACAGGCTCGCCGCGGTCACGAAGCGGACGGGGTGCTCGGGCCGGTGCAGATCGGAGGTCATGACCCTAAAATACTTGGACTTCCTACTTTTCGGGAACGGAGGGCGACACGTGAAGCGCACCACACCTTCGGTACCGATTCAGCCGCGACCGACCGGTCACGAGGCGGAGTTGGCCGCGCGCAACGCGATCCACTGGCGCATCGCGTACTCCACCAGCGTGATGAGCGTCTGCTTGGTCGACTCCCGGTCCCGGGCGTCACAGCGCACGATCGGGACGGCGGGATCGATGGACAGCGCCTCCCGCACGTCGTTCAGGCTGTGGTGCAGCACGCCGTCGAACGTGTTGACGCCGACGATGTAGGGCAGGCCCCGGTCCTCGAAGAAGTCCACGGGCGCGAACGAGTCGGCCAGCCTGCGGGTATCGGCCATCACCACCGCGCCGATCGCGCCGCGCACCAGGTCGTCCCACATGAACCAGAACCGCTGCTGGCCGGGCGTGCCGAACAGGTAGAGAATCAGGTCCTCGTCCAACGAAACCCGGCCGAAGTCCATCGCCACGGTCGTCGTCGCCTTGCCCGGCGTCGCTTCGAGGTCGTCGATACCGGCACTCGCATCGGTCATCATCGCCTCGGTCGTCAACGGCACGATCTCGGACACCGAGCCGACGAACGTCGTCTTGCCCGCGCCGAAGCCGCCCGCCACGACGATCTTGGCGGACGTCATCGTCTTCGACGCGGTCTCGCGCGGTGCCTCAAAGCCGGCGGAGTCCACTCAACACCCTTTCCATCAACTGCAAGTGCGCCTCGGCACCCTCGTCGCCCGAGACCGTCCTGTGCACGGTGACCAGTCCGGCGTCCGCCGCGTCACTGATCAATACCCGCGCCACACCCAGTGGCATCCCCAAAGCCGAGGCGATCTCGGCCACCGATTGTGGAGTACGACATTGTTCCATGATCAGTTGATGCTCGATCTGGTCGGGCACCGCCAGCGGTCCCGCCGTTCTGGTCGAGACCAGAGTCTCCAGCTCGAGATGGTGGTTCGCCCTGGTCCGGCCGCCGGTGATGGCGTAGGGCCGGACGAATCCCGTATCCCCGGTGTCCTCCGGGTAGGTCGACGGGTGCTCCGGCGGGAGTGCCGCGGAGTGCGCTCCGGGCCACACCGCCGACTGCACCGGGACGGCTTCCGCTGCCACAACCTGCTCCTCTGCGTCCGAGTCCGGGCCCGCGGGCCCGGAACGCCGTGTGTGCCCGGTCGCCCCCGATACCGCCCGGCGCCGCGTGCGCCGGGCTCGTCGGTGTCCACCTCCTCGGTCTCCGGGTCGGCAGGAGTGGAGTCCGGCTCCACCCCCTGATCGGTGTCTGTGTCCGTGTCACCGTCCAGGCGGAACCTCGCCCACTCCGCCCACCCACCGCCGGTGTCCCTCCCCGCGGTGGTGTCGGTGTCGTCCGTGTCCCGCTTCCCGGCACTGTCCCGGGAACCGGCGCCCCCGTCGCCGGAATCGTGTTCCGGTCCGGTCATCGGCGAATCAACCCACCGGTTCGCCGATCCGCGCGCCCTGCGCCCCCTGCAGGCGGGCCCGCAGCTCCGGGGTGAGGATCTGCCCGACCCGCTCCACCAGGAGGGTCATCTCGTAGGCCACCTGTCCGATGTCACAGGTCGGCGCGGCCAGCACCGCCAGGCACGAGCCGTCACTGATCGACATGAGCACCATGATGCCCAGTTCCATCTCCACGACCGTCTCGGTGACGGCCCCGGCCTCGAAGCACCGTGCCGCACCCTGGGTCAGACTGACCAGCCCCGACGCCACGGCCGCGAGCTGGTCCGCCCGGTCGACCGGGAGCCTGCGGGACGCGGTGAGCAGGAGACCGTCCGCGGACACCACCACGGCGTGCGCGACGCCCGGTACCCGCTCGGCGAAGTCGTCGACCAGCCAGCCGAACTGGTTCTGTTGGGGTTGAGCCTGCTGAGCCCGGTCCGAGGTGGTCATTCACCCTCCACTCTCTCGTCTGGCAGATCGGTCGTCGCGGTGCCGGCATGCCTACCGCGCCGGACGCCCTGCTGGAAGCTGTTCAGTCGCCCGCGTACGTCGGCAGGCTCCCGCGCCAACCGGGGGTGGTCCCCTTCCGACTCGTCGGAGACCGCGCTGCCGGGCACGAGCTGCTCACCCCGGTTCCGCCGGGGCAGCCCCGCGGAGGTGTAGCTCGTCGGCTGCGCCTCGGTCACCTCCCGCGCGGTCCGCCACCGCTCGTCGAGCGGGGAGGTCCCGTCCACCCGGCGATCGGTGCCGGGTCGGTCACCGGTCGGGTCGGCGAACAACGACCCCGCGTGCGGACGCGGCCCTCCGGCTCCGCCGCCCGCTCCGCCGGGCACGATCTCGGTC
>NZ_KB912498.1:59502-63359 GCF_000383775.1 Saccharomonospora halophila 8
CCGCCCGCAGTTCGGCGGAGTCGATGCCGTCGCCCGCGGTGAGGGCCTCGGCGGTGAGCGTCCGTTCCCGCTGCAGGGCGTCGAGCAGGGAGTGGACGGCGACGCCCGCCCCGGCGAGCCGGTCCTGCCGGTCCGCACGGTCCGCGTGCGCGATGTGGTCGACCAGCGTGACCCCGCCGAGCCCCAGCGCGAGGAGGATCGGGATGAGCGTGACGGACCCGAGCTTGACCGGGAGACCCCAGTCACGCCAGCGCAGCACGGCGCGCCACCGGGACCGGGACGGCTCCTCCCCGAGGAGTCGCCCCACGGGCACTCGGCCGTCCGACGCAACCTTCACGAAGGTGACTCCTCCTCCGGTCTGCCCGCCACGGTCGATGCCTCCGGCCGGGTGCCGGTGCCGTCGAGCCGCGGTGTCCTCACGTCCCGCTCTCGCACCGAATCGTCATCCCCGACGGGCACGTCGGGCGTCGCGCGCCCCGGGGCGCGCCGACCGGCCATCGCCCACGAGCCGGTGCCACCGCGCACTCCGTCAGGGGGACTCGGTCAGGGTGGACAGAGCCTACACCAATCGCACGAGTGTCGAGATTCCTCGACACGGGGCACCTGACCTGCGATGACACGATCATTACTGATCATCGGCCCGGCACGGCGGCGAATCGGGGGACACGGACGCCGGTCCGATTACGACACTCGTCCGACAAAGCCGGTCAAGGCTCACCCACACAGAGCAATCTCCGCGTACCGGGTCACCTACCCGGGGCATGGTGGGTGGTGCCCAGGTGACACGGGCCGCGCGAATTAGGCACGATCTTGTGGCAACCTCCCGCCCGGCATTCCCGGGCCGGGTGGCGGGCGACCACCGTCCGCGCTCGCCGAGCGGAGGCGGCTCCGCCGGCGGCCGGGTCCGACGGCACCGACCTACCCTCGCACGGGTGGAGACAACGGTTGACCGGATTCGCGATTTCCTGACCACCCAGCAACCGCCGACCCCGTGCCTGGTCGTCGACGTCGACGCCGTACTCGCCCGGTACCGGTCGATGGCCGCGGCGTTCGCCCCGGGCCGGGTGCAGTACGCCGTGAAGGCCAATCCCGAGCCCGCCGTGGTGCGTGCGCTCGCGCGGGAAGGAGCGGCGTTCGACGTGGCCAGTCCCGCCGAGATCGACCTGTGCCTGCGGGAGGGCGCCCGGCCCGGGACGCTCTCCTACGGCAACACCATCAAGAAGCCGGCCGACATCGCGACGGCACACGCGCACGGTGTCACCGAATTCACCTTCGACGCCCGGGGTGATCTCGACAACATCGCACGGAACGCGCCCGGGGCGGAGGTTTCGGTGCGGATCCTCGTCGACGGCGGGCCCGACTCGGTCACCCCGTTCGGGCACAAGTTCGGGGTCCGTGCCGACCACGCCGCCGAACTGCTGGTCGCCGCGGCCGCGGCGGGACTGCGACCCGTGGGGGTAAGCTTTCACGTCGGCTCACAACAGCTGAACCCGAACGCGTGGGACGTCGCGATCTCCTCGGCCGCCAAGGTCTTCACCTCGGCGGCCGAGCGCGGTGTCCGGCTCCGGCGGCTGAACGTGGGCGGGGGCTTCGGCGTCGCGTACACCGGACCCGCGCCGTCGGTGGAGTCCTACGCCGCCGACGTCCGGGAGGCGTTGGCCACACACTTCCCGGACACACAACCCGAACTGGTCGTCGAACCCGGCCGCGCCGTCGTCGCGGAGGCCGGACTGATCCGCTCCGAGGTGGTGCTGGTGTCCCGCAAGGCCGATGCGGACCCACATCGGTGGGTATACCTCGACATCGGCCGGTACAACGGGCTGGCCGAGACCGAGAACGAGGCGATCGCCTACCGGTTCGACGTCGTGGACGAGCACTCCGACGCGGACGGCCCTGCGATCATCGCCGGGCCCACGTGCGATGGTGACGACGTGCTCTACCAGCGAACGCCCTACCGGCTGCCGCTGTCGCTGCGACAGGGCGACCGGATCGACATACTCGCGACGGGCGCGTACACGGCAAGCTACTCGTCGGTCGCGTTCAACGGAATAGAGCCATTGCGTACGTACTGCATTTCTGAAGGGAGGCTGATCTAGTGCCGAGTGAGTTCGTTCCGGTCGGCGTGTTCTCCGGCAAGCACGTCCTCGCCGAGTTGGAGGGCATCGAGCCGCAGTTGCTCGACGACGAGACTTTCCTGCGCAGCACCTTGGCGAACACGCTGACCGACGCCGGCGCGACGGTGTGCGAAGTCATCGCCCACCGCTTCGAGCCGCAAGGCGTGACCGTCCTGGCGATGCTCGCCGAGTCCCATGCGTCGGTTCACACCTACCCCGAGATCGGCGCGGTGTTCGTCGACGTGTTCACCTGCGGCGAACGGGCCGATCCCGAGCGTGCCGTGACCCTGCTGGCCGACGCGCTCGGCACCGGGTCAGTGTCCATGTCGACGTTCCACCGTGGCCGTCAGCCCGCGGAGGCGGGGACCTGATGGCGGCACGGATCGTCGAACCGTACGGAGACGGCATGACCCGCGTGTGGGACGTCGACGGGATCGTCCTGGACACGCACACCGACTACCAGCACGTCCTGATCGGGCGCACCGCGCAGGGGCTCACGCTGTTCTGCGACGACGAGCGGCAGAGCACCGAGGCCAGCCAGCTCGTCTACCACGAGGCCCTGATGGTGCCGCCGATGCTGCTCGCCGACACGGTGCGTTCCGTGCTCGTCATCGGGTCGAGCGAGGGAGTCGTCTGCCAGATGGCCGTGCAGCAGGGCGCCGACCTGGTCGACCACGTGGACATCGACGAGGCCGCCGTGCGGGCGTGCGCGGAGCACCTCCCGTACGGCTACACGCCCGCCGAGCTGGCGGAGGCCGAACGCGGCACCGGTCCGGTGCGGATCCACTACACCGACGGATGGAACTTCCTCTCGGGCACCGACGAACGCTACGACGTGATCGTGATCGATCTGCCCGACGAGAACCTCGACCCGGACGCCCAGCACAACCGGCTGTACGGCGCGGACTTCCTGCGCCGCTGCGCGGAGCGGCTGAAACCGGGCGGGGTCGTCACCGCGCAGGGCGGGTGCCCGACGCTGTGGCGCAACGACACGCTGATCACGGCGTGGGACCGGTTCACCGGCCTGTTCGGCACCGCCGTCTACTACGGCTCCGACGAGCACGAGTGGGCGTTCCTGTCCGGCAGGCCCGACCGGATCGAGGACCCGGTCGGAAAAATGATCGACAGGTTGCCCGGGGCCGGGTACCAACCGGTGTCGATCGACGCGGACGCGCTCCGCGGCGGCACGGTGCCGCCGCACTCGGTGCGCGTCAGACCTTCCGGCCGGCCCGGACACGCCGGGTAACGGCCCGTTCGGCGACGAAGGAGAGCAGGGGCACGCACCCGGCCAGCAGCACACCGAGCGTGCCCCTGACCGTCCACCGCGCCTTGAGCGCGAGGTCCACGGCCACCACCAGGTAGACCATGTAGATCACCCCGTGGATGGGCGAGTAGACCGCGGAGGGCTCCTCCATCCCGAAGCCGTAGCGCAGCACCATCACCACGACGAGGCCGAGCAGGCCGACACCGGTGACGAAGGCGGCGACCCGGAAGCGCTGCAACGGCCCACGCAGGTCCGTGGTCGCCGCCGTCGTCCCGTTTCCTGTGCTCACCATCGTCAGTTCCTCTCCTGCGCGCGGGCGTTGAGCTCGGCCAGGTACCGGTTGTACTCGGCGAGCGCGTCGTCGGTGGCCGTGTCCCGCTCGGAGGCCGTGTCCCGCTCGGAGGCCGTGTCCGCGTCCGGGGCGGTGTCCCGGTCGGTGACCCGGGGCCGGGACCCGGTGCGGGCGGCGGTCGTCGCCG
>NZ_KB912498.1:63459-67148 GCF_000383775.1 Saccharomonospora halophila 8
CTCGACCGGCTCGCCGCCCTGGTCGGCGACCTGCCGCGGGACAGACTGGAGACGCTCTACTGGCTGACGGTCAACCTGACGCGGGGCCTGGCGCTGGACGCCGAACTGGGCGGTGACCCGCAGCGACGGGAACAGCTGTTGCGGGAGTGGAAACGGATCGCCACGGCGCTCTACACCTGAGTCGGGTGAGTCGGGCATCCGTGCGTACGTACCGACGGTATGGTTCACTCGGGGAACTACTCATCAGTAACAACGGGCATTCGGAGGCGTCATGACCAGCACGATGCCGGAGGCGGCGACGCACACGCCAAACCCCGAGCACCCGGACACCGTCGGCGGGGTGCCGAAGGCCCCGTCCCGGGTGAGGGCCGGGACCCTGCTCGCCCGGGTCCGGTCCGGCGCGGACGCCACGTCGGTCACCATGACGGCGCCGTTCACCGGCCTGCCGAGCGCGGTGCTGCCGCAGGGGACCGACCCGCACACCCGGTCGGTCTTCGCCGACGCGCGGCGTGCCCAGACGTCCTGGGCACGCCGTCCCGCGGCCGAGCGGCAGCGGATCCTCACGCGCCTGCACGACCTCGTGCTCGAACAGCAGGACGAGGGTCTCGACCTCATCCAGGTCGAGGCGGGCAAGGCGCGGATCGACGCCTTCGACGAGATCAGCGCGACGGCGCTGGTGTCGGCCTACTACGGCAGGCACAGCGCGCGGCTCCTCGCGCCCCGCCGTGCGCCCGGGGCCCTGCCGGTGCTGACCCGGGCCACCCGGGTGCAGCAGCCCAAGGGCGTGGTCGGCGTCATCTCGCCGTGGAACTACCCGTTGGCGCTGACCGCGATGGACGTCCTGCCCGCCCTGGCCGCGGGCAACACCGTCGTGCAGAAGCCGGACAACCAGACCGCCCTGTCGGCCCTGTGGCTGCACGAACTCGCCGAACGCGCGGGGCTGCCCGCCGACGCCTGGCAGATCGTGCTGGGCCGGGGTTCCCGGATCGGCGACGCGCTCGTCGAGGAGTCGGATTACGTCTGCTTCACCGGGTCGACCCCGACGGGCAAGACCCTCGCTGGCACGATCGCGCAGCGGCTGACGTCGTACTCCCTGGAACTGGGCGGTAAGAACCCGATGATCGTGCTGCCGGACGCCGACGTGGGCAAGGCCGCCGCGGGCGCGGTCGCCGCGTGTTTCTCGTCGGCCGGTCAGCTGTGCGTGTCGGTGGAGCGCATCTACGTCCACGAGAGCATCCGCGCGGAGTTCCTGGCCGCCTTCGCCGCGCGGACCCGGGCACTGAAGCTCGGGAACACCCTCGACTACCGCGCCGACCTGGGCTCGCTCACCTCGACCGAGCAGCTCGACACCGTCTCCGCCCACGTCGACGACGCCCGTTCCGCGGGCGCCAGCGTGGTCACCGGCGGCCGGGCGCGCGGCGACGTGGGCCCACTGTTCTACGAGCCCACGATCCTCACCGACGTGCCCGCCCACGCGCGGGTGTTCGCCGACGAGACGTTCGGCCCGGTGGTGTCGGTCTACGGCTACTCCGAGGTCGACGAGGCGGTCGAACGCGCCAACGACACCCCGTTCGGCCTGAACGCGAGTGTGTGGGGCCGCGACACCCGGGCCGCGTCCGCTGTGGCGACCCGGCTGAAGGCGGGCACCGTGAACGTCAACGAGGGCTACGCCGCCACCTTCGGCACCGTCGGGGTCCCGATGGGCGGGATGAAGGAGTCCGGTGTGGGCAGGCGCAACGGCGCCGAGGGACTGCTCAAGTACACCGAGAGCCAGTCGATCGCGGTGCAGCGGGGCGTGCGGCTGCGTCCCCCGCGGGGACTGCCGCCCGCCCTGTGGGCGAAGGGCATGACGGCGGGGATGAAGCTGCTGCGCCGCCTGCCGCGCCGCTGACCCCCAGCACCCGACCACCACCGCACCGTCCGTGGTTCGTCTCCTCACCTCCGGCCGAAGGGGTGGGCCGAAGGTGAGGAGACGACGTCACGGGCGTGCCCGCAGCGGACCCTCCCGCCGCGGTCCGGTCCCGGTCAGCGGAGGTCGAGTTCCCCGCTCCGGGCCGCCGCCAGCAGCGCGTCCCACTCCGCCGCGGGCACGGTCAGGAATCCCCCCGCGGGGTTCTTCGAGTCCCGCACGGCGGCGCCGTCGCCGGTGAAAGCGATTTCGACGCAGTCGTTACCTCCGCCGCTGTGGCTGCTCTTGCGCCACGAGAGTTCGGTCGAGTCCGTCCTGATGAGCATGGTCACTCCTTCATCCGCTCCACATCGGAGATGTCACTGCCACTGGCGAACCGCCACGCCGCACCGGTGATCACGTCCACCGAGTCGTCCGGCTTGAGCGCGGCGGCCCGCAAATGATCGAACATGAGGGCGTAGCGGCGCACGTCGGACTCCATCTCGAGATAGAGCCCGCTGCTCGTACTGTCCACATAGACCACGTCCGGGTCGGCCTGTTCCGGGAAACCGAGAATGAGGAACGGCCCCTCCATCCCCGGGTGGGCGCCCGCACCGAACGGGACGACCTGGACGGTGACGTGCGGCGAACGCGCGGCCTCGGCGATCCGGGACAACTGCTCGGCCATCACGCCGGGATCACCGACGACCCGGTGCAGCACCGCCTCGTCGACCACTGCCCAGTACCCGGGCGGGTTCTCCTCACTCAACAGCCGCTGCCGGGCCATGCGCGCGGCGACCCTGCGGTCGACCTCCGACTCTTCCGCGCCGGGACGCATCGCCCGGATGACCGCCCGGGCGTACCGTTCGGTCTGCAACAATCCGGGGACGAGCAGCGCCTGGTACGCCCGCAGTGAGCTGGCATCGGCCTCCAACCCGACGAACGCCCCGGTGAACACCTCGTTGTAGGCGTGCCACCAGCCGCGTTTGCGGGCCTCCCTGGCGAGTTGGACCAGGGCCTCCTGTTCGTCGCCGTGGACCCCGTACAGCTCCAGCATGTCGCGGGCGTCCCTCGGGGTCACCCCGACCTGGCCGGTCTCGATGCGGCTGACCTTCGAGGCGGAGCATTCGAGCCGGTCCGCGACCTCGTCGATGGTCAGCTCCGCGGCCTCACGGAGGCGCCGTAGTTCGCCCGCCAACCTGCGACGCCGCACCGTCGGGCCGTGGCCTCGTGTCATCGCTCCACCTCCGGTTCCGCGCTCCCGGACCCCGCTCCGGCAGCGTTTCCGCGGACATCTAATCAGCACGGGCAAGCCGGACCGGTGCGGCGAGACCCTGGGTAGCACCGTGGCCCCCGATCGACGGACTGCAAATTGCAGCCGGCGGTTGTATGCTCCCTCGTGCTCCGCGGCGCAACCACCGTTCCACAACGCGAACATCGGGAGATCACGTGGCCGGGCGGGACCCCAGCATCGTCACCCCACTCCAGGCGAGCGTGCACCGCAGACTCGACGAGATCACGCACTCGGGCGGCGGGACCTCCCCCGGCGTCCGCGCCGAACTGGACAGTCTCAACGTCGCCCTGCTCGCCGGCGCCCTGAAGGCCGTGCTCACCGACCACCGGGTCGAGCCGAGCGGCCACTGCACCGTCTGCCACGGCAGACGCAGACCGTTCCTCCGCAGGCGGGGGGCACTGCCGTGCCGCGCCTACCTCGCCGTCCAGATCGCACTCGACCCCGACCCGGACCCGGTGGCCGAACCGCGGGCACGGCGCCGGCACACGCCGGAACCCCGGCCGCACC
>NZ_KB912499.1:0-3540 GCF_000383775.1 Saccharomonospora halophila 8
ACGACGCCGGGGGCGCGGGCTCGCGGGCCGAGGGGGGACAGGCGCGATGACCCTCTTGGTGGCGCTGCCCGTGCTGGTGCCGCTGCTGGCGGCGGCGGTCTCGCTGCTCGTGGGGCAGGTGCCGGCGGCCCAGCGCGTGCTGACCCTGCTGGTGCTCACCTTCATCGCCGTCGTGGCCGCCGTGCTGCTGGTGCGTGCCGACGGTTCGGGACCGGTGGTGCTCCAGCTCGGGGGCTACGCGGCCCCGGTCGGCATCACCCTGATCGCGGACCGGCTGGCGGCGCTGCTGTTGCTGGTCTCCATCGTGGTGATGCTCGGCGTGCTCGTGTTCGCCATCGGACAGCGCGTCACCGACACCGGACGGGTCTCCACCACCACCGCGTTCCACCCGATGTACCTGGTGCTGTGCGCCGGGGTGTCGCTGGCGTACCTGACCGGCGACCTGTTCAACCTGTTCGTGGCGTTCGAGATGATGCTGTCCGCCTCGTACGTGCTCATGACCCGGCAGACCACGGCGAGCCGGATCCGGCCGAGCATGACCTACGTCATCGTCAGCCTCACCTCGTCGCTGCTGTTCCTGACGATGATCGCGATCGTCTACGCCGCCACCGGCACGGTGAACCTCGCCGACCTCTCGCACGCCATCGCCGGGCTGCCCTCCGGGGTGCGGACCGCGCTCGGGCTGCTGATGATGGTGGTGTTCGGCATCAAGTCGGCGGTGGTGCCGCTGCACTTCTGGCTGCCGGACAGTTACCCGACCGCGCCCGCGCCGATCACGGCGGTATTCGCGGCGCTGCTCACCAAGGTCGGCGTGTACGCGATCATCCGGACCCAGACGCTGCTGTTCTCGAACGCCGCCGACTGGAACTTCCTGCTCGCGGTGGCGTTGCTGACGATGGTGGTGGGCGCGCTCGGCGCGATCGCGCAGAACGACCTCAACCGCGTGCTGTCGTTCCTGCTGGTGTCCGGGATCGGGTTCATGCTGTTCGGGTTGGCGCTCTTCTCCGTGACCGGGCTCGTCGGTGTGATCGTCTACATCATCCACCACATCGCCGTCATGGCGGCGTTGTTCCTGGTCAGCGGATTGGTGACGCGGTACACCGGCACGGCGTCGCTGCACGACATGTGCGGGGTGGCCACCGGCTACCCGTTGATCGCGATCGTGTTCTCGGTGCCCGCGCTCAGCCTGGCGGGCATCCCGCCGTTCTCCGGGTTCGTGGCCAAGGTCACGCTGTTGCGTGCGGGTGTGGAACTGGGCACGCCGATGGCCTACGTGGTGACCGGTGGGGCGGTGATGACCAGCCTGCTCATCCTCTACGCCCTCAGCAAGGTCTGGGCCTCGGTGTTCTGGGGCCGACCGCGCGCCCCGGTGGCCGACGTCGACCCGAACGACGAGCTCACCGTCGGCACCGGAACGCGGTCCCGCGCGATGCTGACCGCAGCCGTCGGCATGGTTCTCGCCGGTCTCGCGATCACCGTCACGGCCGGGCCGGTGTCCGGTGTCGCCGAACGGGCCGCCACCGATCTCCTCGACCGCGGCCCGTACCGGCAGTCCGTGCTCGTCGGGGGAGGTTCCTCGTGATACTCCGGCTGTCGACGGTCTCCGTGCCGCTGTTCGTCTGGCTCGTGGTGGTCTGGATCCTGCTGTGGGGTTCGGCCGCCCCGGGCACGGTCGTCGCGGGGGTCGTCGTGTCGCTCGGGGTGCTGGTGCTGTTCCCCCTGCCCGCGGTGCACTTCCCGGTGCTGCGTCCGGTGCGGCTGGTCCGGCTGATCGGCTACGTGGTCGTCGACCTGGTTTCCTCCGCACTGCGCACCGCCGTCGAGGTGATCCGGTACGGCCCGCGGGTGCGGGCCGCGGTCGTCGCCGTGCCCACGCTGTCCGACCTGGACCACGTGATCGCCGCCGCCGCCGGGGCGATCTCGCTGACCCCGGACACGTTCGTGATCCAGATCGACCGGGCGGGCGGGATCCTCTACGTCTACTCGCTCGGTGTGCGCACCCGGGAGCAGGCCGACCGCGCGCACGACCAGGCGTTGGCGCTCCAGGTGCGGGTGGTCCGGGCGATCGGCACCGCCGACGAGGCGGACCGGGTCGCGGAGCGGGCGGACCGGCTGCGTCGCGGGCGTCCCGTCTCCCCCGAGAAATCCCCCGAGGCGCCCCCGGAGGAGGAGTCATGACCGTCGTCTACGTCACGACCTACGTTCTGCTGACCGTCGCCGGGCTGTGCACCCTCGGCCGGATGCTGCGCGGCCCCGGCGCGCTCGACCGGGTGCTCGCCCTCGACGTGGTGTTGGTGCTGATCGTGGCCGGGGTGGCGGTGGGGATGGCCTGGTCCGGCCTCGGGCTGAACGTGGCGGTGCTGCTCGCGGTGGCGCTGCTGAGCTTCATCGGCTCGGTCAGTGCCGTCCGCCTCGTCGAGCGCTGGGGAGGGGACCGATGATCGTGCTCGACGTGCTCACCGCGGTGAGCATGCTCTCCGGCGCGGTGTTCTGCGTGCTCGGCGGGATCGGGCTCGTGCGGTTCCCCGACGTGCCGAGCCGCCTGCAGGCCGCGACCAAGCCGCAGACGGTCGGACTGCTGCTCGTGCTGCTGGGCAGCGCGTTGCAGGTGGGACCGTCCGGGGCTGCCGGGCTGCTGCTCGCCGCCCTGTTCCAGGTGATCACCGCGCCCGTGCTGTCCCAGCTGTTCGGCGGCGTGGCCTACCACATCGGCGCCCGCGAGGAGTCCACCGTCGTGATCGACGACCTCGCCGAACGCCTGGGTACCCCGCGCGACTGACCGGCAGGCAGAATGGGGCCCGCACACGATGACCACATCAGGGGAAGGAACGGTCGGTGGCGGGAGCCCTGCGCGGGGTGGTAGCACTCGACGGCCCTTCGGGGACCGGGAAGACCACGGCCGCACGCGAACTGGCCGCGACCCTCGGGGCGGGCTATCTGGACACCGGGGCGATGTACCGCGTCGTCACGCTGGCCGTGCTGCGCGCGGGCGTCGACCCGGCGGACGCGGATGACGGCGGGCGGTCCGCCACTCCGGAACCCGCGCTGGCGGACCGGCTGCCCCTGCTCCCGGGCGAACCGGGCACGGACGACTCCACCCTGTCCGTCGACACCGGTGTCGAGCTCGGCCTCTACCCGCGGCGGTCGGCCGACATCCTGGACGGGCACGGGGTGCGCGAGGTCGTCCACCGATCCTCCACCGACGGGGAGTACGGCTACTTCCTGCTGGCGATCCCCACGCCCGGACGGGACGACGCCACCGCCGTGGTCGACCGCATGCGGGAGCTGACCCTCTCAGCGGGGTTCGCGCCCGCGTCCGGTACGCCGGGCACGCTGACCGGACCACTCGACGGTCGCCGTGTCCTGGGCACCTGGTACGCCTCCGGCGAGGTGGCGGTGAACCTGTGGGTCTCGGCGCCAGATCCCGCCGACCGCGGCGAACTCGCCCGGCGCACCCGGGACGCCCTGGCGGCGCTGCACGGGGTGCTGGCACCGACGTGATCCCGGGCCGGAGCCCGCTATCCGCGGTCGCCGCGCGCC
>NZ_KB912499.1:3640-8576 GCF_000383775.1 Saccharomonospora halophila 8
CGGGCAGGGCGCGAAGGCGCGCCGGGGCCGCTGAGCGGGCGCCCGGGGCGTCCGGGGCGGGCCTTTTCCCCCGTGCCCGTGTATCAACGCCCCGGCGGCCCATCCCACACCGTGTGGTGGGATGGGCCGGACGCCCACGGGTGTGACACACGGACAGGCGACCGCGATGTACGGCGAGGTCAGGAGGTACACGGTGAGGCGCGATCCCGAGCGGCTCTACGAACTGGACTCCGGTGTGGCCGTCCCGGAGGGAGCGGTGCTGCTCTACCATCTCGACGGCTTCGTCGACGCCGGTTCCGCGGGGGAGGCGCTCACCGAGCACCTGCGCGCCGAGTTCGACGAGGACCGGGTCCTCGCGCGGTTCGACGTCGACCGGTTGATCGACTACCGCTCCCGCAGACCGGTGATGACCTACTCCGCCGACCACTGGTCGGACTACGAACCGCCCGAACTGGCCGTGCGCCTGCTGCACGACACCGACGGGACGCCGTTCCTATTGCTCTCCGGCCCGGAGCCGGACCACGAGTGGGAACTGTTCACCACGGCCGTGCGGGAGCTGATCGAGCGCTGGCAGGTGCGGCTGAGCGTGAACTACCACGGCATCCCGATGGGGGTCCCGCACACCCGGCCGTTGGGGATCACCGCCCACGCCACCCGCTCCGAGCTGGTCCGCGGCTACCGCGCCACGTACTCGCAGATGCAGATCCCCGGCAGCGCCGCCGCCCTGCTGGAGTACCGGCTGGGCCAGGCCGGGCACGACGCCGTGGGCTTCGCCGCCCACGTCCCGCACTACCTGGCACAGTCCCGCTACCCGGCGGCCGCGATCACGCTGCTGGACGCCGTGTCCTCCGCGGCGGGGATCACGGTGTCCTCGGAGGCGATCCGCGAGTCGGCGCACAGCGCCGACGAGGAGGTCGAACGGCAGGTCCGGGAGAACGAGGAGATCGCCGACGTGGTCACCGCCCTGGAGCGGCAGTACGACGCCTTCTCCGCGGTGGAGCCGGAGGAGAACCTGCTGGCCGACGTGGACGAGATGCCCACCGCCGACGAGCTCGCCAGCCAGTTCGAGCAGTTCCTCTCCGAACAGCGCCGCGACCAGGGCGAGAACTGACGCCGGACCGGAGTGGTTGCCGACAGCGTGGCGGAGGGCCTTTCGCTCCGGTCGATGCGTGACGAGGACCTCGCCACTCTGTTCGAGATCCAGCGCGACGACACCGCCCAGCAGCTGGCGGCGTTCACCGACGCCACCGCACAGGATCGCGAGGCCTACCTCCGGAAGTGGCGGAGGATCCTCGCCGACGACGGGATCGTGAAACTGGTGGCCGAGCGCGGCGGCGAGATCGTCGGCAGCGTGGGCACCTATCCGATCGGGGGCGACACCGAGGTGACCTACTGGATCCGGAAGGACTGCTGGGGACGGGGTGTGGCCACTGCGGCGGTGGCGCTGCTGCTCCGCGAGGTCACGGTGCGGCCGTTGCACGGCCGTACCGCCGCGGACAACGTCGGGTCGATCCGGGTGCTGGAACGGAACGGGTTCGTGCACGTCGGTTCCGAGAGGTCCTTCGCGGCCGCGCGACAGGAGACCATCACCGAGCTGATCCTCAGGCGGGACTGATCACCGGGTCGAGGACCGACCCCTGGCGCAACGGCCGCCGGATTCATTGCGCATTTCAGCGGTACGTGGCCGCAGGCACGCCCTGGTGAACACGTAGAACCCCCACCCGGCAGGGCCGGGCGGGGGAATGGAGGGTCCGCGATATCCGGTTTCAGTTGGTCTGCATGTTCGTCAGGTGTTCGCCGATGTAGCCGATGTAGACACACGGTGATGTCGGGTGTGCGTCGTGAATGTACATGCGCGGGCTTCGCATGCCGATCTTCGCGAGCTTGAAGTGCGCGGTCATGGTGGTGTAACCGGACGGATCGACGGTCTCGGGCACCGGGAACACCCGGTCGTCGCCGTAGGCGTTCATCGTCGTCTTGGTCTCCGAACGTCCCCACTTGCCTTTGGGGACTGTCCGGAATCCGGAAGGCGGGTTCTTGATGTATTGGTCGAGTCCGCTGTTGTAGTCGTCCGACCGTCGAGCCTTCACGTAATCACCGAGGCACAGCACCGCGTCCCATGCGGCACGGACGGCAGCATTGTCGGTGTCGATCAGGTTGAGTCTGGCCACCTCGTTCGCGTCGCCGGTGAAGGTGACACCATCGATCTGATCGAGTCGTTCCAGCAGGCCCTCGAAGCTTTCCGGGTAGGACGTGTAGAAATCCTTTGGTATGTCTGTGACGTAAGGAGCCTCGTAATCGCCTCGGTCCTTGAGGCGATTCTCGAGCCACCGTATGCGTGCGTCCCGATCGTCCAGTTCGAGGTACACGAGCTGTGTTTCTTCTTGTGACTCCACCAGTTCGGTGTGTAACTTCTCATTGTGGTCCTCCAGTTCGAACACATTGAGCTGGAGGTCGTCGACACGTCGCTCCAGTGCCCGGATCGGCCGAACATCTGCATGGCGATGGGCTATGCGTGTGATCGCTGCGCTGATCTCGTGCTCGGTGAGGCTCGTGATACCAAGCATTTGTTTGACGAGCGCGAGTCTCTCCTCCTGCTCAGCGAGCTCGACCTCGCGCGACGCGTCAACCGGTTCGCCGGAGTCGACAACGGTGCGCGGGTCTTCGGGTGCTCCACCCGCAGGCGCTGAACGGTCGACGGATGTCTCACCCTCGGTGGGCTCCACGGCCTCGACGAGGCGACGGTTCTCGTGCCGGTCGAAGCGGCGTTGTACCCGCAGCACGGCCTGGTCCGCCGGCCGGGTCGCGGCCTGCTCCCGCACGATCTCGCCGAGCAGGCGGCGAGTCGCATGGTCGGGGCGTTCAGTAAGCCGCTGTGTTCCGAGGATCCGATGCCGCCGGAAATCTCTCTCATCCTCGAACTCGACGCCTGGTCCGTAAGTGCGAATAGTCCAAGCGGGTGCTGCGTAGCGATCGCCGACACGCCGGGCGAAAGCGCGGGTCGCCGCAGGATCGAGGACGACCACCTGCGCCAGACCGTTGGTCTCCCGCGTCCATTCGTCCAACTTGCGAACGTACGGATCGAATGGCAAGCCCTCGACCGAGTCGCTTCCGGCGACGAACACCAGACCATGCCGACGCTCGTCAGCGAGCAGAGACATCAGACGATCGATATCCGCTTCGTGGTACACGGTCGGCTTGCCGGAGAACTCGATACTCCCGTCTCGCAGCGGCAGTGCCTCGATCAGGAACCTCGCCAGCTTAGGGACGTTGACGTATTTCCCTTGGTCGTTGCGGACGGTAAGATTGATCCAGTCATGGTCACCGGGTTCATCGTGCGCGATGAGTTCGGTGGTCCAGGTCCCGTTGCCGCCCTGGTCCTCGACCAGGCGGATTCGGAGATCGTCGCGACCATCGCCGGTGAGACGTCGGACCGAGAGAGATGAACTCGCTTGCCCGTAATCGCCGGAAACATCCAGCGGAACGTCGTAGTTCTTGCGGTTGCGTAGCCACGCGGAGGTTTGCGCTTCGGCTTCGGACAGCCAATGGTCGCCCGAACTGCAGTGCATGAAGGCTGCGAAACCACCGCTTCGTGCCGAGTTCGCACGCGCTACGTCCGCGGTCATGCCGTCACTCCTCGGTATCGAACTGCTCTACTCTGACCAACAGACTGCTTCTTCTGCTTGCGTCTGTCGGGTGCTAGTCGACCGAGGGCGCTGATCCGTGACGGAGCCGAACCGAACGTGACGAGCTCGTGATGGCCGTCACGGGGAGAGGACCGCGTCTGCTATGCGTCCGACCTGGTGACACAGGTCGCCTCGGAAGTTGAGGGGTCCGGACTGGTTGCGTCAGTTCGCTGAAAGCTCTGTCAAACGTCCAGTCTCTGGTGAACTTGATTCACTGCTGTGTACGCGGGTAGAGTCGTCGCACTCCGCTGATGGCCGACCACAGGACGCCGTGATGCCCGACCTGACCGCGCAGGTGACCGCTGCCGAGATCTCTCGGCTGGCGGGGGTCACGCGCGCCACGGTGAGCAACTGGCGCCGCCGCCACCCGGACTTCCCGAGCCCGACGGGTGGTACGGACACGAGCCCGACCTACGCTCTCGAATCGGTTCGCGAGTGGCTGTCCGAGCGCGGGCAACTTCCGGAGGCGACGGCGGAGGCGGAGCTGCACCTCGCGCTGCGTGGGGCTTCCGACGGACGGGCCGTGGCCCGGCAACTGCTGCCGCTCGTGCCGCCGCTGGTGGGCCTGTCTTCGGGAGGGTCGGGCACGCTCGCCGATCTGCCCGAGGAGTCCTGTGGGGCGGAGTTGGCCGCGGCGCTGGGCGACCACCACGGTGATCTGCCCACGGTGTCGGACCCGGTGGTCCGTGCGATGCTGCGCTGCCTCGACGCCGGTGGCGGGGAGGCAACGTTGTCGATCCTCGCTGAGCATCTGGTCGAAACCACGGCGACCGGGACGGACCCGACCCCGCGTGGGCTGGCCGATCTCCTGGTCGCCTTGCCAGACCGTGTCGAACGGACCCTGGACCCGGCCTGTGGCGGCGGCGGGCTGCTGGCCGCGGCGGTACGCGCAGGAGCCTCGTGCGTTCTCGGGCAGGAACTCGCCGAGGACCAGGCAGCGTTGGCGCGGGTCCGTGCCGAGATCTCGGCCCCTGACGGGGAGGTCCATTCCGGTGACAGCCTCCGGTCGGACGCCTTCCCCGACGAGCGGGTCGACGCGGTGGTGTGCAACCCGCCGTTCGGCGTCCGCGACTGGGGCCACGACGATCTCGCCTACGACCCGCGCTGGGTCCACGGCCTGCCGCCGCGCTCGGAGTCCGAACTGGCGTGGGTGCAGCACTGCCTCGCGCACCTGGGCACGGACGGCACGGCGGTGGTGGTCATGCCGCCGGGCGCGGCCGAACGGTCCGGCGGCCGCCGGGTCCGCGCCG
>NZ_KB912499.1:8676-25016 GCF_000383775.1 Saccharomonospora halophila 8
GGCCGCCGGGTCCGCGCCGAACTGGTGCGCACCGGTGCGCTGCGGGCGGTCATCGCGCTGCCGCAGGGCGCGGCACCGCCGCTCCATGTCAGCCTCCAGCTGTGGGTGCTGGCCCCGCCGCCGAAAGCCGATCCGCGGCCGATCCTGTTCGTCGACGCCTCGACCGGACCGCACCGCGGTCGGGAGATCGACTGGCAGGACGTGTCGGAACGGGTTCTTACGGCGTGGCGCGCCTTCCGCGAGGACCCGGACGGCGTGGAGCCGGAACCCGGCCTCGTCCGCACCCGGCCGGTGGTGGACCTCCTCGACGAGACCGTCGACCTCACCCCGCAACGCCAGGTGCGGGTGGCGCCCGTCCTCGACCCCGGCCGCCATGAGGCGCTCGCCCACGACCTGCGGGACCGGTTGCGCAGCACCGGAAACGCCCTGGTCGCTCTCAGCGATGACCGGTTGTGGCGGACGGCGGGATCGGAACCGGGGGCGTGGCGCACGGCCACGGTCGCCGACCTCCTGCGCGGCGGCGCGCTCACCCTGTACCGCGCGAAGCCCGGGCAGGAGGCGGCGCGGCCCGACGCCGACGAACCGCCCCCGGTGTTGACCCACCACGACGTCCGCACCGGCGAGCCACCGTCCGGCTCCCTGGACGACAAGCCGGTCGACAGGCTCGTCCCGATCGAGGCGGGCGACGTGTTGTTGCCGGAGACGCTGCACCACGCCGGCGCGGTCGCGGCCCGTGTCGCCGACGAGCACGACGCGGGCAGTGTCCTCGGCCGGCACCTGTTCCTGCTGCGTCCGGACCCGGACCGGCTGGACCCGGATTTCCTGGCCGGTTTCCTGTCCGCCGAGGAGAACGTCCGCGGCGCGGCCGTGGGCAGCTCGATTCAGCGACTCGACGTCAAACGGCTGCGGGTGCCGCTGATCCCGACCGAACGCCAGGTCCGGTACGGGCAGGCGTTCCGCCGCGTCCGGGCGCTGCACTCGGCGGCGAACCTCGCTGCGAGGATCGCGCGTGATCTGGCCGACCAGTGGGCGCTCGGCCTCACCAGCGGGGCACTCCTGCCGCCGGACGAGGGTTCGTGACGCGCGCTCGGTGACAGTGCGTCACCGATCCGGCACCATGGTCCACCATCGATGAAGACCGAGGGGAACGTTTTTGAACACCGACAGGCACACCGAGCTGGCCAACCACGCCTGGTCCGTGGCCGACCTGCTGCGCGGTGACTACAAGCAGTCCGACTACGGCAAGGTGATCCTTCCGTTCACGGTGCTGCGCCGACTCGAATGCGTGCTCGCGCCCACCCGCGAGAAGGTGCTCGAAACGGTCGAGAAGTACCGCGACCGCGACATCGACGTCGACCGGTTCCTCCGCAAAGCCTCCGGCCACCGCTTCTACAACACCACCCCGCTGACGTTGAAGTCGATCGCGGCCGACTCCTCGCACGTCGCGCGCCACCTCACCGAGTACATCGGCGGGTTCTCCCCGAACGCCTACGAGGTGCTGGAGCGCTACGACTTCGCCCAGCAGATCAAGAAGCTCGACAGCGCCAACCTTCTCTACAAGGTGACCAGCACGTTCGCGGATCTGCCGTTGCATCCGGACGCCGTCGACAACCACCAGATGGGCTACATCTTCGAGGAACTGATCCGGCGGTTCGCCGAACAGTCCAACGAGACCGCGGGCGAGCACTTCACCCCGCGCGAGGTCATCGAACTCATGGTGAACCTGCTCATCGCCCCCGACGACGACGCGCTGAGCAGACAAGGGGTCGTGCGCCGTGTGCTGGACCCGGCGTGCGGCACGGGTGGAATGCTCAGCGCCGCCTACGAGCACATCACCCGCATGAATTCGGGCGCGACGGTCGACGTGTACGGGCAGGAGCTCAACCCCGAGTCATGGGCGATCTGCCGGTCCGACCTCATGATCAAGGACCAGGACCCCGACAACATCAAGTTCGGCAACTCGTTCAGCGACGACGGCCACGAGGGCGACACCTTCGACTACCTGCTGGCGAACCCGCCGTTCGGCGTCGAATGGAAGAAGGTCAAGGAGGACGTCGAGGACAACCTGGACCGGCTGGGGGAGAACAGCCGCTTCTGGCCCGCGCTGCCCAGGATCAACGACGGATCACTGCTGTTCCTGCAGCACATGCTGTCGAAGATGAAGCCGGCCGAGCAGGGCGGTGGCCGGGTGGCGATCGTGTTCAACGGCTCGCCCCTGTTCACCGGAGCCGCCGGATCCGGCGAGTCGCAGATCCGGCAGTACATTTTGGAGAACGACTGGCTCGAAGGCATCGTCGCACTGCCGGACCAGCTGTTCTACAACACCGGCATCTCCACCTACTTCTGGATCCTCAGCAACCGCAAGAGCCCCGACCACCGGGGCAAGGTCGTGCTGCTCGACGCCCGCGACCAGTGGCAGAAGATGCGCAAATCGCTCGGCGACAAGCGCAAACACATCGACCGCGACCAGATCGCCGAGATCACCCGCCTCTACGCCGAAGCGCTGGACGCCGCCGAGGACGAGAGCCACCCGCAGCACGCCAAGGTCAAGATCTTCGACAACGACGACTTCGGCTACCGCCGCATCACCGTCGAACGCCCGCTGAAACTACGGTTCGAGATCAGCGAGGACACCCTCGCCGCACTGCGCGAGGCCAAGCCGGTCCAGAAACTCGACGCGCCGGAGCGATTCGTCAAGACGCTGCGCCCGCTGCTCGGCAGGACATGGTGGAAGAAGGACCACGCCGTCCGGGAGATGCGCGAGACCGTCACCGGCGCCGGACTCACCTGGCCCACCGGCGCCCCGTTCGCCAAGGTACTGCGCGACGCCGTCGGCGTCCGCGACCCCGAAGGGGAAGTGCAGATCGTCAAGGGGCAAGCCGAACCCGACACGGAACTCCGCGACTACGAGAACGTACCCCTCGATGAGGACGTCGAGGAGTACCTGAAGCGTGAGGTCCTCCCACACGTTCCCGACGCCTGGATCGACCACAGCAAGACCAAGATCGGATACGAGATACCGTTTACCAGGTATTTCTACGTGTACGAACCCCCGCGTCCGTTGGCCGAGATCGACGCCGAACTGAAGGCCCTGGAAGCCGAGATCCAGACGCTGCTGGGAGAGGTGACGACTGAGTGAGTGTCGAGTACGTGCCGCTTCGCTACGTTACGTCAGTGCTCGCTCGTGGGACGGCTCCGAACTACGTGGACGACGGACCGGTTCGGATGGTGAGCCAAGCGGCGAACCAGGACTCGGGACTGGACTGGGAACGGACCCGGTTCCACGAGTTCGCGGGCGACCCACGCAAGCTCAAGGGATACCTGGAGTTCGGCGACTCGCTGGTCAACTCCACCGGAACCGGCACTCTCGGTCGGGTCGGCTGGTTCGAGAAGTCTCCGGACGAGCGGCCCTGCGTGGCCGACGGTCACGTGACCGTGACCCGGTTCGACCCGACTCGCGTAGACAAGCGGTTCGGCTTCTACTACCTGAAATCCGACGAGTTTCAGGAGTTCATGTTCGAGACGTTGGTGAACGGGTCGACGAACCAGATAGAGTTGAGCCGCGAGCGCATGGGGGCAGTCTCGATGCCGGTGCCCCCGCTGGAGGAGCAGCGCCGCATCGCCGACTTTCTCGACGCCGAGACCGCCCGCATCGACAAGTTCATCTCGGCACTGATCAAGGAACTGAAACTCTTCGCCGAACGTAGAAGTGCAGGTGTAGCACATCTTGTCGCTGGCGGTGACGCAACATCTCGGCGACGCTCAACATTGGCCTGGTTGACAAGTGTGCCCGAACACTGGGAGGAAGTTCGACTCGGGCTCGTTGCTCGCATGGGAAGTGGGCACACGCCGAGTCGCAACCACCCTGAGTGGTGGGTGGACTGCAACATTCCCTGGGTCACGACCGGCGAAGTCAGTCAGCTCCGCGATGATCGCCTTGAGGATCTTACTGATACCCGCGAGAAGATCAGCGAGATCGGACTGGAGAATTCGGCTGCCGAGCTCCATCCCAAGGGGACGGTTTTTTTGTGCCGGACGGCTGCGTCTGCGGGCTATTCCGGCGTGATGGGTCTCGACATGGCCACCAGCCAGGACATCGTGACGTGGACGTGTGGCCCGCGTTTAACTCCGTACTATCTCCTGTGGTGTCTCCGAGCGATGCGACCGGATCTTCTTGGGCGTCTCGCGATGGGCTCGACCCACAAGACGATTTATGTACCGGATCTTCAGATGCTCAGGATCCCGCTGCCATCGGTGGATGAGCAGAGGAGGATCGTGGAGGCCATCAGGAAGCAGAACCGTCGCCTTGACGCACTCTCCGATAACGTGCAACGTCAACGCGGACTGCTATCCGAACGCCGCCAGGCGCTGATCACCGCTGCTGTCACCGGGGAGTTCGATGTGTCCGCCGCCAGTGGGCGGGGAATCGAGGAGTAGCCGATGAGCCCGATTCATCACGAGGCCGTGTTCGGGACCGCGATCGTGGACGCGATGACCGAGCGCGGCTGGGAGCTGGGCGATGCCTCCGACTACGATCCCGATCTCGGTCTGGACACCGGGCAGCTGTTTTGCTTCATCGGAGCCACCCAGCAGGCCGAATGGGACGAGCTGCTCACCTTCTACGGCGGTGACGTCGCCGCGGCGCAGCGCGGGTTCGCGCAGCGGGTCGCGAAAGCCATCGACACCGACGGGGTGCTCGACGTGCTGCGCAAAGGCGTCAAGGACCGTGGCGTGCGGATCAGGCTGGCCTACTTCAAGCCGTCGCTGGTCGCCTCGGACTCCGCGCTCGACGATTACCGCGCCAACCGGCTCACCGTCGTCCGCGAACTGGCCTACGCCGCCAAGCAGGCCGACCGGGACAAGCGCCTGGACCTGGCGCTGTTCGTCAACGGCATTCCCGTCGCCACGGCCGAATTGAAGAACCCGCTGACCGGGCAGGGCGTCGAGCACGCGAAGAACCAGTACCGCCACGAGCGCGACCCGAGCGAACTCATCTTCGCCAAGCGGGTGGTGGCGAACTTCGCCGTCGACCCCGATCTGGTGTTCGTGGCGACCGAGCTGCGCGGCGAACGCACCCGGTTCCTCCCGTTCAACACCGGCTCGAACGGGCCGGGGCGGCCCGGCGGTGCCGGCAACCCGGCCGCGGTCCAGTTCGGCAAGTACGCCACCTCGTACCTGTGGGAACAGGTGTGGGAGCGGGACAACTGGCTGGACCTGCTCGAACGGTTCGTGCACGAACACCGGGAGAAGGGCGTCAACGGGCGGCTGAAGAAGTCGCTGATCTTCCCGCGCTACCACCAGTGGGATGCCGTCAAGAAGATCACCGTCGACGCCGCCCGCCACGGCACCGGCCGCGACTACCTCGTCATGGCCTCCGCCGGTTCCGGCAAGTCGAACACGATCGCGTGGCTCGCCTACCGCCTGTCCTCGCTGCACACCCCCACGAACCCCGCCGAGCTGGACGCGGACGCGCGGGAGAAGGGGCTGCGGCCGGGGGCACCGGTGTTCGACAAGGTGCTCATCATCACCGACCGCCGCAACCTCGACGCGCAGCTGCGTGCCACGGTGGGCAGTTTCGAGCAGACCGCGGGCACGGTCGTGGCGATCGACGAGAAGCAGGGCTCCAAGTCCGAGCAGCTGGCGAAACGCCTGTCCAGCGAGCAGGGCAAGATCATCACGGTCACCCTGCAGACCTTCCCCGCGCTGCTGGACTACCTGCGGGAGAACCCCACCGAGATCAAGGGCGCCACATTCGCGATCATCGTGGACGAGGCGCACTCCTCCCAGTCCGGCGACGCCGCCGGGGACGTGCGCAAGGCGCTGCGGGGACTCGCGCTCGACGCCGACGACGACAGCGACGAGGTCGGCACGAGCGGGGCGAAGGGCGACAACGACGACCTCGAAGCCAAGCTCAAGCGGCGCGTCGCCGAACGCGCGAAGAACCCGAACTTGTCCTACTTCGCGTTCACCGCCACGCCGAAGGCCAAGACCCTGGAGTACTTCGGCGTCCTCGGCGAGCACGGGGGCAAGCGCGCGTTCGTGCCGTTCCACACCTACTCGATGCGGCAGGCCATCGAGGAAGGCTTCATCCTCGACCCGCTGCGCAACTACGTCACCTACGACACCTACTGGAAGCTGATCAACAACAACCCCGACGACCGCGAGGTGGATCCGGACAAGGCCAACCCGCAGCTCGCGGGCGCCGCGGTGATGCATCCCTCGACCGTGGCGCAACACGCGAAGGTGATCGTCGACCACTTCCGGGCGCACACGCTCGGGCGGCTCGGCGGGCGCGCGAAGGCGATGGTGGTGACCGCCTCCCGGCAGAGCGCGGTACAGATGTCGCGGGCCGTCAAGAAGTACCTCGCCGAGCTGCGCGAACAGGGCGAACTCCGTGACGACATCGGGGTGCTCGTCGCGTTCTCCGGGTCGTTGACCTACGAGGGGGAGGAGGTCACCGAGTCGCAGGAGAACGGCGGCCTGCCCGAGGGCGCGCTGCCGAAGGCGTTCGCCTACACCCGCGCCGACGACGTCAGCACGCGGGGCGGCGGCGTCGGGCAGCCCGAATACCGGATCCTGGTGGTGGCGGAGAAGTACCAGACCGGGTTCGACGAGCCGCTGCTCACGACGATGTACGTGAACAAGAAGCTCGGCGGGATCTCGGCGGTGCAGACGCTCTCCCGGCTCAACCGGACCACCGACCGCAAGACCCAGGCGGACCTGGCGGTGCTGGATTTCGTCAACGACGCCGACGCGATCCAGGAGTCGTTCCGGCCGTACTTCGAGGACGCGACGACGCTGCCCTCGGACCCGAACCTGCTCTACAACGCGCAGAGCCGGGTGCTGTCCGCGCAGATCCTCGTGGATACCGAGATGATCGAGTTCGCGCGGGCGTTCCTGGCGGCCGAGCAGGTCTCCAGCGGCAGCGAGGCGAAGTGGGCGACGCTGCATGCCGAGCTCTACCGGCACATCGCGCCCACCGTGGCGCGCTACGAGGAATTGCTGAACGACGACAACCTGTCGGAGGTCTCGGACCGGTTCCGGTTCGATCTCGGCGACTTCGTCCGCAAGTACGGGTTCCTGTCGCAGATCGTGCCCTACCGGGACGCCGAACTGGAGCGGCTGTATCTGTTCGGGCGGCACCTGCTCAACCGGCTCCCGCGCGGCAGGGACGGCGGCGTCGACATCGGCGAGGTCGACCTCACCCACCTCCGGGTGGAGAAGACCGGGGAACACGACCTCGGGCTCACCCCGGAGGGCACCGCGGAACTGCGCGGGTTCGGCGACGGGACCGGCGCGGGCACGGAGAAGGACAAGTCGCTGCTGTCGGAGCTGA
The DNA here is from genome assembly GCF_000383775.1 of Saccharomonospora halophila 8. GTDB lineage: Bacteria > Actinomycetota > Actinomycetes > Mycobacteriales > Pseudonocardiaceae > Saccharomonospora > Saccharomonospora halophila. The sequence continues at coordinate 16,013 of NZ_KB912499.1, forward strand.
TCGAGAAGTTCAACGACCGGCACGGCACCACGTTCACCGAAGAGGACGTGGCGCGGCCGTTCCAGGAGACCGTCGACGACGACAAGGTCCGGCAGGCCGCGGTCGCCAACACCGAGGAGAACTTCGGGGTCGTCTTCGACGACGTCTTCGAAAGCAAGATGGCCGACCACATCGACACCATCGCCGACCTCGGGGACCAGTACTTCAGCAGTCGCGACCGGAGGTTCAAGGAGTCGCTGAACCGCAGCGCCCGCAGCGCGGCGTGGCGGCTGATCCGCAGGCAGGAGGGTTTCGAGGACGTCGCGTGACGCCCCTGCGCGTCGGCGACCGCGTCCCGGGACCGGGTGGAATCGTGCTCGGTCGCGCGGGATCATGCGTCGGCGGGTCCCGGTCGGTGGCGTGTGACGGTCGGTGGAGTCTGACGGTCGGAGGTGTGAGAACGCGTGGCGGACACGGTCGGCCGTCGCTACGAGCTGCGCGACGAGATCGGTTCCGGCGGCATGGGCACGGTCTGGCGGGCGTTCGACGTCGTGCTCGACCGCGAGGTGGCGGTCAAGCGGATCAGCCCGCAGGCCCTCGGCAGTGGGGAAGCGGTACAGGATCTCGCGAAACGCTTCCAGCGTGAGGCCCGCGTCACCGCACGGATCCTGCACCACGGGGTCCCGCAGGTCTACGACGCCGGGCTCGACAGCGGGGCCGCCGAACTGTATCTGGTGATGGAGCACGTGCACGGTGTGCCGCTGCGCGCGTTCATCGACCAGCGGGAGCCGCTGCCGAGTAGCTGGGCCGCCGCGTTCGGCGCGCAGATCGCGACGGTGCTGTCCCACGCGCACGCGGTGCCGGTCGTGCATCGTGACCTCAAACCGGAGAACGTCATGGTCACCGACGACGGTGCGGTGAAGATCCTCGACTTCGGCATCGCCGCGGTACTCCGGCCGGACACGGCCCGACTCACCGCGACCGGCACGCCCGTGGGCACCAGCCTGTACATGTCTCCGGAGCAGGTCAGGGGGAGGCAGGTCACCCCGCACAGCGATCTCTATGCGCTCGGCTGCGTGCTCTACGAACTGGTGTCAGGCTTCCCCGTCTTCGGCGGGGACACCGACATCGACCGGTGGAACCGGCACCTCAAGGCGACCCCGGTGCCGTTACGGGAGGTGTGTGCGGACGTTCCCGCCGAGCTCGACCGTCTCGTGCTGGATCTGCTGGCGAAGACGCCGACCGAGCGCCCCACCGACGCCGCGGAGGTCTACGAACGGCTGTTGCCCCTGTTGCCGACCCTCGGTTCGGCACCCGAAGTGAGCGGGGCGGGATCGAGCGGGATACCGGACCCCACACTGGTGTTCCGCCGCCCCAACGCGCCGGGCAGCAGACCCGAGTCCGGACCGGTCCTTCAGCGCCCCGGCGCGGCGGAATCGGCGGCCGCGGCGTCCCGGGTGCCACGCACCGTCCTGCGGGAGTCCATGGAGCAGGCGGTCGACCGGGCCAACGCGCTGCTGGACGAAGGGCGGTTCGTCCAGGCCGCCGAAGTCCTCGACGCCGTGATCCAGCCGGCGGGCGACGCCCTCGGCGCGGAGAACCCGCGGGTGCTGCGGCTCAGGATGCGTTGGGCCGCGATCCTGGTCGTCGCGGGCGAGTACCGTCTCGCCCGGCCCGAGTTCGACGCCCTCGCGGACGCGTTCGCCCGGACCGAAGGGCCGCGCAGCGACGACGCGGTGGAATGTCTCCGGCAGTCCGCGTACTGCCGGGTCGAACTGGGCCGGGTCGACGAAGCGCTCCTCCGGTTCCGTGACGTCCTGGACAGGATCAGCGGTGAGCGCGGCGACGGAACCGAAACCGCGTTCGAGGTGCGCCGCAACATCGGCGAACTGCAGGCGGCGCGCAACGACGTCGAGGAAGCGGAGTGGACGTTGCGTGCACTGCACGACGACCTCGTGCTGGTCAAAGGCCGCGACCACGTGGACGCACGCTACGTCGCCGAGCTTCTCGAACAGCTCCGGCCGGTGGACCCGGGATGAATCCCGGAGCGGAGCCGAATGCCACAACGCGGCGTAGTGGACGCCGGGGATATACCTCCGGCCGGTGACGGGGTGCGGACGTGAAAATCCCCGCCCGGCGGGGCCGGGCGGGGATCGTTGGTGCGCGATACTGGGATCGAACCAGTGACCTCTACCGTGTCAAGGTAGCGCTCTCCCGCTGAGCTAATCGCGCGAGGCGGAGACGGGAATCGAACCCGTGTACAGGGCTTTGCAGGCCCTTGCCTGAACCACTCGGCCACTCCGCCGTGTGTGTGGATCGGGCGTGGAGCTCGATCCAACTGCGGAATGCCGCCGCAGTCGAGCGGACGACGGGATTCGAACCCGCGACCCTCACCTTGGCAAGGTGATGCGCTACCAGCTGCGCTACGTCCGCAGTCGGCGACTTCGAGTCATCCGGTGGGCCTCCTCGGAGGCGTTCCGTCCGACCCGTCGTCGTCGGTGTGTGAAGAACTGTATCGGATGGCGGTGAAGCCGTTCGCACGGGGGGTGGTCATCACCGGGCGCGTGGCCGTGCTCAGGTCAGATCGTTCGGGATGAGCCGGGTGAGGGCGTCGTCGACGTCCACCCACAGGTGTTCGTTGCCCGGCAGGACGACGTCGTAGGTCCGGTCGAGGAAATCGGCCAGCTCCTGTGCCGAGGCCTCGAACATGGCGTGGCCGGAGGGGGAGTTGAGCTCCACCAGGACGGATTCCGGGTCCTCGATCGACGGGCGGATGCGCACGTCGCCGTCGCCGGCCTCGCCGAGCAGGCCGTCGGCGAGCAGGTCGCGGGCGAAGACCCACTCCACCCAGCCCGCGCGGCCGGTCCGGAAGGCCGCGACGACCGCGTACGGGTCGCGGGTGTCGTAGCGGAGTTCGACCTTCACCGGAACCGGTGGGGTCCTCGGTGCCAGCAGGTCGAAGACCGCCGTGGACCGGAGCGTCACGTGATCGTTTCGCATGGTCGTTACCCTTCTGCTCCTTCCCGGCCGGCTCGCGCCGTGTCTCTCGGGTGAGACGCGTACCGACGTCGGCTCGCACGCCGTGGGGCCCAACATCACCCGCACGTGTGTGCGTGCCCGTGGTGTCGGCACCCCGGTACATCCTGCTCGGTTCGACGGGCGGACGACAGGTAAGTCGCGCGATTGTTGCAGGTGACACGCGATCGACCCGCTCAGGACCCCGGTCCGTGCCCGGTCGGTGAGCCCACCGTGAGCGCGGGCCCGGACGGTCCGGGCTTTCCGGCTCCCGGCCGCGTCGGCCGGAAGGGGGACCCCCCTCGTGGCGGGGCCCGGAGACTCCGCTACAGTGGTTCACACACCGCGAGGGGGCGATTAGCTCAGCGGGAGAGCGCTTCGTTCACACCGAAGAGGTCACTGGTTCGATCCCAGTATCGCCCACCACATCAGTTCAGTTCTCGTCATCGAACAGACCGGAGAACCACGGGTTCTCCGGTCTTTCTCGTCTCCGGTCATCCGAGCCCGGCGGGTACCGGGGTTGTTGTGCATGTTCCCGCCGTCATGGGGTCCAACCAACCACGATGGAGAGCCATTCCCGGGGCGGGTGAACCCCGCACCGGCCGGTCCCGTCCGGACGGGATCCCGTTCGGTTCCCGTCCGCGTCCGGAAACGAGGCGGGAGCGCCTCGCTCCGGCGAAGACGCCGGACCACTCGTCACTCGGAGTGACCGACACCTTCTCCGCAGTTGTTACGCTTCGTCGCCCATTCTCGGTTCCGAATGCGATGGCACCACTCTAACGAGCACCCTGTGCCCTGCGGTGTCGGTGTAACGACACACACTCTGTGATCGGGGTCACTTTCGCGCATGGCCGGGGTTCGTCGACCGCGCCGCCGTCCATGATCACGGTGCGGAGTCGGCGCCGGGGTCGGGAGGCCCGCGGCCCCCCGTGGCCCCCTGCTCGGGCGTACGCGCGCAGGCGTGCGACGCGCGGCCCGTGGCGGGAGGGGTACGGCGGGCGATTAACATCGGAGGCGTCCCCGAAGTCCATCCCCACGTCGAGGAGTTCCCGTGTCGCCACCGTCGTCCGCCGCAGCCCCGTCCGCTCCGCGCGTGCTGGTGCGGGCGGGAACCACGGCGGGCTCCGCGGTGCGCGAGGCGGGACTGCCCGCGAAGGGCCCCGACGCGGTCGTGGTCGTGCGCGACGCCGACGGCGCCCTCCGTGACCTCACCTGGGCCCCGGACACCGACGTGGAGGCCGAGCCGGTCGCGGCGAACACCGAGGACGGCCGGAGCGTCATCCGGCACTCGGCCGCACACGTGCTCGCCCAGGCCGTGCAGGAGCGGTTCCCGGAGGCGAAGCTGGGGATCGGCCCCCCGGTGAAGGACGGCTTCTACTACGACTTCGCCGTCGACCGGCCGTTCACCCCGGACGACCTGCGGGCGCTGGAGAAGCGCATGAAGCGGATCGTCAAGGACTCCCAGCGGTTCTCCCGCCGGGCTTTCGACTCGGTGGCCGACGCGCGCGCCGAACTCGCCGACGAGCCGTTCAAGCTGGAACTGGTCGACCTGAAGTCGGAGGCGGACACCGGGGCCGTGGACACCTCCGAGGTGATGGAGGTTGGCGGCGGTGCGCTGACGATCTACGACAACCTCAACCCGCGCACCGGGGAGCGGGTGTGGAGCGACCTCTGCCGGGGTCCGCACGTGCCGACCACCAAGCACATCCCGGCGTTCACCCTGACCCGGGTCGCGGCGGCCTACTGGCGCGGGGACGACAACAACCCGCAGCTGCAGCGCATCTACGGCACCGCCTGGGAATCGGCCGAGGCGCAGGAGCAGTACCTGGAGATGCTCGCCGAGGCCGAGCGGCGGGACCACCGCAAGCTCGGTGCGGAACTCGACCTGTTCTCCTTCCCGGAGGAGATCGGCTCCGGCCTGCCGGTGTTCCACCCCAAGGGCGGCATCATCCGCCGCGAGCTGGAGAGCTACTCCCGGCTCAAGCACGAGGAGCACGGCTACGAGTTCGTCAACACCCCGCACGTGTCGAAGTCGGACCTGTTCGAGACCTCGGGTCATCTGCCGCACTATGCGGAGAACATGTTCCCGCCGATGCGTCTCGACGGCACCGACTACTACGTCAAGGCGATGAACTGTCCGATGCACAACCTGATCTTCTCCGCGCGGGGGCGCTCCTACCGGGAACTGCCGTTGCGGATGTTCGAGTTCGGGTCGGTGTACCGGTACGAGAAGTCGGGTGTGGTACACGGGCTCACCCGGGTGCGGGGGATGACCCAGGACGACTCGCACATCTACTGCACGAAGGAGCAGATGCCGGGTGAGCTGCGCTCCCTGCTCGCGTTCGTGCTGGACCTGCTGCGCGACTACGGACTCGACGATTTCTATCTGGAACTGTCGACCCGGGACGGGTCCCCGAAGTTCATCGGCGAGCAGTGGGAATGGGACGACGCCACCGAGACGCTGCGGGCGGCCGCCGAGGAATCGGGACTGGAACTGGTGCCGGACCCGGGAGGTGCCGCCTACTACGGGCCGAAGATCTCGGTGCAGGCGCGGGACGCGATCGGCCGGACGTGGCAGATGTCGACCATCCAGCTGGATTTCAACCAGCCGAAGCGGTTCGGTCTGGAGTACCAGGCCGCCGACGGATCGCGGCAGCGGCCCGTGATGATCCACCGTGCGCTGTTCGGCTCGATCGAGCGGTTCTTCGGTGTGCTCACCGAGCACTACGCCGGTGCGTTCCCGGCGTGGCTCTCACCGGTGCAGGTGGTGGGCATCCCCATCGCCGACGAACACGTCGAGCACCTGCACGGGGTGGCCAAGGAGTTGCACCGGCACGGGATCCGTGTCGAGGTGGACACCGGGGACGACCGGATGCAGAAGAAGATCCGGACCCACACCACCCAGAAGGTGCCGTTCCTGTTGCTGGCGGGTGGCAAGGACGTCGAGGCGGGTGCGGTCTCCTTCCGGTTCCGCGACGGCAGCCAGATCAACGGTGTCCCCGTCGAGACCGCGGTGACGGCGGTGACCGACTGGGTGGCCCGCCGGGAGAACACCTCCCCGACCGCCGAGACGGTGGGAGCGCTCGTTGGCCGCTGACGTCGACGGCGGCGGGGACCCCGGTGGTGACGCCCCCGGGCCCGCGTATGTCGCCCAGGACGGGGTCGGGGTCACCGACCAGCTGCAACGGTTGTGGACCCCGCACCGGCTGGCCTACATCCAGGGCGCGGACAAGCCGGCCGACGAGGAGCCGGGGGAGTGCCCGTTCTGCCGGCTGATCGGGATGGCCGACGACGAGGCGCTGATCCTGGCGCGGGGGCGCACCGTGTACGCGGTGCTCAACCTCTACCCGTACAACCCGGGACACCTCATGGTGGTGCCCTACCGGCACGTGGCCGACTACACCGAGCTCACCGACGACGAGACGGTGGAGCTCGCCGAGTACACGCGGCACGCGATGACGGTGATCCGCTCGGTGTCCGGGGCGCACGGGTTCAACATCGGGATGAACCAGGGGGTGGTGGCGGGCGCCGGTATCGCCGCCCACCTGCACCAGCACGTCGTCCCGCGCTGGGGCGGGGACTCCAACTTCATGCCGGTCGTCGGGCACACGAAGGTGCTGCCGCAGCTGCTCGGCGAGACCCGGCGGATGCTGGCCGAGGCCTGGTGACCCCGACCCCGCCGGGTCCCGCCGCCGTGCGCGCGGGAGCGCGCACGGGACTCAGTCCTGCTTGATCGCCTCGATGTCGAGTTCGATCCGGATCTTCTCGCTGACGACGGCGGAGGGGACGCCCTCGCCGACGCCGAAGTCGCTGCGGTTGATCTCGGTGTGCGCCGAGACGCCGAGGATCGTGCTGCCCTCGGTCATCCCGTCCCCGAAACCGCCCAGCTCGGCGGTGAGCGTGACCGGCCGGGTCACGCCCCGCAGGGTCAGCTCGCCGTCGATCAGGTGGTCCTCGCCGTCGACCCGGATGCCGGTGGAGCGGAAGGACAGTGTGGGGTGGTTCTCGGCGTCGAGGAAGTCCGCGTTGCGGACGTGCTCGTCGCGCTGCTCGTTCGTGGTGTCCACGCTGGCCGTGCGCATCGTGGCGGTCACCGAGGAGTCACGGATGTCCCCGGCGGTGACGATCTCACCGTCGAAATCGGTGAACCGGCCGCGCACCTTCGTGACACCGAGGTGCCGCACGACGAAACTGACGTTCGAGTGGACCGGGTCGATGGTCCAGGTGCCGGTCACGTAGCCGGGGATGTCGGTCGTGGTGGCTGTCATGGACAGTCCCCTCCGTTCGGATCGCAGAAAGATCGGGTGGCCCGGAGGCTCTTTGTTGAGCGCTCAAGCACCAGTGTAATGACGATTGTTGAGGGCTCAACTAGAGGGGTGGTGTCGTCCGCTACAGCACCACAAGGACGATGACGATGACCAGCCAGCAGAAAGCCATCGCGCCGGGGATCACGGTCATGACGCGGCCGGTCGGCGACACGTCGAGGTACTCGCCGTCCTGCCTGCTCGGGCGCCAGCTCACCATCCTCCGGCCGCCGTGCCAGACCATGCGGTCCTCGAGTTCGGTCAGGGCGGACTTGCGCGCCTGGAGATAGCGCCTGCCGTAGCTGAGCATCACCGCGAACCCGACGGAGACACCGATCCCGCACCCGGCGATGATCACGGCGAGCGAGGTGCCCAGCGTCGTACCGGGCCCCTCGGCACCGAGCGACACCAGCAGCGCGGCGGTCAGCGCGGCGGTGATGTAGAGGAAGTTCTTCAGCTTCTCCCAGTTGGTCACGTCCTCGTGCCGGTACAGCTCGGCGGAGACCGCGTACTGCGCGTGCAGCATCGCCTCGTGTGGGCGGCGCCAGACCCACACCACGCGGGGTGTGCGGTCCGGCGGGGTCAACCGGATCAGCTCCTGGAAGCCGAGCCCCGTGTGGAAGCGGGCCGAGGCCCGGTTCGGCGGATCGTCGACCACGGCCGCGATCACCGGGCTGTCCCGCCAGCGGTCGAGCACGTGGTGGTAGAGCGCCGAGGCCAGTCCGCGACGCGAGGCCGCCCGCGCCACACAGATCTGCTTGATGACGAGGAACTCGCCGAGCGTCGCCCGGACCCGGTGATTGAGCCATTCGTCCGGTCGCAGCTGGTCGGAGCTGTAGGCCAGCAGGAACCCGAGCACGGTGCCGTTCTCGACGATCACGTAGAAGTGCTCGGCGGTGGCGAGCCGGGAGCGGTACTCCTGCTCGGTCCATCCGGACACGAGGAAACCCTCGTCCGAGGCATCGGCCCGGTCGGCCACACCGGTGAGGCTGCGCTCCGCCGCGAGCTCGGCGATCCGACCGAGATGCCGTTCGTCGGCCCGTTCGACGACGAGATCACCGGCCCGCCCGGTCGTCGTGGTCTCGACCCCCATGATCACCCCCAGTACGGGTGTGGCTCCGGACCGCCACACGGTCGTCGTACGATAGCCAAGGCTGGTTGAGTGCTCAATCGGGCTACCATGGGGACATGTCCCGAACCCGCTGGCTCAGCGACGCGGAGCAGCGCGTCTGGCGTGACTTCCTGACCGCCGTCGACCTGCTCACCGCGCACCTGGAGGGCCAGCTCCAGCGGGACGCCGGGATGCCGTTCACGTACTACGAGGTGCTCGTCGCGCTGTCGGAGGCCGAGGACCACGTGCTCCGGATGAGCGAACTCGCCGAGATCACCCGCTCGTCCCGCAGCAGGCTCTCGCACGCGGTGACCCGGATGGAGGCGCACGGGTGGGTGCGGCGGCAGGCGTGCCCGACGGACCGTCGCGGGGCCTTCGCCCACCTCACCGCGGACGGGCTGGCCGCGATCGAGTCGGCGGCACCGGGACACGCGCACGCCGTGCGGGAGGGCCTGTTCGACGTGCTGAGTCCGGAGCAGGTGCGGCAGTTGGGGGAGATCAGCGCCGCCGTGCGGGACCGGCTGCTGCCCGAGTGCGCCCGTGCGGAGGCGGAGGCGGAGGCGGCACCCGACGACGGGGCCGACCGTCCCGACCC
>NZ_KB912499.1:25116-30142 GCF_000383775.1 Saccharomonospora halophila 8
GCTCCCCGACGAGCGGGCGCTGCTGCTCCGCCGGGCCGCCGACTCCGCCGAGGAGGCCCCCCGGCCCGGACGGGAAGAGGCGGAGAACACGCTGACCCGCCTGTTGGCCGGGGTGGACCGCGCACGGATGGCCGCCCCGTCGGCGGACGAGCTGTCCGACGCCGAGGAGCGGGTGGTGCTCGCCCGCCGCGTGTACAACGACGCCGTCCGTGACACGCTGGCGTTGCGGCACCGGCGGGCGGTGCGCTGGTTCCGGCTGGCGGGCACCGCGGCCCGACCGGACTACTTCGAGATCGCCGAGCCGGACCCCCACCCACCCCCGCCGCAGGCGCCGTGAAGGACTCCTTCCCGGCGCCCGTGGCCGTGAAGGACTCCTTCACTGCGTCGGATGCGGGGAAGGGGGCCTTCACGGCACACCTCAGCCCGCGGCCTGGCGGTGCGGGGCGGGTTCGTAGCGGGCGTGGGCGCGGGTGAACTCGCCGGTTCCCGAGGTGAGGGAGCGCAGGTCGATCGCGTAGCGCAGCAGTTCGCCCGCCGGGACCTCCGCGCGGATGACGCTGCGCCCGCCCGCGACCGACTCGGTGCCCAGAACCCTGCCGCGCCGCGACGACAGATCGCCCAGTACCGCGCCGAGGTGGTCGTCGGGCACGCGGATCGTCACGCTGTCGAGCGGTTCGAGCAGCACCGTGCCCGCCTTGGCCGCCGCGTCCTTCAGCGCCAGTGCCCCGGCGGTCTGGAACGCGGCGTCGGAGGAGTCCACGCTGTGCGCCTTGCCGTCGAACAGGGTCACCCGTACGTCCACCACCGGGTTGTCGTCGTCGAGTCCCCCCGCGAGCTGGGCGCGGACGCCCTTCTCGACGCTCGGGACGAACTGGTGCGGCACGACGCCCCCGACGACCCGGTCGGCGAACTCGACCCCGGCCCCCCGTTCGAGTGGTTCCACCTCGACGTCGCACACCGCGTACTGGCCGTGCCCGCCGGACTGTTTGACGTGCCGCCCGTGCCCGGTGGCCTTCGCGGCGAAGGTCGACCGCAGGCTGATCCGCACCGGTTCGGTGTCCACCTCGGCGCCACCCCCGCGTAGGCGGGACAGCACGACGTCGGCGTGCGCCTCACCCATGCACCACAGCACGAGCTGGTTCGTCTCCGCATTGCGTTCCAGGCGCAGGGTCGGGTCCCCGGCGACCAGCCGGGAGAGGTTGCGCGCCAGCGCGTCCTCGTCGCTGCGGGTCCGGGCGGTCACCGCCACCGGCAGCAGCGGTTCCGGCATGTCCCAGGTCCGGATCAGCAGCGGATCGTCCGGGGAGGACACGGTGTCACCCGTCTCGGCGGAGCCGATCCGGGTGACCGCGCAGATGTCGCCCGCGATGCAGTGCGGGACCTCGCGCAGGCTCGCCCCGAGCGGGGAGTACAGGTGCGTCACCCGCTCGTCGGCGTCGTGGTCGGCGTGCCCGCGTGCGGTCAGTCCGTGTCCGCAGACGTGGACCGGGCGCTCCGGCTGCAGGGAGCCCGAGAACACCCGCACCAGGGACACCCGGCCGACGTACGAGTCCACCGTCGTGCGGAACACCTCGGCGGACAGGGGGCCGTTCGGGTCGGTGGCCAGCCGGGGGCGCGGTCCGCCGTCGATGGTGGTCACCTCCGGTGGGATGCGCTCCAGCGGGGACGGGCACGCCCGGACGATGCCGTCCAGGATCTCCGCCGTCCCCACGGCCGTCAACGCGCACGCGGGGATCACCGGGTAGAACTCCGCCTTCGCCACCGCCGTTTCCAGATCGGTGATCAGCGTGTCCTCCGGGACGATCTCGCCCGCGAGGTAACGCTCCATCAGGGTCTCGTCCTCGCTCTCGGCGATCACCCCCTCGATGAGCTCGTTGCGGGCCTCGGTCATGCGCACCACGTCGGCGACGCCGACCGGACCCACGGCCGGGGGATGGCCCGCGGAGTAGTCGAAGTACCGCTGGGTGACCAGCCCGACCAGGCCGGGGCTGCCGTCGCTCGCGGGCAGGTAGAGCGGGAGAACCCCCTCACCGAACGCCTCGCGGCACTCGGTGATCTCGGAGGTCACGTCGGCGCGGGCGTGGTCGAGCCGGGACACCACGACGGCACGGGGCATCCGCACCGCCGCGCACTCCTCCCACAGGGCCACGGTCGCCGCGTCGACCCCCTCACCCGCGCTGACCACGAACAGCGCGGCGTCGGCCGCGCGCAGCCCCGCACGGACCTCGCCGACGAAGTCCGCGTATCCGGGCGTGTCGATCAGATTGATCTTGGTGTCCGCGTGCCGGACGGGTGCCAGGGAGAGCCCGACGGACCGTTGCTGGCGGACCGCGGCGGGGTCGTGGTCGCTGACCGTGGTGCCGTCGACGACCGATCCGGCGCGGGGGATGGTTCCCGAGGCCACCAACAGCGCCTCGACCAGCGTGGTCTTGCCTGAACCCGGCGGCCCCACGAGGGCGACGTTGCGTACTCTGCCGGGGTCGTCCACGGCGAGGCCGGCTCCGGTTTCGGTGATCCTGCTGTTCTTCTCGGCCATCGTGGTCCTCCCCGGGGCGGTGTGCGCCGTGCGTGGTGTGGTGACACCACGGGTGGTTCGCCTGGTGCGGTGACACCACGGGACGAGGGTTGTGTCTTTCGATCACATACCCGGAGGCTGGGGATGGCAAGCGGTCGCGTTCCCCGGGGGTGAAGTGGACTGGTGAGATCGCTGCGAACTGGCCCGCTTGTGCGGTCCACGCCGGACGTACGCTGAACGGGTAACCACCCCTGTGTGAAAGGCGTACCCCCGTGTCAGACGTCCGACCCGCCGACAACCAGCGACCCGAGACCGGCACCCCGCGGGTGAAGCGCGGCATGGCCGAGATGCTCAAGGGTGGCGTGATCATGGATGTGGTCACCCCGGAGCAGGCCAGGATCGCCGAGGACGCGGGAGCGGTCGCGGTGATGGCGCTGGAGCGCGTGCCCGCCGACATCCGCGCCCAGGGTGGGGTGGCGCGGATGAGCGACCCCGACCTCATCGACGGCATCGTGTCGTCGGTGTCCATCCCGGTGATGGCCAAGGCCCGGATCGGCCACTTCGTCGAGGCGCGGGTGCTGCAGTCCCTCGGTGTCGACTACGTCGACGAGTCCGAGGTGCTCACCCCGGCCGACTACGCCAACCACATCGACAAGTGGGAGTTCACCGTGCCGTTCGTGTGCGGCGCCACCAACCTCGGTGAGGCGCTGCGCCGGATCAACGAGGGTGCGGCGATGATCCGCTCGAAGGGCGAGGCGGGCACCGGTGACGTGTCCAATGCCACCACCCACATGCGCGCGATCCGGTCGGAGATGCGCACGCTGGCCGCGTTGCCCACCGACGAGCTCTACGTGGCGGCCAAGGAGATGCGGGCCCCGTACGAGCTGGTCGCCGAGGTCGCCCGGACCGGCAGGCTCCCGGTGGTGCTGTTCACCGCGGGCGGGCTCTCCACGCCCGCCGACGCGGCGATGATGATGCAGCTCGGCGCCGAGGGCGTCTTCGTCGGCTCCGGCATCTTCAAGTCCGGCGACCCGGCCAAGCGCGCCGAGGCCATCGTCAAGGCCACCACCTTCCACGACGACCCGGACATGCTGGCCAAGGTTTCCCGCGGCCTCGGCGACGCCATGGTCGGCCTCAACGTCGAGGACACCCCCGAACCCCACCGCCTCGCCGAACGCGGCTGGTGACAGGTGTGCCGTGAGGGGCACTTTCACGGCGCGTGACGCAGTGAAAGTGCCCCTCACGGCGCGTGACGCAGTGAAGGTGCCCTTCACGGTCACCCGCCCTGGGGCGGTCACCGGTGTTCGGAGGCCATGACCGCCATGGTGTCGGGGTCGAGTGCGCGGAAGACGTGGGGTTCGTCGCCCGGGTAGGCGACGTAGTCGCCCGGGGCGAGTTCCACCGGGTCCTCGGCGACGCCGACGAGTGCGCGGCCCGAGGCCAGCACGACGTGCTCGGTGACCCCGGGCATGTGCGGGTCGGACTCCCGGGGTGCCCCCGGTTGCACCGTGATCAGGTACAGGTCGCGCCGGGCGTTGGGCGGGCAGGAGGCCAGCAGGGTGGCCACGTAGTCCGCACGCTCCGAGGCCACGGCCGGACCCTCGCCCCTGCGGATCACCTGTACCGCCCCGCGGGGCGGATCCACGAGCCGGGCGAACGGGACGTCGAGTGCCACCCCCAGCGCCCACAGCGTCTCCACGCTCGGGTTCCCCGTCCCGGACTCCAGCTGGGAGAGCGTGGACTTGGCGATGCCCGCTCTGCGGGCGACCTCCGCCAGGGACAGTCCCGCGCGGCGCCGTTCCCGGGCCAGCGACGCGGCGATGACGTCGAGCGGTGCCTTGGTGGCGGGATCGCGATCGGTCATGTTCGCTGAACACTCCTTATCGTTCGGTTTGACGAACGCTGCGGTCGGGTTCACCATGGAAGTCTATGCGTTCGATGTGGCGAACCCTCGACCGTGCGCTGGTGCGGGACATCGCGCTGGTGTGTGTGGCCGACGCTGTCGTGGGGCTGTCGTTCGGGGCCATCACGGTCAGTGCCGGTCTCCCGCTGTGGCTGCCCGTGCTGATGTCCCTGGTGGTGTTCGCGGGCGCCTCCCAGTTCCTGGTCGTCGGGCTGCTCGCGTCGGGGGGCAACCCGCTGGCGGCGATGTTCGCGGGACTCCTGGTCAACGCGCGGCACCTGCCGTTCGGCTTCGCCGTGGGGGACGTGCTCGGCCGGAGCCTCGGCAGGCGGCTCGTCGGCAGCCACCTGATGATCGACGAGACGGTGGCCTTCGCGCTCGCACAGCGCGACGCCGCCCGCCGCCGGGCCGCGTACTGGGTCTGCGGTGTCGCGCTGTTCCTGCTGTGGAACCTCGGCGTGGTCGCCGGTGCGCTGGCGGGCACCGTGGTCACCGACACCGACGCCTTCGGCCTGGACGCCGCGTTCCCCGCCGTGCTGCTCGCGCTGGTGCTGCCGTCGCTGCGGGATCCCGCCACCCGCCGTGCCGTGCTCGTCGGCGTGGCGGTG
>NZ_KB912499.1:30242-36273 GCF_000383775.1 Saccharomonospora halophila 8
GCACCGTGCCCGGCTCGCCGAGGCGCGCGGGGCGCGGCCCGGGGCCGGCCCTCCGACGACGGGAGCCACGTCATGATCTCTTCGGTGCGCGGCGAGGTACTCTCCGTCGCGCTCGACCACGTGGTGGTCGAGGTCGGCGGGGTGGGCCTGTCCGTGCAGGCCGTCCCGTCGACGCTCGCCACGCTGCGGACGGGTGAGCGGGCGCACCTGCACACCACCCTGGTCGTGCGGGAGGACTCGCTGACCCTGTACGGGTTCGCCGACGCGGAGTCCCGTGAGCTGTTCGGACTGTTGCAGACGGTCTCCGGTGTCGGCCCACGGCTGGCGTTGGCCGCGCTCGCGGTGCTCGAACCCGACAAGCTGCGCACCGCGCTGGCCGAGGGCAACCTCACGGTGCTCACCCAGGTCCCCGGTATCGGCCGCAAGGGGGCCGAGCGGCTGTCCATCGAACTGCGGGACAAGGTGGCCGCGTTCGCCGGGGCCGACGGTGCCGACGGTGCCGACGGTGCCGACGGTGCGGCCGTGCCGGCCCCCGGTGCGGCGGAGACGTCCCGTGCCGACGTCGTGGCCGACGTGGTCCAGGCGCTGGTCGGACTCGGGTTCCCCGCGAAGCAGGCGGAACAGGCCGTGGAGCGGGTCGTGGCCGAGGAGCCGGGCGACACGTCCCGGGTGCTGCGGGCCGCACTGGCGTCGCTGGGCAGGAAGAGCTGAGCCGGTCCGACGGTGATCCGGCGTGATCCGTGATCGGGGGAATGTCGTGCACGAGGATCCGAGGTCCGACCCCGGGTGGGTACCGTCACCGGGACCGGAGGAGGTCGCACCGGACGGGCACCCCGATGGGGACGGCACGGACGGACCGCTGTCCGCGGTCGCGCACACGGGTGAGCGGGAGATCGAGACCGCGCTGCGCCCGCGCAGGCTCGCCGACTTCGTCGGACAGCCGAGGGTGCGTGAGCAGCTGGAGCTGGTGCTGCACAGCGCCCGCAGGCGCGGTGTCCCGCCCGACCACGTGCTGCTGTCCGGCCCGCCGGGCCTGGGCAAGACGAGCATGGCCATGATCATGGCGGCGGAACTCGACACCGCCATCCGGGTCACGTCCGGGCCCGCGCTGGAGCGCGCGGGCGATCTCGCGGCGATGCTGTCCAACCTCACCGAGGGTGAGGTGCTGTTCATCGACGAGATCCACCGCATCGCGCGCCCCGCCGAGGAGATGCTCTACCTCGCGATGGAGGACTTCCGCGTCGACGTGGTCGTCGGCAAGGGGCCCGGGGCCACGAGTATCCCGCTCGAGGTCGCGCCGTTCACGCTCGTGGGCGCCACCACGCGGTCCGGTTCGCTGACCGGCCCCCTGCGGGACCGGTTCGGGTTCACCGGACAGATGGAGTTCTACGCGCCCGCCGAACTCGAGCAGGTCGTGGCCCGGTCGGCGGAGATTCTCGGCATCCCGGTGGACGAACAGGGCCGCGCGGAGATCGCCCGGCGTTCCCGCGGCACCCCCCGGATCGCCAACCGGCTGCTGCGGCGGGTCCGCGACTATGCTGAGGTCCGTGCCGACGGCCGGGGGACACTCCCGGTCGTGCGGGCCGCACTTGAGGTCTACGACGTCGACGAACTCGGCCTCGACCGGCTGGACCGGGCGGTGCTGGAGGCGCTGGTGGGTTCGTTCGGCGGTGGCCCGGTCGGGGTGTCCACGCTCGCGGTGGCGGTGGGCGAGGAGCCGACCACCGTGGAAGAGGTGTGTGAGCCGTATCTCGTGCGGGCGGGTATGCTCGCCCGCACGCCCCGTGGCCGGGTCGCCACCACCCTCGCGTGGGAGCACCTCGGACTCCCGCCTCCCGCTCCGACGGGAGGGGTTGACCCCGCTTCGCCGACCCTGTTCGACTGAGCACGTCGGCTCCGCGCACGGCGCTCGCCGGCCCCGCGCGCGGCGGTGTCCGTGCGGCGGTGGCCGACGAGCGGGTCGCCGAGCAGGGCCGAGCGGAACGGTGTCGACGGACGGGCGCCGAGGTGTGCGCCACCGGTGCTCGACCTCGTGGCCGCGGCTGGCACACTCGAAGACAGCACATCCGGACAAACTGGGACGTCCCGGCCGGAGCCACCGGGCGGCGTCCGTCGAATGGAGAACCATGGACGGCCTCATCCTGCCGCTTCTGCTGATGCTCGTCGTCGCGTTGCCTCTCGTCCTGGCTTCGCGCAAGCAGAAGAAGGCCATGGCCGAGCAGCAGGACCTGCAGAACAGCCTGGACGAGGGCGATCGCGTGATGACCACCTCCGGGATGTACGCCACCGTGGTCGACGCGAGTGACGAGAGCACCATCGACCTGGAGATCGCCGAGGGCGTGGTGACCACCTGGCTGCGCCAGGCCGTGCGGGAGCGGATCAACCCGGTCACCGACGACGAGGAGGACACCGGGGACGCCGCGGACGCGGACGCCCCGGACACCGCCACCTCCGACGACTCCACGGAGGTCGCCGCCGAGGACACGGAGAGTGAGCGCTCGGGTGCGGAGGTCGCCCCGTCGCTGGAGCACGGCAAGAAGTAGCCCGGGCACGGTCGGGCCGACAGCCCGGGGTCCCCTCGGTGTCCGGCCCGGCCCGCTCCGTGTGCGCGGCACCGAGTAGGGTCGTCCCGGTGCCGTACGTGTTCGCCGACCGCACACCTGTGGCGGGTGGTGGCGTGCGCGCCGACCCGTAAGCCGCCGAGCCAGTTCGAGGAGAGCGACCGACCGTGGCACCTCCGGCCGGGCAGTTCCGCCCGGGACGATACTTCGCGTTCTTCGTCGTGATCGCCGCAGCGCTGTATTCCCTGGTGTTCTTCACCGGGGGCGGTGATCCGACACCGAAGCTCGGGATCGACCTGAAGGGCGGCACCCGGGTCACCCTGACGGCGCGGACCCCGGACGGCTCGGACCCGTCGCGGGACCAGCTCCAGCAGGCGCGGGAGATCATTCAGAACCGCGTCAACGGGATCGGGGTCAGCGGCGCCGAGGTGGTGCTCGACGGCAGCAACGTCGTGATCACCGTGCCCGGTCAGGAGGGCGAGCAGGCCAAGACGCTCGGTCAGACCGCGAAGCTCGGCATCCGCAAGGTGATCGCCGTCCAGCCCGCCGGGGCGGCCCCGGGGCAGCAGCAGGGCCAGCAGCAGCCCGGCGAGGGCAGCGGGGAACAGGGCGGTCAGGGCGACCCCGGAACGGAGCCTCCCGCGGAGGAAGGGGCCGGTGGCGCACCGGAATCCGGGGAGCCGGCGCCCACCTCCGCCGGTGGCGGCTCGGCGCCGGAGGCCCGGCAGCAGGATGACGGGAACGGCGCCGACACCGACGAGGTCGCGCAGCGCATCCAGCAGGCCAAACAGGTGCGGCAGAACCCCGAACTGATCCCCGCGGACCCGAGCGACCAGCGGGAGGTGCAGGCCGCGCAGAGGGCCCAGCAGCGGGCGATGAGCCAGCTCAGCTGCGCGCCCGGCCGGATCGACCCGCTGACGGGCAACGACGATCCGAACCGGCCGCTGGTGGCCTGCGGGGACGACGGTGCCCAGAAGTACGTGCTCGGCCCGGTGTTCCTGCAGGGGACGCAGATCGAGACCGCGTCGGCGGTGTACGACAGTCAGCAGGGCAACGGCTGGGTCGTGAACCTCTCGTTCAACGACCGGGGCGGCCGGATCTGGGCCGACTTCACCTCCGCCAACGTCGGCGAGCGGGCCGCCTTCGTGCTGGACACCGAGGTCGTGTCCGCGCCCAGCATCAACCAGGCGATCGCGGGTGGGGACACCCAGATCTACGGCGACTTCGGCCAGGCCGAGGCGCAGAACCTCGCGGACGTGCTCAAGTACGGGTCGTTGCCGTTGTCGTTCGACTCGTCCGACGCCACCACCGTGTCGGCCACGCTCGGCCTGGCCACCCTGGAGGCGGGACTGATCGCCGGGGCGGTCGGCCTCGCGCTGGTGTTCGTCTACTGCCTGTTCTACTACCGCATCCTCGGGGTGCTGACGGTGTTGTCGCTGGCACTCTCGGCGATGATCATCTACGCGGTGCTGGTGCTGCTCGGCCGGTGGATCGGGTACACCCTGGACATCGCGGGCGTCGTCGGATTCATCGTCGCGATCGGGGTCACGGCCGACTCGTTCGTGGTGTACTTCGAACGTCTCAAGGACGAGATGCGGGAGGGCAGAACCTTCCGCTCGGCGGTGCCGCGTGGCTGGGTCAAGGCGCGGCGCACGATCCTCGCCTCGGACGCGGTCATGTTCCTCGCCGCCGTCGTGCTCTACGTCCTCGCCGTCGGCGAGGTGAAGGGCTTCGCGTTCACCCTGGGCCTGTCCACGGTGCTCGACCTGATCGTCGTCTTCCTCATCACGCACCCGCTGGTCGCGCTGGTGGCGAAGTCGAAGAAGCTGTCGAGTCCGCGGTTGTCCGGGCTGGGAGCGGTGCAGCGGATCGGTTCGAGCAGGCGCACCGCGAACCGTCTCGGCACGGCCGTGAAGGAGGCCTGAGGTGGAGCAGCAGGGAGAGCGGAACGTGGGCACGGGCGGAGCCGGGGCCGGGACCAATGCCGTGGGCGAGGCGCGGACCGAGGGGTCGGTGCTGCAACGCCTCTACACCGGTACCGGGGCGTTCGACATCGTCGGCCACCGCAGGCGCTGGTTCCTGGCCTTCGGGGCGCTGCTGCTGATCTGTGCCGCCTCGATCGGGTTCAAGGGCTTCAACTTCGGCATCGAGTTCGAGGGCGGTACCCAGATCCAGATGCCCGCCGTCGGGGCGGACGGCCCGATCACCACCGACGAGGCGTCCGAGGCCTTCGCGGACGCGCTCGGCAGCAACCCGTCGGAGACCCAACAGGTCGGCGTCGGGGACGCGGCCTCGATCCAGATCCGTTCCGACTCGCTCGACCCGGCCGAGGTGGCCGAGGTCAAGCAGGTGCTGTTCGAGCAACTGCAGCCACTCGGGGCGAACGGGCAGCCGACCGAGCAGGTGATCAGCGACAGCGCGGTGAGTGCGTCCTGGGGCGGGGAGATCTCCCAGCAGGCGCTGATCGCGCTGGCCGTGTTCCTGGTGCTGGTGACGATCTTCCTCGTCATCTACTTCGAGAAGTGGATGGCCGTGGCCGCGCTGGTCGCGCTGCTGCACGATGTCGTGGTCACCGCGGGCGTCTACTCGCTGATCGGGTTCGAGGTGAGCCCGGCGACGGCGATCGGGCTGCTGACGATCCTCGGCTACTCGCTGTACGACACCGTCGTGGTGTTCGACAAGGTCAAGGAGAACACCCGCGGCCTGCTCAACCTGACGCGGCGCACCTACGCCGAGGCGGCCAACCTCGCGCTGAACCAGACGCTGATGCGCTCGATCAACACCTCGCTGATCACGCTGCTGCCGGTGGTGGGACTGCTCGTGATCGGCTACATCCTGCTCGGTTCCGGGACACTGCAGGACCTCGCCCTGGTCCTGATGACCGGCCTGATCGCCGGGACGTTCTCGTCGATCCTGCTTGCCACGCCCATCCTGGTCGAGGGCAAGATGCGGAACCCGACCTACATCAAGCACGCCGAGAAGGTGCGGGCACGGCGCGAGCACCAGGCCCGTAAGCTCAACGGGTCGGCCGCGGGGGCCGCCGACGGGGACGACGTCGATCCCGGCGACGACGAGTCGCTGTCCGCGGAGCTGCGCCGGGAGAAGGCGTTCTCCGCGGCGGCGAGTGTGCCCGACCGGCACCCGAAGGCCCGACGGGGTGAACGTACGTCCGGCCGACGTGCCTCGGCCCGGCCGACCGGAAAGCGGAAACGGTGAACGCGCGGAAACTCGACGAGGCGCTGGACCTGATCTCCGAGATCCCGGACTTTCCCGAACCGGGGGTACTGTTCCGGGATCTCACCCCGCTGTTCGGGGACCCCGAGGCGTTCGCGCTGGTGATCGATGCCCTGGGGGACGCGGTCGGGGACGTCGACCGGCTCGCGGCCGTGGAGGCCCGGGGGTTCGTCCTCGCCGCGGCGCTGGGCTACGCCCGCGGGCTCGGCGTGGCGCTGGTCCGCAAGCCCGGCAAG
>NZ_KB912499.1:36373-41313 GCF_000383775.1 Saccharomonospora halophila 8
GCCGTCCGTGCCCCGTCGGCGACCCGGCGGGTGCGGGCCCGGTTGGCGCGGCGGATCACCGCGCAGCGGCCCGCCTCGGTGAAGCAGGTACTCGAACCGCTCGCCGCGATCCACCGGGAACTGCACCCGAGCGCCGACCTGTCGCTGTTGCAGCGGGCCTACGACGTGGCCGAGGAGCGGCACCGCGAGCAGCGGCGCAAGTCCGGCGACCCCTACATCACCCACCCGCTGGCGGTCGCCACGATCCTGGCGGAGCTGGGCATGGACACCACGACCCTGGTGGCGGCCCTGCTGCACGACACGGTGGAGGACACCGGGTACTCCCTCGAACAGCTGGGGGAGGATTTCGGGGACAAGGTGTCCCAGCTCGTCGACGGGGTGACCAAGCTGGACAAGGTCAAGCTCGGCACCGCGGCGGAGGCCGAGACCATCCGCAAGATGGTCATCGCGATGGCGCGGGACCCGAGGGTGCTGGTCATCAAGCTCGCCGACCGGCTGCACAACATGCGCACCATGCGGTTCCTGCCGCCGGAGAAGCAGGCCCGCAAGGCGAAGGAGACGCTGGAGGTCCTCGCCCCGCTGGCCCACCGGCTCGGTATGGCCACGGTGAAGTGGGAGCTGGAGGATCTGGCCTTCGCCATACTGCAGCCGAAGAAGTACGACGAGATCGTGCGACTGGTGGCCGACCGCGCGCCGTCCCGGGACACCTACCTGCGCTGGGTGATCGGCGAGCTGACCAAGCAGCTCGAGGAGTCGCGCGTCGAGGCCAAGGTCGAGGGCAGGCCCAAGCACTACTACTCGATCCACCAGAAGATGATCGTGCGGGAACGCGAGCTCGACGACATCCACGACCTGGTGGGCGTGCGCATCCTCGTGGAGGACGTGCGGGACTGCTACGCGGCGATGGGTGTGGTGCACGCGCTGTGGCAGCCGATGCCCGGCCGGTTCAAGGACTACGTCGCCCAGCCCCGGTTCGGCGTGTACCAGTCGTTGCACACCACGGTGATCGGGCCGGACGGCAAGCCGCTCGAGGTGCAGATCCGGACCTACGAGATGCACCGCACCGCCGAGTACGGCATCGCGGCGCACTGGCGGTACAAGGAAACGAAGGGCACCCACCGGGGCAACGCCGTCGACGTCGACGAGATGGCGTGGATGCGGCAGCTGCTCGACTGGCAGCGGGAGGCGGCCGACCCGGGCGAGTTCCTGGAGTCGCTGCGCTACGACCTGGCCACCCGCGAGATCTTCGTGTTCACGCCGAAGGGCGATGTGGTCACGCTGCCGGTCGGGTCCACCCCGGTGGACTTCGCCTACGCGGTGCATACCGAGGTCGGCCACCGCTGTATCGGCGCCCGGGTGAACGGCAGGCTGGTCGCGCTCGAACGCAAGCTGGACAACGGTGAGGTCGTGGAGATCTTCACGTCCAAGGCGGAGGGGGCCGGGCCCAGCCACGACTGGTTGTCCTTCGCCGGGTCGCCGAAGGCCAGGGCGAAGATCCGGCAGTGGTTCGCCAAGGAGCGCCGGGACGAGGCGATCGAGTCCGGCAAGGAGGCCATCGCCAAGGAGGTCCGCAAGATCGGCCTCCCGCTGCAGCGGCTCGTGTCCGCCGACACGATGGGTTCGGTGGCCAAGGAGCTGCGCCACGCCGACATCAGTTCCCTGTACGCGGCGGTCGGCGAGCGCCAGATCGGTGCCAAGCACGTCGTGCAGCGCCTGGTGGCGCTGATCGGCGGGGTCGAGGAGGCCGAGGAGGAGCTCGCCGAGCGCGCGACTCCGTCCACGGTCACCCGCAGGCGCTCGACCGGGGACGTCGGTGTGGTGGTCAAGGGCGGCCAGTCGGACATCTGGACGAAGCTGGCCCGGTGCTGCACGCCGGTGCCGGGCGACGACATCCTCGGGTTCGTCACCCGCGGTGGCGCGGTGAGCGTGCACCGCACCGACTGCACCAACGCCGACGACCTGCACCGGCAGCCGGAGCGGCTGCTGGAGGTGGAGTGGGCGCCGACGGAGTCGTCGGTGTTCCTGGTGGCGATCCAGGTGGAGGCCCTGGACCGGCACCGGCTGCTGTCCGACGTCACCAAGGTGCTGGCCGACGAGAAGGTCAACATCCTGTCCGCCTCGGTCACGACCTCCAAGGACCGGGTCGCGGTCAGCCGGTTCAGCTTCGAGATGGGTGACCCGAAGCATCTCGGCCACGTGCTGAAGGTGGTCCGCAACGTGGAGGGCGTCTACGACGTCTACCGACTCACCTCGGCCACCTGACCCGCGAGTCGACACTCCGATCCCCTGAGTCGACGCTCCGGCACCGCGAGTCGACACCCACGTACGGCGTGCGGGCGGTCGGTGCCGCGACGTGTGCCACTCCGGGCTCCGTGGCGGGGCGCGCGGGATCTAGGGTTGCGGCGTGACCGACGGGATCCAGTTCGACCGGGACGGCGCGACCGCCACACTCACCCTCGCCCGCCCCGCCAAGATGAACGCCGTCAGCCACGCCATGTGGTCGGCGGTGCCGGACGTGGTGGCCGAGGTGGAGGCCGACCCGGCGATCCGGGTCCTCGTGCTGGCCGGTGCCGGGGACCACTTCTCCGCGGGCGCCGACATCGGGGAGTTCCGCGAGCTGCGGGCCACGCCCGAGGGCGCGGCCGTCTACGACGACGCGGTGGAGAAGGCGGTCCGCGCGCTCACCGGGATGCGCAAGCCGAGCATCGCGCGGGTCCGGGGGAACTGCATCGGCGGTGGGTGCCAGCTGTCGGTGGCCTGTGACTTCCGGTTCGCGGCACGGGAGAGCCGCTTCGGCATCACCCCCGCCAAGCTCGGCATCGTCTACGACTTCGCCTCCACCCGCAGGCTCGTCGCCCTGGTGGGGCCGGCCCGCGCCCGCTACCTGCTCCTGTCGGCGCAGCTGCTGGACGCCGACCGTGCCTACGGGATCGGCCTGGTCGACGAGGTGGTCGACGACGACGCACTGGAGGAGGCCACCACCGACTTCGCCCGCACCCTCGGTTCGCGGTCGCAGACGTCGGTGCGTGGGATGAACGAGATCATCGAGCGGATCACGGAGGGGCAGCGGGACAGCGACGCCGCCGTGGAGGCTCTCCGCGCCGAGGCCGTCGCCGGGGACGACTACGCCGAGGGGGTCGCCGCTTTCCTCGAACGGCGTCCCCCCGACTTCGGCTGACCGCCCGCACGCTCCGGCGCCGACGACGCGGGTCTCCGGAACCCCCGGGTGCGTCGGGGAGGGAGCCGGTCGGCGCGGTGCCCCCGACGCACCCGGGGTGCCGGTCAGGTCGCCGCGACGCGCACGTCGGTGAAGCGGACCTCGGTGTGCGGGGTGCCGCCGCCCGCCTGCGAGGAACCGTCGTGTCCGGCGCGCGCCACCTCGTCGAGCACCGTGAGCCCCTTGTCGGAGATCGTGCCGAAGACCGTGTAGTTCGGCGGGAGCGGGGCCTCGCCGTACACCATGAAGAACTGGCTGCCGTTGGTGTCCGGCCCCGAGTTCGCCATCGCGAGGATGCCGCGGCCGTAGGTCAGCCCCTCGAAGGTCTCGTCGGCGAAGCTGTACCCGGGGCCGCCGGTGCCGTCGCCCTTCGGGTCGCCGCACTGCAGCATCTGGAGCCCGTCGGTGGACAGCCGGTGGCAGCTGGTGTCGGTGTAGAACCCCTGCTCGGCGAGGTGCACGAAACTGTTGACGGTGCACGGCGCCAGTGCGCGGTCCAGCGTCAGGGGGATCTCGCCGACGGTGGACTCCAGGGTCACGTCGACCGTGCCCCCGGCGGGCACGTTCTCGCCCGACGGTGCGGGCACCTCCTTGGCGGGCTGCCCGGACTCCGGGTACTCGCACGTCACCGGGCCCGACAGTGGCTCGGGGCGTTCGGGTGCCGCGACCCGTTCGGTGGGGATGCTCGCCGGCGTGTTCCGGGCCGATGTGTCCGGTGTGCCGCTCGCGTCCGCCGCGTCGCCCTCCGCCGCGGTGTCATCGCCCCGCGTGGCCAGGATCACGACGAGCCCGGCGACCACCACCACCGCACCGATGGTCACGCCGACACCGACGATCCTGCGTCGCCTCGCCCGTTCGGCGCGGCGGGTGAGCTGCCGTTCGAGCTTGCGTTTCGCGGCCTCGCGGCGTTGCTGGTTGGTGGCCACCTGCCCTCCCAATCTTGTCTCGTCGGCCGCCGTGGGCCCGGGCGGGCCCCGGTGAGGCGCTGGCGGGCCCGGTGGGCCCGCTCGGGCGCAGTCTATGGGCACTGTCTGTGAGGATCCTGTACAGGGGCGGCTAGGGTGAACGGCGTCCCAGCCCGTGGCGAAAGGTGTGTCCGTGCTCGTCGTCGGGTTCCGCGCGACGGATCCGTCGCTGACCGGGGGGTGCGCATGAGCGGCGAAGCGGGAGGCGAGCGGTCCACGTCCGGGTCGGAACGGGTCCCGTTGTACGCCGCCGATCCCGCGGTGCGCCGCCGTCGTGTCGTGTCCGGGCTCGTGGGTGCCGTACTGGTCGGCGCGGCGTTCGGGGGCCTGGCCGGTCTGCTCGGCGGACAGGTCGTCGGCCTGGTCGTCGGCGGTGTCGTGGCACTGCCGCCGGCGGTGCTGGTGGTGTCCAACGCGCGCAGGCAGGTCCACCTGGAGGGAACCACGGTGCTGGTGCGCACCTGGGGGACCCGCCGGATCGACCTGGTCACCGCCTCCCGGATCGACCTGCTCGTCACCGACATCCGGGGCAGCCGCACCGTGAGTCTGCTGGTCAACGCCGGCGGCCGGGGCGGCGCCGTCAAGATCGACGTGGCCGTCTACGCGGGCACGGGGGGCCGGGAGCTGGGCGTGCTGGCGCTGCGCCGGCTCGCCGACGCCGTGGTGAACAATCTCGAGGCCGGCGGTGTCGTGTTCTCCGAACTGCTGGTGGCGCAGCTGCGGGCGGAGGCCCGCGGCGACGCCGCCGCCGACCGCCC
>NZ_KB912499.1:41413-44790 GCF_000383775.1 Saccharomonospora halophila 8
CGGGGGCGCTGGCCGAGGCGCTGGGGGTGGTCCGGTCCGGCCGCTCCGCCGTGCTCGCGGTCCGCGTCCCCGGTGTCGGTCCCGCGGAGGCCGGATCCGCGCCCGGTGCGGGACAGGATTTCTCCACGGGCGGGTGACCGAACGGTCGGCGATGCGCACGGTGCGCATCGGTCCGGGTACCGCACGGGTATCGCGGTGCGATGTCGATCCGGCTCGGCGTTCGTGGGAGTGCGCCCGCACGGTGCCCGGCTTTCGTAGTATTCGCGACCGTGGGTGCGGAGAACGAACGTCCAGACGCGACGCGGAACCGGTCCGTGCTCGCCCGGGGGCTGTCCGTGCTGGACGCCTTCACCGACGGCACGGCGGAGCTGAGCCTGGCGGAGCTGGCCACGCGGACCGGGTTGCCGAAGCCGACGGTCCACCGGCTGCTCGGTGATCTGGTGGAGTGGGGTGCGGTGGAGCGCTCCGGACCGGGGCACTACCGGCTGGCCACGAAACTGTTCCGGCTCGGTCAGCTCGTGCCGCGGCAACGGGTGCTCCGGGAGGCGGCACTGCCGCATCTGGCGTACCTGCAGCGGATCAGCGGGGAGAACGTCCACGTCGCCGTCCCGGACAACGTGTACACGCTGTTTTTGGAGAAGGTCACCGGCGGCCGGGCGATGGCGGTCCGGTCGCGGGTCGGGAGCAGGATGCCGACCCACTGCACCGCCACGGGCAAGGTGTTCCTGGCGTGGGGCGGGCAGGACCGGCTGCGCCGGGTCGTGGAGGCGGGGCTGCCGCGGATCACTCCGCGCACGATCGTGCTGCCCGGACTGCTGCACCGTGATCTGGAGCGGACGGTGGAGCGCGGGGTGGCCGTCTCCCGGGAGGAGGTCGAGCACGGGGTGGCGGCCGTGGCCGCGCCGGTGCTCTCCTCCGGCGGCCGGGTGATCGCGGCCGTCTCGGTCACCGGGCGCGCGCAGACGCTCGATGTGGACCGGCTCTCGGACGCCGTGCGCGGCGCCGCGAGCGCGATGTCGACCACGCTGTCCGCGGGCTTCTGACGGCCGTCCCGCCCGGGACCCGCCGTGCATGGTGTGCCCCGTTCGGGGAAACCTGGTGGCGGCCGGACCCGCCGTGTTCGTTAACCTGTGCTGTCGGCGCCGCCCGGCCGGGCCCGCCGGCCGCGGGACGAGCGGTGCCCCCGGTGCCGGGATCGGCGGACGACGACCTACCGAGATCAACAGACGACCGATCGAGATCAGCAGACACTGTCGGAAGGACTCCGCGAAGTGCTTCGCACGCAAGAGGCCGGCACGCTCCGTGCCGGGCACGTTGGCCAGACCGTCACCCTCACCGGATGGGTGGCCCGGCGGCGCGATCACGGCGGGGTGATCTTCATCGACCTGCGGGACGCCGGGGGCGTGGCGCAGGTGGTCTTCCGTGAGGGTGAGATGGCCGACCGTGCCCACCACCTCCGAGCGGAGTACTGCATCCGGGTCGTCGGGGAGGTCGCGCGGCGTCCCGAGGGCAACGAGAACCCGGAGATCGACACCGGGGCGATCGAGGTGCTGGTGACCGACCTGGAGGTGCTGTCCGAGTCGGCGGTGCTGCCGTTCCCGCTCGACGAGCGGCTGGAGGTCGGCGAGGAGATCCGGCTGCGGTACCGCTACCTCGACCTGCGGCGCGCGGCGCCCGCCCGGGCGATGAAGCTGCGCAGCGACGTCAACCGGGCGGCGCGGGAGGTGCTGCACTCCCACGACTTCGTCGAGGTGGAGACCCCGACGATGACCCGGTCCACTCCCGAGGGCGCACGCGACTTCCTGGTGCCCGCCCGCCTGCGGCCCGGATCGTGGTACGCGTTGCCGCAGTCGCCGCAGCTGTTCAAGCAGCTGCTGATGGTCGGCGGTCTCGAACGGTACTATCAGATCGCGCGCTGCTACCGCGACGAGGACTTCCGTGCCGACCGGCAGCCCGAGTTCACCCAGCTGGACGTCGAGATGAGTTTCGTCGGCCAGGACGACGTGATCGCCCTGGCCGAGGAGGTCCTCGCGGCCCTGTGGCGGCTGGTGGGCGTCGAGGTCCGCACCCCGTTCCCGCGTCTGCCGTACGCCGAGGCGATGGCCCGGTACGGCACGGACAAGCCGGACCTGCGGTTCGGGCTGGAGCTCACCGAACTCACCGGCTTCTTCGCCGACACCCCGTTCCGTGTGTTCCAGGCGCCCTATGTCGGCGCGGTGGTGATGCCCGGGGGCGCCGACCAGCCCCGGCGGCAGCTCGACGCCTGGCAGGAATGGGCCAAGCAGCGCGGCCACAAGGGCCTCGCCTACGTGCTGGTCGGCGAGGACGGCACCCTCGGCGGGCCGGTGGCGAAGAACCTCGCCGAGCACGAGCGCGCCGGTCTCGCCGACGCCGTGGGGGCGAAGCCGGGGGACTGCGTGTTCTTCGCCGCGGGCAGGCCCGCCGACGCCCGGCACCTGCTCGGCGCGGCGCGGGTCGAGATCGCCGAGGTGCTCGGCATGATCGACGAGAGCGCGTGGTCGTTCGTGTGGGTCGTCGACGCCCCGATGTTCGAGGCGGCCGAGGACACCGAGGACGTCACCGTGGGTTCCGGGCAGTGGACCGCACTGCACCACGCGTTCACGTCCCCGACCCCGGAGTGGGTCGACAAGTTCGACGCCGACCCCGGCAACGCGCTGGCCTACGCCTACGACATCGTCTGCAACGGCAACGAGATCGGGGGCGGGTCCATCCGTATCCACCGGCCGGACGTGCAGAAGCGGGTCTTCGAGGTGATGGGTCTGCCCGAGGCCGAGGCGCAGGAGAAGTTCGGCTTCCTGCTCGACGCGCTGCAGTACGGGCCACCGCCGCACGGCGGGATCGCGTTCGGCTGGGACCGCATCGTGATGCTGCTGGCCGGCGCCGACTCGCTGCGGGAGGTCATCGCGTTCCCGAAGTCGGGGGGCGGGCGCGGTCGCGTCGGTCGCCCGGTCGGACGGGTCCTGGGCGCGCCTCGCCGTGTGGTGGGAAGTCGACATGGGGCGAAAGCTCCTCTTCGGCATGGACGGCGCCAGCGTATTGCGGTACTCGAAGCAGCGCCAACGCGACTCGCCTGGCACGACCGGGGTAGTTTTTCGCCCGCTCAGCCCAGAGCGCGGGGATGCGCCGTCACGTAGACCTCACGGAGGGTGTTGACCGTCACGAGGGTGTAGACCTGGGTCGTGCTCACCGACGCGTGGCCGAGCAGCTCCTGCACCACGCGGACGTCGGCCCCGCCCTCCAGCAGGTGGGTGGCGTACGAGTGCCGCAGGGTGTGCGGCGAGACCGGGGCGGTGATCCCGGCGCGCCCGGCCGCGTCCCGAAGGGTCTGCCACCCGCTCTGCCGGGACAGCCTGAGA
>NZ_KB912499.1:44890-48234 GCF_000383775.1 Saccharomonospora halophila 8
GGCAGGCACGCCGCCCCCGGGACGTCCGCGCGGCGAGCGCGCCGGGCGGAGACCTGAGGCCGACGGGAGGCACACCAGGCACGCAGGCCCGTCCCGGTCTCCGCCGTCCCCCGCCCACGACCCGCGCACGGCGCCCCGGCGCCGCGCCTCACGCCAAGGAAAGCCAGTGGAAACTCACGAGATCAACAAGCGATTCCTGGACTTCTTCGCCAAGCACGGGCACACCAGGGTGCCCAGTGCCTCACTGATCCTCGACGACCCCACCCTGCTGTTCGTCAACGCGGGAATGGTGCAGTTCAAGCCGTACTTCCTCGGTGAGGTCCCGCCGCCCTACCCCCGCGCCGCGAGCGTGCAGAAGTGCGTGCGCACCGGCGACATCGACGAGGTGGGCAAGACCACCCGGCACAACACGTTCTTCCAGATGGCGGGCAACTTCTCCTTCGGGGACTACTTCAAGGAGACCGCCATCGCCCGGGCCTGGGAGCTGATCACGACCTCGCAGGACGAGGGCGGGTTCGGGTTCGAGCCGGACCGGCTGTGGGCCACGGTGTACGAGCACGACGCGGAGGCCGCCGCGCTGTGGCGGGAGGTCGCGGGATTGCCGTCCGAGCGCATCCAGTACCGCAGCGCGGACGACAACTACTGGGACATGGGCGTACCCGGGCCCGGCGGGCCGTGCTCGGAGATCTACTACGACCGCGGCCCGGAGTACGGCCGCGACGGTGGTCCCGCGGTGGACGAGGACCGTTTCCTGGAGATCTGGAACCTGGTGTTCATGCAGGACATCCGGGGCGAGGGCAGCCCGAAGAAGGGCTATCCCGTGCTCGGGGAACTGCCGCGGAAGAACATCGACACCGGCATGGGTATCGAGCGGGTGGCGTACCTGCTCCAGGGCGTGTCGAACGTGTACGAGACCGACCTGGTGCGCCCGGTGATCGCCACGGCCGAGGAGTTCTCCGGCCGCCGCTACGGCGACCACCACCCCGACGACGTCCGGTTCCGGGTAATCGCCGACCACGCCCGGTCCGGGGTGATGCTGATCTCGGACGGGGTCACCCCCGGCAACGAGACCCGCGGGTACGTCCTGCGCAGGCTGCTGCGCCGGATCGTGCGCTCGGTGCGGCTGCTGGGCGTCCACGAACCGGTGCTGCCCGAGTTCGCCGCGGTCGTCCGCGACGCGATGGCGCCCTCCTACCCCGAGGTCGCCCGGGACTTCGACCGGATCAGCGACGTCATGCGGACCGAGGAGGAGAGCTTCCTCGCCACGCTCACCAGCGGTTCCCGCATCTTCGACATGGCCGCGGAGCAGACCCGCCGCTCCGGCGGCACGATGCTGGCCGGGGACAAGGCGTTCCAGCTGCACGACACCTACGGGTTCCCGATCGACCTCACCCTGGAGATGGCGGCCGAGCAGGGACTGTCGGTGGACGAGGAGGGTTTCCGCACCCTCATGGAGGAGCAGCGGCAGCGCGCCAAGGCCGACGCCGCGGCGCGCAAGAGCGGCCACGGCGACCTGTCGGCCTACCGGAGACTGCTCGAACAGCACGGGGAGACCGAGTTCCTCGGCTACACCGACCTGCAGGCCACCTCCCGGGTGCTGGCGCTGATGGTCGACGGGGTGCCGGCCACGGTGGCGGGGGAGGGCACGACGGCCGAACTCGTCCTCGACCGCACCCCGTTCTACGCCGAGGGCGGTGGGCAGATCGCCGACACGGGCGTGCTGCTGGGCCACGGGGTCGAACTGGCGGTGCGGGACGTGCAGAAGCTCGTGCCGGGACTGTACGTCCACCGGGTGGAGGTCACCGGGGGCGAGGTGGCGGTGGACACCGAGTTGACCGCCTCGGTGGACGGGACCCGCCGCGCCGCGATCGCCCGCTCGCACTCGGCCACCCACCTGGTGCACGCCGCGGTGCGCGGGGCCTACGGCAACCGGGCCGCCCAGGCCGGGTCGCTGAACTCGCCCGGGCGGATGCGGTTCGACTTCACCACCGCGGGCTCCGTGTCGTCGGGCGTGCTCACCGAGGTGGAGGAGGAGGTCAACGACTACCTCCAGACCGACGTCGAGGTGCAGTCCTACACCACGACCAAGGACAAGGCCCTCGAACAGGGGGCGATCGCCCTGTTCGGGGAGAAGTACGGCGACCGGGTCCGCGTGGTCGACATGGGGGACTACTCGCGCGAGCTGTGCGGGGGGACCCACGTCGGGCGGATCGGTCAGCTGGGGTTGGTCAAACTGGTCACCGACTCGTCGATCGGCTCGGGGGTGCACCGCGTCGAGGCGCTGGTCGGCACGGACGCGCTGCGGCACGTGCGCAAGGAACAGCTGCTGGTCTCCGAACTGGCGGGCACGCTGAAGGTGCCGACGGAGTCGCTGCCGCACCGCATCGAGGACGTGCTGACCCGTCTGCGCGACGCCGAGAAGGAGATCGAACGGCTGAAGATGCGCGAGGTGCTCGGCTCGGCGGGCACGCTCGCCGAGCGTGCGCAGGACGTCTCCGGCACGGCACTGGTGGCGGAGAAGCTGGACGAGGGCGTCGACGGAGGTGCGCTGCGCACGCTGGCGGGCGAGGTCCGTAATCGGCTCGGGTCCCGGCCCGGGGTGGTCGCCCTGTTCGCCCCCTCCGGGGAGAAGGTGAGCTTCGTGGTGGCCACCACGGCGGCGGCCCGGGAGGAGGGTCTGGCGGCGGGTGATCTGGTGCCGTCCTTCGCCGAGGCCGTCGGCGGCCGGGGCGGTGGCAAGCCGGACATGGCCCAGGGCGGGGGCACCCGGCCGGACGGGATCGACCGGGCCCTCGGTGCGCTGCGGGACACGGTGGGTCAGCGCCGGTGAGCGACGTACGCCCCGACCGGCCCGGGGAGAACGATCCCGGGCCCGGCCGGCGGCTGGCGGTGGACGTCGGGTCGGTGCGGGTCGGCGTGGCGCTGTCCGATCCGGCCGGGATTCTCGCCACCCCGCTGGTTACCCTGACGCGTGATGCGGAGACGGACACCGATCTTGACGAGCTGGCCCGGCTGGTCGCCGAGAACGAGGTGGTCGAGGTGATCGTGGGACTGCCGAGGACGCTGGCGGACCGGCACGGCAGTGCCGCGGCGATCGCGACGGAGTACGCACGGCGGCTGACCGGTCGGCTCGATCCGGTCGGGGTCCGGATGGCCGACGAGCGGCTCAGCACGGTCACCGCGAGCCGCATGTTGTCCCAGCGGGGAGTCAAGGGACGCAGGCAGCGCCGGGTGGTGGACCAGGCCGCGGCCGTGGAGATCCTGCAGGGGTGGTTGGACGCGCGGGCCGCGGGTGCGCCGCGCGGAGAGGACCCCGCGTGAACGCGCCGCACGACGGCCCCGGC
>NZ_KB912499.1:48334-52977 GCF_000383775.1 Saccharomonospora halophila 8
GTGCGGCGGCGGGGCCGGGAGACCGGCCTGGTCGACGTGCACCCCGTCGGGGCGGTGACCGTCGGGCTCGCCGGCGAACGGCTGGCCGAGATGGGCACGGATGGCCCGCTCGGCGGCCGGGGTGCGGATGTTCTCCGACGACGGCCGCTGTGTGGCCGACCCGCTGCTGATGCGGCGCGCGCTGGAGTACTCGACCGCGCTCGGGATCGTCGTCGCCCAGCACGCCGAGGACCCCCGGCTCACCGTCGGCGCCCAGGCCCACGAGGGTGAGCGGGCGGCGCGGCTGGGCTACACCGGATGGCCGCCGTCCGCGGAGGAGTCGGTGGTGGCCCGCGACTGCGTCCTCGCCCGGCACGCGGGGGCGCGGCTGCACGTCTGCCACGTCTCGGCCACGGGTACCGTGGACGTGCTGGACTGGGCGAAGGGGCTGGGCACCGCGGTGTCGGCCGAGGTCACCCCGCACCACCTGCTGCTCACCGACGAGCGGCTGGGCACCCACGACCCGGTGAACAAGGTCAACCCGCCGCTGCGCACCGACGCGGACACCGCCCGTCTGCGGCAGGCGCTGGCCGACGGCCTGCTGGACTGCGTGGCCACCGACCACGCCCCACACGCGGTGCAGGACAAGGACCGCGAGTGGGCCGCCGCCCCGCCGGGAATGCTGGGGCTGCAGACGGCGCTGTCGGTGGTGACGCACACGATGGTGCGCACCGGACTGCTCGACTGGCGCGGCGTGGCGCGGGTGCTGAGCGAACGCCCCGCGGAGATCGTGGGCCTGCCGGACCAGGGCAGGCCGCTCGCGGTGGGGGAACCGGCGAACCTGGTCGTGGTGGACCCCGAGGCCGAGTGGACCGTGCGCGGCGCGGAGTTGGCCAGTGTGGCCGCGAACACCCCGTACGAGGGTCTGCGGCTGCCCGGCGTGGTGCGCGCCACGCTGCTGCGCGGGCGTCTCACCTCGCGCGAAGGGAAGACTGTGTGATGGACGGGATCGGGTCATGGACAGAATCGCACTGACGTTGCTGGTTTTCGCGTTCTTCGCCCTGTGTCTGTACGGCATGTGGCGCGGCTGGCGGCGGCAGGCCCGCACGCAGAGCGTGCGGATCCCCCCGTTCCCGGAGGTGCCCTCCGACCCGGGTGATCCGCTGCTGACCACAAGCGGGATCTACGTCAGCACCACCCGCTCGGGGCACTGGCAGGACCGGGTCGTCACCCGCGGTGCGGGCATGCGCGGTCCCGCGACCCTGCGGCTGTACCCCGACGGCATCGAGGTCGACCGACGCGGCGCACCGGGTTTCTGGATCCCGCGCGCGGACGTCGTCGACGTCACGACAGCGAAAGGAATGGCGGGCAAGGTGATGGGCACCGACAGCCTGCTGGTGTTCACCTGGCGCCTGGACGGCGTCGTCCTGGACACCGGCCTGCGCGGCGACGACCTCGCCGCCTACCCGCACTGGATCGACCGGGTCACGGGAGGTGCCCAGGTATGACCGTCGCAACCACCGACGCCGCGCTCGTGCTGGAGGACGGCCGGATCTTCCGGGGCGCCGCCTACGGAGCGCGCGGACGCACCCTCGGCGAGGTCGTGTTCACCACCGGCATGACCGGCTACCAGGAGACCCTGACCGACCCGTCGTACCACCGGCAGATCGTGGTGCAGACGGCGCCGCAGATCGGCAACACCGGCTGGAACGACGAGGACGACGAGTCCGACCGGATCCGGGTCGCGGGCTACGTGGTGCGCGACCCGGCGCGGAGGGCGTCGAACTGGCGGTCCACGCGCTCGCTCGACGACGCGCTCACCGACCAGGGGGTCGTGGGCATCGCCGAGGTGGACACCCGCACCCTGACCCGGCACATCCGCGAGCACGGCGCGATGCGCGCGGGCGTGTTCTCCGGTGACGCCCTCGTCACCGACGCGGCCATGCTGGAGGCGGTGCGCGCGAGCGCGCCGATGCGGGGTGCCGACCTGGCGGGCGAGGTCAGCACGGCGGAGAGCTACGTCGTCCCTCCCCGTGGCGAGACCCGCTTCCGGGTCGCCGCGCTCGACCTCGGCATCAAGACGAACACCCCCCGCCAGCTCGCCGACCGGGGCGTCGAACTGCACGTGCTGCCCTCGGGCAGCACCGTGGACGAGCTCCTCGCCGTCGCCCCGGACGGGGTGTTCCTGTCCAACGGCCCCGGTGACCCGGAGACCCAGACCGCGGCGATCGAGCTGACCCGGCAGGTGCTCGCCCGGGAGATCCCGCTGTTCGGCATCTGCTTCGGCAACCAGATCCTCGGCCGCGCCCTCGGGCTGGGGACGTACAAGATGCGGTTCGGCCACCGGGGCATCAACATCCCGGTGCTCGACGCCGCCACCGGGCGGGTCGCGATCACCGCCCAGAACCACGGGTTCGCCCTGGAGGGCGAGCCCGGACAACGCTTCGACTCACCGTTCGGGACGGCCCGGGTGAGCCATCACTGCGCCAACGACGGGACCGTGGAGGGGCTGCGCTGCTCCGACGTGCCCGCGTTCTCCGTGCAGTACCACCCGGAGGCCGCGGCGGGCCCGCACGACGCGGCGCCGCTGTTCGACGAGTTCGTGACGCTGATGGAGGCCCGCCATGCCCAAACGCACTGACCTGGAGCACGTGCTCGTCATCGGGTCGGGCCCGATCGTGATCGGCCAGGCCGCCGAGTTCGACTACTCCGGTACCCAGGCGTGCCGTGTCCTGCGCGCCGAGGGGATGCGGGTGAGTCTGGTCAACTCGAACCCGGCCACGATCATGACCGACCCCGAGTTCGCCGACTCCACCTACGTGGAACCGGTCACCCCCGACTTCGTCGAGAAGGTGCTGGCCGCCGAGCAGGAGCAGGGCCGTCCGGTGGACTGCCTGCTGGCCACGCTCGGCGGGCAGACCGCGCTGAACTGCGCGGTGGACCTGTACGAACGCGGGGTCCTGGAGAAGTACGGCGTCGAACTGATCGGTGCCGACGTCGACGCGATCCAGCGGGGCGAGGACCGGCAGAAGTTCAAGGACATCGCCGCCTCGGTGGGCGGTGGGGTGCCGCGCAGCGCGGTGTGCCACTCGATGGACGAGGTCCGCGAGGTCGTGGCCGAGCTGGGCCTGCCGGTGGTCATCCGGCCGTCGTTCACGATGGGCGGGCTGGGCTCCGGTATGGCGCACACCGCCGACGAGCTGGAGCGCATGGCCTCGCTCGGGCTGGAGGAGAGCCCGGTCACCGAGGTGCTGATCGAGGAGAGCGTGCTCGGCTGGAAGGAGTACGAGCTGGAGCTCATGCGCGACCGGCACGACA
Source organism: Saccharomonospora halophila 8 (assembly GCF_000383775.1). GTDB lineage: Bacteria > Actinomycetota > Actinomycetes > Mycobacteriales > Pseudonocardiaceae > Saccharomonospora > Saccharomonospora halophila. Next base: position 51,632 of record NZ_KB912499.1, read on the forward strand.
ACGTGGTGGTCGTGTGCTCGATCGAGAACGTCGACCCGATGGGCGTGCACACCGGCGACTCGGTGACGGTGGCGCCCGCGATGACGCTGACCGACCGCGAGTACCAGCACATGCGCGACGTCGGCATCGCGGTGCTGCGCGAGGTCGGGGTGGACACCGGCGGCTGCAACATCCAGTTCGCGGTCGACCCCGCGGACGGGCGCATGGTCGTCATCGAGATGAACCCCCGGGTGTCCCGGTCCTCGGCGCTGGCGTCGAAGGCGACCGGCTTCCCGATCGCCAAGATCGCCGCGCGGCTGGCCATCGGCTACACCCTCGACGAGATCAGCAACGACATCACCGGCGAGACCCCGGCGTCGTTCGAGCCCACGCTCGACTACGTGGTGGTCAAGACGCCGCGGTTCGCCTTCGAGAAGTTCCCCGGCGCCGATCCCGGCCTGACCACCACGATGAAGAGCGTCGGCGAGGCCATGTCGCTGGGCCGCAGCTTCACCGAGGCGCTGAACAAGGCGATGCGGTCGCTGGAGACGAAGGCGGTCGGGTTCTGGACCCGGCCCGACCCCGAGGGCGTCGACCTCGCCACGACCCTGGAGTGGTTGCGCACCGGGCACGAGGGCAGGCTCTACACCGCCGAACGGGCGCTGCGGCTGGGCGCCACCCCGGAGCAGGTCCACGAGGCCAGCGGGATCGACCCGTGGTTCCTCGACCAGGTCGCGCTGATCGGCGAGGTCGGCACCGAGGTGGCCGAGGCGCCGGTGCTGGAGACCGGTCTGCTGCGCCGGGCCAAGCGGATCGGCCTGTCCGACCGGCAGATCGCCGCGCTGCGGCCCGAACTGGCGGGGGAGGACGGCGTGCGGGCGCTGCGCCACCGGCTCGGTGTCCGCCCGGTGTTCAAGACCGTGGACACCTGCGCCGCCGAGTTCGAGGCGCGCACCCCGTACCACTACTCGGCCTACGAACGGGATCCGGCGGCGGAGTCCGAGGTCGTCGCCCAGACCGAGCGGCCGAAGGTGTTGATCCTCGGGTCGGGGCCGAACCGGATCGGGCAGGGCATCGAGTTCGACTACTCGTGCGTGCACGCCGCGCTCGCCCTGCGCGAGGCCGGATTCGAGACCGTGATGGTCAACTGTAACCCGGAGACGGTCTCCACCGACTACGACACCTCCGACCGGCTGTACTTCGAACCGCTGACATTCGAGGACGTGCTGGAGGTCGTGCACGCCGAACAGGCCTCCGGCGAGGTCGCCGGGGTGATCGTGCAGCTCGGCGGGCAGACGCCGCTGGGGCTGGCGCAGCGGCTCGCCGACGCCGGGGTGCCCGTGGTGGGCACGCCGCCGGAGGCGATT
>NZ_KB912499.1:53077-56143 GCF_000383775.1 Saccharomonospora halophila 8
CGCGGTCGTGGTCGGCACCGGCACCGTGCTCGCCGACGACCCGCGACTGACCGTGCGCGGCGCCGACGGCACCCCCGCCGGACGTCAGCCGCTCCGGGTGGTCGTGGGCACCCGGGAGATCCCGCCGGAGGCGGCGGTGCTGGATTCCTCGGCGGAGACGCTGCGGGTCCGTACCCGCGATCCGGACGCGGTGCTGGCCGCCCTGGACGAGCGGGGGATCGTCGACGTGCTGCTGGAGGGCGGACCCGCCCTGGCGGGCGCGTTCGTGGCCGCGCACCGGGTGGACCGGATCGTCGCCTTCGTCGCCCCGGTGCTGCTGGGCGCCGGGCCCGCGGCTCTGGGCGAGGCGGGAGTGTCAACGATCACCGAGGCACACCGTTGGCGGGTCGAACGGGCCACCATGAGCGGTGAGGACGTGCGGATCTCCGCCGTCCCGGTCACGGGCGAGGGAGGCGACTAGGTGTTCACCGGCATTGTGGAGGAGCTCGGCGAGGTCACGCGGGTACGGCAGGAGCCGCACGGCAGCCGCGTCACCGTCCGCGGGCCCGTGGTCACGGGGGACGCGAAACACGGCGACTCGATCGCCGTGAACGGGGTGTGCCTGACGGTGGCCGAGGTCTCCGCCGACGAGTTCACCGTGGACGTGGTGCCGGAGACCCTGGAGCGCACCAGCCTGCGCGGGATCGAACCGGGCAGGCGGGTCAACCTCGAACGGGCGATGGCGGCGAGCGACCGGTTCGGTGGGCACATCGTGCAGGGGCACGTGGACGGGACGGGCACGTTCCTGTCCCGGGACCCGGACGGGCTCACCCAGTTCGCCTTCCCGCCCGAGCTCGCGCGCTACGTCGTGGAGAAGGGGTCGATCGCCGTCGACGGGATCTCGCTGACCGTGGCCGGTGTCACGGACGAGGAGCTCACCGTCGCGCTGATCCCCACCACGCTGCGGGCGACCACGCTCGGCCGGAACGAGCCGGGCGAGGCGGTCAACCTGGAAGTGGACGTGCTCGCGAAGTATGTGGAGCGACTGGCCGCCGTCCACCTTCCGGGGGATACGGTGGGGAGTGGCGTGGGCAAGGAGGACGCGTGACCATGACTGAGGCCGGTCCCACACCGGACATCGACCTGATCGAGGCGGCGATCGACGACATCGCGAACGGTCGTCCGGTGGTCGTGGTCGACGACGAGGACCGCGAGAACGAGGGCGACCTGATCTTCGCGGCCGAGAAGGCCACCCCCGAACTGCTCGCCTTCATGGTGCGCTACACCTCGGGTTACATCTGCACCTCGCTCACCGGAGCGGACTGCGACCGGCTCGACCTGCCGCCGATGTTCCACACCAACCAGGACATGCGCGGCACCGCGTACACGGTCACGGTGGACGCGGCCGAGGGGATCGGCACCGGCATCTCCGCCACCGACCGCAGCCACACCATCAACCTGCTCGCCGACCCGAAGTCGCAGCCGTCCGACTTCCGCAGGCCCGGCCACGTCGTGCCGCTGCGGGCCAAGGACGGCGGGGTCCTGCGCAGGCCGGGGCACACCGAGGCCGCGGTGGATCTGGCGCGGATGGCCGGGCTCGCCCCGTCCGGGGTGCTGTGCGAGATCGTGTCGCAGAAGAACGAGGGCGACATGGCCCTGCGGGACGAGCTGGAGGTCTTCGCCGCCGACCACGAACTCAAGCTCATCACGATCGCCGACCTGATCGCCTACCGCAGGCGCAAGGAGAGGCAGGTCGAGCGCGTGGCCGAGGCCCGTGTCCCGCTCGCGGCGGGAACCTTCCGCGCGATCGGGTACGACAGCCTGCTCGACGGGATCGAGCACATCGCCTTCGTGTACGGCGACATCGGCGACGGCGAGGACATCCTGGTGCGGGCGCACTCCGAGTGCCTCACCGGGGACGTGTTCGGGTCGCTGCGGTGCGACTGCGGCCCGCAGTTGGAGGCGGCGCTGCGGGCGGTGGCCGCCGAGGGACGCGGTGTCGTGCTCTACATCCGGGGACACGAGGGCCGGGGGATCGGCCTGCTGCACAAGCTGCAGGCGTACCAGCTGCAGGACTCGGGTGCCGACACGGTGGACGCGAACCTGGAGCTGGGGGTGCCCGCCGATGCCCGCGACTACGGCACGGGGGCGCAGATCCTGTTCGACCTCGGGGTCCGGTCGATGCGGCTGCTGACCAACAACCCCGCCAAGCGGGTCGGGATCGAGGCGTACGGCCTGCGGGTCACCGGACGGGAGCCGTTGCCGACCTCGCCCAACCCGGAGAACCTGCGGTACCTGCGGACCAAGCGTGACAGGATGGGACACGACCTGTCCGAGCTGGAACACCTCGACGAGGTCGGCGCCGAGGTGACCGAGCACCGGGACGGCGGGGGCCCGGTGTGACCGGGCGCCGAGGCTGACTGGGCGCTGAAGCTGACTGGACGACCGGAGACGACGGGACACCGGGGATGAGTGGAGAAGGACGTCCCGACACGGGGCAGGACCTGAGCCGGTGCGCGAACCTGCGCCTGGGGATCGTGGCGACCCGGTGGCACACCCGGATCACCGACAGCCTGGTGGACTCGGCGCTGCGGGCCGTGCGGGACGTGCCGCTGGCCGACGAGCCGACGGTGCTGCGCGTGTCCGGTGCGGTGGAGCTGCCGGTCGTGGCGCAGGCGCTGGCGCGGGGGCATGACGCGGTCGTGGCCCTCGGCGTGGTGATCCGCGGCGGGACACCGCACTTCGACTACGTGTGCGACTCGGTGACGGCGGGGTTGACCCGCGTCGCGCTGGACGAGGGCACCCCGGTCGGCAACGGGGTGCTGACCTGCGACACGGAGGAACAGGCGCTGGCGCGGGCCGGCCTGCCGGAGTCGACGGAGGACAAGGGGCACGAGGCGGTCGAGGCGGCGCTGACCACCGCGCACGTGCTGCGCGGGCTGCGTCAGCCGTGGACGGAACAGGGGTTCGTGTGACCGCGCGGGACGGCGAAGGGACGGAACCGGTGCCGGAGACGGTGCGTGCGCAGGACCCCGCCGACGGTGACCCGGAACCCGCGGGCGACGGGGCGGCGGGACGGTCCGCCGG
>NZ_KB912500.1 GCF_000383775.1 Saccharomonospora halophila 8
GCCCCGCTCCGCCAGCCGCCGCGCCACGGCCGTGCCGATCTCGCTGCGGCCGCCGAGCACGACCACGGTGCCCGGGGTGCCGGTCGTCGGTGCCGAAGAGGCCATGGCGGGCAGTGTCGCAGAATCGGGACGGGCCGCAGAACCGGACAGGCCGCAGAACCGGGACAGCCGCGCGGGCGGGCGTCGGGCTCAGCCGATCGAGGCATCGTGGTGGGGCACCCGACGCGGCTAGACTCGAACACATGAGCGATGAAGGGGGAGGCGACGCCGCGCCGTGCGACGCACTGTCGCGTATGGACCGCGTCCGCGCACTGGGCGAGCACATCGCCCGGCTGCAGGCCCGTCAGCTACGGGAGATCGCCGCGTGTGTCGACCGGCGTGACCCGGCGGACGTGGCCGCCGAGCTCGCCCTGACGTTGACGATCGGCGATCACCACGCTCGGCGGACCGTCGACCTGGCGATGGTGCTGGTGTCCCGCCTGCCGTCCACATTGGCCGCGATGGAGACCGGGGTCCTCGATGCGTACAAGGCGTCCAAGGTGGCCGAGCCGACGGCGTACCTCCCCGACGAGAAGGCGCGGCTGGTTGACGCGATCCTCGCCGACCGACTGTCCGGAAAGGACCCGGGGGCACTGCGGCAGGCGGTGAACCGGGTGGTGGCACGGGTCGACCCGGACGGCGCGGCCGACCGCGCCGTCCGGCGCCGGGCCGAGCGCCGCGTCGAGCTGATCCACGGTGGCGACGGTACGGCCGTTCTGCGTGCCGAGTTGCCCGCCGAGGTGGCGAGCGCGGCCTATGCCCGCGTCGACCGGATCGCCCGCTCCCTGCGTCGGCACGGGGAGACCCGCACGACCGACCAGCTCCGGGCCGACGTGCTGGCCGACCTGCTGCGAGAGGGACACACCACGACCGGGGGTTCTGCACCGCGCACCCGTGCGGAGGTGTTCGTGCACGTCGCGCTGCCCACCCTGCTCGGTACCGACGACCGCCCCGGAGAACTCGCCGGGCACGGACCCGTCCCGGCGCGGGTGGCCCGGGAGATCGCGTTCGACTCGACCTCGACGTGGCGCCGCCTCGTCACCGACCCGCTCACCGGGTCCCTCCTGGATGTGGGGCGGGCGCGGTACCGGCCACCCGCGGCGACGGACGAGTTCGTGCGGGTGCGGGACCACGTGTGCCGGTTCCCGGGATGCCACCGTCCCAGCCGGTTCGGCGATGTGGACCATGTGGTCGCCTGGGGGCGCGGACGGAATGGCCGCACCGCCCCGGACAATCTGGTGGGGCTGTGCCGACGGCACCACCGGTTGAAGGACGTGCCCGGGTGGAGTTTCCGGCTGAACCGGGCCACCCACCGGTTCACCGTGCACACGCCCTCGGGCCTCACCCACGGCACCGACCCGCGACCGCTCCTGGACCCGGGCGAGCACTTTACGACCCCGGACCCCGACCCACCTCCGTTCTGACGTCCGGGGGAGCGGTGACGTGCCGGGGGGCGGAGCGCCCGAACCCGGCCGATACGATCGGGGCATGTCCGAGCGCCTGTACTTCCGGCAACTGTTGGCCGGCCGCGACTACGCCGTCGGCGATCAGATCGCCACCCAGATGCGCAACTTCAGCTACCTGATCGGCGACCGGGAGACCGGCGAGGCCATGGTGGTCGATCCCGCCTACGCGGTGGACGACCTGCTCGGACTGCTCGACGACGACGGGATGCGGCTCACCGGCGTGCTGGCCACGCACTACCACCCCGACCACGTCGGCGGCGACATGATGGGCTTCTCCCTGCCCGGGGTGGCCGAGCTGCTCGCCCGCAAACAGGTGCCGATCCACGTCGCCGACGCCGAACAGGAGTGGGTGCGCCGGGTCACCGGTGTGTCCGGCACCGACCTGGTCGGCCACGACCACGACGACACCGTCGCGATCGGCGCCGTCGAGGTCCGCACCCTGCACACGCCGGGGCACACCCCCGGCAGCCAGTGCTTCCTGCTGGATAACGCGCTCATCGCGGGTGACACGCTGTTCCTCGACGGCTGCGGGCGCACCGACCTGCCCGGCGGCGACGCCGACGCGCTGTACGGCAGCCTCCAGCAGCTCGCGGGCCTGTCCGGGGACCCCGTGGTGTATCCGGGGCACATGTACTCGGCCGAACCGTCGGCGAACCTCTCCCACGTGCGGGAGAACAACGTCGTGTTCCGGCCCCGGTCGCTGGCGGAGTGGCGGCAGATCTTCGCGGGCTGAGCCCGACAGCCAGGTCCCAGTCGGCCTACTCGGAGATGAAGGTGCCGCGTCCGACCACGACGGTCACGATGCCTTCCCGCCGCAGCTCCAGGACCGCTCGCTTGACCGTGCCCACCGCCACGCCGTACGAATCGGCCAGGTCCGCGTAGGCGGGTAGCCGTGCGCCATCGCTCAGGCGCCCCGCCCGCACGTCCTCAGCAATGTCGTCGGCGATCTGTCGCCAGATGGTCACAGGGCCTTCGTGCCTGATGCGGTCACGCCGATCACCCAGCGTGTCAGCGACGCTAGACCTGTTCGGCTCACTCTGCCGAGCTATATCAATCCATGCCTAGCCATAGTAGGCTAGTCTTGAACTCCGAAAACGCGGAAACGTGGAGGAGTGCGATGGAGCAGCACGCGAGGCTGGCCCGGTGGCAGTGGGAGGCGTTGCAGGAGGTGTTCGCCGAGATGTGCGAGCGCACCGGCGGGTCGCTGGAGGATCTGCACGACCGGGCGAACGGCATCCTCGTGTCCTCCCGGCCGTCCGGGTGGGACGCGGGATCGGGCACCCGCTCGTGGCCGGGCGGTGCGCTGTGGAGGTTCGCGTACGAGGTGCTCGGCGAACTCGCGCACCTGGCCGACGCCGCGCCGGAGGACACCGGTGCCATCCACGGGACCGCGTGCCGGGTGCGCGATCTGGCGCGGGCGATGTCCGAGTACCCGAGCGGGGCCGTTCCGGCGCCGGGGAGCGACCCGGGCGATCCGGCGG
>NZ_KB912501.1:0-3052 GCF_000383775.1 Saccharomonospora halophila 8
GCCGCCGGAAGCGCCGGACGTGCCGGGGCCGACGACGGGACCGTCGCGGAGGCCGCCCGGCAGGCGGCGGTGGCGCAGGCGCACTGTTCGGAGGCGTTGTCCACCGTCGCCGGGGAGATGATCCAGCTGCACGGCGGCATCGGCATCACCTGGGAACACCCGGCGCACCGCTACTTCAAACGGGCCCACTCCGCGGCCCAGCTCCTCGGCCGCCCACACGAACACCTGGCCCGGCTCGGCGCTTCACACGCCGACCCGGTCACGTCAGGGGGATGAGCCGGGGCTCCGGAGAGCATGGACGCACGGGGAACGAGGCACCCGACCTCACGCCCCTGTGCTCTCCGGCATCCGTGTCACGCCCAACTGGTGCATCAGGTGCAGGTTGTCGAAGTAGTCCCGTTCCCGGTAGACCTTGCCGTCGCGCACCTCGATGACGTTGCAGTACGGTTCCCGGATACGTTTGCCCGTCGCCGGGACGCCCTCCAGTTCCTGCTGGTGCGTCCCGGACACGGTCATTTCCATGACCGCCGTCGCAGCGCCACAGTCATGGCTGGCGACGATCTCGAAGTCCAGGTCCGGAAACGCCGTCACGTAGGTCTCCGCGACCCGGACACCCTCGTCGGCCCCGGATTTCTGTTCGCCGTCCGGTCCGACATAGGTGTAGTCGGAATGACAGAGCGCCCGCAGTCCTTCGAGATCGTGGTTCCGGATGAGCTCGAACATCCGCCGTTGCAGATCGGTGGCCTCGGACATTGCCCCCGCCTCCTCTCCTCTCCCGGGGCTGTCGAGACTAGTTCCCCTGCCGGGCACCTGATAGAGCCTTTCTGCTCCCGCCGGGCATGACCGCCCGGAGCCCGACGTCCCGACCCCGCGAAGCCGGTTTCCCGGCCCGGATCAGCGGTCGCGGGCGAGGATCAGGCCGCTGGTGGGCACCCCGGTGCCCGCCGTGACGAGGACGTGGGGCACCGCGCCCGGCTGGTTGACCGAGGCACCCCGGATCAGCCGCACGCCCTCGGCGATGCCGTTCATCCCGTGCAGGTAGGCCTCCCCGAGCTGGCCGCCGTGGGTGTTGCAGGGCAGCCGCCCGTCGAGTTCGAGGTGGCCCGCGCGCACGAAGTCCTTGGCCTCGCCCCGTGCGCAGAAGCCCAGCTCCTCCAGTTGCGGCAGCAGCAGCGGGGTGAAGTGGTCGTACAGGATCGCCGCGGCGATGTCGTCCGGCCGCAGGCCGCTCTGCGCGTAGAGCTGGCTGCCCACCAGCCCCATCTCCGGGATGCCGGAGATCGACGGCCGGTAGTAGCTGGTCATCATGTGCTGGTCCGGGCCGGACCCCTGGGCCGCGCCCGCGATGTAGGCCGGTGGGTGCGGCAGGTCCTTCGCGCGGTCCGCGGAGACGACCACGAGCGCCTGCCCGCCGTCGGTCTCCTGGCAGCAGTCCAGCAGGTGCAGCGGCTCGGCGATCCAGCGGGAGGCCTGGTGCTCGGCGAGGGTGATCGGGCGCCGGTGGAACCACGCGGCCGGGTTGGTCGCCGCGTGCCTGCGCATCGTCACCGAGACCCGGCCGAAGTCCTCGCTGGTGGCGCCGTACTCGTGCATGTAGCGGCGGGCGAACATGGCGACCCACTGCGCCGGGGTGGCCAGCCCGAACGGGGTCATCCACGAGTACGCGGCGCGGTCGGCGTCGTCGCTGAGCGCCCGGTCGGCCTGGCCGAGCCCGTAGCGCACGCCGGAGCGTTCGTTGAACGCCCGGTAGCAAACCACCACGTCGGCCGCGCCCGTGGCCACGGCCATCGCGGCCTGGGCGACCGTGCCGCAGGCCGCGCCGCCGCCGTAGTGGACGCGGGAGAAGTGCCGGATCGCGCCCATCCCCGTGTTCCGGGCGAGGTGGATCTCCGAGTTGGTGTCCGCGGTGAACGTCACCAGTCCGTCCACCTCGGACGGTTCGAGACCCGCGTCGTCGATCGCGGTCCGCACCGCCTCGCACGCCAGGCGCAGTTCACTGCGGCCGGAGTCCTTGGAGAACTCGGTCGCGCCGATCCCGGCGACGGCGGCCCGGTTCGCCAGGCCCGCGGACTCCCGGCCCGCCGCTGTGTCCGCGTTCGTGGTCGTCGCGGTCATGACCGCACCTCTTCCCCGCTCGCCCGGTCCCCGGCCGGGAACCGCAGCGCGACGGTGCCCGTCACGTGCGGGCCGAGGCTGTTGTCCCCGCGCACGGCGACCTCCACCCGGCCGTCGGACGCCTCGGTCACCTCGCCGGTCATCCGCATCTCGTCTCCCGGGTAGTTCGGCGCGCCGAGCCGGACCTTGATGCGGGCCACCGACGCGGCGGGCCCGGCCCAGTCGGTGACGAACCGGCTCACCAGGCCGTTCGTGGTCAGGATGTTCATGAACACGTCCTGCGACCCGCGTTCGCGCGCCAGCTCCGGGTCGTGGTGGACGTCCTGGTAGTCCCGGCCGGCGATCGCGGTGGCCACGATCAGCGTGCGGGTCAGCGGGATCACCAGGTCGGGCAGCGTGTCGCCGACGGCGATGTCGGCGTACCGCACGGAGGTGTGCGGGTCGGCGGGGGTGGTCACGAGGCCGTCACCTCCGTGGCCGCGAGTACGGCACCGAGGCGGTCGAGGTCGGCGCCGGGCCCGCCGAGCGTGCCCGCGATCTCCTTGCCCCACAGGTAGTGCCGGTGCACCGGGTAGTCGAGGTCCACGCCGATCCCGCCGTGCACGTGCTGCACGCGGTGTACGACGCGCTGGCCCGCGTCGGTGGCCCACCACTTCGCGACCAGGGCCGTGCGGTCGAGGTCGGCAGGGTCATGGTCGGCAGGGTCGGCGTCGGCCCCGTCCGCGTCGTCGAGGCGGGTGGCGGCCTGCCACAGCGTCACACCCGCCGCCTCGATGTCGATATGGCAGTCCGCGAGCTGGTGCGCCACCGCCTGGAAGGTCCCCAACGGCCTGCCGAACTGTCTGCGCTCGCTCAGGTAGCTCGTCGCGTGCGCGAGCGCGCCGCGCGTGACGCCGAGCTGCACGGCGGCCAGCGCGACGTGGGCACGCCGCAGGGT
>NZ_KB912501.1:3152-14540 GCF_000383775.1 Saccharomonospora halophila 8
CGGCACCGGTGCCACCCGACGCCCCAGTGCCTCCAGCACCACGCACAGCCCGCTCATCCCGAGCCCCGAGCCACCGTGCCGCTCGGGCAGGGCGATGCCGAGCAGGTTCGCCACGGCCAGGGCGCGCCAGAGCCCGTCGTCGACGCGGGTCCCGCCCGCCTCGACCTCGGCCACCCGCCCGGTGGTGGCGTGTCCGGTGACGATGTCGTCGGCGAGACCCGCCAGCGCCCGGAGGTCCTCGTCGAATGTGAAGTCCATCTACTCCTCCTCCCGGGCGGGCGCGGTGTCCGCCGCGTCCCCGGTCGCGACCGGCCGGAAGACCGGCAGGGTGAGCTCGGTGTCGGCGTCGAGCCACTCCAGCCGCACCGGCATGTCGAGGGCGACGTCGTCGGGCTCGACCCCGACCAGGTTGGTGATCAGCCGGGTGCCCTCGGCCAGGTCGACCACCGCGACGAGCAGCGGGTAGTCGAACGCCGGGTGTCTCGGGTGGTGCGCGACGACGTAGCTGTACACGGTGGCGCGGCCGGAGGCCTCCACCGTGTCCCAGTCGAACGAACCGCAGTCGGGGCAGCACGGCCCCGGCGGGTGCCGCAGGATGTGGCAGGCGGCGCAGCGCTGGATGAGCAGCCGGTGCTGCCGGCAGGCGTCGAAGAAGAAGGCGTTGTCCCGGTTCACCGCGGGGCGGGGACGCAACGGACGCTCGTCGGCATTCCCGCCGGATCCGCCGGACCCGCCGGATCCGTCCGCACCGTCGGACGCGGAGGCGCCGTCGGACGCGGAGGAGGCCGCCGAGCCCACCTCCCCGGCGGGCCGGAAGCGCAGGATCCGCCAGCGCTGGGTCGCCACGACCTCGCCGTGCCGGTCGGTGTAGGTGCGGAGGCTGGTGAGGAAGTGCCCGGTGCCCAGCGCGGTCGTCTTCTCCGGCGAGACCGACTCCAGCGTCTCGGACACGGAGAGGTGGTCACCCGGGACGAGTTCGCGGACGAACTCCTGGTCGGAGTCGGTGGCCACCACGGAGGTGAAACCCGCCTCGTCCAGCAGGGCGAACATCTCGTCGAGCACGGTCGGCCCGGCCTCGCCGGTGCCCCCGGCGCCGTCGCCGCCCTGCTGTGCGGCCAGGTGGGCGGCGTAGCCACGCATGGTCCAGGCCTGCGCCATCGCGGGCGGGGCCACCACGCCGGGACGTCCGGTCGCGCGGGCTGCCGCGTCGTCGAGGTGGATCGGGTTCGCATCCCCCATCGCCTCGACCCAGTGCCGGATCATCGGCACGTTCACCGGGTCCTGCGCGGGCCGGGTGGGACTCAGCTCCCGCCCGACGAACTCCCGCAGCCGGTGTTCGAGAGTGTCGTTCATTTCCCCCGTCCCAACCGGGGCAGTCCCAGCCCCTGGGTGGCGACCATGTCGCGCAGCACCTCGTTGACCCCACCGCCGAAGGTGTTCACGATGCCCTGGCGAGACAACTGCTCCACCTGGCCCGCGAGCACGGCGCCGGGGGATTCCGGACGCACCCGGCCCGCCGCGCCGAGCACGCCGAGCAGCAGTCGTTGCACCTCGACGTGGGTCTCGGTCCCGTACACCTTGGTGGCGCCGGCCTCGGCGCCGGTCAGCGTCCCGTCCCCGGCCGAGCCGACCATCCGCCAGTTCAGCAGGTGCATCGCCTCCAGCAGGGCGTGTGCGCGGGCCAGGTCCCGGCGCACCCACGGTTGTCCGATCGCCCCGGTGTCCTTCGCCCAGCCCAGCACCGTCTCCCACAGCGCCGTCATCCGGCCGCCGAGGGCGGCCAGGCCGACCCGTTCGTGGTTGAGCTGGGTGGTCATCAGTTCCCAGCCGGCGTTGATCTCCCCGACCACGTTCGCCTTCGGCACCCGCACACCGCTGTAGTAGGTGGCGGTCACCGTCATCCCGCCGACCGTGGTGATCGGGCTCCACGAGAACCCGGGGTCGCGGGTGTCCACGATGAGGATCGAGATGCCCTTGTGCTTCGCCGCGTCCGGGTCGGTGCGGCAGGCCAGCCAGACGAAGTCCGCGGTGTTGGCCCCGCTGGTGAAGATCTTGCTGCCGTCGACGATCCAGTCGTCGCCGTCCGGCACCGCGCGGGTGGTCAGCGAGGCGAGGTCGGTGCCCGCCCCGGGTTCGGTGTAGCCGATGGCGAACACCGTCTCACCGGTGAGGATGCCCGGCAGGAAGCGGTCCTTCTGCTCGGCCGATCCCCGGGCCATCAGGGTGGGGCCGACCGTGTTCACGGTGACGAACGGGAACGGGAGCCCGGCCCGCTGCACCTCGTCGAAGAAGACGAACTGGTCGGCCAGGGACCGTCCCCGCCCGCCGTACTCGGCGGGCCAGCCGAGGCCGAGCCAGCCGTCGGCGCCGAGCCGGGAGACCACCGCCCGGAAGTGCTCGCCGCCCACGCCCTCCTCGCCCGCCCGCCGGCGCACGTCCTCGGGGAGGAATCCCGAGAAGTACTCCCTGAGCTCGGCGCGGAGCCGGCGTTGCGCCTCGGTCTCGCGCAGTCGCATGTGCCGCTCCCCTACCACGATCCGGTGGTGAACATGATGACGGACGAAAGGCTAGACGCTTATTTAGACACTTGTCCAGATGGTCGTTCACCGGACTCCCGGGCCGATAGGGTGGGCCCATGCCGAAGGACACCGCCGGGAACGGCACCCGCGTCGTGCGGCGCGTGCTGTCGGCCACCCAGGCCGCCACACGGGACAAGCTGATCGACGCGGCGATCGAGGTCGCCACCGAGAACGGGTACGAGGGCGCCGGGGTGCGCGAGGTCGCCACCCGCGCGGGGGTCTCGGCCGCCACCGCGTACCAGCACGTCGGCTCCAAGGACCAGCTCCTGATCGAGGCACTGCTCGCGCTCGGCGACCGGGTCGCCGACAGCGTCGGCGCCCGCGGCCCGTCCGGCGGCGGACCGGCCGAACGGTTGACCGACGTGTTCGGCCGCGTGCTGCGGCAGGCCGCGCAGAAGCCGCTGCTGTACCGGGCGCTGTTCCGTGCCTACGTGGCCGGCTACCCCGGGATGACCGAGGGGGACGATCCCGTCGGGTTCGGGCCGGAACGCGCGGCGTGGATCGGCCGGACCCTGCGCGCCGGGGACACGGCAGGGCACGACGACGCGGAACTGGACGCGGCCGCGCGCGTGCTGTCCACCACGTTCCTCGGCGCGATCGTCGGTGTCGCCGCGGGACGGGACGCCGAGGACGTCATCGGGGTGCTGGACGAGGCCGTGCACCGGTTGCTGCCGGGCACCCGGTCGTGACCGGAACGGACCGGGAGTGTCGGCGACACTCCCGACCGGCCCGGCCGTGCGGGCGTCACACCACCGTGTTGCGGCCCCAGCCGTGCGCCCGCGGCCCCTCCGAATCCCGCAGGACGCAGTGCGTGCCCCGGTAGATCGAAGGCATGCACTTGTTGCAGTGGATGCACAGACTGTGTGCTCCTGCGTCGTCCCGCAGCCGGTTGACCAGGTCTGGTTCGCGCAGCAGGGCGCGGGCCATCGCCACGAACCCGAAGCCCTCCCGCATCGCGGTGTCCATGACCTCCCGGTTCGTCACCCCACCGAGCAGCACCATGGGCAGGTCGACGGCGGCACGCACCTGCCGGGCCTGCTCCAGCAGGTAGGCGTCGGTGTAGGGGTAGGACTTGAGGAACTTCCCGCCCACCATCTTCACGCCGAGCCGCACCGGCTGCGGCATCACGGCGGCGAAGTCCTCCAACGGCGCGTCGCCCCGGAACAGATACATCGGGTTGCGCAGCGAACTGCCCGCCGTCATCTCCAGCGCGTCCACCGAGCCGTCCCGCTCCAGCCACCGGGCGAGCTGGATCGCCTCGTCCAACCAGAACCCGCCGGGCGCGCCGTCGTCCATGTTCACCTTCGCCAGCACGGCCACCCGGTCGCCGACGGCGTCGCGCACCGCGCGGGTCACCTCCCGGGCCAGCCGGGTGCGGTTGGCCAGGCTGCCGCCGTAGTCGTCGGTGCGCCGGTTCAGCCTGGGACTGGTGAACGAACTGGCCAGGTAATTGTGTCCGAGGTGGACCTCGACCGCGTCGAATCCGGCCTCGACCGCCGAGGCACCGGCGTTGCCGAAGTCCCGCACGATCCGGGTCAGGTCCTCGCGGGTGGCGGGCCGCGTCACGCTGCCGCTGGTGGCGTGGAAGTGCCGGGACGGCGCCAGCGCCGGCGCCTTGGGGGTTGGCCACCGGGCCCGCGTGCCCGATCTGCGCCGAGACGGCCGCTCCTTCGGCGTGCACGGCGTCGGTCAGCTGCCGCAGCCCCGGCAGCGCCTCCGGGGTCCACACGAGCTGGTGCTTGTCCGTCCGTCCCTCCGGGGAGACCGCGCAGAACGCCACGGTGGTCATGCCCACCCCGCCCCGGGCGTACTCCCGATGGAAGTCGATCAGCTCACGGGTCACCCGCCCCCGGTAGGCCAGACCCTCGTAGGTGGCGGCCTTGATCGTGCGGTTGCGCAGGGTCACCGGGCCGAGCGTGCCCGGGGAGAGCGGATCCGGTACGGCGGCGCGGCCGTCGGATCCGCCGGGTGTGCTGTCGCTGTCGCTCACGGGGTTTCTCTCCTACCGGGACGGGTGTCGGGTCGGGGCGGGTGCGTGGGAATCCGGGCGTGCCGGGTCAGCCGAAGTTCGCCTGGCCGCCGTCGAGGGGCACGGTGGCGCCGGTGAGGTAGCGGGCCTGCGGACCGGCCAGCCAGGCGACCGCGGTGCCGACGTCGGCCTCGCAGTCGCCGATGTAACCCAGGGGGATGGTCCTGCGGAACTCCTCGGCCTCGGCCGGGTTCTTCCGGATCCACCACTCCAGGCTCGGCGAGAGCGCGTGCGGGGCCACGGAGTTGACCCGGATGCCGTCCGGCCCCCACTCGACGGCGGCCGTGCGGGTCAGCGACCGCACGGCCTGTTTGGCGGCCGCGTAGGCGCCGAAGTTGGTGGCGTCCCAGCGGACCATCGCCGAGGTCACCAGGTTCACGATGTTGCCGCCGCCGCGCGCCTTCAGGTGCGGATGGCAGGCGGTCATGAACGCGAACGTCGCGAACGGACCGTGCTCGAAACCGGCGCGGAAGTCGTCCCCGCTCAGCGACAGCAACGGCCCCAAGGCGCCGGAGTAGGCGTTGTTCACCAGGATGTCGATCCCGCCGAACCGGTCGGCGATCCCGTCGACGAGTGCGGGCACGGCGGCGGTGTCGGCCACGTCGCAGACGAACGGTTCGGCGTCGGCCCCGCGCTGCCGGATCAGCTCGGCGGTGGCCCGGAGCTTGTCCCCGGTGCGCCCCAGTACGGCGAGGGTGGCGCCCTCCGCGGCCAGCGCCAGGGCGATCCCCTGCCCGACGCCCTGTCCGGCGCCCGTCACGAGGGCGACCTTCCCGTCGAGTGTGCCCATGATCTTCTCGTCCGCTCCCTGTCCGCGACTGCCCGTCCATCCCGGATGCCGGGGAAGGCGGCCGTCGCGCCGCACAACGCACCCGGTGCGCACCCGGGACCTCATCCTGGCCGGGCCACACCCGCCCGTGCCCGGTCCCGTCCCGCTCACCGGGAACCGACCGGTGTCGGCGGGCCGCACCGACGAGGGTGGCGTCCATCCCGGTCAACGGGATTCCGACCGTGCCCGCACGTGCCTACGCTCGACAACGGATCGGCCCGCCGACGGCCGGCGTCGCCCGCCGTCCCGGCCGAGGAGAGGGAGCCAATGACCGCATCGGGTCCGCAAGCCGCACAGGAGATCGTTGCCCGCCTCACCGGCCCCGGCGGTGCGTTCGAGATGACCGTCGACGACGTCCTCGGAGCCCGACTGCCGGTGTTCGTGCGCCGGGCCCGTTCGCTGGGCGAGGTGCTGTCCGCGTCGCTGCGGTACGGCGACGCCGACTACCTCGTCACCGAGCACGACCGGCTGTCCTTCGCCGAGCACGGCGCGGCCGTGGCCTCGCTGGCCCGGGAGCTGCGCACCGGGTACGGCGTCGGCCCGGGCGACCGGGTGGGGATCATGGCCGCCAACTCGCCCGGCTGGGTCATCGCCTTCTGGGCCACGGTGAGCCTCGGGGCGGTGGCCGTGGGGTACAACGCCTGGTGGTCACCGCGCGAGACCGGGCACGCCCTCGGGCTCACCACACCGACGGTGGTCGTCGCCGACCACGAACGCGCCCCGGCGCTGCGCGAGGCCGGGGTCACCGTGCTGAGCATGGAGGACGACCTTCCCGGGCTCACCCGCCGGCACCCGGACGCGCCCCTGCCCGACGTCCCGGTGGCCGAGGACGACCCCGCCGTCATCCTGTTCACCAGCGGGACCTCGGGCATGGCCAAGGCCGTGGTGCACACCCACCGCAACCTGACCTCGGTGATCGAGTACCACCGGTTCAACGACGCGCTGGCGCGCGCCTTCGGCGACCCCACCGATTCGACCGCCCGTCGCTACCTGCTGGCGATGCCGCTGTTCCACATCGCCAGCCTGCACAACCTCGCGGTACCCCGGCTGGCCACCGGCAGCGCCGTGGTGATGAACCTGGGCCGGTTCGAGGCGGACCGGGTGCTGCGCCTGATCGAGTCCGAGCGGGTGACCAACTGGGGTGCGGTGCCGACGATGGCGCACCGGCTGATGGAGCACGGCGACCTCGCCTCCTACGACCTGTCGTCGCTGACGGCGTTCTCACTCGCCTCCGCGCCGTCGTCACCGGAGTTCAAGCAGCGGCTACGGGAGACGTTGCCGTTCGCGAAGAACTCCCTGGTGGACAGCTACGGACTGACCGAGTCGGCGACCGCGATCACCGTCGCCACGCCCGCCGATCTGGAACAGGCACCGGGAACCCTCGGCAGGCCGGTGATCGGTGTCGAGGTGCGGATCCGGGACGAGACCGGCGCCGTGCTGCCACCCGGGCAGGAGGGCGAGGTCTGCACCCGCAGCGCCTACACCATGGCCGGGTACTTCCACGACCCGGAGGCGACCGCGAAGACCATCGACCCGGACCGGTGGCTGCACACCGGCGACATCGGCATGCTCGACGAGCAGGGCAGGCTCCGGTTGGCCAGCAGGCGTTCCGACCTGATCCTGCGGGGCGGGGAGAACGTTTACCCCACCGAGGTGGAGTACGTGCTCGACGAGCACCCGGCCGTGGCCGAGTGTGTCGTGCTCGGGGTGGACCACCCGGATCTGGGCCAGGAGGTGGGTGCGGTGGTGGTCACCCGGGACGGGGCCGCGGTCACCGAGCGGGAGCTGACCGAGTTCTGCCGGCAACGACTGGCCCACTTCAAGGTCCCCGACCACTGGCGCCTCACCACCTCCGCCCTCCCCCGCAACGCCACCGGCAAGATCATCCGAAAGAACGTCGCCGTCTGACCCCGCGAGTCGCCACCCCAGCACGGCGGGTCGACGCTTCAGGACGGCGAGTCGACGCTTCGGGACCGTGAGTCGACGTTGCAGGACGGCGAGTTGACACCCGCCGCGACTCGGGAGGAGCGGACGCCGCCGGTCCACGGCCCGGGGCCACGCACACCCCGGACGTCGACCCACGGGCGTGTGGCGTCGACTCGCGGGCGTGGGGCGTCACCTTGCGGGGCCGAGGTGGCGACTCGCGGGCGTGGGGTGGCGACTCGCGGGCGGGTCAGGACGGGAGGGGGACGAACTCGCGGATGAACAGGCCCTCGGCCGTGACGTAGGTGGTGTCCCCCGCGGAGATCGTGCCCTCGGTGTGGATCTTGCGGCCGTCCACGGCGGTGCACCGGGCGCGCACGGTCAGCTCCTCGAACAGCGGCGTGGGCCGGTGGTAGTGCAGGGTCAGGCGCGCCGTCATGCCGGAGGTGCCCGCCCAGTGGTTGGCCACGCCGAGGGAGTGGTCCAGCAGCAACGCCGACACGCCGCCGTGGGCGTAGCCGGGTGGACCCTGGTACGCCATGCCGAGCGTGGTGGTTCCGGACACCGAGCCGTCCGGGTGGCCGGTCAACGTCAGCGGCGGGGCGATCGCGTTCTCCGGACCGGTCACCGGGTCGTGTCGGGTGACGCCCTCGCCGCTCCACATGTCGACCATCCGGTCCGCACGGGAGGGCGCGTGCCCGTCGAGATAGTCGGCCACGGCGTTCAGCCGGTCGGCCACGTCGGCCATCTCGGCCGCGGTGTTCCCGCCCGCGTGCAGCAGTGCGGAGATGACCCGCCGCGCCGCGGCGACCGTGGCGTCGATCCCCTCGTTGTCCGCCGTGGCCGTCAGCCTGCCCTCCGGCACCGTGTCCCCCTCCGGCGCCGTGTCCCCCTCCGGCGCCGTGTCCCCCTCCGGCACCGCGTCCCCGTGGCCGTCCCACGGTGTCGCGTCGGCGTTGGTCGTCATCGGACAACGGTAACCGCCGCACGGCCCGCTCCGCCGCCGAAAGTAGACAGTGTCACGTCGACCGGGCTTGCGCCGTTACGGGGCACTTTCCCCGCCCTCAGCGCGGTGTGGGGCACATCCGCTGCGTCCCGCGCACCGAATGTGCCCCACACGGCACGACACCTCAGCGGCGCCTCAGCCGGCGAGCCAGGTGTCGTGGAACAGCATGATGCTTTCGCCGGTCGGCACGGCGCCGTACACGTCCGGGTTCCACGCGATCAACGTCCGCATCGGGGACAGCGTGAGGATCGGGACGTCGGCCTGCCAGAGCCGTTCGATCCCGGTGAGCACGGCCCGCGACTCCCGCTCGGTCCCGGCGCGTCGCAACCGCCCGAGCAGCTCGTCCATCTCCGGGTTCGCGTAGCCGCCCGCGTTGACCGGGGACTCGCTGTGCAGACCCGCGGTCAGCCGCGGGTACGGGTCCGCGTCGCCGACGCTCAGCGCGGAACTGGCCAGGTCGAAATCCTTCGTGGCGTAGATCTTCTGGATCTGCTCGGAGATCGACCGCGCCGCGAAGATCTCCACGGTGAAGCCCACCTGTTCGAGCATCGCCTTGATCGCCATCGACTCCGCGCGCGCCGACGGGTCGGACCCGTTCACCAGCTCGACGGACCCGTCGAAGCCGTCGGCCCGGGCCTGGTCCACCAGTTTCCGGGCCCGCTCGACGTCGGTGCCGAGCGGCTCCACGCCCTCCGCGTACCACTCCGAGGTCTCCGGGAACAACCGCTTCGACGGCACGGCCGCACCCTCGAACACCCGCTGGGACACCATCTCCGGCCGCAGCGCCAGCGCCAGCGCACGGCGCACCCGGCGGTCGGCCCCGGGACGACCGTCCCGCTGGTTGATGGTGATCGAGTTGCCCACCGACAGGGTGGTGAGGAAGCCGGTGGCGCCGGAGTCCAGCTGTCGCCGCACGTGGCTCGGTTCCCGCAGGTAGGCGACGTCGACCGCCCCGGACTCCAGTGCGTCACGCTTCGCCTCCGGTCCGGGCAACCAGGTGAACCGCACCCGGTCGAGAGGGGGCCTGCCGAGCCGGTAGTCGTCGTTGGCCGCCAGGACCAGTTCCTCCGAGGGAGCGTAGTTCTCCAGCGTGAACGGTCCCGCCCCGATCGGTTCGAACTCCGCGCCGTCGCGCGCGGCCGGTGCGACGATCATCCCCGCACCCTGCGCGAGCATGGTCGGGAACCCGGGCCACGGTCCGCTCAGCTCGAACACGACCGTGGTCCCGGCGGTGGCCGTCATCGTGTCGATGGTGCGCTCCAGCAGCGGCGCGTCCGAGCCGCCCGCGGAAAGGTAGTACTCGATGCTGCCGACCACCGCCTCGGCGTCGAGCGGGGTACCGTCACTGAACTCGACGTCGTCCGGGAGCTCGACCGTCCACTGCCGACCTCCGTCCGCGCTCTCCAGTGATTCGGCCAGCCACGGCACGTACTCACCCGCGTCGTGGTCGTAGCGCACGAGCACGTCGTAGACGGCCGCGAGCGCGGCACCGCCGGACGTCCCGTGCGCGATGGTCTCCGTGGGGTCGAGACTGGTGGGTTCGGCGTAGGCGGCGAAGGTGAGCGTGCCGCCACCCACCGGCTGACCCGGCTCCGCCTGCTGTCCCACCATCCCGTCGGGAACGCGCCCGGTGCCGGGGTCCGCGTTCCCACCGTCGTGTCCGGCACCGGCGCCGCCGGAGCATCCGGCGAGCACGAGCGTGCCCGCCATCGCCGCCGCGCGCATCCGGATTCCGAGCCCGGGTCGTGATCGCATGTCCTCTCCCTACCGTGAGCACCGACGTCGTTGTGCGCTGCTTCACACCTGCCGACGGACGGTAGGCCGGACCCCCACCGGCGCCCCGGGAGGTCTCACTGACCGGAACTCAGGGATCGCGCGGGAGTCCGAGGATTCGCTCGCCGATGATGTTGAGCTGGATCTCGGTGGTCCCGCCCGCGAGGGACAGGCACCGGGTGTTGAGGAACATCCAGGCGCTCTCGCCCCGGGAGCTCGGACCGACCAGGGCGTCCACACCGCGCCAGTCCATCACCGTCTCCCACACCCGTTGGGCGTGCTCGACGCCGAGGAACTTGCCGACACTCGACTCCGCACCGGGCTGCCCGCCGGTCAACGACCGGAGCACCCCGCGCAGGCGGAACAACCCTCCGGACTGGGCGTCGGCGAGCAGTGCCCCGAGTTCGGCCAACCGGTCGGCGTCGGGGGCACCGTCGACGGCGGCCAGTTCCAGCAGTGTCTCGCCGCCGTCGCCCAGTGACGAACCCCGGGACAACGCCACCCGTTCGTTCGCCAGGGTCGTGCGGGCCAGTTTCCATCCGTCGCCGGGTTCGCCGACGAGTGCGTCGTCCGGCACGAAGACCTCGTCCAGGAACACCTCGTTGAACAACGCGTCCCCGGTCAGTTCCCGCAGCGGGCGGATCTCGATCCCGGGCGCGGACATGTCGACCAGGAAGTAGGACAGCCCCTTGTGCTTGCGCACCGACGGGTCGGTGCGGGCCAGGCAGATGGCCCGGTGCGCCGCACGCGCGGCCGAGGTCCACACCTTCTGCCCGGACAGCCGCCAGCCCCCCTCGACCTTCTCGGCGCGGGTGCGTAGCGCCGCCAGGTCGGAACCCGCACCGGGCTCGCTGAACAGCTGGCACCACACGGTCTCCCCGCGCAGGGTGGACGGCAGGAAACGCTGCTGCTGCCGGGCACTGCCGTGCTCGATCAGCGTCGGCACCACCCAGTTGCCGATCACCATGTCCACAGGGGACAGCTGTGCCGCCGTCAGTTCCTCGTCGATGACGAGCTGGGTGAGACCGTCGGCGCCCTTGCCCCACGGCCGCGGCAGATGGGGTGCGGTGTAGCCGTGCTCGGCGAGGTAGCGCCGCGCACGGTCGGCATCCATCTCCCGGGCCGGTTCCAGTTCGGCACGGATCCGGGTGCGGACGGTCTCCGCCTCGGGCGGCAGCTCGACGCCCATCCCCCGGCGCACCCCGGCCAGCGCCGCACGGGCGACCTTCCGGTGCCACGCGGCGGTCGG
>NZ_KB912501.1:14640-17572 GCF_000383775.1 Saccharomonospora halophila 8
CCAGGTCCGGCAGGTGCGCGTGGTGCCCCGCGCGGTGCAGGACCGCCGAGGCCGTCACGGTCGGCACGACGGGGCCGGGGGTCAGCGCGCGGCCGAGCTCCTCGACCACCACGGCCGTCTCCAGCAGGCCGAATCCCGATCCGCCGTGTTCCTCCGGCAGGTGCAGGCCGAGCAGTTCCTGGTCGGCGAGCGCCGTCCAGAAGGGCGGGATGCCGTCGGTGTCCGCGTCCACCGTGGCGCGGACGACCTCGGCGGTCACGTGCCGGGCCGCGAACGCGCGGACGGCGTCGCGCAGCTGCGTGTGTTCCTCGGTGAGACCAAGAGTCATGGTGTTCGCGGTCTCCGTTCGGGTCTGGCGTCGTCGAACGAACCCTAGAACGTGTTTCGAACATCCCGGGTGTGGTGTCCCGCTGAGTGGGTTTCGGCGTTGCCGACGCCGGTGATACCCGTACTAGTCTCCGCGCCCGGTCACCGGAACGGTACCGGCACGGCAGTCGAGGAAGGAACGCACGGAGCATGGGTGCAGACGGGAGCCTGGCGGGCCGCACCGCCGTCGTCACCGGGGCGGGGGCGGGACTCGGCCGCAGCGAGGCGCTGGCACTGGGCGCGGGTGGCGCGAACGTCGTCGTCAACGACGTGGGACCCGCGGCCGAGGAGGTCGTCGGCGAGATCAAGGCGGCGGGCGGACAGGCCGTCGCGGTGGTCGGCGACGTGGGCGAGTGGTCCCTGGGCGATCAGCTCGTGCAGGCGGCGGTCGACTCCTTCGGCTCGCTGGACGTCGTGGTGAACAACGCGGGCGTGCTCCGCGACGCGATGGTGTTCAACCTGACCGAGTCCGACTGGGACGACGTGCTGCGGGTCCACCTCAAGGGCCACGCCTCGGTCGCGCGGTCGGCCACCGCGTACTGGCGGAAGGCGAGCAAGGCCGCCGACGGTCCGGTGTACGCGCGAATGATCAACACCTCCTCGGAGGCGTTCCTGTTCGGCTCGGCGGGCCAGCCCAACTACGCCGCCGCCAAGGCGGGCATCGTGGCCCTGACCCTGGCCACGGCGCAGGGTGCGGCCAAGTACGGTGTGCGCGCCAACGCTATCTGCCCCCGCGCGCGCACCGCGATGACCGCCGACGTCTTCGACGGGGGCGACGGCGGCGGGCCGGACCTGCTCTCGCCCGACCGGGTGGGCACCTTCGTCCGCTATCTCGCCGCACCGGCGGCGGCCGACATCAACGGCCAGGTCTTCGTCGTCTACGGCGACATGGTGGGCCTGATGGCCGCCCCGACGGTGGAGCACAAGTTCGAGGCGGACTCCGGCGAGTTCTCGGTGTCCGAACTGGACGACAAACTCACCCCGTACTTCGCCGACCGCGACCCCGGCCGAACCTACGCCGCCTACACCGTCGCCCAACTCGACATGACCCGCTGACCCGTCCGTGGGATGTGCCGTGAAGGGCACTCTCCCTGCGTGTGACGCAGTGAATGTGCCCCTCGCTGCGTCCGGCGCAGGGAAGGTGCCCTTCACGGCACCACGGTGGGTGACTACGGGTACGGGTGGGCGTTCGAGCGGGGGGCCAGCAGGAGGCGACAGGCCATCGTGATGTCGGCCTCGGCGTCGGGCAGGGAGATACGGCCGTTGAGGCTCGACTGCAGCACGCCGTACCAGAGCTGCTGGAGCAGGCGGATCAGCGAGCGGTCCTTCGCGGTGGGCTCGCCGATGCCCAGGGTGCGCAGGATGATGCTGTCGAAGGTCCGGTCGATGCGGGCCACGTCGGTGACCGTGGCCGCGTTCGCGGTGTTGAACGACTGCAGCATCGCGGTCGCCAACAGGGGCCTGCGCAGCAACTCCCGGCTGGCAGCGGCCAGCACCCCGGCGACGGCCTCCTCGGGTTCCTCCTTCCCGGAGGGCTCCCCCAGGCTCTCGTCGAACCGCTCGACCTGCTCGGCCAGCAGAGCGGTGAACAGGTGCGTCTTCGAGGGGAAGTACCGGTACAGCGTGCCGATGGCCACGCCCGCATCCCGCGCCACCTCGTGCATCTGGACCCGCTCCAGCCCCTTCTCCGCGGCCAGGGCCGCCGCGGCACGCAGGATGCGGTGCTGCCGGGCCACCTGCTCGGGCGAACTCGGCTCGGCGGCGGCTCTCGCCTCGGCGATGCGCGGCACGCAGGACCCCCTGTCGGTTCTGTGGCGACGCCTCGACCTTACCCACCGGACGGCGTTTCCCGCCCAGCACTCGGTACCGGTCAGTGGGATCGGGGCACCGACGACCGTCGCGGCTGCGGTTGTCTGACCCGTCGCGGGAGACCACCGGCCGGTCCACCGACGTCCCGGGGGCCGGACGACACACCGGACGACGAGGAGGGATGCCATGCCGGCCACGGGTGAGCACGACAGCGACGGACCGCACGGTATCGGCCGCGGACACGACAGCGACGGGAACCACGACGAGTGGTACGACGTCGTCGTGGTCGGTTCCGGCGCGGGCGCGCTCGCGGGCGCCCACACGGCGGCCTCCGCGGGGCTGCGCACCCTGGTGGTGGAGAAGGCCGACGTGGTCGGGGGTACCTCGGCGTACTCGGGGGCGGCCTGCTGGCTCCCCGGTTCCGACGTGCAGCGGCGCGCGGGGGTCGACGACTCCACCGGGTCGGCACGCACCTACCTGTCGGCCCTGCTGGGCCCCGAGTCCGCGGACCACCGCGAGGCGTTCCTGGACTCCGCCCCGGAGGTGGTGGAGTCGCTGGAGCGGTCCCCGTCGATGGCGTTCACCTGGCAGGCGTTCCCCGACTACTTCGCCGCCCCGGGCAGGCCGGAGCACGGCCGCTCGATCGTCCCGCCGGACCTGCCCGCGGAGCACCTGGGCGACCTGCTCCCGCTGGTCCGCCCACCGGTGGAGCGGGAACGCCGCGGCAAGGGCCACCGGCACGGACCGCTGTCCGGCG
>NZ_KB912501.1:17672-20961 GCF_000383775.1 Saccharomonospora halophila 8
TCGGCGAGCTCCGGCAGCAGTGCGCGCACCGCCGCCCGCACGTCCGCGGCCGTCGCCGGGGTCGTCGGGGGAATCCGGGAGGAGTCGGGCACGCGCCGATCCTGCGCGCCCGCCCGGGATGATCGGGGCCGGACATCCCGACCAGTGGGACTCCCCCACCCCCGGCCGCATCCGGCGACCTACCTTCACGATCGCAGGACTTCCGTCGGTGAAGGAATGGGATCGAAGTGACCACAGTCGAGTCGGCGAGCGACGAGGTTCGCACCATCGAGGCCGAGGCCGCACCGACGCGGTTCGCGCGGGGGTGGCACTGCCTCGGCCTCGCCGAGTGGTTCCGGGACGGCGAGCCGCACACCATCACCGCGTTCGGCCGGAAGCTGGTCGTGTTCCGCAGCGGGAGCGACGACCGGTTGAACGTGCTCGACGCCTACTGCCGGCACATGGGCGGGGACCTCTCCCGCGGCACCGTCAAGGGCGACGAGATCGCCTGCCCGTTCCACGACTGGCGCTGGGGCGGTGACGGCCGCTGCAAGAAGATCCCCTACGCGCGCCGGGTGCCGCTGCGGGCACGGACCTCCGCGTGGCGCACGATGGAGCAGGACGGCCTGCTGTTCGTGTGGAACGACCCGGAGGGCAACCCGCCTCCCGACGAGGTCACCATCCCGCGGATCGAGGGCGCCACCAGCGACGACTGGACCGACTGGGTGTGGCACGAGATCGTGGTGGACACCAACTGCCGCGAGATCGTCGACAACGTCGTGGACATGGCGCACTTCTTCTACGTGCACTACTCGTTCCCGACCTACTTCAAGAACGTCTTCGAGGGCCACGTCGCGACCCAGTACATGAACGGCACCGCCCGCGAGGACGTGCAGCCGCCGAGCCGGGACGGCTCGAAACCGGCGCTGGTGGGCAACTCGTCGGTGGCGTCGTACTACGGCCCGTCATTCATGATCGACGAGCTGACCTACCACTACGACCAGATGAACATCGACTCGGTTCTGATCAACTGCCACTACCCGATCACCGAGAACTCGTTCGTGCTGCAGTACGGGATCATCGTCAAGCGGGACAATCTCGGCGAGGCCGCGGACGCGGTGGCGAACAAGATGGCCGGCTTCATCGCCCAGGGGTTCGAACAGGACGTCGCGATCTGGAAGAACAAGGCCAAGATCGACAACCCGCTGCTGTGCGAGGAGGACGGTCCGGTCTACCAGCTGCGGCGCTGGTACCAGCAGTTCTACGTCGACGTCGCCGACATCGAGCCGGAGATGGTGGAGCGGTTCGAGTTCGAACTGGACACCACCCGCCCGGTCGAGGCCTGGAAGCAGGAAGTGGCCGACAACCTCGCCCACCGCGAGCGGGAGAAGCAGACCAGTTGATGATCCGCGAGGACAACCGGCTCGCCGACGTGCCGATGACCCCCGTCCGGTGCCGCGAATGCGGCACCACGGTGCACGCGCGCAAGGCGAGCCCGGAACAGACCAGTATCCAGTGGAACGCCACGGCGAGGGCCGAATGCGCCGAGCGCCGCGCCGGGGCCGGGAACGGGAACGGAAACGGCACGGAACCACCCACCGCACGGTTCGCGACCTGCCACGCGCTGCGCGACTCGATCGACCGTGCGGCCGCGACGGGCGCGATCGAGGTGGGTGAGGCCTGACGCGGGCCGAACCGCGCCGGGGCGCCGAGGCGGGTTCGAACGCGCGGCGCGCGGGGACGGCCGGGTTCCCGGTGCCGGGGAATCGACCGGATCCACACGACGGGAAGCAGGAGACGATGCGGGAGCAGTACGGCCCGTGGGCCGTCATCGCCGGCGGTTCGGAGGGCGTGGGGGCGGCGTTCGCCCACCAGCTCGCGGACGCGGGGATCAACAGCGTGCTGATCGCGCGCAAACCCCGGCCTCTGGCGGAGACCGCCGCGGCGGTGCGGGACAAGGGGGTCGAGGTCCGCACCCTGGCGCGGGACCTCACCGACCCGGCGGCACCGGAGGAGATCCGGACCGCCACCGGGGACCTCGACGTCGGCCTGCTGGTGTACAACGCGGGCGCCAACAGCTACGGCCACGAGTTCGTCACCGGCGACCCGGACCGGATGCGGGAGGTCGTCGACCTGAACATCACCGCCCAGCTCGCGCTGACCCGGCACTTCGGGCAGCGGCTCGCCGGGCGCGGCCGCGGGGGCATCCTGCTGGTCGGCTCGATGGCGGGCTACCTCGGGCAGGCCGAGGTGAGCGTGTACTCGGCCGCCAAGGCGTTCGGCCGGGTGTTCGCCGAGGGTCTGTGGCTGGAACTGCGCGAGTACGGGGTGCACGTCCTCGAACTCGTGCTCGGGGTCACCGACACCCCGGCGATGCGCCGCG
This sequence comes from Saccharomonospora halophila 8, assembly GCF_000383775.1. Classification (GTDB taxonomy): domain Bacteria; phylum Actinomycetota; class Actinomycetes; order Mycobacteriales; family Pseudonocardiaceae; genus Saccharomonospora; species Saccharomonospora halophila. Next base: position 20,035 of record NZ_KB912501.1, read on the forward strand.
GCGGGCTGAACCTCGACCTGCCGGGGCTGAACGTCGCCCGTCCCGACGACGTGGCCCGCGAGGGCCTGGAGCACCTCGCGGACGGTCCGGTGTGGATCGCGGGTGGGAACCAACGCGCGGTGGAGAAGCGCAACGGGTTCCCCCGGGCCGACGTCGTTCTCGGCGCCCACGAGGCGATGCGCCGCCTGCTCGACCCGGCCTCCTGAGCCACGCCGCCACGACACGCCGGTCGACGGGCCTTCGGGACACCGGACTCCGGGACGGATCCCCGCCGTTGACCACGGCAGGGACCGGCCTCCCCACGGACGGCGGGGAGGCCGGTCTCAGCTGTGCGAACCGCCGTCGACGCGGAGCTCCACACCGTTGAGGTACCCGCCGTCGTCCGAGCCCGCGAAGGCGATCGCGGCGGCGATCTGTTCCGGCCGCCCCGGCTCGCCCCACAGCGGGAAGGTGCGCCGGTACCAGCGCGTGTCGATGCCGGCGTAGGTGTCCCGGTCCGCCGTCAACGGGGTCGCCACACCGCCCGGGGAGACCGGCACGACCCGGATGCGGCGCGGGGCCAGCTCCGCCGCCAGGGACACCGACAGGGACAGCAGCGCCCCCTTCGAGGCGGCGTAGCCGGTCATCCCCGGGTGTGCCTTCGTCGCCGCGGTGGAGGTGACGTTGACGATCACCCCGGTGCGATCCGGCACGTGCGGCAGCAGCTCACGGCACACCACCGTGGGGGCGAGCACGTTCACCGCGAACAACGTCCGGTAGTCACCGGTGTCGGCCGACGCGATCGGGGTGGTGCGCAGGGTGCCCGCGACGTTGGCGACCACGTCCACCCGGCCCAGGGTCCGCACCGCCGCGGCGCAGGCGGCCACGACCTCGTCCTCCACGGACAGGTCGGCGACGTGGGTGTGCAGCCGCGTGGTGGCCGCCGTG
>NZ_KB912502.1:0-3879 GCF_000383775.1 Saccharomonospora halophila 8
TCGGCGGGCCGCCGCTGGCGCTGCTCTACCAGCACTCCCCCGCCGCCCGGATCCGCTCCACCATGGCCGCGTTGTTCGCCCTCGGGTCGGCGCTGTCGCTGGTCGCGCTGGCCGTCGCCGGGCAGGTCGGCCGGCACGACCTGCTCACGGCGTTGTGGCTGCTTCCGTTCCTGCTCGCCGGTTTCCTGGTCTCCGGCCCGGCACGCCGACTCCTGCACGGCGGCCGGATCCGGGTCGCCGTGCTCACGGTGGCCGCCGTGAGCGCGGTCACCCTCATCGTGCGCGGTCTCATCGGTTGAGCCGGAACGCCCCGGTCGGCGAAATCCGGCCGTTGGCGCGGACGCCGTCGCCGCGGAGCCGCTCCCCCTCGGCATCGCTGAGCACGTTCAGCGCAGCGCACCGGTGATGATCCACAGGTGGCCGAACGGGTCGCGGATGCGCCCCGCGCGTTGACCGTAGGAGCGGTTCTCGATCGGCACCACCACCTCGGCGCCGTGGGCGACCATCCGCTCACCGAGTGCGTCCGGGTCGTCGTCCTCGACTTCGAGGAGGACCGCGGAGCCGCCGAGATCACTCGGTGCGAGCCAGCCCCACGCGGTGACGGCAGCCGAAACGCGGAAAACCGTTCCCGCGATGCGATGCTCGACGACGCTGGGGCGACCGTCGTCCATCGGTGGAGCACGGAACACTTCCCGGGAGCCGAGTGCGTCGCGGTAGAAACGCGAAGCGGATTCCGGGTCAGGCACGATCAGACGCGGCCAGAGGCGCGTCGGCGAGCTGCCGCTCGCTGCGGCCCGGCTGGTGTGGGCGAGAACATTGAGGATCGTCCCACCCGGATCCTCGACGAAGAAGCGGCGTACCCCCCAGGGCTCGTCGGTCAGCGGGTAGACCACACGCAGCCCACGGTCGATCGCGGCGCGGTGTGCGGCATCGACCGCCGCCGGGTCGCCCAGATCGACCCCGAATCGCGGCTGGGGCTGTTCGAAGCCGTCGGGAGGGATGAGCACCTGGGCGGTGCGGTTCGTCGGCGAGATCAGCCCGAGCACGGGCTCCTCCATGGCCACCTCGAGACCGAGAACCTCGGTGTAGAAAGCCCGGGACGACTCCGGATCCGGACCGTCGGCGTAGCAGACGGTCCGGGACGGAGACGCGGTGTCGATCGGATCAGTCATCAGGGATGTTCCTTTCGTGCTTAGGTGTCGTCGGAGTCCACTGCAGATGGACGAGTTGCCACGGCGTGCCCTCTTCGAGGACCGCGGTCATGACGGTGGGAACAGCGGCGTCGTCGGCGGCGGTGGCGACCTCGGCGGTGACGGTGAGTACCGTGGTCGTCGCACCGACAAGCCGGACGACCGGCTCGGTGAGGATCCGGTGACGGCGGTAGGGCGGGTGGGTCTCCACCGAGTCGAGACAGCCCTGTTTGTCGACGGGGCCGGTCATACCGGGAAACACCAGCACGGCGTCCCGACGGAGATGGCGCTGGAAAAAGGTCACGTCGCCGGCCGCGAAGGCATCGAGGAATCCGCCCATACGCGCGAGTAACGTGCGCGTCCGCGGCTGATCGGAGACCGCTGCGAGCTCGGCGGCCCAGCCGGTCGAGCGCAGCCAACCGGCGAGGGCCTCCAGCGCCGCCGGTCGCAGTTCGTAGGCACGGCCACGGCCATCGTCCGCGACGTCCCTGCGCGCGACGACCTGAGCCTCGCGTAGCTGGTTCAGGTGCCGGCTCAGCGCGGCCGGCGTCAAGCCCGTCGCCGCCGCCAGCTCGCTCGTACGCCTCGGACCGGCGGTCAAGGCGTCGAGGATGCGCATGCGCGTCGGATCGCCCAGGGTCCGCGCCAGAGCAGCCGTCTCGACCATGCCCACATCTTACTCACGCAAATGCGAGTTACAAACGCGGACGTGAGTGACATGGCTCTCCCGGCCCACGGTGTCCCGCTCTCTGCGGCGAGGCGCGGGCAGGGAGCACGCCGACCCGCGATCACGGCCCGGCGGTCGAGCCTTCCCGGTCCCGCGGAGTCAGCGGACCGGACCGAGCACGAAGATCGGCAGGTCCCGGCCCGCGGTGTCCCGCTCCCTCCCGTAGCCCGGCCAGTAGGCGAGCAACCGCCGCCACATACGGTCGTACTCGGCACCGTGCAGCTCCCGTGCCCGCACCGGGATCTCCCGCCCGGCGACGGTCACGGTGGCCTCGGGCTGCGCCCGGAGGTTGAACGTCCAGCCGGGATCCCGGGCACGTCCCCAGTTCGACCCGACGACCACGTACCCCGCACCGTCCGGCATGGACAGCAGGTTCGTCCCGCGCGGCGCCCCGCTGCGCCGGCCGAGCGTGGTCAGGTGCACCGACGGCAGCCCGGCGAGGCCCACCAGGCTGACCCGGCCGCGGGAGACCCGGTGCAGCACCCGGTCGGCCTCCACGATCCCGGCGGAGCGGCGCAGCACCCAGGTCCGGGTGCCCAGGACACGGGCCAGCGCAGTCAACGGGTTCCGCACGGAGGGCATCCGATCACGCCCCGTGCGGTTTCAGGAGACCGCCTCCGCCAACGACACCGCGAACCGGCGTCCGGAGTCGGTCCAGAAGTGCCGCAACGCGAACCCCGACCCGGCGAGCTCGGCGCGCACACCCTCCTCCCGGAACTTGGCGGAGACCTCGGTGCGGATCTCCTCTCCCGCGGTGAAGGACACCTCCAGATCCGCCCCGGGGATCCGGACGGTGGTGTCCGCACGGGCCCGCAGCCGCATCTCGATCCACTCGTCGTCCGCGTCCCAGTGCGCCACGTGGGCGAACAGAGTCGGGTCGAAGTCCGCGCCCAACCGGGTGTTGAGTACGTGCAGCACGTTGCGGTTGAACTCCGCGGTCACTCCCGCCGCGTCGTCGTAGGCCCGCACCAGCGTGGCCGGGTCCTTGACGATGTCGGTGCCGAGCAGGAACCACTCGCCGTCGGTGAGCACGTCGCGCACCGACGCCAGGAACTTCGCCCGTTCGGCCGGGGGGAAGTTGCCGATCGTGCCGCCCAGGAAGGCCACCAGTCGCGGGCGGCTGCCCGGCAGCGTGGCCAGACTCGCCGTGAAGTCGCCCACGACACCGTGCACCGGGAGGTCCGGGTAGTCCCGGCCGACCGCCTCGGCCGCCTCGGTCAGGGCGGAGGAGGACACGTCCATCGGCACGAACCGGTTCAGCGTGCCGTGCGCCCGCAGCGCGTCCAGCAGCGACCGGGTCTTCTCGCTGGACCCCGACCCCAGCTCGACCAGGGTGCGCGCCCCGGTCCCGGCCGCCACGGCGCCGGCCCGCTCGCGCAGGATCTCCCGCTCGGCCCGGGTCGGATAGTACTCGGGCAGTCCGGTGATCCGTTCGAACAGCTCGCTGCCCCGGGCGTCGTAGAACCATTTGGACGGCAGCCACTTCCGCGTCGCCGACAGGCCCTCGCGCACGTCCGCGCGGAGGGCCTCGGTGACGTCCTCGGTGCTGCCGTGGGTCTCGACCCGCACGTCGCTCACGCCTGACTCCGTTCTCCTCCGAGGATGTCGATGTCCACCCGGACCGCCGGGTGCCCACCGGTGACGCCGGTGCGTCCGCCGTCCGGGGACGCCGCCCGCCGGGCGACGACGAGACCGCCGTCGGGGACCGGCTCCCAGCCGGGGTCCGCGTCCCAGGGCTCCGAGGCGACGAACACCCCGTCCGGACCGGACGGGGACCGCAGGACGGACAGCGTGTGCCCCCACGCCGTGGCGACCAGCAGGTTCCGCCCGACGAGCAGCAGGTTCAGCCGCGACCCCGGCGCGGCCTGCACGACCTCCCAGGTCAGCCGCACCACGGCGTCGACCGGGTCGTCCCCGTCGCGCAGGCGCCGCCGCAGCAGCGCCCACAGCAGGGCGGAGTCC
>NZ_KB912502.1:3979-10065 GCF_000383775.1 Saccharomonospora halophila 8
CCGCCGTTCCCGGGGACACCGGGGCCACCGCCGTCCCCCCGGCGGCACCACGGACGGCACCCACCCCACCGGGTTCCCCCGGCCCCCCGGACGCGCCGGTCGAGGACCCGGTCTCCCCCGGAACCGCCCCCGGCTCACGGATCGCGGCCATCGCGTACCTCCCCCGATCGGGGTCTCACGTACCTCTTCCGGACGCTACACGGGGGGTGCGACACTTTCGAGTCGGCGAAACCGGACGCGGGCGGGCGGAACCGGGACACACCCGGCCCGCACCGTCGCACCGTCGGCGCGCTCAGCCCGGGACGGTCTCCGAGGCGCCCAACCCGAGTTCCGCCGCGGCCGCGCGCACGGCGTGGATGACGAGCTGGAGCGCGGGCCTGCGCAGGGCGGTGCGCCGGTAGGCCACGGAGACGGTGCGCAGCACCGGGGTCGTCAGCGTCACGATGTCCACCCCGGACGGGCGCAGGGTGAGCCCCAGATCGGAGACGAGGGTGATCCCCAGTCCGGAGCTGACCATCGCCATCGCCGTGGCCTGTTCCTCGACCTCGTGGTTGATCACCGGTTCGAACCCGAACCGCTGACAGGCCACGCGCACCGCGCGGCCGAAGTGGCTGCGCGGGCTCGCCAGGATCCACCGCTGGTCCGCCAGCTCCGCCAGGGACACCGTGCTCGCGGGCGCCGTGGCCGCGGGGACCGCGGCGTACAGCCGCTCCACCGCCACCGCGACCCGCTCCAGCCCGTTGTCCCAGGGCGTCGGTGCGTCCGTGTAGTCGAGCACGAACGAGAAGTCCAGCGACCCGTCGCGCACGGCGTCGGCGGTCTCCTCGGGCGCCAGTTCGCGGGTGCGGACCTCGATGCCGGGGTGGTCGGCCGCCAGGGCGGTGAGCGCGGTCGGCAGCAGGCCCGAGGCGACCGAGGCCCACACGCCCGCAGTCAACCGCACCGACGAGGTCTCCTGGGCCTCCTCCAGCGCGAGCGTGGCCCGCTCGACGGCGTCCAGGATCTGTTCGGCGTGCTCGGTGAGCACCATGCCGAGCTCGGTGAGCTGGACCCGTCTGCCGAGCCGCTCGAACAGTTTCGCGCCCACGTCGCGCTCCAGCTGCGCGAGCTGCTGCGAAACCGCCGAGGCGGTGTAGTGCAGCGCGGCCGCGGCCGCCGTGATGGTGCCGCGGCGGTGCAGCTCCCGGAGCATCCTCAGCCGATGCACCGACAGATCCATGCACCAACCATAAAGGGAAACGTGCATGATCTATAACTGGACGCACACGGCCCTCCGGCCGGAACCTGTTGGTACGCACGACGACCGGTGCGCCGCACCGGGAACCGCCCGTGCGACCGGGATCGACACAGGGACGCCGACCGACCCAGGGAGGGCCGAGTGGTTACTCAGCACGCCGACGAACCGCTGCTGCGACTGACGTGGACCGACCGGGTGACCGGTGCCCACGGTTATCTCGTCGTGCACAGCCTGGTGTCCGGACTGGCGACCGGCGGCACCCGCATGCGGGCGGGGTGCACGATGAGCGAGGTCGAGGACCTGGCGCGGGGCATGGCGGCCAAGACGGCCACGTTCGACCTTCCCGTGGGGGGCGCCAAGGGCGGGATCGACTTCGACCCGCGGGATCCGCGCGCCACCGAGGTGCTGCGCCGGTTCTGCCAGGCCATGCGTCCCTGGATCGACGCGCACTGGGTCACGGCCGAGGACCTGGGCGTGCCGCAGCACGTCATCGACGAGGTGTTCGCCGATCTCGGGTTGGAGCAGTCCTATCACGCCGCGATCCGCCGTGCGGCCGATCCCGCACGGACCCTCCGCCGGGTGCAGGCGGGGTTGAACGCGCCCGTCCCGGGCGGTCTGCTGCTCGGGGACGTCATCGGTGGCTACGGGGTCGCGCAGGCGTGCCTCGGTGCCGCCGCGGCGTGGGACTGGTCCGTGGCCGGGACGACCGTGGCGATCCAGGGCATCGGCACGATGGGCGGCGGCGCGGCCTGGTACCTGCACGAGGCGGGGATGCGGGTGGTCGCGGTGGCCGACGCGGCCGGCACCCTGTACGACCCGGCGGGACTCGACATCCCCGCGCTGTTGCAGGCGCGCGACGCCTACGGCGAGATCGACCGGGACGCGGTGCCCGGCCACGTCGAGCGACTGCCCCGCAACGCGGTGCTCGGGGTGGCCGCCGACGTCCTGGTGCCCGCGGCGATCTCCTACGCCCTCACACCGGACAACTCCTACGACGTCCGTGCCGCCGTGGTGGTCGAGGCGGCCAACGCCGCGACCACCCCCGAGGCCGAGGCCATGCTGGCCGCACGGGGCGTGCCGGTGATCCCGGACTTCGTCGCGAACGCGGGGGCGGCCGCGTGGGCCTGGTGGTTGCTGCTCGGCCGGGTCGGTGCGGAGGCCACCGACTCGCTGCTGAAGCTGCGCACCGAGATGCAGGCGAAGGTCGCCCTGCTGCTCGGCGCGTGGAATGCCGACCGGGTGCCCCCGCGGCAGACCGGCTGGGAGTTCGTCACCGCACGGGAGAACGCGGTGACCCCGGCCGAGTCGGCGTTGACCATCCCCTGACACTCCCGCCGCACACCCGGCACGGGAGAGAAGCCCCGTTCCCGCCATGGCGGGAACGGGGCTTCATCGTGGGCGGGGTCGTGGGCGGGGTCGTGGGCGGGGTGCGTGGGCGGGTGCGCAGGCGGGGTGCGCGGCGACGACGGGACACCGGACACAACTCACAGTACGTACGTACGGATTGCGAGTGGGCGGCCAGAGGTGTCAAGATCGTGGGATGCCACGGGTCAGCCAGGACCATCTCGACGCGCGCCGCCATCAGATCCTCGACGGTGCCCGCGTGTGTTTCACCCGGTACGGATACGAGGGTGCCACGGTGCGCCGCCTGGAGGAAGCGACCAGGCTGTCCCGGGGCGCGATCTTCCACCATTTCCGGGACAAGGAGTCGCTGTTCCTGGCGCTGGCCGAGGACGACGCGGCCCGGATGGCCGACGTCGTCGCCCGGCAGGGGCTCGTGCAGGTCATGCGGGACCTGCTCGCCGGCACCAGTCCCCATCCCGCGGACTGGCTCGGCACGCGGCTGGAAGTTTCCCGCCGGCTGCGGACCGACCGGGAGTTCCGCGCCCGATGGGCCGAACGTTCGGAGCAACTGACCACGGCGACCCGGAAACGGCTGCAGTGGCAGCGGGAGTCGGGCAACCTCCGGGACGATGTCGGCGTCGACGTGCTGACCTCCTACCTGGAGCTGGTCCTGGAGGGGCTGGTGTCGCATCTGGCGATGGGCCTGCCCGCGGACGACCTCGAACCCGTGCTCGACGTCGTCGAGGAGAGCGTGCGCCGACACCGGGGGCGGAGCGGGGCGTGACCACCACCCGTGCCGGGGGGCCGGCGGGAACACGACCTCACCGGTCGACGTTGCCGGTGGTTAAGATGTCGGCCCTACCGCCTCCGTATCCCGTTCCCGTCGAGGAGGAGTGACACTCGCGTGCGCGCAGCGCCGTCGCCGGAAGACAGTACCGGGCCGGGTGAGGAACCCGGCTGTCCCCATTCGTCCCGTCCCGTTCCGGACCCGTCCCGTCGCGACCCGTCCCGTCGCGACCCGGCCCGTTCCGGGGGCCGCTGATGGACATCCTGCTCTCCGTCCTGGGTGTCCTCTTCGTCGTTGCGCTCACCGTGGGCACCGGCCTGGCCGTCGCCGCCGAGTTCTCGCTCACGACGCTGGAGCGCAGCACCGTCGAGGCGAACGTCCGCAACGTCGGTGACCGGCGGTCGAAGACCGTGCTGCGGGCCCACCGCACCCTGTCGTTCCAGCTCTCCGGCGCGCAGGTCGCCATCACCCTCACCACACTGGTCACCGGGTACGTGGCCGAACCGCTGCTCGGGCGGTTCGTCCGGCCCGCGTTGACCGCGGTGGGGATCCCGGACCGGGCGGCGGCGGGGACGTCGCTGGTGGTGGCGATGCTGCTGGCCACGACGTTGTCGATGGTGATCGGCGAGATGGTGCCCAAGAACCTGGCGGTGGCCCGGCCGCTGCCCACGGCCCGGGCCGTCTCCGGGTACCACGCCGGCTTCTCCGCGTTGTTCCGCTGGTTGATCGACCTGATGAACAACAGCGCCAACTGGGTGGTGCGCAAGTTGGGCGTGGAGCCGCAGGAGGAACTGCGGTCGGCCCGGTCACCGCAGGAACTGGGCTCGATCGTGCGCTCCAGCGCCGAGACCGGCACCCTCGACGAGTCCACGGCGGAACTGCTGGACCGGTCCCTGCGCTTCGGCGACCGGACGGCGGGGGAACTGATGACCCCGCGCGTGCGGCTGGAGGCGTTGCACGTCGACGAGGCGGTTCCCGACCTGGTGGAGCTGGCCCGCCGCACCGGGTTCTCCCGCTTCCCCGTCTACCGCGAGGATCTGGACGACATCCGGGGCACCGTGCACGTCAAGCAGGCCTTCACGGTGCCGACCGCCGAGCGGGACAGCACCCCGGTGGCGTCGTTGATGCGGCCGATGCCGACCGTTCCGGAGTCGCTGCCCGGCGACACGGTGCTGGACCGGCTCCGGGACTCCCGTTTCCAGGTCGCGGTCGTGGTGGACGAGTACGGCGGCACCGCGGGTCTGGTCACCCTGGAGGACGTCGTCGAGGAGATCGTCGGGGACGTGCGCGACGAGCACGACCTGCAGGAGGAGCCGACCTCGCAGCAGCTCGCCCCGGACCGGTGGGTGGTGTCCGGTCAACTCCGGGACGACGAGGTGCGCGACGTCACCGGCTTCCGCATGCCCGAGGGGGACTACGAGACCATCGCCGGCCTGCTGCTCGACCGGCTCGGCGAGATTCCCGAGGTCGGCGCCGCGATCGACGTGGACGGATGGCGGCTCGAGGTGACGGGTATGGACCGCCACCGCATCGCGGAGATCACCGTCCAGCGGGAGGAGGCACCGACCGCATGAACGACTGGGTCTCGATCTCGTTGATCGTCGTGCTGCTGGCGGCGAACGCGTTCTTCGTCGGTGCCGAGTTCGCGCTGATCTCCTCGCGCCGGGACCGCCTCGAAGCCCTGCTGGAGCAGGGCAAGTCGCGGGCCCGCATCGTGATCAACGCGACGCGCAACGTCTCGCTGATGCTCGCGGGCGCACAGCTGGGCATCACGATCTGCTCGCTGTTGCTGTTGCAGTTCGGCGAACCCGCCGTGGCGCACCAGCTCGAACTGGCCGTGGCGGCGCTGGGCGTGCCGCTGCCCGGGTACGTCGTCCACGGGGTGGCGTTCACCGTCACCCTGGTGGCGCTGACGTTGCTGCACGTGCTGGTCGGCGAGATGGTGCCGAAGAACCTGGCCATCGCCGAACCCGAACGTCTGGCGCTGTGGCTGGTGCCCCTGCACGTGGCCTGGGTGCGGGTGACCGGCCCGTTCATCCGGCTGCTGAACGGCATGGCCAACGCCGTGCTGCGGCTGGCGAAGGTGCAGCCGAAGGACGAGGTGGACACCGGCTACACCTCCGACGAACTCGCGGCGCTGCTGCGGGAGTCCCGGCGGGAGGGCCTGCTGGACCAGTCCGAGCACCGCCGGTTGTCGCAGACCCTGTCCTCGGCCGGCAAGACGGTGTCCGACGTGCTGGTGCCGCTGGACGAACTGACGATGCTGCCGTCCCGGCCGCGGGTCGGCGAGGTCGAGCGGGCCGTGTCCCGGACCGGCTTCTCCCGGTTCCCGGTGCGGACCGACACGGGGATGCTGACCGGCTACATCCACGTCAAGGACGTGCTCGACCAGATGGGCAACGACCCGCAGGGCACGGTCTCCCCCGGCAAGACCCGCAGGCTCACCCGCCTGGCCCTGGATGCCAGGCTGGACGAGGCGCTGTCGGCCATGCGCCGGGAGGGCAGTCACCTCGCGACGGCGGTCAACACGGAGGGCAGCGCCGTCGGCATCGTCGCGTTGGAGGACCTGTTGGAGGAGTACGTCGGCACGGTCCGGGACGGCACGCACGTCACGGGGCACCCGTGAGCGACCCGCACCCCGCCCCCATCACCGCGGCCGGAGCCGCCCCGGCACCGGTCCGTCTCGGTGCCCACGAGTGGCTCGCCCGCGAGGCCGCG
>NZ_KB912502.1:10165-16398 GCF_000383775.1 Saccharomonospora halophila 8
CCGCGAGGCCGCGCACGCCGACCGGATGCGGCCGTGGACCGAGCCGCACCGGCGGCGCCGCTCCCGCGGTGAGCCGCATCCGGTGCTGGACTTCCTGTTCACCTACTACTCGCACCCGCCGACACACCTGGCCCGCTGGCAGCCCGGACCGGACGTCGTCCTCACCGGCGAGCAGGCGCGGCGGTTCCTGGGCCGGTCCGGCTACCGGGAGACCGACGCCGGAATCTCGGTGGACCCCGCGGCGTTCACCGACCGGCTCGCCCGCACGACACGGCACTCGGTGACCCTGCTGGAGGCCGTGGACCGGCGGCGACCGCGGCTGAACTGCTTCGGACTGCACGAATGGGCCATGGTCTACCGGGCCGACCCCGACCGGATCCGGCACTCCCAGGTGCCGCTCCGGCTCGGGTCCGCGGGCACCGACGAGGTCGTGGAGACCTCCGACCTGCGGTGCGGCCACTTCGACGCGTTCCGCTTCTTCACCGACGAGGCCGTCCCCCGCAACCGGTACCGCCCCACCCGGGACACCCAGGTCGAACTCGACCAGCCGGGATGTCTGCACGTGGGCATGGACCTCTACAAGTGGGCCTACAAACTGGGCCCGTTCGTGCCCGCGGAACTGGTCGCCGACTGTTTCGAACTGGCCGCCGACATCCGCACGCTGGACATGCGGGCGAGCCCGTACGACCTGAGGGGATTCGGCTATCCGCCGGTGCGGATCGAGACCGCCGAGGGCCGCGCCGAGTACGCCCGCGCCCAGGCCGGGTTCGCCCGGCGCGCGGCCCCCCTGCGCGGCCGTCTGATCAGCCTGTGCCGTGGGCTGCTGACCCGGTACGCGGACCATCCCCCCGAGCCACACCCGGGTCAGCGTGGGGATCCGGAAGAGACACCGCCCCCGGACGGATGAACCGGTCGCGCCGTCGGCCCAGCCGTATTGGTCGTTATACGCTTTCGGTCCGGCGGTCCGTCACGGTGGGGGAACCGTGCGGTCGGTGCCGCTCAGGCGGTGCGGCGGGCGTTTCAGCCGGTGCGGCGGGCGTTGCGGCGCTCGGAGAGCTCGTCCGGCACCGCGGGGTCGAGCTCCGCGCCGTCGGCCCGCTCGGCCGGGAACTCGTGCAGCGTACCGCTGATCTCCTGCATGGCACCGCTGACCGCGATGCCGAACACGCCCTGCCCACCCTGGAGCAGGTCCACGATCTCCTCCGGAGAGGTGCACTCGTACACCGTCGTGCCGTCCGAGAACAGGGTCACCCGCGCCAGGTCCCGGACACCCCGGCCCCGCAGATGGTCGACCGCGACCCGGATGTTCTGCAACGAGACACCCGTGTCGAGCAACCTCTTGACGATCTTGAGGACGAGCAGGTCCTTGAACGAGTAGAGCCGCTGGGAGCCCGAGCCGTGAGCCGTGCGGATGCTCGGCATCACCAGCTTGGTGCGCGCCCAGTAGTCGAGCTGCCGGTAGGAGATCCCCGCGATCTGACAGGCGGCCGGGCCGCGGTACCCCACCAGCTCGTCCGGCAGCGAGGAGTCGGGAAACAACTCCGTCTGCCCGTTCCCGGCGTGCGCCGGGCCCTCGTCGACCACCATGCCTCCTCTCGCCCGGCGCGTGCGCCGGCAGGCGAAACAAGACCACCGGCTCCGGGGCGGAACCGACCGGTACGACGATCGCGCCGCGCCCCGGACCTCCGGCCGACCGGAGTCATCCACCGCAGGTCACGCCGACGCTCCATCGTCCCCTGACGGTATGCCCGCCCGCGGGGGCGGTCAACGCGACGCGCGGACACCGTCACCGACGGGTTTCACCCCGCACACGGCCGGGACCGCGCCCGGTGCACACGTCCGGGGCCGCTCAGGTGTCGGCGCCGCGGAAATCCTCGGGCGAGACGGAGTCGAGGAACTCGCGGAACTTCTCGACCTCGTCCTCCTGCTCGTCCGGGATGAGCAGACCGGCCTCCTCCAGCACGCCGTCCTCGGCGTGGATCGGGACACCCACGCGCAGCGCCAGCGCCACCGAGTCACTCGGCCGGGCGGAGACGCGCACGTCCCCGTCGAACACGAGCTCGGCGAAAAAGGTACCTTCACTCAGGTCGGTGATGATGACCTGCTGCAGCTCCCGGTCCAACGCGCCGATGATGTCCTTGAGCAGATCGTGGGTCAGTGGGCGTGCCGGACGAACCCCCTGCTGCTCCAGCGCGATGGCCGTGGCCTCGACGGATCCGATCCAGATGGGAAGGTACCGCTCACCGTCGGATTCCCGCAGCAGCAAGATCGGCTGATTCGCGGGCAACTCGACCCGGACGCCGACGACGCGCATCTCGCTCATCGGGCTTCGCCTCCCTCTCCTGCGCGCGGGCTGCAGCGCTGTCACGAGGATCCCGCATCGACTCTACTCGACGCTACCCGTCATCTGGGCGCTGTGCTCGCCACAAAAATCTCTGTCGCTCACCACGAAATTCGGTCGCTCGCCGCGACTCCTGTGTCACTCGCCACGAACCTGTCGTTCCCGCGCGGCCCGCCGCGCCGACCGCCCGTTCACGGTACGGCATCCGCCGAGTCCGTCACCTGGTCGAGTTTACCCACCCGCCATGCCCCGAATACCGGATTTCACGAGCAGGGTGTGCAGACCGATCGACAGCGCCGCGAGCTCCGCCACCAGTTCGTCCCCCCGCGCACGGGCCTCGGGGTCCCGGTTCCGGTAGACCGGCGTCACGATCTGCTCCAGCAGCCCCACCTCGCGGTCGGCCGAGGCGCGGAAGGCGCGCAGGTGCCTCGGTTCGAGCCCGTGCCCGGCCATCGCCCGCACGGTACGGGCGATCGCCACCGCATCCGCGTCGTAGTACCCGGTGGGCCCGGGCCGGAGGAGTCCGTACTGCCGCAGCTCCGCCAGCATCGCCCCGTCGATTCCGGCCTCGACGAGCAGGTCCTGCTCGGACAGCCGCACCCCGGGCTCCGGGCCGGGCATCAGGTCCGCCGGGGACGGCGTCCCGGCCGGCGACGCCTCCCCGTCATCCGGGGAGGTCCCGTCGTCCGGGGAAGCCACGGCCACGAGCCTGCGCGGGGGCCGGACGGGCTCCGGAACCGGGACCGCGGGCACGGGGTCGTCGGCCCGGTCGGCCGCGTCCAGCCGCTGTCTGATCACCTTCAGCGGCAGGTAGTAATCCCGTTGCGCGGTCAGCACGAAGCGCAGCCGCTCCACGTCGGCCGCGCTGAACTGCCGGTAACCGGACGACGTCCGCGCGGGCCGGACGAGTCCCTCCGATTCGAGGAACCGGATCTTGGAGATCGTCACGTCCGGGAAGTCGGGACGCAGCTGTCCCAGTACCGCCCCGATACTCAGACCGTCCGGCCGCGGCCGCCCGGCAGCCGTCACTGCGCCCCCTGACCCCCGTGCCCGGGTCCGGTGAGGAACACCAGCCGGAACTTGCCGACCTGCACCTCGTCGCCACCGGAGAGCACCGCCTGGTCGACCGGCTCGCGGTTGACGTAGGTGCCGTTCAGACTGCCCACGTCGATCACCACGAACTCGCCGCCCTCGCGGCGGAACTCGGCGTGCCGCCGGGACACCGTGACGTCGTCGAGGAAGATGTCGCTGTCCGGGTGCCGCCCCGCGCTCGTGGTGTCACGATCGAGCAGGAACCGCGACCCCGCGTTCGGGCCCCGCTTCACCACCAGCAGTGCGGAGCCCGCCGGCAGCGCGTCGACACCGGCGTCCTGCGCCTCGACGGCAGGCGCCTCCTGGCCCTCCACATCCGACGTGAAGTCGGCCCGGAAAACGGAGGTCCGCTCCGGAGACTGCTCCGGGGGAACGCCGGACTCGTCGTTCGTGCTCACCTGAGCTCTCCTTACGCACTGAAGTGTCGTCATCGAAACGTGGTGTAGTCAACGTACCGTGCCCCGACCACGTACGGCCCTGGGGCCTCCCCGATCAGCCGTTGATCACACCTGCCGAAACGTCGCCGCGTCGTCGGCCGAATCGTCCCACAGAAGGCCCCGCACACGCCCGTGTCACGGGTGAGAAATCGCCCGCCCGCACCGGGGCGGACGGGGCCCGTGTGCGCACCGGCGCGGGGAGGGACGGCGCGGTCCCGCTAGGTCGTGCGGCGTCCGCCGACCGCGGCCGCGACCTGCCAGACGTAGAGCGCCGCGGACCAGAGATACAGCACCGCGCCCCAGGTGGTGAAGGCGTAGGCGAACGGCCGGGCGATCTCGGCGAAGGTCGAGTCACCCTGGGTGATCATCAGCAACGGCAGCGCGTACATCAGTGTGAAGGTCGCGGCCTTGCCCACATAAGTCACCTCGGGCGCGGCGAAGCCCGCGCGGCGCAGCACCACCAGCGCGATCCCGATGGCGATCTCCCGGGCGAACAGGGTGAGCACGATGGAGGCGGGCACGATGTCGCGCAGCAGGAAGGCCAGCAGTGCGGCCATGATGTAGAGCCGGTCGGCGGCCGGGTCCAGGATCCGGCCGAGCCGGCTCGTCTGATCGAGCAACCGGGCGAGCTTGCCGTCCAGCCAGTCGGTGAACCCGCCGAACACGAGCAGGGCGAGCGCCCACCCGTCCTCCCGGGGCCCCAGCAGCAGCCACAGGAACACCGGCACCCCGGCGAGCCGCAGCAGCGACAGCAGGTTGGGTACGGTGAACAGTTCCCGTGCCAGCGACTTGACCTCACCCACGGTGCGGCCGGGCGGAGCTTTCGTCACCCGCTCACCGTAGCCGGACCCGGAATCGCCCTGATCAGGTGGAGCGCCGATAGCTCCAGCCTCTCCTCCGGAGGTCCTCCCCGGTCAGTGCCTGGGGGCGCCCGTGCCGGTCCCGTCCCATCCAGCGGGGTTTGCCGGAACCGCTCTCCAGGACGTAGGGACGGCCCCGGCTCCAGACGACACTGCACGGCGTGGTCGGCGGTGGCGGGGCGGCCCCGGTGGCGGCCGCGGTATTCCTGTCGTATCGGGTGCCACTGTCGTGTCGGGTGCCACTGTCCCGACGGGTGCCGCTGTCGTGTTCGGTGCTCATGGTGTCCTGCACTCGGTCGGTGCTCATCCGCCGGTCGCCGGCGGATCCGCTGTGGAAGGGGTTGCCGGTGGGCGCGTCCGGCACACCCGTGGGCGCCCACTCACCCGCGACCATCGACACGTCACGACACGCTGTTAACCCGCCTGGGGCACCTCCACCCTCGAATCCCCCGATCGGACGACACACGGGTGCACCCACGACGGCGTGGTGCTGCCCGTGGACGGCGCACACCCGTCCACGGGCAGCACCACCGGGTGCCGGGGGCGGTGTCACTCGCCGGTGAACTCCGCCTCCCGTCGCTCCAGGAACGCCCGTACCGCCTCGTTGAGATCCCGGCTCGGCAGGAACGCGGCGTTCCAGGTGGCGACGTGCCGGAGTCCGTCCCGGATCCGCTGCTCGGTGTTCCCCGACAGCACGTCCTTCACCCCCTGCACGACCAGGGGCGGGTTCGCGGCGATCTCACGGGCCGTGGCCCGGGCCGCCTCCAGCACCGCCTCCGCGTCCGGGTACACGTCGTTGACCAGGCCGATCCGCTCGGCGCGGGCCGCGTCGACGTCGCGGCCGGTGAGCGCCAGTTCCCGGAGGTGCCCGTCCCCGATGATCGGGGCGAGCCGCTGCAGGCTGCCCATGTCCGCGACGATGGCCACCTTGACCTCCCGCACGCTGAACGTCGCCTCCGCCGACGCCAGCCGCATGTCGGCGGCGGCGATCAGGTCGACCCCGCCGCCGATGCACCAGCCGGAGACCGCGGCGATCACCGGCTTGCGGGTGCGAGCCACGGCGGTGACCGCGTCCTGCATCCGGCGCACCTCGTCGAGGAAGTCCCGGCGCGGCTTCGCCAGGGCGTCGCCGCCGAGGTATTCGGACCACTGCGGCAGCATCGCCGCGAGGTCGAGCCCGTAGGAGAAGTGCTTCCCGCTGCCGGTCAGCACGACCGCACGGACCTCCGGGTCGGTGTCCAACGCGTCGAAGACCTCCGGCAGTTCCCGCCAGAAGTCGGGGCCCATCGCGTTGCCCTTCCCGGGGCCGAGCAGGGTGACCTCGGCGACGTGCCCGGTGCGCTCGACGCGCATCGAGACGAGATCGTCGAACCGGGTGCCGGTGTCGCCGTTGCCGGTGGCCGGGGTGTCGTCGGTGTCGCTCATGCCGCCAATCGTCGCCCACCCCGTCGTCGACGTCGGGGGCGGGCCGACGATCACGCTGCGGGCGCCAGCCCGGCCACC
>NZ_KB912502.1:16498-19377 GCF_000383775.1 Saccharomonospora halophila 8
CGGGGCAGCCGCCGCTGCGCGACGGTGCCGCCGCCGACCACGACCACCCGGCGCCCGGCGAGATCGAGTCCGGTGAGGTAGTGCTGCTCCACGCTCACGCCGACCACCCCGCGCCGGGACGCGACGGCCGGACGGGCCGGGACAGCACGGTGACGGGGCCGGTGGCGGCCGGGAACCCCGCGGGGTCCGGGAGCACGGTGCGCGTGAGCATGGTGCCCAGGATGCCGTAGCGCGTGCGGCCCGTCCCGCAGGGTGGACTCAGGTTCCGAGCAGGGCGAGCATGTCGGCGTTGCCGAACATCCGGGCGGTCTCCACGGCCGACGGGCTCCCCGCCGACGTGTCCGCACCGCCGTCGAGCAGGGCTTTCACCACGTCGGGCTCGTTTCTGAACACCGCGCCGGCGAGCGGGCTCTGCCCGCGGTCGTTGCGCCGGTCCGGGTCGGCCCCACGGCGGAGCAGGGCCCGCACGGTCCCGGCGTGCCCGTGGTACGCGGCCAACATCACAAGGCTGTCGCCCTTGTCGTTGGTCAGATCGACCGAGATCCCCGCGTCCACGTAGGCGGTCAGGGTCTCGGTTCGTCCGTGCCGGGCCATGTCGAACACCCGCGCCCACAGGTCCAGCAGTTCCGGGTCCGGCTCCCGCGGCGTCCCACTCATCCCGTCAGCCTGCCACGGCGGGCCGGTCAGGACAGCACGTCCGCGACGCGGCGCAGGGTCGCCGCGTCCCCCCGGACGAGCAGCGTGGTCACCACGGACTCCTCCCAGGCGGCGAGTTCGTCCCGGATCTTCGCGGGCGGACCGATCAGTGAGGTGTCCTCGACCAGTCGCGTGGGGATCGCGGCGGTGGCCTCGTCCTTGCGGCCCGCGAGGTAGAGCTCCTGCACCCGGTCGGCCACGTCCTCGTAGCCCATCCGGGCGAACACGTCGCGGTGGAAGTTGACGTTCCGGGCTCCCATACCCCCGATGTAGAGGGCCAGCGACGGCTTGATCAGATCGGCCGCGGCCGCCACGTCGTCGTGCACGATCACCGGCACGGACGCGGCCACCTCGAACGACGCGGGCGGCTGCGCCCGCCGGGCGAAGCCCTCGTCGAGGGCGGCACGGTAGAAGCCGTCACTGCGCGGGGAGAAGAACAACGGCAGCCAGCCGTCGCCGATCTCGGCGGACAGCGCGACGTTCTTCGGCCCCTCGGCGGCCAGGTAGATCGGGAGGTGCTCGCGCAGCGGGTGGACGGTGGGCTTGAGCGGCTTGCCCAGCCCGGTGCCGGAGTCCAGCGGAAGCCGGTAGTGGGCACCGTCGTGGGTGACGGGTTCGGCGCGCGCGACGACCTTGCGGATGATGTCGACGTACTCCCGGGTGCGCGCCAGCGGCTTCGGGTACGGCATGCCGTACCAGCCCTCGACCACCTGCGGACCGGAGGCGCCGAGGCCGAGGACGAACCGGCCGCCGCTGAGGTGGTCGAGCGTCATCGCCGCCATCGCGGTGGCCGTCGGGGTCCGCGCGGACATCTGCACGATGTTCGTGCCGAGGGTGACCCGCGAGGTGGCCGACCCCCACCACGCGAGCGGGGTCAGCGCGTCCGACCCGTACCCCTCGGCGGTCCAGACCGAGTCGAAGCCGAGCTCCTCGGCGGTGCGGATCGTCTCCGCCGCGTGCGCGGGCGGGCCGGACGACCAGTAGCCGAGGTGGTAGCCGAGTTTCACGGGCCGCGGTCTCCCTTCGGGTGGACGCTCGCCGGGGCCGGCCGATCAGACCGCGGGCGAGTAGTGCGTGGGTTTGTCGCGTTCCTCCGGTGGCGGCAGGTTCCGCGCCGGGGTCTCCACCGGTGCCGACTCGATCGGGTCCCGGCCCAGTGCCCGCCGCCAGCCCGCCCGGGCGCGGGGATGGTACCGGCGTTCGAACGGCACGAGCCGGAACGCGGCGTTGATCGCGCGGCCGAGCAGCCGGTGCCACCGCTCGTCGCGGGCGGTCCACCGGTAGCCGAGGAGCTCGCGCACCGGCGGGTCGTACATCCCGACGGTCAGCCACACGAAGCCGGACATCAGCGGCCTGCGCACCAGGCGCCACAGCGGGCCGGGCAGCCGTCGCAGGAACGGCGGCCGGGCGATGTCGGCGACGTCGAGCACGTCCCGGGTGGCCTTGTTGTCCTCCAGCACCTCGGTGCACATCCGGTGCCAGTACCGCTGGAACTCCTCCCAGCTGTCCGGCACCGGCCGCATGCTCACGCCGTACATCCGGTACCACCGCACGTGCTCGTCGAACAGGGTGCGCCGCTGGTCCTCGGTGAGTCCGCCCATGAAATGCTCGGCGATACGCAGGGTGCTGACGAAGAAGGTGGCGTGGGCCCAGTAGAAGGTGTCCGGATCGAGGGCGTGATAGCGGCGCCCGTGGGCGTCGACGCCGGAGACCGTGTCGTGGTAGCCACGGACCCGCCGCGCCGTCTCCCGGGCGCGGGGGCCGTCGTAGACGACCCCGCCGATCGGGTAGAGCGAGCGCAGCAGGCGCTGCCACCGCTCGGCGAAGAAGCGCGAGTGCTGCTCCACCCCCGCGCCGAGGCCGGGATGCATGTTCTGCATGGACCCCGCCCACAGGGCGATCAGCAACCCGCGCCAGTCACCGAAGTAACGCCAGGTCAGCGAGTCGGGTCCGAGCGGCTCGACGTCGTCACGGTCGGCGTGTGGCATGGGACCCAGCGTAGAACTGACAACAGACGTAGTCAATTGTGGCGCAGACATGGGACGGGCTGATGACGGACTCGGCGAACTCGGAACGGGGGAACCCGGAACGGACGTGGGCGGGCACGACGCTGGCCGACCGGCGGGCCGCCCGGCGGCGGCAACTGCTCGACGCCGGGCTCGACCTGCTCGGCGGCACACCCG
>NZ_KB912503.1:0-8654 GCF_000383775.1 Saccharomonospora halophila 8
GGCGCGTCCGTGGTGCTCGCCACGCCGTCCGTCGGGACGGGGTCCGGTGGGGCCGGCGCGGTGGTCCGGGCGGCGGCACCGCCGGTGAACGCGGACACACTCGACAGCAGGCCGATGATCAGGGTGACGGCGACGGTCCGGGCCGGGGCAGCTCTGCGCACCCGAGCAGGTTAACGGGCCTGTCCAGCGTGGATACTGGGGCTATGCGTCTGTCCCGTCGGGTCTCGTTGTTCCTGCTCGCGTTCGGTGTGTGGTCCTGGATCATCTGGATCACCTTCGCCCGGAACCTCTGGGGCAGCGACGACGCCTGGAACCCGGACGGTTCCCCGACGGCGTACTTCGTCGTCCACGCGCTGTTGGCGGTCACCTCGTTCGTCCTCGGGACGATCATCGGGGTCCTCGGCTGGCGCGGATGGCGGGCCGCCCGCGCGGGCGACGGGGAGTCCTGACCGGGCGCTCCCCGCGGTGCTCGCACCTCCGAAACTTTCGAAACATCCGACTTCGAAACCGTCGTCCACTGACCGCCAACCCCACTTATGGGTGGTTGTTGCAGGTGAACCGACTGTCTCGCGCCTCCCATAGTCCGAAAACTTTCGGAAACTCGGTGTTGACCGACGGTGTGACCGTTGCCATACTTCTCTCCGTCGTCGCCCGGTGCTTCCGGTTCGCCGCACAGCGTCACCGCCTCGGTGAGCCGGCGTCACCGCGACGTCGCCCTGTCCTCGACGAAAGGACTCCGAGAATGAGCACGGCACACCAACGGCGATCCGGCCCCCGGCGGGTCGGGTCCCGGATCAGGACGGCCGTCGTGACGGCCGTGGTCGGTGCGTTGACCGCGGGCGGTCTCGTGGCCACGGCGGGTACGGCGAGCGCGCAATCCACGCTCGCCGACGCCGCCGAGGCGCAGGGCCGGTACTTCGGCGCCGCGGTCGCGGCCGGCCGGCTCGGCGAGTCGGACTACACGGCGACGCTGGACCGGGAGTTCAACAGCGTCACCGCCGAGAACTCGATGAAGTGGGAGAGCCTGCAGCCCTCCCGCGGGAACTTCGACTTCTCCACCGCCGACCGCATCGCCGAGCACGCGCGCAGCCAGGGCATGGACCTGCGCGGGCACACGCTGGTCTGGCACTCGCAGTTGCCCGGCTGGGTCGAGAACCTCGGGACCAATGACCTCCGGACGGCGATGAACAACCACATCACCACGGTGATGGAGCACTATCAGGGGCAGGTCGGCTCCTGGGACGTGGTCAACGAGGCGTTCCAGGACGGCGGCAGCGGCGCGCGGCGCGACTCGGTGTTCCAGCGCCGTCTCGGCAACAGCTGGATCGAGGAGGCGTTCCGCACCGCGCGCTCGGTCGACCCGAACGCCACGCTCTGTTACAACGACTACAACACCGACGCCTGGAACTCGGCCAAGACGCAGGCCGTGTACGACATGGTGGCCGACTTCGTCAGCCGGGGCGTGCCGATCGACTGTGTCGGTTTCCAGGCGCACTTCAACAGCGGCAACCCGGTCCCGGAGAACTACCACACCACCCTGCAGAACTTCGCCGACCTCGGGGTGGAGGTGCAGATCACCGAGCTGGACATCGCGGGTTCGGGCGAGTCGCAGGCGCAGCAGTACGGCGGCGTCACCCAGGCCTGCCTGGCCGTGTCCGCGTGCAGCGGCATCACGGTCTGGGGGGTGACCGACAAGTACTCCTGGCGTTCGGAGGACACTCCGCTGCTGTTCGACGGCGACTACAACGCCAAGCCCGCCTACCACGCCGTGTTGGAGACCCTCGGCGGCTCCGGCGGCGGAGGCGGTGGGGGCGGTGACGACGGCGACGCCGCCTGCACCGTGAGCTACGAACAGACGCAGCGGTGGGGCGACCGGTTCAACGGCCGGGTCACCGTCCGCGCGGGCGACGCGGCGATCGGCTCGTGGAGCACCACCGTCACCGTGCACCCGCCGCAGGAGATCTCGGCGACCTGGAACGGCGATCCGAGCTGGGATTCCAGCGGTGACGTCATGACGATGCGGTCGGACAGCGGCGGCCTGCCCGCCGGTGGCCAGACGAGCTTCGGCTTCACGGTCATGGCGAACGGCAACTGGGCGGCGCCGACCCTGGGCTCCTGCACCGCCTCCTGAGCACCGTCTCCTGAGCACCGCGTTCCCTGTTCCGGGCCCGTGTCGGACGGGAGGGGGACCGGAACGGGCCGAGGGCCGGCCCGGTCGCGATGACCGGGCCGGCCCTCGGCCGCGCTCGGGGAACTCAGACGCGCTTGAACAGCAGCGCCCGCTTGACCTCCTGGATGGCCTTGGTGACCTGGATGCCGCGCGGGCAGGCGTCGGTGCAGTTGAACGTCGTGCGGCAGCGCCACACGCCCTCGGTGTCGTTGAGGATGTCCAGCCGTTCCTCGGCGCCCTCGTCCCGGGTGTCGAAGATGAACCGGTGCGCGTTCACGATCGCCGCGGGCCCGAAGTAGGACCCGTCGGCCCAGTACACCGGGCACGAGGACGTGCACGCCGCGCACAGGATGCACTTGGTGGTGTCGTCGAAGCGGTCCCGGTCGGCCTGCGACTGGACCCGCTCACGGGTCGGCTCGTTGCCGTAGGCGATGAGGTAGGGCTTGACCGCGCGGTAGGCCTCGAAGAACGGCTCCATGTCGACATAGAGGTCCTTCATCGTCGGCAGTCCCTTGATCGGGGCCACCGTGACCGTGGTCTGCTTGCCCTCCTTCGCCAGCAGGTCCTTGACCAGTACCTTGCACGCCAACCGGTTGATGCCGTTGATCTGCATCGCGTCCGAACCGCAGATGCCGTGTGCGCAGGACCGGCGGAACGCCAGGGTGCCGTCCACGTAGTTCTTGATGTTGAACAACAGGTTGAGCACCCGGTCGGTGGGCAGCGCCGGGACGTCGTAGGACTCCCAGTGCGGCTCGTCGTCGATCTCGGGGTTGTACCGGAGAAGCTTCACCGTGATGGTGACCGAACCCTCCGGCGCGGGAATCTGGGAGGTGTCGTGCGCGGCTTCGGAAACCGTGGCAGTCATGTCAGTACTTCCGCTCCATCGGTTCGTACCTGGTGAAGGTCACCGGCTTGTAGTCGAGCCTGAGGTCGGCCTGGAACCCGGTCAGCCCGAGCGGGGCGTCCGGATCCGGGCCGTTCGCGGCTTCCGGAACCAGCTTGTACGACATCGAGTGCCGCATGAAGTTGGTGTCGTCGCGGTCCGGGTAGTCCTCGCGGGCGTGCCCGCCGCGGGACTCCTTGCGGGCCAGTGCCGCGTTCACCAGCATCTCGGCGAGGTCGAGCAGGAACCCGAGCTCGACGGCCTCCAGCAGGTCGGTGTTGTAGCGCTTGCCCTTGTCCATCACGGCGATGCGGCCGTAGCGGGACTTCAGCGCCTGGACGTCGTGCAGTGCCTGCTTGAGGGTGTCCTCCGTGCGGTACACCGCCGCGTTGGTGTCCATGGTGCGCTGGAGCTCGTTGCGGATGTCGACCACCCGCTCGCCGCCGGTGGCGGTGCGCAGGTGGTCGACCATCCCCTCGACGAGCTCGCCCGGGTTCTCCGGCATCTCCACGAAGTCCCGGCCGTTGGCGTACTCGGCCGCGGCGATGCCCGCCCGGCGTCCGAACACGTTGATGTCCAGCAGCGAGTTGGTGCCGAGCCGGTTGGCGCCGTGCACGGACACGCACGCCGCCTCGCCGGCGGCGTAGAGACCCGGCACCACGGTGTCGTTGTCCCGCAGCGCCTCGCCGTGCACGTTGGTCGGGATGCCGCCCATCGCGTAGTGCGCCGTCGGGTAGACCGGCACCGGCTCGTGCACCGGGTCCACACCCAGGTAGGTCCGGGCGAACTCGGTGATGTCCGGCAGCTTGCTCTCCAGCACCTCCTCGCCGAGGTGGGTGCAGTCGAGGAAGACGTAGTCCTTCTCCGGGCCGGCGCCGCGGCCCTCCAGCACCTCCAGCACCATCGACCGGGCGACGATGTCGCGCGGCGCGAGGTCCTTGATGGTGGGGGCGTAACGTTCCATGAACCGCTCGCCGGACTCGTTGCGCAGGATCGCGCCCTCGCCGCGGGCACCTTCGGTGAGCAGGATGCCCAGCCCCGCCAGGCCGGTCGGGTGGAACTGGTAGAACTCCATGTCCTCCAGCGGCAGCCCCTTGCGGGCGTAGATGCCCATGCCGTCCCCGGTGAGGGTGTGCGCGTTCGACGTGGTCTTGAAGACCTTGCCGAAGCCGCCGGTGGCGAACACGATCGACTTCGCCTGGAAGACGTGGATCTCGCCGGTAGCCAGTTCGTAGGCGATCGCGGCCGTGGCCACCGGACCGTCGGCGGTCTCGGTCATGGCCACGTCGAGGACGTAGAACTCGTTGAAGAACTCGATGCCGTGCTTGACGCAGTTCTGGTACAGCGTCTGCAGGATCATGTGCCCGGTGCGGTCGGCCGCGTAGCAGGACCGGCGCACCGCCGCCTTGCCGTGGTCGCGGGTGTGCCCGCCGAAGCGCCGCTGGTCGATCCGGCCCTCGGGGGTCCGGTTGAACGGCAGGCCCATCTTCTCCAGGTCGAGCACGGCGTCGATGGCCTCCTTGGCCATCACCTCGGCCGCGTCCTGGTCGGTGAGGTAGTCACCGCCCTTGACCGTGTCGAAGGTGTGCCACTCCCAGTTGTCCTCCTCGACGTTGGCCAGGGCCGCGCACATGCCGCCCTGCGCCGCGCCGGTGTGCGAGCGGGTGGGGTAGAGCTTGGTGAGCACCGCGGTGCGGGAGCGCTGACCGGCCTCGATCGCGGCGCGCATCCCCGCGCCGCCCGCCCCGACGATCACCACGTCGTACTTGTGAAACTGCATGTCGTCGTCGCTTTCGCGTGGGTGTCAGTCGGTGGCCGCGATGTTCGGGTCGAACGTGAAGATCACCAGCGTGCCGAGCACGAGGATGACCGCCATCGACGTGTACAGCAGCATCTTCAGCCAGAAGCGGGTGGCGTCCCGGCGCGCGTAGTCTTCGATGATGGTGCGCAGGCCGTTGCCGCCGTGCAGCTGCGCCAGCCACAGCATCGACAGGTCCCAGAACTGCCAGAACGGTGACGCCCAGCGGCCCGCCACGAACGCGAAGTTGATCCGGTGCACGCCGCCGTCGAGGATGTTCATGATGAACAGGTGCCCCAGCACCAGCACCACGAGCAGCAGGCCGGAGATGCGCATGAACAGCCAGCTGTAGAGCTCGAAGTTGCTCCGCCGGGCCGCGGGCCTGCGCGGGGAGCGCGGCTTGTCGAGAGTGAGTGCCTCAGCCATCAGTTGCCGCCTCCGGAGAACAGTTCGCTCACGGTGCGTTCGAGCATGAAATAGGTGCCGGGGATCATCACGAGGATCCAGACGCCGATCAGCGACCACAGCATGCCGCGCTGATACCGGGCTCCCTGGGACCAGAAGTCCACGAGGATCACCCGGATGCCGTTCAGCGCGTGGTAGAGCACCGCACCGACGAGGGCGACCTCGAGCAGGTTGACGAACGGGGTCTTGTAGGTCGCGATGACCTCGTCGTAGGCGTTCGGGGAGACCCGGACGAGGGCTGTGTCGAGCACGTGGACGAACAGGAAGAAGAAGGTGAGCACGCCGGTGATGCGGTGCAGCACCCAGGACCACATGCCCGGGTCGCCGCGGTAGAACGTACCGCTCCGACGTGAGGCGCCTGCCCGATCACTCGCACCCACCCCGGTGGCGGTGCTCGCGCTCATGACCGCACTCCTCCCGTCTGCGCTCCTCCCTCGCGGAGGAACGGTCGATGCTCGACAGTCGTCGCGCGGAGTGTGGTGGACATCGGTTGTACGGCCTCCAACGTCACTGATGGACTGTGCCCGGCGTACCTGCGGCTTCGCCGAGGTCGCAAGCCGTCGAGCGTGGATACGACTGGATGCTAGACCCGCCGTGTTCCCCGCGGTCCACCTCGGGTTGGCGTCTGTGACAGACCAGACACGAATTTCACCGCCCGCGTGGCACGGGTCTCGCCCGCGGTGGTACGCCACCTCTTGACCGGCCGGGGCGAACACGGACCGTGTCCGTGTCAGCGCGCGTCCCGCTTCGGAGTGAACATTTCGGTCACGCGAAGTGGATGCCGGATGTCGCAGGAGGTGACTCGACGGTACGGTGCCCGAATCGCTCGGCGGGTGCGCCGGGCGCTTCTTCAGTGGTGTCCGCTCGACAGCGGCGGGAAGGGAGACACACCGTGCTTCGTCAGCGTGGTGCAGCGCCGGTGGCCATCGCCATGGCCGGCGCGTTGGTCCTGGCCGGATGCGCCAAGGACTCCGGGGACACCGGGGCCGATGCGGCCGGCGACGGTTCTTCGGGCGGCGAGTGCGTGACCGCGCAGGCGCCCCCGCGTGCCGACTCCAGCGGCAGGAAGAGCGAGGTGCCCACCGACGTGGACGCCTCCGACCTCAGTGTGGGGCTGGCCTACGACGTCGGCGGCCGGGGCGACGCGTCGTTCAACGACGCCGCCGCGGCGGGGACCGACCGCGCCGAGAAGGAACTGGGCGTCCCCGAGGTGACCGAGAGCACGGCGGTGGCCACCGAGGACGAGTCCGCCAAGGCGCAGCGGCTGCGGCAGCTCGCGGATCAGGGCAGCGACCCGATCATCGCGGTCGGCTACGCCTACGCGCCCGCGCTGAAGGAGGTGGCCCCGGACTACCCGGACACGCACTTCGCCATCGTCGACGACAACTCGGTCGAGGCGCCGAACGTGACCCCGCTGGTGTTCGCCGAGGAGCAGGGCTCGTTCCTGGTCGGGGTCGCCGCCGCGTACAAGAGCGACAACTGCCACGTCGGGTTCATCGGCGGGGTGGACACTCCACTGATCAACAAGTTCGAGGCGGGCTTCGTGCAGGGCGCGAAGGCGGTCTCGGACGACATCAGCGTCGAGACGGACTACCTCACCCCGGCCGGGGACATCTCCGGCTTCAACGACCCGGGCAAGGCCAACGTCGTCGCGAGCGCGCAGATCGACAAGGGTGCCGACGTGCTGTACCACGCGGCGGGCGCCTCCGGCAGCGGCATGTTCGAGGCCGCGCAGGCGGGTGGCGCGAAAGCCATCGGCGTGGACTCCGACCAGTACGAACAGGACACCGTGGCCGACGTGCGTGACGTGATCATGACGTCCATGCTCAAGCGGGTCGACGTCGCCGTGTTCGACTACATCGCCGCGGTCGCCGGGGACAACCTGGACTCGCTGCCCGAACGGTTCGACCTGTCCGTCGACGGGGTCGGCTACTCCACCTCCGGCGGCATGATCGACGACATCGTGCCGCAGCTGGAGGGCTACAAGCAGCAGATCGTCGACGGCGAGATCGAGGTGTCGGCCACCCCGCAGGGGTGAGCCCTCCCCACATCCGGAGGCAGTCCGGCCGGGCCCGCGCGACACGGGGTGATCCTCCCGTCGTGCCGGGTCCGGCCGGGTGAGCAGGCCGTCGCGTCGACCGAGGCGTGTCGCGACGCCCGTGGGAAGCGTGCGAGAGACGATGACCGAGACCCCACCAGCGGTCGAACTCGACGGGATCACCAAACGGTTCCCCGGCGTGGTCGCCAACTCCGGCGTGCACCTGAGCGTGCGCCGGGGGGAGGTGCACGCGCTGTGCGGCGAGAACGGCGCGGGCAAGTCCACCCTGATGAAGATCCTCTACGGCATGCAGCAGCCGGACGAGGGCACCGTCGCGATCGACGGCGAGGTGGTGCGCCTGCGCGGTCCGCAGGACGCGATCCGGGCGGGCATCGGCATGGTGCACCAGCACTTCATGCTCGCCGACAACCTCACCGTGGCCGAGAACGTGCTGCTCGGCGCCGAATCCCGGCACGGGATCGGCCGGACGGCCCGCGCCCGCGTCGCCGAACTCGCCGCGGGGGCCGGCCTGCGCGGCGATCCGGACACGCTGGTCGAACACCTCGGGGTCGCCGACCGGCAGCGCGTCGAGATCGTCAAGGTGCTCTACCGGGGTGCCCGTATCGTGATCCTGGACGAACCCACGGCGGTGCTCGTGCCGCAGGAGGTCGACGCGCTGTTCGACACCGTCCGGGAGATGCGGGAGCAGGGCTACACGTTCCTGTTCATCTCGCACAAACTCGACGAGGTGCGCCGGATCGCGGACCGGGTGACCGTGCTGCGCCGGGGCACCACCGTCGGCACCGTCGACGCCGCCACGGTGAGCACGACGGAGCTGGCCGAGCTGATGGTCGGCTCGGAACTGCCCAGCCCGACGACCGAGGCGTCCACGGTCACCGATCGGCCGGTGCTGCGGGTCACCGGGCTGTGCCTGACCGGGGACGGCTCCGCGCGGGCCGCGCTCGACGACGTCTCCCTGACCGTGCACGCGGGTGAGGTGCTGGGCATCGCGGGCGTCGAGGGCAACGGGCAGACCGAGCTGGTCGAGACGGTCATGGGGATGCGGCCGGCGTCGGCGGGGGCCGTGGAGCTGCGCGACGCCGACGGTCGCGTCCACGACCTCACCCGGTCCGGCACCCTCGCCCGGCGCGAGGCCGGCATCGGCTACATCGCCGAGGACCGCACCCGGCACGGGATCCTGGCGACCCGCCCGTTGTGGGTCAACCGCATCCTCGGGCACCAGACCCGGCCGCCGGTCTCGCGTGGACAGATCCTCGACCCCGCCGCCGCCCGCGCCGAC
>NZ_KB912503.1:8754-13133 GCF_000383775.1 Saccharomonospora halophila 8
CGTGCGCGCCCCCGGCGTCGAGGTCGCCGCGGGCGCGCTGTCCGGGGGCAACCAGCAGAAGCTCGTCGTCGGCCGGGAACTGTCCGGCGACCCGGCGCTGCTGGTCGCGGCCCATCCCACCCGCGGGGTGGACGTCGGCGCGCAGGCCCTGATCTGGGACCGCATCCGCGCCGCGCGCCGCGCGGGACTGGCGGTGCTGCTCGTCTCGGCCGATCTGGACGAGCTCATCGGCCTGTCCGACACGATCCGGGTGATGCTGC
Source organism: Saccharomonospora halophila 8 (assembly GCF_000383775.1). GTDB lineage: Bacteria > Actinomycetota > Actinomycetes > Mycobacteriales > Pseudonocardiaceae > Saccharomonospora > Saccharomonospora halophila. The sequence continues at coordinate 9,015 of NZ_KB912503.1, forward strand.
GCGGACGGCTGGTCGACACCGCCGACCCGGCCACGGTCACCCCCACCGAGCTGGGCTCGGCGATGACCGGTGCGGGCGGGGAGCGGGACGCCGTGGGGGAGGAGATCGCATGAGTACCTGGCGCACCGCCCTGCTGCCGCCGGTGCTGGCGATCGCGTTCGCGGTGGTGCTGTCGTCCGTGGCGCTGGTCGTCTCCGGGGCCGATCCGCTGCACGCCTTCGGCACCATGGCCGCCCAGCTGGGCGAGGGCACGACGTCCGTGGACACCGTCAATCTGGCGACCGTGTACTACCTCGCGGGCCTCGCCGTGGCCGTCGGGTTCCAGATGAACCTGTTCAACATCGGCGTGGAGGGCCAGTACCGGTTCGCGGCCGTGGTGGCCGCGATCGTCGGGGCGGCGATGGAACTGCCCCTCGTGCTGCACGTGCCGGCCATCCTGGTGGTCGCCGTGCTCTCCGGCGCGCTGTACGCGCTGCTGCCGGCCGTCCTCAAGGTCACCCGCGGGGTGCACGAGGTCATCACGACGATCATGCTGAACTCGATCGTGTTCGGCATCGTCGCCTGGCTGATCAACCCGGACAACTTCGGGCAGTTGCGGGGCAACAACGTCAGCACCCCGGAGATCGCCCCCAGTGGCCGGATCCCCGGGATCCCGTTCGGCGAGGCGGGGACCGTGTTCGGTGCGGTGTTCGGTGCGGCGGCACTCGGATTCGGCTACTGGTACCTGCTCAACCGCACGCGGTTCGGCTTCGAGCTGCGCGCCAGCGGCGAGTCGCCGAGCGCGGCGGCCGCGGGCGGCGTGGACGCCAAGCGGATGACCGTGACCGCGATGTTGCTGTCCGGTGCCGTCGCCGGGCTGATCGCGATGCCGGAACTGCTCGGCCGCGACTACACCTACGCCATGACCGCCACCCAGGGATACGGCTTCACCGGGATCGCGGTCGCGCTGCTCGGCCGCAACCACCCGGGCGGGATCGCACTCGGCGCGCTGCTGTGGGCCTTCCTGGACAAGTCGGCGGTGTCACTGGAGAGCATCGGCGTCCCCCGGGAGATCGCCACGATCATGCAGGGCACGATCGTGCTCGCGGTCGTGGTGGCCTACGAGATCGTCCGCCGCGCCGAACTGGCCGCCGAACAGCGCCGGGTGGGGCGCAACCTCCGCGAGGGCGGGCCCGCGAGCGTCCACGAAGGAGGTGCGGTGTGAGCACCACGGTCGACACCGGATCGCCGGGTGCGGTGACGGAGCCGCCCTCCCGGCCGAAGCGGACGCTGCCCGGCTGGGCCCGGGCCGCGTTGTGGGGCGTCGTGGCGGTGGCGATGCTGGCCACCACCTCGTACCTCACCGGGATCGACGCGCTGACCTCGGGCAACACCGCGCAGAACGCACTGCGGCTGGCGCTGCCGATCCTGTGCGCGGCACTCGGCGGACTGTGGGCCGAACGGTCCGGGATCATCAACATCGGCCTCGAGGGCATGATGATCCTCGGCACCTGGGGTGCCGCCTGGGGTGCCTACCACGGCGGTGTGTGGGCCGGGCTGCTGGCGGCGATGGTGTTCGGCGCCCTCGGCGGGCTGCTGCACGCGGTCGCGACGGTGACCTTCGGGGTGAACCACATCGTCTCCGGTGTGGCGATCAATCTGCTCGGCCTCGGGGTGGCGAAGTACCTGGCGAACCTGGTGTTCGAGCCGCTGTCCGGGAACCCGAGGCAGTCGCCCCCGGTGCCGAAGTTCGACACCTACTCGGCGACGTGGCTGGCGGACCGGCTCGGCGAGCTGGAGGCCGCCCGGCGGGTCGGCATCTCGGACGTGGCCGGTCTGCTGCGCGGACTGGTCACCCAGGTCTCGCCGCTGGCGATGCTCGCGCTGCTGCTGGTTCCGGTGAGCTACCTGGTGCTGTGGCGGACCCGGTTCGGGCTGCGGCTGCGGTCGTGCGGGGAGAACCCGGTGGCCGCCGAGTCGCTCGGCGTCAACGTGTACCTGCACAAGTACGTCGCCCTGCTGATCTCCGGCGCGTTCGCGGGGATGGGCGGTGCGTCGCTGGTGCTGCTGCCGGGCGGGGCCGACTACCTGGAGAATCAGACCAACGGGCGCGGTTACATCGGCCTCGCAGCGATGATCTTCGGCAACTGGCGGCCGGGTGGCCTGCTGGGCGGTGCCGCCCTGTTCGGCTATTCGGACGGCCTGCAGCTGTCCGGTGGTGGCGAGGCCGTGCTGGCGCTGTGCTACGGCGTGGTGCTGCTGCTCGTCGTGCTCGCGGGGTGGCAGCTGTACCGCAGGCGGTGGGTCGCGGCCGGGCTCGCGGCCGCCGGTGCGGTGGCGCTGTATCTGCTGTACTGGACCAACGACGAGCTGCCCCGGGAACTGATCCCGTACACGCCGCACTTCGTGACGATCATCGTCCTGGCCGTGGCGGCGCAGCGACTACGCGGCCCGCGGGCCCTGGCGATGCGGTACCGACGGGGGGAGGGCGATTAGGTCATGACCGCCTCCGACGAACCGGAACCCGGTGCGGACACCGACGCGGATACCGACGCGGGCGTCGACGTGGACACCGACGCGGGCGTCGACGTGGACACCGACGCGGGCGTCGACGTGGACACCGACGCGGGCGTCGACGTGGATACCGGCGCGGGCGCCGATGTGGATACCGGCGCGGGCGCCGATGTGGACTGGGAGCGGCTGCGCGCCGCGGCGGTGTCCGCGGCGACGCGGGCCTACGCCCCGTACTCCGGTCTGGCCGTCGGCTCCGCCGCGGTGACCGACGACGGGCGGGTGGTCACCGGGTGCAACGTGGAGAACGCCTCGTACGGCCTGGGACTGTGCGCCGAGGTGACGATGGTGGGCCAGCTCCGGCTCACCGGCGGCGGCCGGTTCGTCGCCGTGGCCTGCCGGTCCGGTGCCGGGGCGCTGCTCATGCCGTGCGGCCGGTGCCGGCAACTGCTCGTCGAGATGGGCGGTGGCGGCTGCCTAATGGACACGCCCCGGGGCGTGCTGCCGATGAGCACCGTCCTGCCCGACGCGTTCGGCCCGGAGGACCTGCCGTCGTGAGTACCGAACCCTTCGCCGCCGTCGACGTCATCCGCACCAAACGGGACGGACACCGGCTGAGCGACGCCCAGATCGACTGGGTCATCGACGCCTACACCCGCGGTGTGGTGGCCCCCGAACAGATGTCCGCGCTCGCCATGGCGATCCTGCTGCGAGGTATGGACCCCGCCGAGACGGCCCGGTTCACCGGGGCGATGCTCGGCTCGGGGGAGCGGCTGCGGCTGCGCACCGACCGCCCCACCGTGGACAAGCACTCCACCGGCGGTGTCGGCGACAAGATCACGCTCGCGCTGGCGCCACTGGTGGCGGCGTGCGGTGCCGCGGTGCCGCAGATGTCCGGTCGCGGCCTCGGCCACACCGGCGGGACCCTGGACAAACTGGAGTCGATCCCCGGCTGGCGGGCCGAGCTGCCGCTCGCCGCGATCGAGCGGCAGCTCGACGAGGTGGGCGCCGTGGTCTGCGCGGCGACGCCCGAGCTGGCCCCGGCCGACCGCGAGCTCTACGCGCTGCGCGACGTCACCGGCACCGTGGAGTCGGTGCCGCTGATCGCGAGCTCGATCATGAGCAAGAAGATCGCCGAGGGTGCGCGGAGCCTGGTGCTCGACGTCAAGGTCGGGTCGGGGGCGTTCATGAAGACCCCGGCGGACGCCCGGGAGCTGGCCCGGACGCTGGTCGACATCGGCACCGCCCACGGCGTGGGCACCGGCGCGCTGCTGACCGCGATGGACGCGCCGTTGGGTTCGGCGGTGGGCAACGCGGTCGAAGTGGCCGAGGCCGTCGACGTTCTGCGCGGGGGCGGTCCCCCGGACGTCGTCGCGCTGACCCTGGCGCTGGCGCGGGAGATGCTCCGGTTGGCCGGGCTGGGCGAGGTCGACCCGGAACCCGTGCTGGCCTCCGGGCGGGCGTACGAGACGTGGTGCCGGATGATCCGGGCCCAGGGCGGCGATCCCGGGGCGACGCTGCCGGAACCCGCACACGTGCACGTCGTCACCGCGGACGAGGCAGGCGTGCTCACCGGGCTCGACGCCTACGCCGTCGGGGTGGCGGCGTGGCGGCTCGGTGCCGGCCGCA
>NZ_KB912503.1:13233-20234 GCF_000383775.1 Saccharomonospora halophila 8
GCCGGCGCGGCTGCCGCGGGGCGGGCGGGGCCGAGATCGCGGGCTGTTGCTGCTGGGCGGGCCCGCCGCCGAGCATCAGCTCGGCGAAGGTCGCCATCGCCTCGTCGAGCTGACCACCGATGCGGCGCTCCGACTCCTCGTTGCTCTTGCGCACCACCGAGCTGAAGTACTCGTTGTCCGGCTGCTCGGCCAGGGTGCCCTCGACCTGGGACAGCCCGGACTTCACCGCGCCGTCGAGATCGCCGATCTGCGAGACGACACCCTCCTCGACCTTGTCCAGGCGCGTGGCCAGCTCGTCCAGCCGCGAGGTGAGCTTGTCCAGCCTGCCGCCGAGCGTGTCGAGGCGGTCGGAGGTGTCCAGGATCTCGGCGGTCTCGGTCAGCGAGGTGCGCAGCGAGTCCGCCGTCTCGGTCAGCGAGGTGCGCAGCGACTCGGCGGTGCTCGACAGCGAGCCGGTCAGCGACTCCGTGCTCTCGGACAGCGAGTTCTGCACCGCCTCGGTGTTCGCCGTGGCCCGCTCGCGGGAGTCGGTGTCGAAGCGGTCGACGCGCTCCTTGAACGAGGTCTCCATCGTGTCGATCCGCTCGCGGACCGGGCCGTGCACGGCCGAGGGGACCCCGTCGATCTTGTCGTCCTGCTTGTCCAGGTGCCCACCGAGCTCGTCCAGCCTGCGGTGGATGTTGGTGAGCTTGTCCTCCAGGCCGTCCATCCGGCCGGACACGCCCTCGAAGCGGGCCCCGACACCGTCGAGCCTCCCATCGAGTTGCGCGAACGGTTTCTGGAGTTTGTCGACCACGGACTCCACCGAGCGGGCCAGCTCGGCCAGGGCGTTGTCCTGGGCCTCCAGCCGGTTCATGGCCTCGTCCAGGCGCTCGGCCAGGACGGAGACCTCCGTGCGGTCGGGCAGCTCGGACAGCCGTTTGCGCATCGCGCCGAGGGAGTCCACCGGCGCGAGCCGGGCGTAGATGTCGTCGAGGGCGTCGAAGATCTGTTGCTGTTCGCTCTCTCGGACCTCGGCCGCGCGCACCAACATGTTGCGCATCCGGTCGAAGGACGGGGCTGCGAGATTGTTGTCAGACGTCACTGCGGTGTCCTTCATCGGCGGGGGAAGATGGGACCTGCACGCGAGCCTAGCGATCGACCCACTGCGGAGCGTATCGCCCCCGTCCGTAAACGTGTGACGTGCGAAGCCGATCACGCCGATAACGTCTTGGTCACCGCGGTAACGCTCGAGTAGGGGATCAGGCCCGGGCTCGACGCGGCCCCCGTGGTCCGCCGCGGCCCGTCGTGGAGCCGATCGGCCGCCCCCGCGGTGTGTCAACCGTCCGTGTGACCGCCGCGCCCGGGTACCGTCGGGGGATGGCGACGCGAACCGTTCCCACCCTCCAGGATCTGCGCACGGCCCCCAAAGTACTGCTCCACGACCACCTGGACGGCGGGCTGCGCCCGCGCACGGTCGTCGAGTTGGCCGAATCGACCGGCTACCGGGGGCTGCCCACCACCGATGTCACGGACCTGACCCGATGGTTCCGGGACGCGGCCGACTCCGGGTCCCTGGAGTCCTATCTGGAGACCTTCGCCCACACCACCGGCGTGATGCAGACCGAAGAGGCGCTGTCCCGGGTGGCCGCCGAATGCGTCGAGGATCTCGCCGCCGACGGCGTCGTCTACGCCGAGGTGCGCTATGCGCCCGAGCTGTTCGTCACCCGGGGGCTGTCCCTCGACGCGGTGATCGAGGCCGTACAGGACGGCTTCCAGCGGGGCACCCGGCGCGCGGCCGAGCGGGGCGTGCGCATCCGGGTGGGCACCCTGCTCTGCGCGATGCGGCAGCACGCGCGGGCCCTGGAGATCGCCGAACTCGCCGTCCGCTACCGCGACGTGGGCGTGGTCGGGTTCGACATCGCGGGCCCGGAGGCCGGATTCCCCCCGACCCGCAACCTCGACGCGTTCGAGTACATCCGGGTCAACAACGCCCACTTCACCATTCACGCGGGTGAGGCGTTCGGACTGGCGTCGATCTGGGAGGCGATCCAGTACTGCGGTGCCGAACGGCTCGGACACGGGGTGCGGATCATCGACGACGTCACCCCTTCCGGCGACGGTGACGCGACCGCCTCCGGCGGTGGTGCCGCCGAGCTGGGCAGGCTGGCCTCCTATGTGCGGGACCGGCGTATTCCGCTGGAGGTGTGCCCGTCGTCGAACCTGCAGACCGGAGCCGCCCCCTCGCTGGAGAAGCACCCGATCGGGCTGCTGGCCGCGATGCGGTTCCGGGTCACGGTCAACACGGACAACCGGCTGATGAGCGACTGCACCATGTCCTCGGAGTTCGCCCGGCTCGTCGAGACCTTCGGCTACGGCTGGTCGGACGTGCGGTGGTTCACGATCAACGCGATGAAGTCCGCCTTCCTCGACTTCGACGAGCGCCTGGACCTCATCAACAACGTGATCAAACCCTGGTACGCCGAAGTCGAATGAGGTGACCGTGAGGGGCACTCTCCCTGCGTGTCACGCAGTGAAAGTGCCCCTCACGGCACTGAGCGCAGGGAGAGTGCCCCTCACGGCAACACCCGGGCAGGGCGGGGTCAGTTCGCGTGCAGGTGGGTCTCGAAGTTCTCCACGAGGGTGCGCCACGTCTTCTGCTCGGCGTCGAACGGCGCGCTCGGGGCGAGCCGGTCGGGGTCGGGACTGACCACGAAGGACACCAGCCAGCCCAGCCGTTCCGAGCCGGCCAGCGCCTCGTGGACGCTGTCGTCGCCGGCCCAGTCGGCGGCGTCGGTGAGCAGCTCCACCGCGAGCTCCAGCTGACTCGGGTCGATGGCCTCCAGGCCGGCGCCGATGTCGTCGGCCAGCCCGGTGAGCACGTAGGTGTTCTCCGGGGCGACGTCCACCTCGAGCTCACCCGCCGTCGCGGTGGTCAGCACCTCGTCCCAGGTGGACACGTCGGCGAGGTCGGTCAGCGCCAGATCGCCGGGCTCGGCCAGCGCCCGCGCCAGCGCGCGTTCGGAGGGGAAGGTCTCGATACGACCGTCGGAGCCGAGGAAGACCGGGTCGTCGTCGAGATAGCACCGCAGGGTGAAGTGTTCCCGGTCGGAGGTGACGATCTTGATCGGGTCGATGCCGACCTCGGTCCAGAACCCCGCGGGTTCGTCGGCGTCGTCGGTCCCGTCCCCGGTGTCGGAGGTCTCGCTCGTGTCCGTGGCCTCGCCCGTGGTCGCGGAGCCCCCGTAGACGGCGTCCAGATCCTCCCGCTCGTCCGAGTCGACCCCGGCCTCGGACTCGGCCGACTCCTCGTGGAAGGCGGCGAGCTCCTCGGTCGTCTGGTCGAGCGTGGCGGAGTCCACCTCCGGCACGGTGATCAACTCGTCGACGGAGTCGAGCACCACGTCCCACTTCTCGGACACGGTCTTGGACAGATCGTTCCACAGCCGGGTGCCGTCCCGGCCGGAGAACGGCAGTTGCCCCTGATCGAGCAGGGAGAACGCCTGGCAGCCGTCCAGGACCTCATGCACGTCGTCCAGCTCGCACACGTCCGCCAGCGACCGCACGATGTTGACGATCTCCGCGAGCTCGCTGAGGGTCCAGGAGTCGGGTTCGCCCGCCACCATCTCGGGCACGCCGACGAGGTCGAAGCAGTGGTCGTCGTCCGGGATCAGCTCGGGCACGTTGAGCGCGGGCACCGTGTCCCAGGCGGGGTGGTCGACCAGATCGTGCTCGGTGGCCGTGCGCACGTACGCCGCCAGGTGGGCGGAGTCCCGGAACGCGTAGAGGTCGTCCTCGTCGCCGAGGAAGGCCTCCCACTCCTCGCCGTCCTCCCGCCATCGTGGCGCCCACAGGGTCACCAGATCGCCTTGTGGCAGCCCGAGTTCGATCGGGATGATATCCTGAGCCATTCCGCCCTCCGGGAACACCTGTGCACGTGCCGGTTCACCACTGCGTTCGAAACCGGCCGTGAAGGCGAAGCCTACGGGTTCCGGCTCCGAACCGCGATCACCCCTCACGCGAAGGGGCCGCCAGTGACACGATCTCAGGCACGATGACTGAACTTCTCACCGACCGCCTTCCCGACGAAGCCGACGCCGAGGGCGCCGACCCAGACGCCCTCTACGACGCCTTCACGACCTGGACCGCCGAGCGGGGCATCGAGCTCTACCCGGCACAGGAGGAGGCGTTGATCGAGGTCGTCTCCGGTGCCAACGTCATTCTCTCCACCCCGACCGGCTCGGGGAAGAGCCTGGTGGCGGTGGGTGCGCACTTCGCCGCGCTGGCCGACGGCGTGCGCAGCTTCTACACCGCGCCGATCAAGGCGCTCGTGTCGGAGAAGTTCTTCGACCTCGTCGACACCTTCGGCGCCGACAACGTCGGCATGATGACCGGCGACTCCAGCGTCAACCCGGACGCGCCGATCATCTGCTGCACCGCGGAGATCCTGGCCAACCTCGCCCTGCGGGACGGGGCGGAGGCCGACGTCGGGCAGGTCGTGGCCGACGAGTTCCACTTCTACGCCGACCCGGACCGCGGCTGGGCCTGGCAGGTGCCGCTGCTGGAGCTGCCGGAGGCGCAGTTCGTGCTCATGTCGGCCACCCTCGGCGACGTCTCGTTCTTCGAGTCCGACCTCACCCGGCGCACCGGCCGGGACACCGCGGTGGTCACCTCGGCCGAACGACCGGTGCCGCTGACGTTCCGCTACGCCACGACACCCATGCACGAGACGGTGTCCGAACTGCTGCACGGCGGACTGGCCCCGGTGTACGTGGTGCACTTCTCGCAGGCCGCCGCGGTGGAGCGGGCGCAGGCGCTGATGAGCATCAACGTCTGTTCCCGTGCCGAGAAGGACGCGCTGGCCGGGGCGATCGGTGACTTCCGGTTCTCCGCGGGATTCGGCAAGACGCTGTCCCGGCTGGTGCGGCACGGTATCGGCGTCCATCACGCGGGGATGCTGCCCAAGTACCGCCGCCTCGTCGAACAGCTCGCCCAGGCGGGGCTGCTGAAGATCATCTGCGGCACCGACACGCTCGGCGTCGGCATCAACGTGCCGATCCGCACCGTGGTGTTCTCGGCGCTGACCAAGTTCGACGGCACCCGCCAGCGGCACCTCAAGGCCCGCGAGTTCCACCAGGTCGCGGGCCGTGCGGGTCGCGCGGGTTACGACACCGACGGGCACGTCGTCGTGCAGGCCCCCGAGCACGTCATCGAGAACGCCAAGGCGCTGGAGAAGGCGGGCGACGACCCGAAGAAGAAGCGCAAGGTCACCCGCAAGAAGGCGCCCGAGGGCTTCGTCAACTGGACCGAGAGCACCTTCGACCGCCTCGTCGCCGCCCAGCCCGAGCCGTTGACCTCGCGGTTCGCGGTGACCCACGCGATGCTGCTCAACGTCGTCTCCCGGCCCGGGAACGCGTTCGCGCACATGCGGCACCTGCTGGAGGACAACCACGAGGACCGGCCCACCCAACGCAGGCACATCCTGCGCGCCATCGCCGTCTTCCGCGCGCTGCTCGCCGCCGGGGTGGTCGAGTGGCTGGACGAACCGGACGAGCAGGGCCGCACCGTGCGGCTCACGGTGGACCTGCAGTTCGACTTCGCCCTGAACCAGCCGCTGTCCCCGCTCGCGCTGGCCGCGATCGACCTGCTCGACCCCGACTCGCCGAGCTACGCGCTGGACGTCGTGTCGATCGTCGAGGCCACGGTGGACGACCCCAAGCAGGTGCTGGCGCAGCAGCGGTTCAAGGCCCGCAACGAGGCCATCGCCGAGATGAAGGCCCAGGGCATCGAGTACGAGCAGCGGATGGAGCTGCTGGAGGACGTCACCCACCCGAAACCGCTGGAAGAGCTGCTCGCGGCGGCGTACTCGCGCTACCGCCAGGGGCACCCGTGGGTGGCCGACTACGAGCTCTCCCCGAAGTCGGTCGTGCGGGACATGTTCGAGCGGGCGATGAACTTCGTCGAGTACATCGGCCACTACGGTCTCGCGCGGTCGGAGGGGGTGCTGCTGCGCTACCTCGCCGACACCTACGACGCCCTCCGGCGCACCGTGCCCGACGACGCCAAGAGCGAGCCGCTGCAGGACCTCATCGAGTGGCTCGGGGAACTGGTGCGCCAGGTGGACTCGAGTCTGCTCGACGAGTGGGAGGCGCTGCGGCACCCGGAGGAGGCCACGGCCGACGACACCGGCAGGCACACCGTGCCCGAGGGGCCGCAGCCGGTTACCCGCAACGAGCGCGCGTTCCGGGTGCTCGTGCGCAACGAGATGTTCCGCCGGGTCCAGCTGGCCGCCCGCGAGGACTACGAGGCGCTCGGCGAGCTGGACGGCGACTCCGGCTGGGACGCCGCGGCGTGGGAGGACGCACTCGCGGACTACTTCGCCGAGTACGACGAGATCGGCACCGACGCCGACGCCCGCGGCCCCGGCCTGCTGCTCATCGAGCGTGAGCCCGAGCCGGGCGTCTGGCGGGTCCGCCAGATCCTCGCCGACCCCGCCGGCGACCACGACTGGGGCATCAGCGCCGAGGTCGACCTCGACGCCTCCGACGAGACCGGCGCCGCGGTGATCACCGTCACCGACGTCAACCAACTCTGAACGTCGACTCGCGGGCGGGACTCGCCGACTCGCAGGCACCGCCCGTCGACTCGCGGGCCCGCCGGCGAGTTGCCGGCTCAGGCCCGCGAGTCGACGATCCGGGGTCGTGTGTCGGCGGGTCAGGTGCCGAGGGGGTGCCAGACGGTCTTGGCCTCCAGGCAGTTGCGGAGGCGGGTGAGCCCGGGACGCGCGATCCAGTCCGGTTCCTCGTCCCCGGTGTCCAGGACCCGCTTGACCGTGTCCGCCGCCGCGCGGGCGATCTCGACCTTCCCGACCGGACCCGCACCGATCGGGTCGAGCGCGTTGACGTCGGCGTGCGAGGCGAGCCACGGGCCGAGTTCCAGCGCGCTGCCGCTGAGCACGTTCGCCACCCCGGCCGGCACGTCGGAGGTCGCCAGCACCTCGGCGAGCGCGACGGCGGGCAGCG
>NZ_KB912503.1:20334-30564 GCF_000383775.1 Saccharomonospora halophila 8
GCACCTCGGCGAGCGCGACGGCGGGCAGCGGCCGCTCGCCGCTGGTGACCACCACCGCGGTACACCCCGTGGCCAGCACCGGCGCGAGCACGCTCACCAGTCCCAGCAGCGACGACCGCTGCGGGGCCAGCACCCCCACCACCCCGGTGGGTTCCGGTATGCTGAACGAGAAGTACGGCCCGGCCACCGGGTTCGCCGCGCTTAGCACCGACGCGATCTTGTCGGTCCAGCCCGCGTAGTACACCCACCGGTCCACCGCCGCGTCCACGACGGCCTCCGCCTTGCGGCCGGACAGCCCCTCGGCCTCGCCCACGCGGGCGACGAACTGCTCCCGCCGGTCCTGGAGCATCTCCGCCACCCGGTAGAGCACCTGGCCCCGGTTGTACGCCGTGGCGCCGGACCAGCCGCCGAACGCCTTCCGCGCCGCGGCCACCGCGTCCCGCAGGTCCTTGCGGGAGGCCTGCGCGGCGTTGGCCAGGAACCGCCCCTTGGGGTCGGTCACCGGGTAGCTGCGGCCCGACTCGGACCGCGGGAACTTCCCGTCGACGTAGAGCTTGTGGGTCTTGGCCACCTCAACTCGTGACATGCAGATACGCCTCCAGACCCGTCCGGCCGCCCTCGCGCCCGAAGCCGGACTCCTTGTAGCCACCGAACGGCGCGGCGGGATCGAACCGGTTGAACGTGTTGCCCCAGACCACCCCGGCCCGCAGCCGCTCGGCCAGCCACAGCATCCGGGAGCCCTTTTCCGTCCACACCCCCGCCGAGAGGCCGTAGGGCGTGTTGTTCGCCTTGGCGACGGCCTCCTCCGGGGTGCGGAACGTCAGTACCGACAGCACCGGGCCGAAGATCTCCTCGCGGGCGATGCGCATCGACTGCGCGACGTCGGAGAACACGGTCGGCGCGAAGAAGTACCCCCGCTCCGGCAGCGCGCACGGACTCGTCCAGCGCGTGGCCCCCTCGGCGTCGCCGGAGTCGGACAGCTCCCGGATCCGCGCGAGCTGCTCGGCCGAGTTCACCGCGCCGATGTCGGTGTTCTTGTCGAGCGGGTCGCCGAGCCGCAGCGTGGACACCCGGGCGCGCAGCCGCTCCAGCAGGTCGTCGGCCACCGACTCCTGCACCAGCAGCCGCGATCCGGCGCAGCAGACGTGCCCCTGGTTGTAGAAGATCCCGTTGACGATGCCCTCGACCGCCTCGTCCAGTGGGGCGTCGTCGAACACGACGTTCGCCGCCTTGCCGCCGAGTTCGAGGGTGAGCCGCGTGCGCGTGCCCGCCAGCGTCCGCTGGATGCCCTTGCCCACCTCGGTGGACCCGGTGAACGCGACCTTGTCCACGCCGTCGTGTTCCACCAGGGCGGCGCCGACGTCCCCGGCGCCGGGCAGGATGTTCACCACCCCCGGCGGCAGGTCGGCCTGCTGACAGATCTCGGCGAACACCAGCGCCGTCAGCGGCGTGGTCTCGGCCGGTTTCAGCACCACGGTGTTGCCCGTGGCCAACGCCGGGGCGATTTTCCACGCCAGCATCAGCAGCGGGAAGTTCCACGGGATCACCTGGCCGGCCACCCCGAGCGGGCGCGGGTCCGGGCCCAGGCCCGCGTGGTCGAGCTTGTCGGCCCAGCCCGCGTGGTAAAAGAAGTGCGCCGCGGCCGTCGGGATGTCGGCGTCCCGCGACTCCCGGATCGGTTTGCCGTTGTCCAACGTCTCCAGCACGGCCAGCTCGCGTGCGCGTTCCTGGAGCAGTCGGGCGATGCGGAAGACGTACTTGGCGCGCTCGGCGCCGGGCATGGGTGCCCAGGTGCGCTCGAACGCCTTGCGCGCGGCCTTCACCGCCGCGTCCACGTCGGCCGGACCCGCCGTGCCGACCTCGGCGAGCACCTCCTCCGTGGCCGGGTTCACCGACCGCAGCGGCGTGCCCGAGCCGTCGACGAACTCGCCGCCGAGGAACGGCCGGTACCGCGCCTTCAGGTCGGCCACCTCCCGCGACTCCGGTGCGGGTTCGTACTCCCAGAGATTCACGCCCATCAGTCCAATGCCAGGTAGTCGGGGCCGCTGTAGTGGCCGTCCAGCTGGGTGCGCCGTTGCGACAGCAGGTCGTTCAACAGACTGGAGGCGCCGAAGCGGAACAGCGACGGCGTGAGCCATTCCCCGCCCGCGACCTCGTGTACGGCGACCAGGTACCGCACTGCCTCCTTGGTGGTGCGGATCCCGCCCGCGGCCTTCACCCCGCGCCGCGCTCCGGTGGCCCGGTGGAAGTCCCGCACCGCCCGCAGCAGGACGTGGGTGCCCGGCAACGTCGCCGCCGGGGACACCTTGCCGGTGGAGGTCTTCACGAAGTCACCGCCCGCCAGCAGCGCCAGCCAGGCGGCCCGCCGGACGTTGTCGTAGGTGGCCAGCTCCCCCGTCTCCAGAATCACCTTCAGGTGCGCCCCGGCACACGCCTGCCGGACCTCGCGGATCTCCTCGAACACCGTCCCGTACCGGCCTTCCAGGAACGCGCCCCGGTCGATCACCATGTCGACCTCGTCCGCACCGGCCTCGACCGCGAGCCGCACGTCGGCGAGCTTGACCTCCCGGCTCGACCGCCCCGAGGGGAACGCGGTCGCCACGCTCGCGACCCCGACGTCGCTCCCGGCCAGCGCCGCGACCGCGGTGGGTGCCAGGTCCGGGTAGACACACACCGCCGCCACCGGGGGTGTGTCGGGCCGCTCGGGATCGGGGCGCCGCGCCTTGGCGGCCAGCGACCGCACGCGGCCGTGCGTGTCGGCGCCCTCCAGCGTGGTCAGGTCCACCATCGAGATCGCCGCGTCGATCGCCCACCGCTTCGCCGCCTTCTTGATGCTGCGGGTGGCCAGGGTCGCGGCACGCTGTTCGAGACCGACCCGGTCCACTCCGGGCAGGCCGTGCAGGAACCGGCGCAGACTTCGCTCGTCGCGGATGGCGTCGGCGAGCTCGGCCGGCAGGGTAGCTGTTGCCATGGCGGAGAGGGTATCGGTCACGGCGGGCCGATCCACGGGCTCGGCGGCACCGGTCCCTCCCCCGCGGGGGCCGGATTCAGTCGGTCTCGTCCCGCTCGCCGCCCCGTCGCTCTGGATCGCGGGGCACCCGTTTCACCTCGACCCCGCCCATCAGGGCCAGCCCGTTGATCCGCACGACCGGGGCCCCGGGCGGTGCGGAGTCGGACGCGCCCTTCCTGTTCTTCGTCTCGAACGCACCCATGAACCCGAGACCGGTCACCTCGACGACGATGTCGTCGGGGACCGTGATGTCCACACCACCCATGATCGCGACCGCGGTGATGGTGCAGTGCTTCTCGGCGTAGCGGGCCTGTCGCAGGTCGATCTCGACGCCGCCCCAGAACGCGAAGCTGTTGTGTTGTGCGGGCAGCACCCAGTTGCCCTTGCGGTCGGCCCCGGACATCACCGCGATCGAGGACGTCGACCCCGGGGTTCCCCCGATCCGCTGCTCCGGTGGTGCCGCCGCGGCGGGCGGGGTGCCGGGTGCCCACGGCGCGATCGACGCCCCGGGCAGGTCGGTCAGCACCGGTTCCAGCTCGCCCAGCGTCTTCGCCGCGTACACGGTGCCGAGCCGTTCCTCCAGCTCGCTCATCGTGAGCCGCCCCTCGCCCAGCGCGTCGTGCAGGATCCGCGCGACCCGCTCCCGGTCGGCGTCCGAGGCCCGCATGTGTGTGTACTCGCCGTGCCCGGTTTCGTCGTCCACATGATCAGCCTAACGATCCCGACGTCCGGGCTCACCCCGTTCTCCGCGTCCGCCATGGGCCGACTCCACGCCGTTAGGGTGACGGCCATGGATGTGCACGTCGTCGAACACCCGTTGGCCAAGGCCCGGCTCTCCACGATGCGGGACGCGCGCACGGACAGCGCGGCCTTCCGCGCGGCGCTGCAGGAACTCACCGTCATGCTGACCTACGAGGCCATGCGGGAGGCGCCGCTGCTGACCGAGCGCATCCACACGCCGGTGGCCCGGACGGACGGCTTCCGGCTGGCCGATCCGCCGTTGCTGGTGCCCGTCCTGCGGGCCGGTCTCGGCATGGCCGACCAGGCACACAAGTTGATCCCGGACGCGCAGATGGGCTTCGTGGGGCTGGCGCGCGACGAGGAGACGCTGCGCCCCACGCCGTACCTGGAGTCGCTGCCCGAGTCGCTGGCGGAGCGCCCGGTCGTCGTGCTCGACCCGATGTTGGCCACCGGCGGCTCGATGGAGTACACGATCCGGCTGCTCACCGGACGCGGTGCCACCGACGTCACCGCCGTCTGCGCGCTCGCCGCACCGGAGGGGCTCGCGTGTCTGGAGGAGTCCGGGCTGCCCGTGCGCGTGGTGACCGCGAGCGTCGACGAGCGCCTCAACGAGTCCGGCTTCATCGTTCCCGGCCTGGGGGACGCGGGCGACCGGCAGTACGGACCCCTCTGAATCTCCGCGTACGGGCGCCTGAGCTGCGAAGATCGAAAAAGGGGACCCCCCTTTCGGGTGGGGTTGGTGGGGTGTGTAGTGTTTACTTCGTCGCCGGGGAGACCGGACGGGCCCTCCGAGAGGGGGAGTTCGGGTTACTCGGTGGGGGAACATGAACCAAGCTCCCATGGTTGTGGTAGAGTGGGTGTTCCTCGCTTCGGGTGAGTGGTTGCCCCCCTTGTCAGAGCCTTTCGGGGTTGTTGTTAGGGTGGGTGTCGCTCGGAGGGAATAACCGGGTAACACTTTATGGTGTTGTTTGAGAACTCAACAGTGCGCTAGTGATTGTCAGCTAGTAGAGCTTTGATGCCTCACCTGTTTTGGTGGGTGGGGTTTGCCCCTTTTTTGTGGGTTTCTTTGAGACATTTGGGTCTCGGATTGAATTCATTGTTGGAGAGTTTGATCCTGGCTCAGGACGAACGCTGGCGGCGTGCTTAACACATGCAAGTCGAACGCTGAAGCCGCTTTCGGGTGGTGGATGAGTGGCGAACGGGTGAGTAACACGTGGGCAATCTGCCCTGTACTCTGGGATAAGCCTTGGAAACGGGGTCTAATACCGGATGGGACACTGCTTCGCATGGGGTGGTGTGGAAAGCTTCGGCGGTACGGGATGAGCCCGCGGCCTATCAGCTTGTTGGTGGGGTGATGGCCTACCAAGGCGACGACGGGTAGCCGGCCTGAGAGGGTGACCGGCCACACTGGGACTGAGACACGGCCCAGACTCCTACGGGAGGCAGCAGTGGGGAATATTGCACAATGGGCGGAAGCCTGATGCAGCGACGCCGCGTGAGGGATGACGGCCTTCGGGTTGTAAACCTCTTTCGCCCGGGACGAAGCGTCACAGTGACGGTACCGGGAGAAGAAGCACCGGCTAACTACGTGCCAGCAGCCGCGGTAATACGTAGGGTGCGAGCGTTGTCCGGAAT
The DNA here is from genome assembly GCF_000383775.1 of Saccharomonospora halophila 8. Classification (GTDB taxonomy): domain Bacteria; phylum Actinomycetota; class Actinomycetes; order Mycobacteriales; family Pseudonocardiaceae; genus Saccharomonospora; species Saccharomonospora halophila. The sequence continues at coordinate 25,721 of NZ_KB912503.1, forward strand.
TATTGGGCGTAAAGAGCTCGTAGGCGGTGTGTCACGTCTGCCGTGAAAACCTGCGGCTTAACCGTGGGCGTGCGGTGGATACGGGCATCACTTGAGTTCGGCAGGGGAGACTGGAATTCCTGGTGTAGCGGTGGAATGCGCAGATATCAGGAGGAACACCGGTGGCGAAGGCGGGTCTCTGGGCCGATACTGACGCTGAGGAGCGAAAGCGTGGGGAGCGAACAGGATTAGATACCCTGGTAGTCCACGCCGTAAACGTTGGGCGCTAGGTGTGGGACGCTGTTCACGTGTCCCGTGCCGTAGCTAACGCATTAAGCGCCCCGCCTGGGGAGTACGGCCGCAAGGCTAAAACTCAAAGGAATTGACGGGGGCCCGCACAAGCGGCGGAGCATGTGGATTAATTCGATGCAACGCGAAGAACCTTACCTGGGCTTGACATGCACCGGATCGCCTCAGAGATGGGGTTTCCCTTGTGGCTGGTGCACAGGTGGTGCATGGCTGTCGTCAGCTCGTGTCGTGAGATGTTGGGTTAAGTCCCGCAACGAGCGCAACCCTTGTCCCATGTTGCCAGCGGGTTATGCCGGGGACTCGTGGGAGACTGCCGGGGTCAACTCGGAGGAAGGTGGGGATGACGTCAAGTCATCATGCCCCTTATGTCCAGGGCTTCACACATGCTACAATGGCCGGTACAGAGGGTGGCGAGACCGTGAGGTGGAGCGAATCCCTTAAAGCCGGTCTCAGTTCGGATCGTAGTCTGCAACTCGACTGCGTGAAGTCGGAGTCGCTAGTAATCGCAGATCAGCAACGCTGCGGTGAATACGTTCCCGGGCCTTGTACACACCGCCCGTCACGTCATGAAAGTCGGTAACACCCGAAGCTCACGGCCCAACCGTTCGCGGGGGGAGTGGTCGAAGGTGGGACTGGCGATTGGGACGAAGTCGTAACAAGGTAGCCGTACCGGAAGGTGCGGCTGGATCACCTCCTTTCTAAGGAGCCTTCGGCTCGTTGGAGTCTATTGTGAACCTCTACTAGTGGTGCCGGGTCTGGTGCGTGCCGTGGTGGTGCGCGGGCCGGGTGCTCGCCGGCCGGGTGGTCGCCCCTCGTTGTGGGGGTGGGCACGTCGGGTGGGTGTGGTGATTGCTGGTGCACTGTTGGGTGTCTGAGGCAGCACCGTGGGGTGTGTGTCTTGGGTGTGGTGTTTGAGAATTGCAGAGTGGGTGCGAGCATCTTTGTGGTCAAGTTGTGTAGGGCACATGGTGGATGTCTGGGCATCAGGGGCCGATGAAGGACGTGGGAGGCTGCGATAAGCCTCGGGGAGCTGTCAACCGAGCTGTGATCCGAGGATGTCCGAATGGGGAAACCCGGCACCCGTGATGGGGTGTCACCCGCACCTGAATGTATAGGGTGTGTGGAGGGAACGCGGGGAAGTGAAACATCTCAGTACCCGTAGGAAGAGAAAACAACCGTGATTCCGTGAGTAGTGGCGAGCGAAAGCGGAGGAGGCTAAACCGTGCACATGGTGAGAATGGTCAGGTGTTGTGTGTGCGGTGTTGTGGGGTGTCCGTGTCCGGGGTCTGACCGCCTCGGGGGCGTGGTGTGTGGCTAGCGGAACACGTTGGGATGCGTGGCCGGAGTGGGTGAGAGTCCCGTACGCGAAAGTCGCATGGCTGTGTCTGGCGGATGTTCCCGAGTAGCAGTGGGTCCGTGGAGTCTGCTGTGAATCGGCCGGGACCACCCGGTAAGCCTAAATACTTCCTGGTGACCGATAGTGCACGAGTACCGTGAGGGAAAGATGAAAAGTACCCCGGGAGGGGAGTGAAAGAGTACCTGAAACCGTGTGCCTGCAAGCCGTCAGAGCCTTCGGGTGATGGCGTGCCTTTTGAAGAATGAGCCTGCGAGTTAGTGCTGCGTGGCGAGGTTAACCCGGGTGGGGGAGCCGGAGCGAAAGCGAGTCCGAAGAGGGCGTGTGAGTCGCGTGGTCTAGACCCGAAGCGGAGTGATCTACCCATGGCCAGGGTGAAGCCCGGGTAAGACCGGGTGGAGGCCCGAACCCACCAGGGTTGAAAACCTGGGGGATGAGCTGTGGGTAGGGGTGAAAGGCCAATCAAACTCCGTGATAGCTGGTTCTCCCCGAAATGCATTTAGGTGCAGCGTCGTGTGTTTCCCGCCTGGGGTAGAGCTACTGGATGGCCGAGGGGGCTTACCGGCTTACCGAAGTCAACCAAACTCCGAATACGGGTGGGTGAGAGCGCGGCAGTGAGACGGCGGGGGACAAGCTCCGTCCGTCGAGAGGGAAACAGCCCAGAACACCAGCTAAGGCCCCTAAGTGTGTGCTCAGTGGGAAAGGATGTGGAGTCGCAGAGACAACCAGGAGGTTGGCTTAGAAGCAGCCATCCTTGAAAGAGTGCGTAATAGCTCACTGGTCAAGTGGTTCTGCGCCGATAATGTAGCGGGGCTCAAGCACACCGCCGAAGCTGTGTCACTCACACAGTCGATCCGCACCGTCCGTTCGCGGGGGGTGTGCAGTCGTGTGGGTGGGTAGGGGAGCGTCCCGCATCCGGGGAAGCGGCGAGGTGACTCAGTCGTGGAGGGTGTGGGAGTGAGAATGCAGGCATGAGTAGCGAAAGCGCAGTGAGAATCTGCGCCGCCGGATGACCAAGGGTTCCTGGGCCAGGTTGTTCCGCCCAGGGTAAGTCGGGACCTAAGGCGAGGCCGACAGGCGTAGTCGATGGACAACGGGTTGATATTCCCGTACCCGCGTGTGCGCGTCCCTGGTGAGGCAGGTGAGACTAACCACCCATCCGCCGGCGTGGTCTCTTCGGAGGCCCGGTGGTGGGGTGCGTGGGACCTGATCCTGTAGTAGCCAAGCGAGGGGGTGACGCAGGAAGGTAGCCCCGCCAGTCAGTGGTGATACTGGTGTAAGCGTGTGGCCCGGCCGGTAGGCAAATCCGCCGGCCCTTGAGGGTGAGGCGCGAGGCATAGCCGTTGAGGCGAAGCAGGGTGATCCTCCACTGCCGAGAAAAGCCTCTAGCGAGTGCGCATGCGGCCCGTACCCCAAACCGACACAGGTGGTCAGGTAGAGAATACCGAGGCGAGCGGGTGAACTGTGGTTAAGGAATTCGGCAAATTGCCCCCGTAACTTCGGGAGAAGGGGGGCCACGGCACCTGAAGCCCCGCGCGGGCTAGGGTGTTGCGGCCGCAGAGACCAGCGGAAAGCGACTGTTTACTAAAAACACAGGTCCATGCGAAGACGTAAGTCGAGGTATATGGACTGACGCCTGCCCGGTGCTGGAACGTTAAGAGGACCCGTTAACCTTTCGGGGTGAAGCGGAGAATTTAAGCGCCAGTAAACGGCGGTGGTAACTATAACCATCCTAAGGTAGCGAAATTCCTTGTCGGGTAAGTTCCGACCTGCACGAATGGCGTAACGACTTTCCGGCTGTCTCAACCACAGCCCCGGCGAAATTGCACTACGAGTAAAGATGCTCGTTTCGCGCGGCAGGACGGAAAGACCCCGGGACCTTTACTACAGCTTGGTATTGGTTTTCGGTTCGGCTTGTGTAGGATAGGTGGGAGACTGGGATGTGGCCACGCCAGTGGTCGCGGAGTCGTTGTTGAAATACCACTCTGGCCGGATTGGGAACCTGAACCTCGGACCGTGACCCGGTTCAGGGACAGTGCCTGGTGGGTAGTTTAACTGGGGCGGTTGCCTCCTAAAAGGTAACGGAGGCGCCCAAAGGTTCCCTCAGCCTGGTTGGCAATCAGGTGGCGAGTGTAAGTGCACAAGGGAGCTTGACTGTGAGACTGACGGGTCGAGCAGGTGCGAAAGCAGGGACTAGTGATCCGGCACTTCCTGGTGGAAGGGGTGTCGCTCAACGGATAAAAGGTACCCCGGGGATAACAGGCTGATCTTGCCCAAGAGTCCATATCGACGGCATGGTTTGGCACCTCGATGTCGGCTCGTCGCATCCTGGGGCCGGAGTAGGTCCCAAGGGTTGGGCTGTTCGCCCATTAAAGCGGCACGCGAGCTGGGTTTAGAACGTCGTGAGACAGTTCGGTCCCTATCCGCCGCGCGCGTTGGAGACCTGCGGAAGGCTGTCCCTAGTACGAGAGGACCGGGACGGACGAACCTCTGGTGTGCCAGTTGTCCCGCCAGGGGCACGGCTGGTTGGCCACGTTCGGAAAGGATAACCGCTGAAGGCATCTAAGCGGGAAGCCCGTTCCCAGATGAGGTCTCCCACCACCCTCGAGTGGGTAAGGCCCCCCACAGAACATGGGGTTGATAGGCCAGACATGGACGCACAGCAATGTGTTCTCGAGTGGACTGGTACTAATCGGCCGAGGGCTTGACCACAAAAATGCTACGCACCCACTCTGCAACTCTGAAACACCACCCCCTCGACACGCCCGCGCGGGGACTGTTTCACGGGGTTGTTCGGTGGTCACAGCGGTAGGGGACACGCCCGGTCCCATTCCGAACCCGGAAGCTAAGCCCACCAGCGCCGATGGTACTGCACCCGCACGGGTGTGGGAGAGTAGGACACCGCCGAACACACAACATGACGAGAAGGGCCCGCCGGGGTTGGCCAGACACCAACATCGGCGGGCCTTTCGGCGTGTCCAGTTCCATAGTGGTGACCACGGTCGAGTGCGGAATGCGCGGTCGAGGGTCGAGGACGGCAGGGAGAGGTTCATGTCCGATTTCGGTGGACGCGGTGCCGACCGCGGCGAGTCCGGTCGCACCGGTGACAGGCGGACGAACGGTCCCGGTCCGCGCGGTCCGCGCGGCGACGGTGGTCGTCGGGACACCGGCGGGCGGGACCACGGTTCCCGGCGCGGCGAGC
>NZ_KB912503.1:30664-35023 GCF_000383775.1 Saccharomonospora halophila 8
CGCGGCGGTGCCGACCAGGCACCGCCGCGCACCCGGGGGAGGCGCACGAGGTGGCGTCCCCCGGGTGCGCGGGGCGACGGTCACACGTCGTAGTAGAGGGCGAACTCGTACGGGTGCGGACGCAGCCGCAGTGGGTCGATCTCGTTCTCCCGCTTGTACGCGATCCAGCTCTCGATCACGTCCGGGGTGAACACGCCGCCTTCGAGCAGGTAGTCGTGGTCGGCCTCCAGCGTGTCGAGGACGGTGCCGAGGTCGCCGGGGACCTGCTGGACCCCGTGGGCCTCCTCGGGCGGGAGCTCGTAGAGGTCCTTGTCGATCGGCTCCGGCGGCTCGATCTTGTTCCGCACGCCGTCGATACCGGCCATCATCATCGCCGCGAAGGCGAGGTAGGGGTTGCCCGAGGCGTCGGGGCAGCGGAACTCGATGCGCTTGGCCTTCGGGTTGCCGCCGGTGATCGGGATACGCACGCACGCCGAGCGGTTGCGCTGCGAGTACACCAGGCTGACCGGGGCCTCGTAGCCGGGCACCAGCCGGTGGTACGAGTTCACCGTCGGGTTGGTGAACGCCAGCAGGCTCGGGGCGTGGGTGAGGATGCCGCCGATGTAGTGCCGCGCGGTGTCGGACAGGCCCGCGTAGCCCGCCTCGTCGTGGAACAGCGGCGCCCCGTCCTTCCACAGCGACTGGTGGCAGTGCATGCCCGAGCCGTTGTCGCCGAACAGCGGTTTCGGCATGAAGGTCGCGGACTTGCCCGCCTGCCAGGCCACGTTCTTCACGATGTACTTGAACAGCTGCAGGTCGTCGGCGGAGTGCAGCAGCGTGTTGAACTTGTAGTTGATCTCTGCCTGGCCCGCCGTGCCGACCTCGTGGTGGGCCCGCTCCAGGTCGAAGCCGGAGGCGGTCAGGGTGTTGGCGATCTCGTCCCGCAGGTCGGCGAAGTGGTCGACCGGCGGCACGGGGAAGTACCCGCCCTTGAACCGGGTCTTGTACCCGCGGTTGCCGCCCTCCTCGTGCCGGCCGGTGTTCCACCAGCCCTCGACCGAGTCGATCTCATGGAAGCTCGCGTTCTCGGACGAGTCGAAGCGCACCGAGTCGAACAGGTAGAACTCGGCCTCCGGCCCGAAGAACACGGTGTCGGCGATGCCGGACTCGGTGATGTACTGCTCGGCCTTACGGGCGATGTTGCGCGGGTCCCGGCTGTACGGCTCGTGCGTGAACGGGTCGTGCACGAAGAAGTTCAGCGACAGGGTCTTGTTCGTGCGGAACGGGTCGATGCGCGCCGTGGCGGGGTCCGGCAGCAGCAGCATGTCCGACTCGTGGATCGACTGGAAGCCGCGCACGGACGAGCCGTCGAACGCGAGGCCTTCCTCGAAGGTCTTGGCGTCGAAGGCGGAGGCGGGGATGGTGAAGTGCTGCATGACGCCCGGCAGGTCGCAGAACCTCACGTCGACGTAGCGCACGTCCTCGTCGGCGATCTGCCGGAGGACATCGTCTGGAGTAGTGGACACCCTCGGTGGCTCCTTCGTGTTCGAGCGTCGAGCTCGTGCGGCAGTGCTCCGGTGCTCGGGTGCTCTCTTCGGATTGCGGTGCTCTCTTCGGCTCTGTGGGGTTCACGCTAAGCGGGCGGTGTTGCCCGACCGTCACCCGTGTGTTTCGCCGGTGTTAACGGTGGTCCGCCGGGTGTGTGCCCGGCTGGCCAGGAATATCCGGCGCCGTGTCCACCGAATACCCTGGGATGCGTGGCACGATGGACGGGCGAATGGCTTTCGACACTCTCGGACGGTGGGGCGGCGGACGGGCGGGAGCCGTCCCGGTGGCCCGGTGAACGACTCGGGCTCCCCGAGCGGGGACCCCGGTCCGCGGCCGGCGGTGGGCGCCGGTTCGGCACGCTGCTCGTCGACCTCGTGCTGGCGTCGCTGCTGACGGCTCTGTTCTTCCCGCCCGACTACACCGACCCGGACATGATGCGGGCGTACAACCTGTGGTCGCTGGTGATGTGGGCCGTGATCACCGTGGTCCCGGTGACGTTCTCCGGGTTCACCCCGGGGATGGCGCTGTCCGGCATCCGGGTGGCCCGGCTGGACGGCACCGCCACGGTGGGGCTGTGGCGTGCCGTCGTCCGGTGTGTGCTGACCTTCCTCATCGTCCCCCCGGCCGTCCGTGATCAGGACGGCCGCGGCTGGCACGACCGGGTCACCGGCACCGTCGTCGTCATGATGCGCTGACCCGCGCTGGCGACGCTGTGCCCTGACGACGCTGCGCCCTGGCGACGCTGACCTGCCCTCGCGACGCCGTGGCGATCGCCGGGGGACGGGTCAGCGGCGGCGGGCGGATCGCTGGACGTTACGCATCTTCGCGTTCTGCGGCGCGGGGCCCTTCGGCATGGCGGCACCGCCGCGGTTGCCGAGGGCGGACAGCTTCGTCTCGAGCGCGTCGACCTGCTTGGGCTTCAGGTTGCGCGGAAGCTTCATCAGGTGGTTCTGCAGTTTGCGCAGCGGAACCTGGCCCTCCTCGTTGCCGATCTGGACCTCGTAGATCGGCGTCTCCCCCACCAGCCGCGCGATGCGCTTCTTCTCCTGGGTGAGCAGGTTCCGGACACGGTGCGGTGAGCCTTCGCCCACCAGGACCACCCCCGGTCCGCCGAGGACCCGGTGCACGGCGTCGAGCTGGGTCGTCGCGGCGACCGTCTGGGTGACCTTCCACCGGCCGCGCAAGTTGTCGAGCGCCCAGGCGGCGGCACCGGGTTGCCCTTCCGCCCGGCCGTACACGGTCCGCTGTACCCGGCGCCCAAAGATGATCATGGCGGCGAGCGCGCCGAGCATGATGCCGATGGGCAGCAGCCACCACTGGATGCCGATCAGCCAGCCGAGCCCGAAGACGAGCCCCACCACCACGAGGAACGACCCCAGCATCCAGGGGATGAGCGCCTTGTCCTCCTTGCGCTGCATCTTGAACGCCTGGAAGATCTGCCCTCGCCGCTCCTTGGAGGCGGCCCTCTTCGCGCGCTTGGCCTGCTTCGCGGCTTCCTTGTCCTGCTTTCCCGCCATGATTCCCAGAATACGGGCGGTCGGGGGGAGCCCGGTCCGTCGGTCCCCTCTGCGAGGATGCCGAACGTGGCAGGTGTGGTTCGGTCCGACCGGGAGCGGGGTCCGCTCGCCGGTCTCGATCCCGAACAGCGGGCCGCGGCGGGGGCGCCGCGGGGCCCGGTGTGCGTTCTGGCCGGGGCGGGCACCGGGAAGACGCGCACCATCACGCACCGTATCGCCCATCTGGTGCGCGCCGGGCACGTGAGCGCCAACCAGGTGCTCGCGGTGACGTTCACCGCGCGGGCGGCGGGGGAGCTCCGCGACCGGTTGCGCAGGCTCGGGGTCGACGGGGCGCAGGCACGAACCTTCCATGCCGCCGCCCTGCGCCAGCTCCGGTACTTCTGGCCCCGGGTGGTCGGGGACACCCAGTGGGAGCTGCTCGACCACAAGATCCGCCTGGTCGGCAGGGCCGCCGCCACGCTCGACCTGCCCACCGAGGTCGAGGTCGTGCGGGACCTGACGGGTGAGATCGAGTGGGCGAAGGCGAGCCTCGTCGGGCCCGAGGACTACCCGGCGGTGGCCGCGCGGCGGGGGCGCGACGTCGGACATCCCGCGGAGAAGGTCGCGGAGCTGTACCGGACGTACGAGCGCGCGAAGAACGACCGCCGACTGCTGGACTTCGACGATCTCCTGCTGCACACCACGGCTGCGTTGGAGGAACACCGGAGTGTGGCCGAGGAGTTCCGCGAGCGGTACCGCTGCTTCGTGGTCGACGAGTACCAGGACGTCACCCCGGCACAGCAGCGGCTGCTGGACGCGTGGCTCGGCGGCCGGGACGACGTCACCGTGGTCGGCGACGCCAACCAGACCATCTACTCGTTCGGCGGTGCCTCGCCCCGGCCGCTGCTCGACTTCACCCGCCGGTATCCGGACGCCACCGTGGTCCGGCTCGAACGGGACTACCGGTCGAGCCCCCAGGTCGTGTCCCTGGCCAACCGGGTGATCGGTGCGGCCAGGGGCAGGCCCGCAGGCTCCCGGCTGACGCTCGTCGGGCAGCGGCCGGACGGGCCGGAACCGGCGTTCTCCGAACACCCCGACGAGGAGGCCGAGGCGGCCGCCGTCGCGGCGAGGGTCGACGAGCTGATCGGGGCGGGTACGGACGCGGGGGAGGTCGCGGTGCTGTTCCGCGTCAACGCGCAGTCCGAGGCCTACGAGAAGGCGCTGTCCGAGCGCGGTGTCCCGTACGTGGTGCGCGGCGGTGAGCGGTTCTTCGCCCGCACCGAGGTCCGGCGGGCGATGGCGGCGCTGCGCACCGCCGCGTCGCGCGGCTCGGGGG
>NZ_KB912503.1:35123-38102 GCF_000383775.1 Saccharomonospora halophila 8
GTACCGACCTCGGCCGCGGCCGAGGTCGGTACGGTCGAGCGCGCGGAGTTGTGCGCGGACGGCGGCCGAGCCGCGCTGGTTGCCGGCGTCGAGTTCGTCGCGGAGCTCGGCGAGTGTGCACAGCCCCTCCTGCACGGGCCGGGTGAGGATCCGCCGCAGCCGCTGTTCGTCGCTCTCGCCGCGTGCGGCGTCCACCGTGGCGCGGGGTGGGGGAGCGAACGGCAGGCCGTCGACCCGGACGGGTTCGGGGGGTCGGGACGTCCGCTCGACGGTGGTGAACCGGGGCGGCAACACCCGGCGGTGCTCGGGGACGAGCGCGGACACGGTGTCCGACGGCGGGAGCGGGACGCCCCGGGCGGCCAGTGCGTCGACACCGGTGAGGGCACAACCCGGACCGAGGTACAGCACGGTGGCCCGGAGGAGCTGCTCCCGGGTCGGTCTGCCGGTGCCGAGCAGGATCACGCCCTTCGCCAGGCGCCGCCAGGGACCTCCGGGCCGGCAGCGCTTCGTGATCGTGCTCGGGGTGAGGCCCCGTCGCCGGAGTTCGGCGACGGTGACCACGGGCACCGCCGGATCACAGCCCTCGTCGTCGGGCCGCAACGCCGCCGCGGCGACGTCGGCGACGGTGGCGTGGGCCCTGCGGTGCGGATGCTGCGGAGGAGTCGCTGTCGTCATACCGCCGAGCGTGACCGCCTCCGCGGCCGGCGGCCCGGTGAACGCGGGAGTTGTGGATGGGTCGGCGTCGCGAACGGGGTGCCCGTTGCCGCCGGTGCGACCCTGTGGACACCCGTCGGCGCGCGCACCCGGTTCACCGGGCCGTCGGCTCACTCACCCGGGTCGGCGAACCCCGGCTGCCAACGGCGCACGATGTCCCGCACGGCCACCTCCGCGTCGAGCTGGCACAGGATGCCGATGGCCCCGGCCGTCACCCGGTGGATGAGCAGCCACTGGGGCGGCAGGTTCAGGAAGCGGCCGGTATGGAAGTCCTGGTTGCGGGTGTCGCCCATCCGCAGCGCCTGCTTCTGCGCCCAGCGACGGGTGAAGTGGAACGTCCCGTCGGTCAACGGTGCGGTCAGCGGCCGCAACCACGCGTGGACGTCGTCGGCGTCGAGGTCGGCGTCGTGCCGGACGAAGCCCTCCGCCCGCAGCATCGCGAACAGCTCGTCCGGGCGGTTCTGCAGTGCCAGCCGCATCATCACCCCGAGGGCGGGCGGGGCCCCGTGCGGCAGCGCGGCGACCGCCCCGAAGTCGATGACGCAGAGCCTGCCGTCCTCCAGCAGCAGGAAGTTGCCGGGATGCGGGTCGGAGTGCAGCAGGTGCGCCCGCTCGGGAGAGGAGTAGTGGAACTCGGCGAGCAGGCGGCCCGCCTCGTCCCGCTGGTCCCGGGTCCCGGTGTTGATGATCTCCGAGAACGGGGTTCCGGTGACCCATTCGGTCACGATCACCTTCGGCGCGCTGGCCACCACCTTCGGCACGCGCACCCGTGCGTCCCCGTCGAACGCCCGGGCGAACCGCCGTTGGTTGTCGGCCTCGGCGCGATAGTCCAGCTCCTCGTCCATCCGGTCGGCGAGCTCGGCCAGCAGGGGTTTCACCTCGGTACCGGGAACGAGCGACTGGAAGAGTCTGCTGAACCGCTGGAGCTGGCGCAGGTCGCTGCGCAGTGCCTCGTCGGCGCCCGGGTACTGCACCTTCACCGCGACTTCGCGGCCGTCGTGCCACACGGCCCGGTGCACCTGCCCGATGCTGGCCGCCGCGGCCGGTTCGTCGTCGAACTCCGCGAACCGTTGCTGCCAGGACCGGCCCAGTTGCTCGGCGAGCACCCGGTGTGTCCGCCGCATCGACATCGGGGGTGCCGCGGCCTGTAACCGGGTGAGCGCGTCCCGGTACGGTGCCGCGAGCTCGTCCGGGACGGCGGCCTCGAAGACGCTGAGCGCCTGTCCGAACTTCATCGCGCCGCCCTTGAGCGTGCCCAGCACCTCGAAGAGCTGTTCGGCGGCCTTGGCCGACAACACCGCGTTCACGTCCTCGGTGTTCTGCCCGGTCAGCCGTCGACCCCAGCCGCCGACCGCGCGTCCCGCGATGCCGAGCGGCAGGCTGGCCAGTTTGGCCGTGCGGGCCGCGGCCCTACGGGGGATCGCGGGATCGGTCTGGTCGTCGAGGTAATCGCCCGAGTCCGTCACGACCGCGATTCTGCCCTGTGGATCGCGGTCTGTGCACCGATTCCCGGTGTGAATCGCGGTGCCGCGGCGGTCCTCGCCGCCTCACCGGAACTGTCGGAGGGGACGCCGGCGCGGTGGTCGGGCCGGTGCGCCGCACCCGCAGTTCGGGTGCGGCGGCCAGTCCCTGCGGCGCACGGTTCCGCCGTAGCAGTCCAGCTCCAACGTCGCCTCCCAGGTGGGTGGCGGGTGCTCCGGGGACGGTGCCAGCGCCCGCAACGCCTGTCCGACGGCGATCGCCGCGGTGCCGTGTGCGCTCGCCAGGTCGGTGTGTTGTCGTCGGCCCGCGAGCTGCCCGGCCACCGTCGGCCAGCACGGGTCGAGGTCGACCCGGTGCAGATCGGCACAGCGGAGGCAGCTGGTGCGGCCCGGGACGACCAGGGGACCGACGATGCCGATCCCCTCCCGCACGCGCACGGGCAGATGCGGCGCCCCCGCGGCCATCACAGGCGCGACCAGGTCCGGTGCGGGAACCACGGCGTCGGTGAGCAGCACGAGGTCCGGTACCCGCCCGTGCCGGAGCGGCCCGGTGTGGACGCCGGCGTGCGCACGCCGTGCGACGTCGCGGAGTGCGCAGGTCCGGGACCGTCCGACGTCCCGGTCGAGGAGACCGGCGCCCACGTCGCTGTCGTCGACCACGCCGTCCGCGCGCACGTCGAGGTGCTCGACACCCGCAGTGGCGAGGGACGCGATGACCGCCGCCGCCAGCCGGCCGTCCCCCTGCACGCGGACCGTGCCGTACGCGCGCCGGGGCGGGGTGTCG
>NZ_KB912503.1:38202-50865 GCF_000383775.1 Saccharomonospora halophila 8
CGTACGCGCGCCGGGGCGGGGTGTCGGCCCGCCCGCGGGAGACTCCCGCCATACCCGGCCAGGGACCGCGCTGTCGGCCACGCCCGCCCGTCGGGGCGGTGTCCTCGACGAGCCCCCGCCGGAGAAGATCGGCGAGTACCGCGTGCAACCTGCCCGCGTGCGCGTCCGTCGCCTGGGCGAACAGGGTCGACAGGCCCCGCCGCCCGTCCAGGGTGCGCAGGATGTCGACGAGGACCGGTGCGAGGTCGGTCACCACGACGGCGCGTGCCGGATCGAGGCCGATCTGGAGCTCGTCGGCACGGCGGTCCACCACCTCCAGTCCGGGCAGCAGTCGAGGGCGGCGCGGCAGTGGCAGGTCCGGTGGTGCGAGGTCGGGAACGGTTGTGCTGGTCGTCATGCGCACAGCGTGCGGCCGGCGGCGCGCGGTCGCACACGCGGTGACCGGAGTTGTCCACAGCCGGCTCGCGGGTGTGGACAACTTCCGGGGTGTGATGTTGTATGCCTCGTCGTTGTCGGAGTCCGGCCTTACTGTGGGGGACGTGGCCGATGCACGGGTTCCCTCACTCAGAGGTCGGGACGAGTCCTCACGACAGTCGACCCGGCGGCGGTCGGGTCAGCCGGCCCGGCCCCGGCAGGACCGGCGTTCGGACGACGGCGGCTCCCGCGGGGCGCGGAAACGAGCCGACCTGAACAGGGCCGACCACGGTACTGACCTGGACAGGGCCGACCACGGCGCCGACCCGGACGGTGCCGACCAGAAGGTGGAGGTACGCCGCAGCCCCCGCCGCCGGAGGACGGTGACGGCCTACCGGGACGGCGACACGCTGGTGGTGCTCATCCCCGCCACCATGACCAAGTCGGAGGAACGGCACTGGATCGCCGAGATGCAGCGCAAGCTCCGACGCACCGAGAACAGGCGTGCCGCGCCGGCCCGGGCCTCCGACGAGGCGCTGCTCCTCCGCTGCACGGAGCTGTCCCGGCGCTATCTGGACGGCACCGCACAACCCGCCAGCGTGCGGTGGGTGCCCCCCATGCGGACGCGGTGGGCGTCGTGCACCCCCCGGGACCGCACGATCAGGGTCAGCGAGCGGCTCCGCACCGTGCCGTCCTGGGTGCTGGACTACGTTCTCGTCCACGAGCTGGCCCATCTCCGGGTCGCCGAGCACAACGCGCGATTCTGGGCGTTGGTGCGGCGTTATCCGAAGACCGAACGCGCCATCGGTTTCCTGGAGGGCCTGTCGTCGGCGGAGGGACCGCGCACACCGACCCCGGACGACTGAGCTGTTCCGGAAACCGAGCTGCCCCGGACGACTGAGCTGCCCCGGACGACTGAGCTGCTCCGGACGACTGTGCCGCCCCGGACGACGGGCGGGCACGGACGACCCGGTCCCCGGAGCTCAGCCGTCCGTGCCGGGGTCGTCCTCGCGCCGGTGGCGGTCCCGGTCGTCGTCGGGTGCGGCGTCGGCCGGACCGTCCTGGTCCCGCCGGGTCCGGTCCGGACCCGCCTCGTCCCGCTCCGCCTGTTCCTGCTCGGCCCGGCGGGTCCGTTCGAGCTCCGCGATCGGATCGAGGTCATCGCCGGTGGCGCCCCCGGTGCGGAGCCGCTCCGCGAAGCCGGCCGGGTCGTCCAGGTCGTCGCCGGTCGGCATCAGGTCCGGGTGCGACCAGAGGTTGTCGCGGGCGTCGGTGCCCGCGCGGGAGCCGACCTCGCTCCACAGCTCCGAGGCGGCCCGCATCCGGCGCGGTCGCAGTTCCAGCCCGACCAGGGTGGCGAAGGTCTGTTCGGCGGGGCCGCCGGTCGCGCGCCTGCGCCGCAACGTCTCCCGTAGCGCGTCGGCACCGGGGAGGCGGTTGCCGATCGCGTCCGCGACCACGACGTCGACCCAGCCCTCGACGAGAGCGAGCAGCGTCTCCAGCCGCGTGAGCGCGGCCTGCTGTTCGGGGGTCGTCCGGGGTTCCAGCAGGCCGGACGACATGAGCTCCTCGATGCCCGCGGGGTTGCTCGGATCGATCTTTCCGGCGAGTTCTTCCAGGGCCGAGGTGTCCACCGAGATCCCCTGCGCGAACTCCTCCACCGTGGCGAGCAGGCGCTGCCGCAGCCAGGGCACGTGCGCGAACAACCGCTGATGCGCGGCCTCCCGCGCGGCGAGGAAGACCAGCACCTCACTGTTGGGCCGTTCCAGGCCCTCGGTGAACTTCTCGATGTTCGCGGGCACCAGCGCCGAGGTGGCCTCCGGCCCGAGCGGCAGCCCGATGTCGGTGGAGGTCAGCACCTCGGAGGCGAGTCCACCCAGGGCGTTGCCGAGCTGCGAGCCGAACGCCATGCCCCCCATCTGCCCGACCATCGACAGCAGCGGCCCCGCCGCCTGCTTGGCCTCCTGCGGCAGCGCCTCGGTCCAGGCGTTCGACACCTGCCGGGCGACCGGATCGCACAGACGCTGCCAGGTCGGCAGGGTCCGGTCGATCCAGTCCCGCGCCGACCACGCCACCGTGCTGGACGCACCCGCGGGCAGGATGGTCGCCTCGTCCAACCAGAGTTCGGCGAGATGCGCCGCGTCCCGCACGGCCGCGTCCCCCGACTGGTCCTCGGTCGTGAACCCGATCCGGCTCCGGCTCTCGCCGCCGAGACGCTGCACGGCGATCTGCTTGGCCAGGTCGTAGTTCACCGGGCCCGACGAACTGCCTGTCTGACTGAGCATCTGCCCGAGTTGGCTGAGCATCTGCCCCAGTTGCTGAAAGGCGTCGGCGCCCGAACCGGACTGTCCGCCCTGCCCGGACGGGTCGTTCTCGGGGCCCTTGTCGGGATCGGGGAGACCGAAGCCGAACGGTGGATTGCTCATAACCCCCACCGTACGCTGGTCGGGGCGCCCCGTACCCACCCACGGCGTGGCCGCGGCGTTCGCCGACGGCGTGCGGTGACGCCCACGTCGGGCACGATGTCGGTCACCGTACGCTGGGCCGCGTGAGTGAACCTTCGGACAGGGAGACACCGGCCCGTCACCCGGAAGCCGACGGTCCTTCCGACGTGGTGCCGGAACCCGGCGAGGCGGTGCCGGGATCCGGCGAGGCGGTGCCGGGATCCGGTGAGGCGGCGCCGGAACACGGCGCGGACGGGGAGAGCTCCCGGGGCGACGCCCGGCGGTTGTCCCGCCGCGGGTGGACGTTGGTGCTCAGTGGCGTTCTGGTGCTGGTGTTCGCCCTGGTGGGGTCCTTCGTGCGGGTTCCCTACGTCGCCCTCGGACCGGGGCCGACCTACGACACGTTGGGCACGGTGGACGGACAGGAGATCGTCACCGTGGACGGGGAGACCAGTTACTCCTCCGACGGCGAGCTCCGGATGACCACCGTCTCGCTGAACGACGACGTGACCCTGTTCGGGGCGCTCGGGCTGTGGTTGAGCGGGCGGTTCGCACTGGCTCCCCGGGAGAACTACTTCCGGCCCGGACAGACCGACGAGGAGGTTCGGCAGCGCAATCTGCAGCAGTTCCGGCGCTCCCAGAGCAACGCGGAGGTCGCGGCGCTGCGGGAGCTCGGACATCCGGTCCAGGTCCGGGTCGACCGGATCACCGACGGCAGTCCGGCGGACGGCGTGCTCTCGCCCGGTGACCGGCTGTTGGCGGTCGACGGGCGTCGGGTCTCCGACACCGCCGACGTGTACGAGGCCCTGTCCGACACCCGGCCCGGTCAGCGGGTCTCGCTGACCTTCAGCCGGGAGGGCGGCCCGGAACGAACCGAGTCGGTGACACTGGCGAACCGGCCGGACGGACGCCCGCAGGGTTTCGTCGGCTTCGTGCCCACCGGACACGCCGAGGTCCCCTTCGAGATCGACATCGCCCTGGACCACGACGTCGGCGGGCCGTCGGCGGGCCTGGTCTTCGCGCTGGCGATCGTGGAGCGGTTGACCCGGGACGACCTCACCGGGGATGCCCGCGTCGCGGGCACCGGGGAGATCGATGCGCAGGGCAACGTCTCGGAGATCGGCGGGATCTCGTTCAAACTGCTCGCGGCCCACGAGGCCGGGGCGACCGCGTTCCTCGTGCCGAGCGGTAACTGCGACGAGGCGGTCGCCGCCGCACCGGACGGCCTGCGGCTGATCGAGGTGTCCACCCTCGACGACGCGATCCGTGCGCTCGAGGCACTGGAGGCCGGGGAGCCGGTGCCGTCCTGCGCGGGCTGACCCGCGCAGCTCACGGCTGGAACGTCGCCCGCAGGGCCTGAACCAGGTTCGGGGCGAGGTCCGGATGCTCGACGATCTCGTCGGTCCCCTCCACCGACGCACGGTCGGCCCCGTCCGCCGGGTCACCCGACGGGGTCCGCGCGGGCGGCTGGACCCCACGCAGACGCAGCACGCAGGACGCCTCGCCGTCCCGTAGCACGGCGGCGACCAGCCGGGCCTCGGTCCTGCTGGGGTGATCGGCCGCGGCGCGGCGGAGCCGTTCGAGGTCCTCCTCGTCCGGGTCCCGCCCGTCCGTGCCCGCTCCGTCCGTGCCCGCCCCGTCGGAACCGCCGACGTCGGGCAGTTCGGACTCCGCCTCCGGCGGCAGCACGACGATCTCCTGTGCCAGTGCGCAGCCCTGCACGAGGTCCGGCCAGGCGATCCGTCCGAGGGCCTCGGCGAGGTCGCCCTCCGGCAGCTCCTCCTGGGCGACCGGGGTGAACTCGCTGTCCGGGTCGAGTTGCGCGGCGAGTTCGGGCTGCTGCCGCAGGATCTCGGCGGTCGCCACGAGCGCGAACAACCGGGTCGGCTGATTCCAGCCCCCCGCGGCCACGAACTCCTCGACCTCGCGTGCCGACGCGGCTACCCTGGCCGAACCCGCCCGCTCCTCGTTGTCGCTCATGGCACCATCCTCGCAGGCGGCCGCGCCGCCCGCGCGGACGCCCGATTTGGGGGGGTTCGGGAACCCGGGCGCCTAACCGTAGAGTTGAGTGAACAGGGACGCTGCCGTCAGCAGGGACGCTGCGAGCGTCGGCGCCCCGCCAGTATCCGTTCGATTACGGGGAGTGTGCGTAGTGGCCACCCGGCCTCCTGCCAGTCTGCCGAAACTGTCCCGGCGCGCCCGCGTGCTGCTCGCCGTCGCCGCCGCGGTCGTACTGCTGCTCCTGCTCGGTGCCCGGCTGCTCGACACCTACGTCGACTGGCTGTGGTTCGGCGAGGTCGATGCGCGCGGGGTCTTCAGCACGATCCTGTTCACCCGCATCGCGCTGTTCGTCACCACCGGCGCGCTGGTCGGCGGGTTGCTGGGGCTGAATCTGTGGCTCGCCTACCGGTTCCGGCCGATCTTCGTGCCGGTGTCCGGCACCGAGGATCCGCTCGCGCGGTACCGGACCCTGGTCAGCGCCCGCGCGAAGCTGTTCGGCATCGGGGTCCCGGTGCTCGTCGGTCTCATCGCCGGTGCGAGCGGCCAGGCCAACTGGCGGGTCGTGCAGTTGTTCCTGAACGGGTCCGAGTTCGGCTGGACCGACCCCGTCTTCAACATGGACGCGAGCTTCTACACCTTCAGCCTGCCGTTCTACGGGTGGTTGCTCGGGTGGCTGTTCGTCGCCCTGGTCGTGTCGTTCCTCGGTGCGGCGGCCACCCACTACCTCTTCGGCGGAATCCGGTTGGCCGGTCGTGGAGGGCAGATCTCCGGCCCGGCGAAGGTGCACCTGCTCGTGCTCGTCGGTGTGTTCGTGCTGTTCAAGGCGGCGGAGTACTTCCTCGCCCGCTACGAGCTGCTGTGGTCGAACCGCAACGACCTGTTCACCGGTGCCTCCTACACCGACCTCAACGCCGTGCTGCCGGCACAGCTGATCCTGCTGATCATCTCGATCCTGATCGCGATCACGTTCTTCGCGGGCGCGTTCCTGCGCAACATCCAACTGCCCGCGATCGGGCTGGTGCTGTTGCTGCTGTCCGGTCTGGTGCTGGGCGTGGCCTGGCCCGCCGTCCTCGAACAGTTCTCGGTGCGGCCGAACGCCAACGAGAAGGAGGCCGCCTCGATCGAGCACAACATGGCGGCCACCAAGCACGCGTTCAATCTCGACGAAGAGACCATGAACGTGCAGAACAACTACACCGGCAACACGGACCCCACCTCCCAGGAGGTCCGCAACGACACGGGGACGGTCCCGAACATCCGGCTGCTCGACCCGAACGTGCTGAGCCCGACCTTCACCCAACGGGTCGGCCGGGAGAACTTCTACGGGTTCCCGGAGAAGCTGGACATCGACCGTTACGAGGTGGACGGCGAGAAGCAGGCCTACGTCGTCGCCGCCAAGGAGATCAACACCGACGGGTTGGCCGAGAACCAGCGCACCTGGGTCAACCGCCACCTGGTGTACACGCACGGCAACGGGTTCGTCGCGGCGCCGGCGAACACCATCGACCGCGCGCTGGAGGACGGCAACAGCGACGGCGGGTATCCGCTGGCGCGGACCAGCGACACCCAGGACCCGGACGGCGCCGGTATCCAGGTGGACCAGCCCCGGATCTACTTCGGGGAACTGGCCACCGACTACGCGATCGTCGGCGGGACCGAGGGCAAGGCGCCGGGCGAGTACGACACGGCCAACGACCGCAGCTATCTCTACGACGGCGCCGGCGGGGTGCCGATCGACGGCATGGTCAATCGCGCGGTGTTCGCGGCCCAGTACGGCGAGCGCAACATCCTGTTCTCCGAACAGATCAGCGACGGCGCGAAGATCATGTACAACCGGGACCCCGCCGACCGGGTCGAGAAGGTGGCCCCGTGGCTGACCGTGGACGAGGACCCGTACCCGGCGGTGATCGACGGCGAGATCAAGTGGATCGTCGACGGCTACACCACGCTGAACAACTTCCCCTATGCGCAGCGGACCTCGCTCGGGGACGCGACGCAGGACTCGCTGACCGGCGTGCCGCGGCAGCAGGACAACCAGATCAACTACATCCGCAACTCGGTGAAGGCCACCGTCGACGCCTTCGACGGCACGGTCGAGCTGTACGAGATGGATCAGAAGGATCCGGTGCTCGACACGTGGATGGACATCTTCCCCGGGATGGTGAACCCGCACTCGGAGATCACCGACGAGCTGCGGCAGCACTTCCGCTACCCGAACGACATCTTCAAGGTCCAGCGTGAACTGCTGACGAAGTACCACGTCAGCAACGCGCAGGAGTTCTACTCCACGCAGACGTTCTGGAACGTGCCGCAGGACCCGACCGAGGAGGGCGGGACCGACCCGTCCCAGAACGTGGCCAACCAGCCGCCGTACTACCTGTACGCCCAGGCGCCCGGGCAGAAGCGGCCGCAGTTCCAGCTCACCAGCGCGTTGACACCGTTGGAGCGGCAGTACCTCGCGGCCTGGATGACGGTGTCGTCCCACCCGGACAACTACGGGGAGATGACCGTGCTCAAGCTGCCGACCAGCGGTGGGCAGCAGCTCGAAGGGCCGATCCAGGTCCAGAACGCCTTCCAGAGCAACCCGAAGTTCACCCAGGACCGGACCCTGCTGGGCAACGAGAGCGTCAACATTATCTACGGCAATCTGTTGACCCTCCCGGTCGCGGGCGGCTTCCTCTACGTGGAGCCCGTCTACATCCAGCAGCGCCAGGACCAGAGCTATCCGCAGCTGGCGCGGGTGCTGGTGTCGTTCGACGGGCGCATCGGGGTGGCCTCGACGCTGAGCGAATCGCTGGACCAGGTGTTCGGAGAGGGCACCGGCGAGGCGGCCACCGGCCCCGCGGAGGGCACCGGGGACAGTTCGGAGGGTTCACCGGACCAGCAGGAGCAGACACCTCCGGAGGACGGGGAGCAGCCGCCGCCCGAGCAGGGACAGCAGCCGCCGCAGGACGGGCAGAGCCAGAGCCCCGAGGTGAACCAGGCGGTCGCCGACATCCAGGCGGCGCTGGAGAAGCTGCGGCAGGCACAGCAGAACGGGGATTTCAACGCCCAGGGTGAGGCGCTGCAGGAGCTCGACGAGGCCGCGCGGCGGTACGAGCAGGCACAGAACTCGGGCGGCTGAGGGCCCCCCGGTGTCCCGGCGCCCCGGCGCCGGGACACCGGGGGTGACCTGGTGATTCGCCGTGCGGGACCCCCGCTTTGCACCGGCCGGAGGGCGTGGCGTAGAGTGGGTTTCACCGGCACGGAGGAGTGAACGCCTCCCGCCGGGGCCCACCGGAAAAGGGACCCCCTGCGAGGGTCACCCGGACGGTAGGGTACAGTGGAAAACACACCGACGCGGGGTGGAGCAGTTCGGTAGCTCGCTGGGCTCATAACCCAGAGGTCGCAGGTTCGAATCCTGTCCCCGCTACCACGTGAATCAGGGCCCGGGCCGAGCGCTCGGGCCCTGATTCTGTGTCCGGTACGGCCGGTGGCCGACCGGGTGCGCCAGGTGAACCACCTGTTCCATTGTGGACCACTGGCCCGGGCCACTGTGGACAGAACGACGGATTCGTGGCACGGTGAAGAGCGTGTCCGATCTGAACGCGACTGCCGCAGCACTGCTTGGTCTGCTCCACGACGGCCCCGCCACCGGCGGCGAGCTCGTCGCGGCGGCTGAGGAACGGTTCGGCACGTTCTTCAGCGTCACGCGGAGTCAGGTCTACCGGGAGCTCCCCGCCCTGCACAAGGAGGGATACCTCCGGCTGGGCAAGCAGGGGCCGCGCTCCAGCCAGCAGTACATCCTCACCGCCGCGGGCAAGCGGGCCTTCAAGGCGTGGGTCACGGCCGATCCCGGTGCCGACCATCTGCGCAGCCCCCTCATCCTGCGGGTGGTCAACGCGGGTGTCCTGACGCCGAAGCAGCGCGCGAACCTCTTCGAGACCGCCCGGGAGACCTACAAGATCGAGCTTGACGAGGCCAAGGCCGCGGTCAAGGCCGCCGGTGACCCGGTGGAGAAGGCCGTCGCGGAGTTCGGCCAGGCCTATGCCCGTGCCGCGCTCAAGCTCGTCGATTCGATCTCGTCGAGCTGAGCACGCTCCTGTGGACGGCCGCCCCGTCGGACCCGTCGGACCGGCGTGCCCACACGCTGATACGGCCGCCGACGAGTGGCCGCGTGTTTTGCCGTAACCTTGTCAGTTGTGAGTGTCGACTTCGAAACTGCGATCAAGGACCTGGGCGGCAAGCTCACCCAGGTCGAGGCCGTCATGGATCTGGACGCGCTGCGCAAGGAGGTCGCCGAGCTCGAACAGGAGGCCGCGCGCCCGGACCTCTGGAACGATCCCGACGCCGCGCAGAAGGTCACCAGCAGGCTGTCGCATCAGCAGGCCGCGCTCCGTAAGGTGACCGACCTGCGCCAGCGGGTGAACGACCTGAGTGTGCTGCACGAGCTCGCGGTGGCCGAGGGCGACGCCGCGAGCCGTGCGGAAGCCGATACCGAACTGGCGGATCTGACCAAAGAGATCGACGCACTCGAGGTCCGCACGCTGTTGTCCGGCGAGTACGACGAGCGCAACGCCGTGGTGACCATCCGTTCGGAGGCCGGGGGCGTGGACGCCGCGGACTGGGCGGAGATGCTGCTGCGGATGTATCTGCGCTGGGCGGAGCGGCACAACTACCCGACCCGGATCTACGACATCTCCTATGCCGAGGAGGCCGGCATCCGGTCGGCGACCTTCAAGGTCGAGGCGTCCTACGCCTACGGCACGCTCTCGGTGGAGCAGGGCACCCACCGGCTGGTGCGGATCTCCCCGTTCGACAACCAGAACCGGCGGCAGACGTCGTTCGCGCACGTCGAGGTCCTTCCCGAGGTCGCCGAGGTGGACCACGTCGAGATCCCGGAGAAGGACATCCGGGTCGACGTCTACCGTTCCTCGGGCCCCGGTGGGCAGAGCGTCAACACCACGGACTCGGCCGTGCGCATCACCCATCTGCCGACCGGTGTCGTGGTGTCCTGTCAGAACGAGAAGTCCCAGCTGCAGAACAAGGCCGTGGCGATGTCCGTGTTGCAGGCCAAGCTGCTCCAGCGGAAGAAGGAGGAGGAGCGCGCCGAGCTGGACGCGCTCCGGGACAGCGGGTCGAGCTGGGGCAACCAGATGCGTTCCTACGTGTTGCACCCGTACCAGCTGGTCAAGGACCTGCGCACCGAGTACGAGACGGGCAACCCGACGGCGGTGCTGGAGGGCGAGATCGACCGTTTCCTCGACGCGGGCATCCGGTGGCGCAAGCAACAGGCGGAGGCGAACTGAACAGGTCGGCGGGCGCGCTCCCGGGCCCGCCGGACACGGTGTCCGGGGCGGGAGGGGCGCCGCCCCCGGTGCGCGGAGTCGGGTGCGGAGGCAACCGAGGTTTCACGTCGGCCGACTGTAAGATGGCCGACCGTGATCCGGCTCGAGAACGTCTCCAAGGTCTACAAGACCTCGACGCGTCCCGCCCTGGAGGACATCACGGTCGACGTGGACAAGGGCGAGTTCCTCTTCGTCATCGGCCCCTCCGGCTCGGGCAAGTCCACGTTCCTGCGGTTGCTGCTGCGGGAGGATGTGCCCAGCAAGGGTCGGGTGTCGGTGTCGAACTTCGACGTCGCCAAGATGCCCCGGCGCAAGATCCCCCGGCTGCGGCAGACGATCGGTTGTGTCTTCCAGGACTTCCGGTTGCTCACGAACAAGACGGTCGCCGAGAACGTCGCATTCGCGCTTGAGGTCATCGGCAAGCCGAAGCGCACGATCGACAAGGTCGTGCCCGAGGTTCTGGAGCTGGTCGGCCTGGACGGCAAGTCGGACCGGATGCCCCACGAGCTCTCCGGCGGTGAACAGCAGCGGGTGGCGATCGCGCGGGCGTTCGTCAACCGGCCCCTGGTGCTGCTCGCCGATGAGCCCACCGGGAATCTGGACCCGGAGACCAGCCAGGACATCATGCTCCTGCTGGAACGCATCAACCGCACCGGAACCACCGTGCTGATGGCGACCCATGACCACTCGATCGTGGACTCGATGCGGCGTAGGGTCGTCGAACTGGATGACGGCCGCGTGATCCGTGACGACAAGAGAGGCGTCTACGGCGTCGGACGCTGACCCCCGGCCTTCGGCATCCCGCCCTCCGGCACCCCGCCCTTCCCTTCGACAGCACCGCCCGCCCCGGCCACCCGAACCCAAGGAACGTCCCTGAGATGCGCGCCAGCTTCGTCCTCAGCGAGGTCGTGACCGGTCTCCGCCGCAACGTCACGATGACCGTCGCGATGATCCTCACCACCGCCATTTCGCTCGGGATGTTCGGTGGTGGCCTCCTGTTCGTCCGCACCATCGACAAGATGCAGGCGAACTACCTCGACGACGTCGAGGTCACCGTCTACCTCAACGAGGACATCAGCGCGAACGACGAGGACTGCACGACGCCGGCGTGCTCGTCCCTGCGGCAGTCGTTGGAGACCGACCCGGCGGTCGAGTCGGTCTCCTACGAGAACCGCTCCGAGGCCTACGCGCGCTTCCAGGAGATCTTCAAGAGTGAGCCGGACATGATGGAGCTGGCCCGGCCGGACTCGTTGCCCGCGTCGTTGCACGTCAAACTGTTCGATCCGCAGCGCAGTGACGTGATCGTGCAGGAGTACCGCGGCGACGAGGCCATCTCGAAGATCAACGACCAGAACAAGTTCCTCGAACGGTTCCTCGGGCTGCTCAACGAGGGCCGCAACGGCACCTTCCTCGTCGCCCTGATCGCCGCGACGGCCGCCGTACTGTTGATCGCCAACACCATCCAGGTCTCGGCGTTCACCCGGCGCACCGAGGTGGGCATCATGCGTCTGGTGGGCGCGACCCGCTGGTACACGCAGTTGCCGTTCCTGCTGGAGGCGGTCGTCGCCGGGGTGCTCGGTGCGTTCCTGGCGATCGGTGGCCTCGTCGGGCTGAAGTACGCCGTGCTCGACCGGTTGGTCGACCAGGTCGGCGCGATCCCGGCGATCGGACTGTTCGACATCGGCATCCACGTCGCCCCGGTGCTGTTGGCGACCTCGGTCGTCATCTCCGCCGTGACCGGGTACATCACCCTGCGCCTCTACGTGCGGCACTGATTTCGCCACCGCCCTCGCCGGTACGGGTGGCGGCGGAGGACACGCGAGGGGATAGAGTCGAAGGATGGCCAAGGAAGTCGGTCACAAGGTGATCGTGTCGAACCGCCGTGCGCGGCACGACTACTCGATCATCGACACCTACGAGGCCGGTCTCGTGCTCGCCGGGACCGAGGTCAAGAGCCTGCGCGCGGGCAAGGCGTCGCTGGCCGACTCGTTCGCCACCGTCAGCGGCGGGGAGATCTACCTGCACAACGTGCACATCCCGGAGTACAGCCACGGGACGTGGACCAACCACGAACCCCGGCGCAAGCGCAAGCTGCTGCTGCACCGGCGCGAGATCGAGAAGCTGATCGGCAAGACGAAGGAGTCGGGCTACAGCCTGGTGCCGTTGTCGCTGTACTTCCGGGACGGCAAGGCGAAGGTCGAGCTGGCGCTGGCGAAGGGGCGCAAGGTGCACGACAAGCGCCAGGCGCTGGCCAAGCGGGACGCGCAGCGCGAGATCGAGCGGGCCATGGCCGCTCCGGCAGCTGCTTGACCAGCGGCTGCAGCGTCTCGTGGTTCTCGACCCCCGCCAACGCCGCGTCCTCCTCGCCGAGGGTGTCCCCCAGCGCGAGATTCTCGGTGTCGGCGGAGAGCACCTCGTCCAGCGACATCGAGTGGTAGGCGTTGCCCGCCTCCAGCCCCTCGAAGACCTCCTCGGCG
>NZ_KB912503.1:50965-53257 GCF_000383775.1 Saccharomonospora halophila 8
CCCGGCCGGGGGCCCGTCCCGCACCGGTGCGCCGGGCCCGGCCCACGACGACGAGGTGGCCGCGTGGGTGCGCGAGCTGGGCCTGGAGGGCCTGGTCGACATCCACGTGCACTTCCTGCCCGAACGGGTGCTGCGAAAGGTGTGGGAGTACTTCGACCACGCCGAGAGCCACTACGGACTCCGGTGGCCGGTGTACTACCGATGGCCCGAGCCCGACCGGATCGAGCGGTTGCGCTCGCTGGGCGTGCGCACGTTCGCGCCACTGGTGTATCCGCACAAACCCGGCATGGCGCGGTGGCTGAACGACTGGGCCCGCGACTTTGCGGACCGTGTGCCCGGGGCGGTGCCCACCGCGACGCTGTACCCGGAGCCGTCGGCGGTCTCGGACGTGGCCGAGGCACTGGAGGCCGGCGCCCGGTGCGTTCAAGGCCCACGTCCAGGTCGGCGCCTACGACCCCCGCGCGGCGGAACTCGACCGGGCGTGGGGGCTGATCGCCGAGGCCGGGGTTCCGGTGGTGGTGCACTGCGGGCACGGGCCGCTGCGCGGCGAGTACACCGGCCTCGGGGTGTTCGAGCGGGTCCTCGAACGGCACCCCGGACTGGTGGCCGTGCTCGCGCACGCGGGGATGCCCGAGTACGACGAGGCGCTCGCGCTGGTGGAGCGCTATCCCGGCGTGTATCTTGACACGACGATGGTGGGGGTGCCGTTCACCGAGGAGCTCATGCCCGCCCCGCGGGACTGGCCCGCCCGGCTCGCGGGGATCGCCGACCGGGTGGTGCTGGGCACGGACTTCCCGAACATCCCGTACCCGTACGCGACCCAGCTGCGGGCGATCGCGGGCTGGGCCGCCGCCGACGACCGCCTGGGGGAGCCGTTCCTTCGTGCGGTGCTGCACGACACCCCCTCGAAGCTGTTGGATATGTGACCGCCGGGAGCGGGCGGTGCCGCCCGTTCCGGCCGCGGTGGGACCGCCCGGAGTGTCACCGCCCGAGGTAGGTGAGGACCGCGCGGACCCGGCGGTGCCCGGTGTCGCCGGGTGCGAGATCCAGCTTGGTGAAGATGTTGCCGACGTGCTTCTCCACGGCTCCGTGCGAGACGACCAGTTCGCCGGCGATCGCCGTGTTCGACAGGCCCTGCGCCATCAGCCCCAGCACCTCGGACTCCCGCGCGGTGAGCGCTCCGAGCGGGTCCGCTCGTCCGCGCGCCATCAGCTGCGCGATCACCTCGGCGTCGATCGCCGTCCCGCCGGTGGCCACCCGCCGGACGGCGGCACGGAAGTCGGCGACGTCGGCGACCCGCTCCTTGAGCAGGTAACCCACGCCCCCCGACGCGCCGGAGAGCAGCTGCATGGCGTAGGTCTCCTCGACGTACTGCGACAGCACCAGCACCGGCAGGTCGGCGACGGTCTCCCGGGCCCGCAGCGCGGCACGCAGGCCCTCGTCGGTGAACGTCGGTGGCATGCGCACGTCCACGATCGCCAGCTCGGGCCGGTGCAGACGCACGGCCTCCACCAGCGCGTCCCCGGAGCCGACCGCGGCCACGGTCTCGATCCCGTCGTCGGCGAGGAGCCG
Source organism: Saccharomonospora halophila 8 (assembly GCF_000383775.1). GTDB lineage: Bacteria > Actinomycetota > Actinomycetes > Mycobacteriales > Pseudonocardiaceae > Saccharomonospora > Saccharomonospora halophila. Next base: position 52,538 of record NZ_KB912503.1, read on the forward strand.
TTCGAGACCCTCCCGCAGGAGGACGGCGTCCTCGGCGATCACCACCCGCATCCGGTCTCCTTCCCGCGTGCGACGACCCGGTTCACCGACGACCCGGTTCACTGACGGCCCGCTTCACCAACGGCACGGCAGCTCCGCCCGGACGGTCGTGGGACCGCCGGGTGGACCGGCCACCGAGATCGTGCCGTCGATCGTGGCGGCCCGGTCGGCCAGCCCCGCCAGTCCCCCTCCCGGACGCATCCGCGCCCCGCCGCGGCCGTCGTCGGTGACCTCGACCCGGACGGTGTCCGCCTTCCGCCACACCCGCACCCGGGCGGTGGTGGCGTCGGCGTGCTTGGCGATGTTGGTCAGTGCCTCCCCGACGACGAAGTACGCCGTGGTCTCCACGGCCGCGGGAGGTCGCTCCGCCAGGTCCACGACGATGTCCACGGGCACCGGCGAGCCCGCGGCCTGCGCCGACAGCGCGGCGTCGAGCCCGCGGTCGGCGAGCACGGCCGGGTAGATCCCCCGGGCCAGGTCCCGCAGTTCGGACACGGCGTGCTTGGCGTCGGTGTGCGCCTCGTCGAGCAGCACCCTTGTGGCGTCCGGGTCCTCGTCGAGGCGGTCCCGTGCCCGGCCCAGGCTCATCGCGACGGCGACGAGCCGCTGCTGGGCGCCGTCGTGCAGGTCGCGTTCGATGCGGCGGCGCTCGGCCTCGGCGGCGTCCACACCCCGTGCCCG
>NZ_KB912503.1:53357-66909 GCF_000383775.1 Saccharomonospora halophila 8
GCCCGCTCCAGCCGTGCCCCGCCGCGGGTCACGAGAAGCGCCACCGCCAGCACCGGCACGCCCACCCACACGAGCACGGTGGGCGCGCCGGCGGCCGTCAGCGTCACCAGCGCGACGAACGACACGAGGCCGGCGGGCAGACTGAGCAGGGTGAACGCCACCGCGCCGGCGACACGGGGGCGCACCGGAGGCCGGTCGTCGAGGTGTCCCGGAGTCATGGCCTACCACCTTCCTTTCCACCGACCCCGTCCGGTGGTCGGTCGTCGCGTGTCCGGAAAGGCAGCGTGACGGACCCGGCGCTCCCGTGCCCATCCGGTATGCCGGTGTCGACGGGGTGGGGACAACCCCACCCCGTCTCGCCCGGTGCGCGGGACGGGACACGGGGCCGGTGGAATTATCCGGTTGCGGAGGGCGTTATCCTGGGTGCAGGTGATCGCGGTGGTAACGTGAGAGCCGCGTAAGGCGAAGAACCCACAGACAGCGGGATCCATACGAGGGGGTGAACGGTTTCGACTCTGGACGTTGATTCAGGGGAAGCGTGTCGGTGCAGGCAACGACCACCGCAAGCGTCGTCGCACTAAATATAAGCGCCAAGACTAACAGTCAGCGCGACTTCGCCCTCGCCGCCTGAGCGAGCGCGGAGTCTGTCGGCCCGGGTAAGCCTCCGACCCGGTTGCCGGCATCAGCCAGGAGGCTCACCGCCGGTTCCGGCCACGGGAACCGGTAGGGACACCAACAGTGGCTGGGCCCGTCACACCGGCTTGTTCGCGTGACCGGTGGGGCCGAGTAGAGACACAGCGAACTGCGCACGGAGAAGCCCTGGAAAGGCGCTAGAGGACCCGGGTTCGATTCCCGGCACCTCCACCCGGAAACCCCGGTCGGCCCCGCCGACCGGGGTTCTTCTGTGTCCGGGGCCGTCCCGGACGCGTTCATACCGCGCCGTCGCACAGGCAGTGCGTGGCCGCGTCCGGGTCGGGCCACACGAGGCGGGCGAACAATGATGACCGACAGTAGCGGGCTTTCTAATGGATCGGCCCGAAGGCGGTGTGGCACAACGGGTTGCCGAGGCGCGCAAACTCGCCGGGCTCACGCAGAACCGGCTCTCCCAACGTGCGAGCGTGTCCGCCTCGCTCGTCCGCAAGGTCGAACAGGGCAGAAGCCCGGCCTCACCGGCGTTCGTTTCCGCCGTTGCGCGGGCACTGAATATCGGGGTCGCCGATCTGCTGGGTCAGCCATTCGAGCAGCGAGGCAGTCGTGCCGAACACCGGATCCATGCCACGATCCCGCCGCTGCGCCGGGAGTTGGCCGTCTACACCGTCTCGCCGGACTCGGCCGTCCGCCCGCGCTCGGTGGAGGAATTGGCCATCGCGGTAAGCCGGGCGTCCGAGCACCGGCACGCCGTGAACCTGGCGGCCCTCGGCGCGGAGTTGCCCGGTCTGTTCGCCGAGCTGCGGGCGAAGGTCTCCACCTCCACCGGGGTCGCGCAGGAGCACGCCTTCCGGTTGCTCGCTGAGGCGTACTTCGCGGCCGGTCAGGTTGCGTACAAGCTCGGTTATCTCGATCTGTCCTCCGTGGCCGTGGACCGCTACGAGTGGGCCGCCGAACGCAGCGGCGACGAGCTGGCCGTGCTGGTCGGCCACTACCAGCGTGCCGGTGAGATGATCGGCGCTGCTGACTGGGACGGTGCCCTGCGGCTGCTGGGCCGGAGTCGTGCGCGCATCGCCGATCGCGTGCGCAGCGGCGACGCGCCCGCCATCGCCGTATCCGGCAACCTGCATCTCAAGTCCGGACTCGCCGCCGCCCGCTCCGGCGACCTCGCCACCGCGGACTCCCACTGGAAGGAGGCCGACGAGGCGGCCCGCCGCCTCGGTACCGACCGTGACGACTACCGGCTGTGTTTCGGGCCGACCAACGTGAACATCTGGTCGGTCGGCCTCGCGGTCGAGGCGATGGACGGCACCGAGGCCGTCAAGCGCGCCGGACGGTTCGACATCCCTCCGGAGACGCAACGCGAACGCGCGGGACACCACTGGATCGACGTCGCGCGGGGTTTCCTGCTGCACGGCGACCACGACAGAGCCACCCGTAGCCTGTACAAGGCCAGAGAGGTCGCGCCACAGCAGGCGAGGTATCACCCGATGGTCCACGAGACCATTCGCACCCTGGCCCGTGCCCGTCGCCGGGCCGATCCGGTCGCGCGCCTGGCCACCTGGGCCGGCGTCCAGAATCCCTAGTTCCGCGGTTCGACATGCCCGATCTCGGCGTCGTGGAGGTCGGTCCCGGCTGACGGGTCACGCCGTTGCGAAGCGTCGACTCCCGGATGTGGGGCGTCGATTCGTGGGCGTGGAGTGGCGACTCGCGGACGTGTGGTGGCGACTCGCGGTGCTTAATCTGGACAATCACTATCCAGGATTGCTAGGATTTTCGGCATGCGGATGGGGCAGGGCGTGGAGTGGGCGTTGCACTCGTGTCTGAATCTGGTCTGGGCGGGGGAGGCCGTTCCCGCGACGCGGCTCGCCGGGATCTACGAGCTGCCGTCCGCGTATCTGAACAAGCAGCTGCAGGCGCTGGTACGGGCCGGGATCCTGACTTCGGTTCCCGGGCCGCGGGGAGGGTTCCGGCTGGACCGGGCGCCGGAGGAGATCTCCCTGCTGGACGTCGTCGTCGCCCTGGAAGGGGCCGAGGACGCCTTCCGCTGTACCCGGATCCTGCGGCACGGCCCGGGCGGCGACCCGGACGTCGACTACCGGGACCACTGCGCGATCTCGCTGAGCATGCGGCGGGCGGAGCTGGCGTGGCGGCGGGAACTGGCGGCCCGCACGGTCGCCGACGTCGCCCGGGATGTCGAACGCACCAGTCCGGACGCTCCGCAGCGGATCCGCGCCGCGCTGCTCGACGGATCGCCGTGACCTCGGAAAGATCACCGACGGAGAGGAGTTCCGCCATGGAACCACGCCTGAAGAACCCCTACGAGCACGTGCCCGCCTCGTACCGGGCGCTTTCGGCGCTCGAACGGTCCACCCGGGACGACGACGTGCTCCCGCGCACGATCCAGGAGCTGGTGCGGGTGCGGGCCAGCCAGATCAACGGCTGTGGCTTCTGTCTGGACATGCACACCGAGGACGCCCGGACGGCGGGTGAGACCGAACAGCGGTTGTCGTCGGTCGCCGCATGGCGGGAGGCGCCCTGGTTCACCGGGGAGGAGCGGGCCGCGCTCGCCCTGACGGAGGCGGCCACCCGGCTGGCCGACCGGGGGGAGGCGGTGCCCGACCCGGTGTGGGAGGAGGCCGCGGCGTGGTTCGACGAGCACCAGCTCGCCCTGCTGGTCACCACGATCGCCACGATCAACGCGTGGAACCGGATCAACGTGGCCACCCGCCAGCTCGCGGGTAGCCACCGCGCCGCCGCGGCGTCCTGAGGCCGCGCCCCGCCGGGCCGACCTTTCCGACGGTGCGGTGGCGGTTTCGGTCGCGTCGAGATCGGCAAATCCCGGAACGGTCGCGAACGAAGGGAGAGACCGATGACAGCCGCACCGCCGAGCCCGGTGAAGGACGACTACTACGACCTCGTCAGTGTCGTGCAGGCGTCGCTGCACTACGCCTGGCAGATGAAGCAGTACATCGACGACGCCGAGCGCGACGGCGACAAGGAACTCGCGGAGTGGTTCCGCAAGATCCAGCACAACAACGAGAAGGCGGGCGAGCAGGGCAAGCAGATGTTGGCCGCCCGGTTGTCGAAGGGCTGAGGCCATGGACCATGACCACTTCATCGGCCAGGTCCAGGCCAGGGCGCAGCTCTCCGGTCGCGGTGAGGCCGAGGGGCTGACCCGGGCGACGTTGGAGACGCTGGGTGAGCGGATCCCCGAGCAGCTGACGACCAACCTCGCCGACCAGCTCCCGATGGAGATCGGCGAGAGCCTGCGGCGGACGGTGACGATGGGTGGCGCGGGGTCGGGCGAGCGGTTCGGCCTGGACGAGTTCACCCGCCGGGTGGCCGATCGCGGACACTTCGGTGAGTCGAACGCCGTTTACGGCGCCCGGGTCGTGCTCGAAGTGACGGGCGAGGCCACCGAGGGGGTGATGGAGAAGGTGCGGGAGGCCCTGCCCGACGACCTTCGCGAGCTGGTCGACGCCGGAAGCACCGGCGAACTCCGCGCGTAGTCCACCTCCCGTGGCGGCACGGGTGAGCCGACACGGACCGGCGTGGAGCCGATGCGGTGGGGCGTGTTCCACCTCCGGGCGGACACACCCCACCGTGTTCGGCGGACGACCGGACGGCTCGCTACCGTGCCGGTATGGCACACGAGATCGAGGGCGGCATGGTCGAGGTCGACGGCCTCCGCGCGTACCTGTCCCGCCCCACCGACCCGAGCACGGCCGGGATGCTGCTGTTGCCGATGGTCACCGGCATCGGCGCACAGGTGCGGGAGTTCGCCGACGACCTCGCGCGGACCGGGGTCACCGCGTTGAGCTGGGATCCGTGGCACGGACCGAGCACCGACGACACCTCCCGGGAGCGTCTGTTCGAGCTGATGGGCCGACTCGACGACGAGGAGTGCCTCGCCGAGATGCGCCGCCTGCTCGATCACATGCACTCCGAGCTGGGGCTGAGCAGGGTCGGAGTGGTCGGCTTCTGCATGGGCGGCCGGTTCGCGCTGCTGCTCGGTGCGCGGGACGAGCGGCTCGCGAACGTCGTCGCCTACCACCCGACCGTGCCCGGGACCCCGGCCCCGAACCACACCGTCGATGCGGTCGAAGCCACCGCCCGGATCACGGCACCGGTGCTCATGCTCTACCCGGGAGCGGACTCGCTGGTGCCGTGGGAGAGCTTCACCCGGCTGCAGTCCGCGTTGCACTCCCGGGAGACGGGGGAGAGCCTCGTGCACGTCTACCCCCGGGCCGAGCACGGCTTCACCGACCGCGCCCGCCGGGAGAGCTCCGAGGTCAACGCCGCCGCCTACGACCTCTCCTGGCCGCAGGTGACGCGGTTCATCGCCACGACCACAGCCTGACGGGGCCGGAGCGGGCGGGGCAGGGGTGGGGTGCTGCGCCCGCCGGGCCTCGGGAACAATCCCGGCGATGACCAGCGGCGGTATTGCGCGCGGCCGGATGGCCGTGGATGTGGTGATGCTCCTTCTGGCCGTGGGTTCGGTCGCGTTGCTGACCTGGACCATGGTCGCCGACGTCTCCGCGGGGACGGCCCGGCTGGTGTTCGTGGTGGACACCGCGATCTGCGGCGTGTTCGCGGTCGAGTTCCTGTGGCGCTGGCGTGCCGCACGGTGGGACCGGCGGTTCCCGTTGCGCGGGTGGTACGAGGTGCTCGGGATGATCCCCGTGGCACACCCGGCGCTGCGCGGGCTGCGCCTGCTGCGGGTGGTCGTGCTGGTGGTGCGGCTGGCCCGGACCGCGGACCGGGTGTTCGGGGAGCGGTTCACCCAGCGGCTCGTGGAACGGTTCTCGCGGCCGATCGTGTCGGCGATCAAGAAACCGGTCACGGTCGCGGTGCTCGACGAGGTCGCCAAGGTGCTCGAGACCGGGCGTTATCCGCGGAACGTGGCGCGCTCGCTGGACGAGCACAAGGAGTCGTTGCGCGAGATCGTCACCGAGAAGGTCCGGCAGGATCCGCAGGCGGGCGCGCTCTCCCGGCTGCCCTTCCACGACGAGGTCGTGCGCACCGTCGTGGACACCACGATGCGGGTCACGCTGGACGTGCTCACCGACCCCCGGGTGGACGAGTTCTTCGCCCACGCCGTCCGGGAGAACCAGATCCAGATCCGCGCCGCGGTGGCGGAGGGGCTGCACGAGCGGGACACCGGGGCCGCAGCCCCGCCGGCCGCCCGGACCGCCTGACGGGTCCGGCGGACCGGTCACCGGCCGCCGCTGCCCACCGTCGGGGGGTCGGGGATCTCGATGCCGGACGGGCCGAGGTTGCGTTCCACCGAGACGCGCCACGACCCGGAGTCGATCATCAGCCGCAGTGCGGCGGTGACCGCCGCGCGGGCGTCGGTGTCCCCCCGGGGCAGGCCCACGCCGTAGCGCTCGGTGGACAGGCGCATCCCGGACAGCCGGAGCAGCTCCGGGTGCTGGGCGGCGTGGCCCGCGAGAATGGCGGCGTCGGTGGTGACCGCGTCCACCCGCCCCGCGAGCAGAGCCGTCACACACTCGGAGACCCGGGTGTACTCCACCAGCGTCACGGCGTCGCCGAACCGCTCCCGGACGGTGTCGGACGAGGTCGACCCGCTCGGCGAGCACAACGTCCGGCCGCGCAGCTGGGCGGTCCCGGAGATCGTTTCGGTCGCCGTGTGCACCAGCAGGTCCTGGCCGGTCTCGTAGTACGGCCCGGCGAAGGAGACCTCCTGCCGTCGCGAGTCGGTGATCGAATAGGCCGCCACCACCATGTCGACCGCTCCGGAGCTGAGCGCGCTCTCCCGCTCGGCGGCCACCGTCTCCCGCCAGACGATGTCCTCGGCCGCCACGCCCAGTTCCTCCGCGACGAATCGGGCCACGTCCGCGTCGAATCCCACGATGCGGCCGTCGACCGTCCGCTCGGACAGCCCCGGTTGGTCGATGCGGATCCCGATCGTCACCGTTCCGGTGTCGCTCGCGCGGGTGACGATCGAGTCCTCGGCCGCCTCCGGGGCCGTACACGCGACCAGCGTCGAAGCCAGCATCAGGGCGCTGACCAGGAACGTCGGTCGTCGCATCCGATCCCGCCTCTCATTCCGTTCTCAGGTTCGCCGGTTAGCCTAGAGGGCGTGCGGGGATCACCGGGACGGACACTCGACGGCGTCGGCACCCTCGTGCGGCTGGGGCTGGCCGCCGTCTGGCTCGTGTCCGGGGGCCTGAAACTCGCGGACCCGGGGCAGGCGTATCTCGCCGTGCAGGCCTACGAGGTGCTGCCCGCCGATTTCGTCGGGGTGGTCGCCACCGGGCTGCCGCTGGTCGAGATCGTGCTCGGGCTGCTGTTGGCGTTGGGCGTGCTGACCCGCGCTTCGGCCGTGGTGTCGGTGCTGGTGCTCGTGCTCTTCGTCGCGGCGGTCGTCCAGGCGTGGGCACGCGGTCTGACGATCGACTGCGGGTGTTTCGGCGGGGGCGGCCGGGTCGCCGAGGGGGAGACCGAGTATCCGCAGGAGATCGTGCGGGACCTCGGTTTCCTGGCGCTGGCCGGGTGGTTGCTGGTGCGGCCCGGGACACTGCTGTCCCTGGACGGCTGGCTGCGGCGGTCCCGCCCGGATGTGCCCGGGGACGGGACACACGGCGCACACGGTGGAACCGGTGCGTCCGGTGACGAGGGTGCGACGAGGAAGGACACCGAGCCCAGTGGGCGGAGCGGAACGAGCCGAGCGCAGGCGACGGCAACAACAGCGGACGACCGGCAGTGACGGTGTGACCACGGGCCGTCCGAAGAGCGGCGGGAAGAACGCGGGCGCGAAGGCGGTCGCCGCCGCGCGGGGCGGTACCGACACGCGGCGGGTCACGGCGATCGTCGGCGTGGTCGTGCTGGTCGTCGCGGTGGTCGTCGGCGGTCTGATCTGGACCAGCTCCTCGAAGAACGCGACGGAGGGGGAGACCATCCCCACCGCCACCGCGACGGCGGACCTGCCGGAACGCCGGGACGGGTCCGTGGTGGTCGTCGGCGAGGAGGACGCCCCCGCCACGATCGACGTCTACGCCGACTTCCTGTGCCCGGCGTGCGGGCAGTTCGAGCAGCAGTACGGCGAGCGGATCCGCGACCGGATCGCGCAGGGAGAGCTCGCGGTGCGCAACCACATGGTGCCTTTGCTGGCCGGGAAATCCGACCCGCCGGGCTACTCGCTGCACTCGGCGAACGCGGCGCTGTTGGCCGCCGACGCCGGCACGTTCACCGAGTACCACGACAGTCTGTTCGCCGCGCAGCCCGGGGAGGGCACCCGCGCCTATGACAAGGACCAGCTCATTCAACTGGGCCGGGATCTGGGCATCAGCGATCCGGCCTTCGCCGAGGGCGTGCGCAACGGAAAGTACGAGGACCTGCTGAACCGCAAGATGGAGCAGGTGGAAGGCGACAGCAGCCTGCACCGCGACCTCGGCCGTGGGCCCGCCTTCGGTACCCCGCTGGTGGTCGCGGACGGCGAGATCGTCGACGTCTTCAACAACCCGAACTGGCTGAACGACGTGGTCGCCGACGCGCGCGCGGGCTGACCGCGGACAGGGGGCCGTGACCGTCCTCGGCACGGTGACGGACCCCCCTGTCCGCGGCCGCGGGGCCATCGGATACAGTGGCTCCCACACAACACAAGGGGCTATGGCGCAGCTGGTAGCGCGCCTCACTGGCAGTGAGGAGGTCAGGGGTTCGAGTCCCCTTAGCTCCACCTCAAAGGTACTTCCGCAAGAAGGCCACCCGCAGAGCGGGTGGCCTTCTTGCTGTTCCGGGGCGGCGGGTGCCGTGTGCGACGTGTCCTCGGCGAGCCACGATGCCCCGGCGCTCCCGCTGGCCGTGATCAGGTCGTGGGACCTTGGTCCGTCGTGGGGTGGCGGGCGTCGAGGGCGGCCGCCTCCTCCGGGGTGGGGGCGGTGCCACCGAGGTGGGCGGGCAGCCACCAGCGGTCGTCGTCGCGGGTGGGCTGCTCGGGATAGCCGGCTTGCAGGTCGTCGAGGATCGCCGACATGCGCGCGCGCAGGTCACGGCTGACTACCTCGGGGTCGTCGTCCGGATCGGGTCGGAACGGCTCGCCCGCGTGGATGTGGATCGGCACGTGTCGTCTGGTGAGCGTGCGCGGTCTGCCTTTCGTCCACAGTCGCTGCGTGCCCCACAGCGACATCGGCACGACCGGCACGCCCGCCTCGGCGGCCATCCGGACCGCACCGGACTTGAGCGGTTTGACGGTGAACGACCGGCTGATGGTCGCCTCCGGGAATACTCCGACGACCTCGCCCGCGCGCAACCGCCGGACCGCCTCGTCGTAGGAAACCTTGCCCGCCGCCCGGTCCACCGGGATGTGATGCATGCCCCGCATGAGAGGTCCGGCGATCCGGTTGTCGAAGATCTCCTTCTTGGCCATGAACCGCACCAACCGTCCGGCCGGCTGCGCGCCCAAGCCGCAGAAGAGGAAGTCCAGATAGCTGATGTGGTTGCAGGCGATCACCGCACCGCCGGTGCGCGGGATGTGCTCGGTGCCCGTCACCCGCAGCCGGTTGTCCAGCACCCGGAACATGGTCTTTGCCGCCAGCACGACAGGCGGGTATACGACTTCAGCCACGCCGTCAGGCTACGCAACCGTAGGTTTCGGTGTGTGTCCGGCTGCGGCTACGGTCACACCCCAGTTCTGCGCGCCCCTGGAAGCGGAGAACCCGGTTCGAGGAACACATCCGGCGAGCGGACCCGCGGGTCGCGAGGTCGACGCGCGGGTCGTCCGTGTGGTAGACCTCCGAGCCGACGAACAGTGGACAGTCGCCGACGTCCATGCTGAGCCCGGTTCGAGGGCATGCCCGGTCAAACGGAGTCATGGTGCACGAGCAGCGATTGCAGCCCATGCGGGCGTTTCGGTCCCGCGCGCGCCTGTTCTACGGGGCGGTCTTCGCCGTGGCTGTCCTGGCGGCCGCGCTGCTGTTCATCCACCTGGTCGGCCCGTACGCGGAGGAACGGGTCCCGGGCGGGCACGACATCGCTTCGTCGGCCCCGCAGGCCGTGACCGTCGTGGCCGAGTCCGATCGATCGGTGCAGCCGCCGCCCGTGCATACGGCACACGATCCGGAGGGGCATCCGCATTCCGGGGGTGGCGGGCACGGCCACACCGCCGGGCCGTGTGGCGGTTTCCTGCCGGGCGGACACGGACACACGCCGACGACGACCCTGGTGCGGATGTCGGCGCCGCTGGTCCCCCCGGAGTCGTCGGCCCCGGTCTTCCGCGGCGCGGGGCGTGCGGGGGCGGACCGTGCCCCGCCCGATCCTGTGCGGGAACTCCAGGTGATCCGGGTCTAGAGGGCCCTCCCGGTCCGCGGTGGCGGGCCGACGACGCCATGTCCGGATTCCACGGTGCGGGAGACGCGCTCCCACACCGGACCACGAGGAGTTCCCCCATGCCCGAAACCACGGAAACACGCCTGGTGACGTTCGTCGCCGCGTTCGCATCACTGGGTGCCGGAGCGATCCATTTTTCGACCACCCCCGATCATTGGGGGGAATGGGCCGGATACGGCCTGTTCTTCCTCGTCCTCGCACTGTTCCAGGTTGTCTGGCCCGCGGTGGTGCTCCGTCGGCCGAGCACCGGGACACTCGGCACGGGCCTGGCCGTGAACCTGGCTTCGGTGGCACTGTGGGGAGCGACCCGGCTGTGGGGGCCTCCCATGGGGCCCTCCGCAGGCGTGCCGGAGCCGGTCGGCTCCGCCGGGGTGCTGACCGTCCTGCTGGAATCGGTGATCGTCGTCTGCGTCGGGTGGTCGTTGCTTCCACGGCATCAGACGGCGGTGTTCACCGGCGGCGGCTTCCGTAGCGCGGTTCTGGCGGCCGCGGTCGTGCTCGCCGCGCTGACCGTACCGGGCGCCGTGGCGGGACTGGATCATCAGCACGGCGGCTCGGGGCACGGTGGACCAGGTCACCACGGGCAGACCGGTGAAGCACCGGGGGAGCACTCTCCACACCGGCAGGCGCCGACGCACACCTCGCCGGACACGTCCCGCGTGCCTGCGCCCACCGGACACTCCACCGAACCGGACCGTGAGCCTGTCGAGGAGGGCGCGGGTCACGACGACGGGCACAGCCATGAGGACCGGTAGCGCTCCGGGGCGCCGGATCATCCGCCGCTGCGGCCGGCTTCGTGGGTCTGCGGGATGGGTTCGGCGGCGGACCGGCGTCGGCGCCGGAGGGCGAGTGCCGTTCCGACGGCCCCGGCGACCACGACCGCGCCGAGCACCGCGAACAGGACGGCGTTGTCCGCGAGGAATCCGGCGACCGCGGCGGGCGCCTCCTGCACGAAGATCACGACGGACATCGCGAGCACGAACCAGGCGAATCCTTTGCGCAGCTGCTCGGGCGGCACCCGGCTGACGAGGCGGCCGCCGACGAGGCTGCCGAGGACGGCCGCGGCGGTCACCCCCGCGGCCACCGCCCAGTCGATCTCGACGGTGCTGAGGTAGCCGCCGAGGCCTGCCAGCGACTTCACCGCGATGACGACCAGCGACGTTCCCACGGCCGTGGGCATGGAGAGGCCGCCGAGCAGCACCAGCGCCGGGACGACGAGGAAGCCCCCGCCCGCGCCGACGAGTCCGGTGACGAATCCGACGACGAGCCCCTCCAGCACGACCGGGACGACCGGCAGGTGGTCGTGGGCCTTCGTGGTGTCCGCGCCCATGCGCCCGCGCAGCATGGCGATCGCGGTCGCGACCATCATGACGGCGAAGGCGAGCAGCAGCACCGTTCCGGGAATGAACTCGGCCACGCGGCCGCCGCCGTAGGCGCCCGCCATGGCGACGCCACCGAAGATCAGTGCCGTGCGCCACCGCACCCGCCCCGCACGGGCGTGCGAGACGGCGGCCACGGTGCTGGTCACCCCCACCACCAGCAGTGACACGGCGATGGCGGACTTGGCGTCCATCCCCGCCACGTAGGTGAGCAGCGGGACGGTCAGGATCGAACCCCCACCTCCGAGCAGGCCGAGGGACACCCCGACGAGCACGGCGAGGGCGAGTGTCAACACGAGCACGGGCCACACCTCCGGGACGCGCCCGGCGCCGGTTTCCGCACGGTCGGGATACCCGGTCCGGTCCCGTCGGGATCGCGCACACCCTCGTCCGGAGTCCGCGACATAACACGCTCCTTAATACCCCAGGGGGTATATATCGGTCACAGGTGTCCGTCGGTGATGTTCCCGCCCCGACCCTCGGTCGGCCCGGGGTCGGCGACGGGAGGGCGGGGTCAGGTCAGGTCGGCTCGGTTGATCGGCGGCCGGATTCCCGTCCGCTCGTCGGTGATTCGTCAGCGTCGTCGCGGATCCGTCCCCGGTGTCGCATGCCACCGGGAACGATTCGGGAACCCGCTCCCGTGCGCGGCGAACGCGCGTGCGCCCACACCTCACCCTCGAACTCGGGTCGTCCGTACACGAACACCACCTCCAACGCTCCACACAACGTAGCAAACCCCGGGGGGTATTTCGCGCCGGGATCGGTGCCGGACGGGTACGGCCCGTCCTGCCGAGGTGTGGACCGGTGGTGTCCGTGCGGGAAGCCGGACGGTGGGTGGCCCGGGTGTCAGGCCGTCCGTGCCGCGCGGCGGGTGGTCACCGCGAGGTCGAGCCGGATCTCCAGGTCCGGCCGGTCGAGCGCGTCGCGGGCATGGGTGAGCGCCTCCGTCTCGATGCGGCGGCGCAGCGCCGCCACATCGGCACGCTCCTCGACCGTGGCGGCCACGACGAGCGTGGGCCGTGCGGAGTCCCCGACGAACCGGGCGCGGGCCGAGTCGACGCCGCTGTAGCTCTCGACCTCCCCGCTCACGGCGTCCGGCACCGCGTCCGCACGCAGCGTCGTGCGCCCCGGGCCGCCCTCGGCGGGGAGGTCGAAATCACCCGTGCGGTCGGTGGAGAACAGGATGGCCACCAGCCACCGCACGCTCAGTGCGACCACGATCGCGGCGCCGACCGCGATGACCGGCCAGAGCCAGCTGCTGTTGCGGTCGACGAAGTCCGCGACCACGTTGTCGAGCAGCGGCTCCTGCCGGACCGTGTCGCCGAACAGCCCGAGCGAGGCGGCGCCCGCGAGCACCCCCACGGCGAGCAGGAGCACCGCGAGGACGAGCAGGGCGGTCCGGTTCGTGCGGTCTGCGTGCATCATGCGCTCCGGGTGCGGATCGTGACCGAGGGGGAGGACCGCAGTTCGAGCTGCTCGATCCGGCTCCGCGCCGCCTCCTGCGCGGACCGGCGGAGGTTCGCCACGGCGGCGCGGTCCTCGCTCGCCGTGGCGGCCCGCACCCGGACTCTCCGGCGTTTCACCGTGACCTTGGCCGAGCGGATGCCGTCCACCTCGGTCACCGCGGAGCGCACCGCCGTGGCCACGCCCCGGCGGGTGTAGGCGGCGTCGACGGGGCGCGTGTCGGAGGGGCCGGTGACCGGTCGGGCCCGCAGACGTCGGACGCGGGGCCGCTTCAGCTCCGCGACCAGCAACAGCAGCCCGACCACCAGGCCGATCAGGGCGATCACCCGGACCACCACGTCGTCCCAGGAGGTCGTCTCCGCCCAGCGCACGAGCGCCTGCCAGTCCCACAGCACGGGACCGACGCCGAACCCCGCGGCGACCACCTCGATGATCAGCAGCAGGCCACCGGCGATCAACGCGAGACTGAGCAGCGTCGCCAGCAGCCGGTTGAAGAATCTCATGGTCGACCCTCCGCGGTCAGCGCGCCCGGGGCGGACGCTCGGGCGAGATCAACTCGACGACCTCGACGTCGATGTCGGTGACCGTGAGGCCGGTCAGTTCCGCGACCCGCGCCCCGACCCGTTCCCGCACCCGGGTCGCGACGGCGGGCACCGACGCGCCCCAGCGGACGCCGAGCACCACGTCGAGGCGCACGAGCGCGCCGTCGA
>NZ_KB912503.1:67009-68633 GCF_000383775.1 Saccharomonospora halophila 8
CGGCCAGGCTGCTGCGGCGCACCCCCGGGGTGGGGGTCTGTGCGAGTGTGCGGCCGAGCATCCCCGACGCGGCCGATCCCGCGTCGGCGACCTCCGAGGCGGCCTCGGCCGCGATCCGGGCGACGACGTCGTCGTCGATGTCCACCCGGCCGAACTCGGTCCGGCCCGGATGCGCACCGCCGATCCGTTCCGTGGGTGCGGTCGGTTCGTCCTCGGGCCCGCCCGGTCCTTCCGGTCCGGAGGATCCGGTGCGTCCGGCCACGGCGTCGGTCATCGGCCCTGACCCCGCCCGGAGAAGTACTCGGTCAGGTCGATGTCGCCGTCCAGGACCTTGCCGACGACGAGCCCGACGATCGCCAGCAGGGCGACGATCAGCATCTGGCCGAAGTTGCCGAAGGCCAGTGCCAGGCCGAGGACGAGCCCGACGAGGAGCCCCTGGGTGGTCCGTGACATGTCTCCACCTTCACGTTCGGTTCGAATCGGCCGATCCGGCCGCATCGGGCAGGTCGACCAGATCGGCCACGACGACGTCGACCCGGCGATCACCGACCAGCGGCGCGAGTGCGCTCTGGACCTGTCTGCCGAGGGCGGGCAGGGCGACGGTCCAGTCGCCGGTCACCTGCACGGTCACCCGGTCGGGCTCGACGCGCACCCCGCCGAGGCGCCTTCCGGGCAGATAGGTCGTGACCGGGCCGGTGGCGGGCAGGACCGCCCCGCCCACCAGGTCGGCGACCCCGGGGCAGGACCGCACCACCTCGGCGACGCGGTCGACGTCGACCCCGTCGACCACCGGCGGCGCGCTGATTCCGGTCACGACACCCTCGACTGTGATTCCTGGCTGTCGTCGGACGGCAGGTAGACGTCGTCGATGCTGACGTTGACCTCGGTCACCTCGAGGCCGGTCATCCGCTCGACCGACTGCTTGACGTTGCGCTGGACGCTCTTGCCGAGGTCGGCGATGGACACCCCGTACTCGACGACGATGTCCAGGTCGATCGCCGTCTGGCTCTCGCCGACCTCGACGGCGACACCCTGGGACACGCTCGGCCCGGAACTGCCGGGAATCCGTTCGCGCAGCGCGCCGACCGCGCGCCCGCCGGAGGTGCCCATCGCGTGGACGCCGCTGACCTCGCGGCACGAGACCCCGGCGATCTTGGAGACGACGCCCTGGGCGACGCTGATCTTGCCCTGGTCGGTGGACAGCGGGTCGCCGCCGGACCCACCGCGTTCGCGACCCGAGGACGACGAGGAACCCGAGGAACCTGAGGAGCCCGAGGAACCCTGGCCAGGCTGAGACATTGCCGCACCACTCCTGTGAACAATCCGTGAGCCCGCGGTGCGGTGAGGCCCGCGGGCGGTGTGGGAGACGTTTCGTGACTGCGACATACCCCGTGCGCCGGGAGTCAACCGCGCCCCGTGTTCACGCCTTGCGGTGACGTGGGCGGCCACCGGCGGAGATGCGGGGCGGATCACCCCGGTTCCGTGACCGGCGGGGGCGACGGGGCGCGGTCGCGGTGTTTCGCCGTACCACCGCCCGGGTAACAGCGGGTGGTGTGCTGTGAACGTCGGGTCAGCGCCCGGGTGCGCGCCCGTGCGGGCGTCCGTCGCGGCGGCGGGTCCGGCG
>NZ_KB912503.1:68733-73630 GCF_000383775.1 Saccharomonospora halophila 8
ACCGCGCCGCGGGCCGGTCCTGAGCCGGGACGGGGCGCACCGTGCTGACCGTCGTCCTCGCGGTGGCGGCGGCGCTGGCGAACGCGCTGGCCTCCGTTCTGCAGCGCAAGGGTGCCCGCCGGGAACCGGGGGAGAGGTCGCTGTCGGTGCGCATGGTGTGGGACCTGGCGCACCAGGCTCCCTGGCTGGCGGGCGCGGGATTCATGCTCGCCGGGTTCGTGCTGCAGGTCGCCGCGCTGAGCACCGGGCCGATCTCGATGGTGCAGCCGATCCTCGCGGCCGAACTCGGGCTCGTGCTGGTGCTGTCGAACTTCCTGCTGCACGCGCGGCTGCACCGCCGGGAGTGGACCACGGTGCTGGGTGTGAACACCGGGATTGTCCTGCTGCTCGTGGGGCTGCGCCCGACCGGCGGCAGTCCCCGCGCGGTGACCGGCCCGACCTGGCTGCTCGGCTGCGCGGTCACGGTCGTCGTGCTCGTCGCGCTGGTCGTGGTGGCCCGCCGGCACCGGTACGCCGTCCGCGCGGCCTATCTCGGCGTGGCCTCCGGTATGTCGTTCGGGTTCCTCGCCGTGCTGGTGGCCGGGGTCACCGGCACGTTCTCCGGCGGTGTCGCGGCCGTGCTCGGCGCGTGGCAGACGTGGGCGGTGCTGGTGGCCGGACCCGCCGCGTTCGTCCTGCTGCAGATCACGCTCCGGGCGGGCAGCCTCGTCGCCTCCCAGCCGGGTCTGATCCTCGCCAACCCGGTCGTTGGCATCGGCTGGGGGATCGCCGTGTTCGGGGAGGAGGTGCGGGCCGGCGGCTGGGTCGTGGCCCAGCTCGCCGGCTTCGTCCTGCTGACCTGCTGCACGTTCCTGCTGACCCGTGCACCCTCCCTGCACGGTGCGGCGGGCGCCTACGAGGAGAGCGACACCCCCGGTTCCGACACCCCCGGTTCCGACACCCCGGGTTCCGACACCCCCGGCCCCGATCCGCCCGAACCCGGCACCGACGATCCCGGACCCGGGCGCAGCCGGTCGAGCCACTGACCGAGGCCGGCCCCGGACAGTGCCGAGACCGGCAGCAGTGTCGCGTCCGGGTTCACCCGCCGCAGGTGCCGGGCGAAGTGGTCGGTGTCGAAGTCCAGGTACGGCACGAGGTCCAGCTTGGTCAGCACCACGACGTCGGCCGCGCGGAACATCTGGGGATACTTCAGCGGCTTGTCCTCGCCCTCGGTCGTCGAGGCGAGCACCACCCGCTCCCGCTGCCCCAGGTCGAACAGCGCCGGGCACACCAGGTTGCCGACGTTCTCGACGAACACCACCGCACCTCGCGGAGGGTCCAGTTCCTGGAGCGCACGGGCGAACATGTCGGCGTCCAGATGGCACCCCGACCCGGTGTTCACCTGCACCGTGCGGCATCCCGCCTCGCGCAGCCGGTCGGCGTCGAGCGAGCCCGCCTGGTCCCCTTCCACGACCGCGAGCGGGACCTCTCCGGCCAGCGCGCCGACCGTGGCCGCGAGCAGTGTCGTCTTGCCCGAACCCGGAGCGCTCATCACGTTGACCGCCCGGATCGCCCGCTCCGCCAGCCACTCCCGGTTGGCCGCGGCGAGGGCGTCGTTGCGGGCCAGCACGTCCCGCTCGACCTCCACCGTCTCGCGCAGCCCCGGGCCGGGGTCCGGGGTCGAGCCCCCGTCGGACCCGGCCGCCGGTACGGCCCCGTCACACCCGCATGTTCCGCACATCGCGTGCCACCTCCACGTCCCGTATCCGTAGTTGTTCCCCGGCGGTCACCTCGACGTCGGGGCATCCGCAGGGGCAGCGGGCGACGAACGAGTCGAGATCCGTCTCCGCCGCGCACACGCGGCAGCGTCCGCGACCGGCGACCCGCTCGACGACCAGCTCCGCGTCCTGAACCGCCGTCTCCCGGGCGGCGAGGTCGAAGCAGAAGCGGAGCGCGTCCACCTCCACCCCGGACAGCGCGCCGATCTCCAGACGCACGGACAGCACCCTGTCGCCGCCCGTGTGGTCCAGGACGGCCCCGACCACGCTCTGCGCGATCGACAACTCGTGCATCGGCCGCCGCACCCCCGCTTCGTCCGTTGTCTCTCGTCCTGGTCCGTGCTGCCGGGCCCGGTCCGGCCCGGGCGTGTTCAGCAGATGCGTGGCAGCGGATCACCGACGAGCAGGTCGGCGATCCGGGTCCCGCCGAAGGCGGTGTTCAGCAGCACCGTGCCCGGTGGGTCCGCCCCGATCCGGCCGATCACGGTCGCCTCCGCCCCGAGCGGATCGGCCCGCAGCGCGGCGACGGCCGCCTCGGCGTAGGCGTCCGCGACCACCGCGACGAACCGGCCCTCACAGGCCACGTACAGCGGGTCGATGCCGAGCAGTTCGCAGGCGCCGCGTACCTCGTCGCGCACGGGGACCGCGCCCTCGTCGAGCACGACCGACACGTCGGCCGCGCGCGCGACCTCGTTGAGCACCGTCGCCACACCGCCCCGCGTCGCGTCCCGCATGGCCCGCACGCCGGGCACCTCCAGCAGCCGGGCGCACAGCCCGTGTACCGGCGCGGTGTCGGATGTCAGCCGGTCGGGCTCGATGTCCAGCTCGCCGCGGGCCAGCAACACCGTGATGCCGTGGTCGCCGACCGGGCCGGAGACGATCACCGCGTCGCCGGGGCGCGCGGTGTGGATGCCGAGGGCACGGTCGGGTGGGAGGAAACCGACGCCGGTGGTGTTGATGTAGCAGCCGTCGCCGCTGCCCTTGCCGACCACCTTGGTGTCCCCGGTGACGAGCTGCACGTTCGCGGTCCGGGCCGCCCGGGTCATCGACTCGACGATCCGGCGCAGGTCCGCGACCGGGAATCCTTCCTCCAGGATGAACCCGCAGGAGAGGTAGCCCGGGGTGGCACCGGAGACGGCGAGGTCGTTGACCGTGCCGTTCACCGCGAGGTCCCCGATGTCCCCACCGGGGAAGAACAGTGGCGACACGACGAACGAGTCCGTCGTCATCGCCAGCCGGGTGCCGCCGAGCACCACGTCGGCGGCGTCACCGAGCGGTTCCAGCACGGCGTTGCGGAACGAGTCCAGGAACACCGCCTCGACCAGCGTCTGGCTCGCCTTGCCCCCGGCACCGTGCGCGGCGGTGATCCGTTCCTCCCGCATCTTCGGCTTGCGCCTGCGGGCCTTGTCGATGCGGTCCAGTACCTCGTCCTCGGTCCTCATCCCCGGCCCCCCGTGTTCGCCGTTGCCGTGGTCGCCGGTGCCGTCGCGGACGCGGTCGCCGTGGCGTCCCGGATCCGCTCCCGGGTGAACCGGCCGAAGTTGTAGTAGGCCGCGCAGGCGCCCTCCGGCGAGACCATGCAGGTGCCGATCGGCGTCTCCGGGGTGCATGCGGTGCCGAACACCTTGCACTCCCACGGCTTCAGCACACCCTTGAGCACCTCGCCGCACTGGCACGCCTTCGGGTCGGCCACCCGCACGCCCGGCAGGTCGAAGATCCGCTCGGCGTCGAACCGGGCGTAGTCGTCCCGCAGCCGCATCGCCGAGTGCGAGATGAACCCCAGCCCGCGCCACTCGAAGTACGGCCGCAGCCGCATCGTGCGGTTGATCGCCTCCAGCGCCACCGGGTTGCCCTGCCACGGCACCACGCGCGAGTACTGGTTCTCCACCGCGCACCGGCCCTCGGCGAGCTGGAGCATCAGGTGATGCACCGACTGCAACAGGTCCAACGGTTCGAACCCGGCGACCACCAGCGGCTTGCCGTACTCGGCGGCGATGAACTCGTACGGCCGGCAACCGATCACCGTGGAGACGTGGCCCGGCCCGAGGAACCCGTCCAGCCGCAGGTCGGGGGAGTCCAGGATCGCCTTGATGCCGGGGACGATGGTGACGTGGTTGCAGAACACGGAGAAGTTGTCGAGGCCCTCCTCCTCGGCGCGCAGCAGGGTCATCGCGGTCGACGGGGCCGTGGTCTCGAAGCCGATCGCCATGAACACCACGTGTTTGTCCGGGTTCTGCCGCGCGATCTTCAGCGAGTCGAGCGGGGAGTACACCATGCGGATGTCGGTGCCCTCGGCGTTCGAGTCGAAGAAGGTGTTGTCGCTGCCCGGCACCCGCATCATGTCGCCGAACGAGGTCATGATGACGTCCGGCCGGGACGCGATGTGGATGGCGTCGTCGACCCGGCCCATCGGGATGACGCACACCGGACAGCCCGGGCCGTGCACCAGCGACACCTGCTCGGGCAGGTGGTCGGCGATGCCGTGCTTGTAGATCGTGTGCGTGTGCCCGCCGCACACCTCCATGAACTGGTACTCGCGACCCGGTTCGCACAGTTCCGCGATCCGGGCGCCCAGCGCCCGCGCCGTGTCCGCGTCGCGGTACTCGTCGACAAATCGCATGCTCGCCGCCCTCACTCGATCATCGATTGACTCAGTGCGTCGATCTCGTCGGTGTAGGCCTGCCCGAGCTCTTCGAGATAGCGCGACACCGCCGCGGCCTCTTCCTCGTCGATTTTGGACAGTGCGAAACCGACGTGGATGAGAACCCAGTCACCCGGACGCGGTGGGTCGGCCTCCAGAAGCCCCACGTTGATCGCCCGGCGCACACCGCTGACGTTCACCCGCGCCAGGTCGGGACGATCCGGGAGGATCTCGACGATCTCACCCGGAATGCCGAGACACATCGGCACCACCTCTCTCCACGGCGATGTCGACGAGTTCGACCACCCGCCACACCGCGTCCTCCACTGCCGCTTCCACGAGCTCGGAGAGCCCGATCCCCTCCGTCACGTCCTGTGGCTCGCAGCCCACGACGAGCACCCGGCCCGGGGTGCCGCCCAACGTCCGCAGCAGCGCCAGCACCGAGGCCGGGTCCATGCCGTGCGCGTCGGGAACGGCCGCGGCGTCCGGGCCGGGCCCG
>NZ_KB912503.1:73730-80625 GCF_000383775.1 Saccharomonospora halophila 8
CGGGAACGGCCGCGGCGTCCGGGCCGGGCCCGGACCCGTCGCCGGCCCCGGTCGCGTCGAGCACCGACAGCGTTCCGGGAACGCCGTCCCGCCCGAGCGCGTCGACGAAGACCGTGGTGTGGTAGTCGCCGTCGAGCAGGTCGTAGGCCAGGTGCAGCCCGGCGATGCCGTAGTCGCCCACGTCGACCTCCGGTGGCAGGTCCTCCCGGGGCAGCCGGGAGACCACCTCCACCCCGAACCCGTCGTCACCGAGGAAGACGTTGCCGATCCCGGCGACCAGCACCCGCCCGGTCACGGAACCGCCCCGTTCCCGGTGTGCCCCGCGCCGTCGCCGGTGTTCCCCGCCCCGTCACCGCCGGGCGCGCTCCCGTCCGCGGCCGGTTCGACCTCGTCGGTGGTGAAGTACCGGAACCGGCCCTGGGCGAGCTGCCACTCCTCCGCGGGATCGCCGTCCACCGTGACCGCGAGGAAAAGCGTGCCGTCCACGTCCTCCAGCACGTCGCGCACGGTGGCGCCGCACCCGGCGACGAACATGTCCTGCGCGTCCCCGCCCGCGTGGGGGCGGAGCACGACCCGGCTGCCGGTGCCGATCTCGCGGCCGCCCACGTGCACCACCCGGACCCGGCCGTGCATGGCCTCCCGCGGCCGCTCCGGCAGGTCCTCGACCCGGTCCAGGATGCGCCGGGCGCGCTCGTCGGTGGCGCGGGCCTCGCGTCTCTCCTCGTCGGTCAGCGTCATCGTCCGCAGGGTGAGCATCTCGTCGATCTCGCAGGCGTCGAAGAAGTCGCCCTGACTCGCCGGGTCCACCTTCGGGTGGTCGTAGAGGATGATCGGTGAGGACAGCATCGTGTCCTCCCTGCCGGGGCCGCCGACCAGCACCGGCCAGGTGTGTTCGTTGACGCAGGCGGCCGCGTGCGACGCGGCCCCGGCGGGCGGGTCGAGTTGGGAGAGAAAGCGTCCACCCTGGACGGAGAGCACGGTGTGCGCCGCGATCAGCGAGTGCCGCACCGCCTCGTCCCGGGTGGACGAGGAGCAGTCCACGGCGCTGGTGTTGGCCACGGTCACGTGGACCCGCACCAGGCCGGGCAGGCGTTCGGCGCGGCACCGCAGTTCGGCCGTCAACGGCTGGGTGCGGCGCACCACCCGGCCGCCGTCCACGCTCGTGATCCACTCTCCGCCGCGGACGACGACCGGTTCGACGTACTCGCCGGAATCCGCGAGTTCGGCCATCGGCAGCAGCACCTCGTGCTCGCGTTCCACCGCCTCGTCCCACGGCAGGATCTCGTCCTCGCCGACGACCAGGGCATCCACCTCCCGGTGGCCGTCCGGCACGTCCGCGCCGGGGTCGGTGGACACCTCCACGGTGCGCCGCTGCGACTGGAGGAACCGCACGCACACCCGCAGGGTGGACACCGGGTCGACCTCGGCCAGGCACTCGGTGCGGCAGAACGAGTGCTCCCCGGTGCCGGTGGCCGCGTACGACGGCGGCACCAGGACGCCGAACTGCCAGCGGGCCCGGTTCTTCGTCGCACTCGCACGGTACGGGTAGAGCAGATAGCCCTCGTAGAGCACGGCGTCGGCGACCGCGCGCACGGTCGCCTCGACGCCGGAGAACGGTCCGTCGGTGTGCCCCGCGTGTTTCGCGCTCCCGCTCATCGCCGTCCCTCCGCCGCCAGGTCGGCGAGTACGTGGTAGATCGTGGTCTGGGCCTCCTGGATGCGGTGCACGGAACTGGACGGCACCACGAACAGGTGGTCGACGCCTGCCTGTTCGGCCATCCGGCCGCCGCTGTCGCCGGTAATGCCGACCGTGAGCATCCCGACGCGCCGCGCCTGGTCGAACGCCGACAGCAGGTTCGCCGAGTTGCCGCTGGTGGACAGGCCCACGGCGATGTCGTCGGCGCGGCCGAACGCCGCGAGCTGACGGGAGAACACGACGTCGAAGCCGACGTCGTTGGACAGCGCGGTCACCACCGCCGTCTCCGCCGTCAGCGCGAACGCCGGCAGCGGGGGCGTGCCCTGCGGCGGGTTCATGAACTGCGTGGCGAAATCCTGGGCGTCGGTCGAACTGCCGCCGTTGCCGAAGGAGAACAGCCGGCCCCCGCGCGCGAACCGGGCGGCCATCGCCGCGCCGGCCTCGGCCAGTTCCCGCCGCTGTTCCCGGTGGACCCGTCCGCGCAGTTCCATGATCTCGCGGGCCTTGGTCACCGTGGAGGCACGCACCTCCCGAAGGACCGCGTCCACGTCCGCGCCGTCGGGTTCGGCGTAGAGGAACGGGTAGAGCTCGCTCATCGCGTCGGTCATCGCGGCACCCCGATCGCCTCGCCCGCGTGGACCAGCAGCTCGGCACCGGGGACGACCGACTCGGCGGGCACCAGCGCGACGCTGATCTCCTCCTCGCCCGCGCCGGTGTCCACCCGGGCCATTCCGCGGTCCAGCACCCGCACGACGCGCACGGTGACCGCGGCATCGGAACAGGTCACGCAGTGTTCGTCGGATACGCAGTGTTCGTCGGCCGTGCGGTGTTCATCGGTCGTGCGGTGTTCGTCGGCCGTGCGGTGCGCCGCGTGGTCGTCGTCGGCTCCGGTTCCCGGTGGCCGGACCTGCTCCGCGCTCACCGCGCGGCCTCCGGGGTGAGCACGCCCGGGTGCTCGAAGAAGACGTGCACCAGCTCCCACAGGACGTGATACATCGTCACGTGCACCTCCTTGATCACGCGGGGGTCGTCCGACGTGGCGCGCAGCAGGTGGTCCACGGCCGGGCTCGCGGCGAGGGCCCCACCGTCGCCACCCACGAGCGCGACCGTGAGCAGCCCCGCCTCGTGTGCCTGTTCGAGTCCGCGCAGCACGTTCGCGCAGCCGCCGTCGACGGACAGGCCGAGCGCGATGTCGTCGCCCACGGCCAGGTACCGCAGCTGGTGGGCGAACACCTCGGCGAAGCCCTCCCGCGCCGCGACCCCGGTCATCGTGGCGACGTCGGCGGTCAGCGAGATCGCGGGCAGCGCCCGCTTGCCCACGATCACGGGGTGGACGAATTCCACGGAGAGGTGCTGCGCGTCGGTCGACTCCCCGCCGTTGCCGAACACGATCAGTTTGCCGCCGGTGTGGAAGCGCTCGGCCATGGCGTGACAGGCCCGCGCCACCGGACCGGCCTCGTCCAGCAGCGCCTCCAACGGCGCCTGCCTGGCCCCGAACGCGTCGTCCACGCGCTGTTCGAAGTACTGACGTTCCCGCACCGGCCGTCCCGTTCCCTGGCTCGTCGAAGAAAATGATCGAAAATCGATTCGGTGTCGGCGACGTGTTGTCGCGATCACCTCACGCTACGACGTTCCCGCCGCCGGGCACAAATTGACGAGAAAAGCTGCGATCGCAACCCGGAAAAACGGAAAACCGTGCCGGATACCCTGCCGGGGAGCGGTCCAAACAACGGTGCTCCGAGCGTGTACGCGGGACTGCGGCCGACCGCACAGGGTTGCATGCTGTGTCCCATGAGCACAGAGGCGACCGGAACCGGAGTCGACGAGATCCACATTCTGTGGACGTCGGAAGGAATGAGCTGCGACGGCGACACGGTGTCGGTCACCGCGGCGTCGCTGCCCAGCATCGAGGACGTGGTGCTGCGGGCCGTGCCCGGCATCCCCAAGGTGCACCTGCACAACAAGGTGCTCGCCTACGAGACCGGGGACGACTTCCTCGCGCCGTTCCGCAAGGCGGCGCAGGGGGAACTCGACGCGCCCTTCGTCTTCGTCGTCGAGGGGTCGATCCCGAATGAGAACATTCACGCCGAGGACGGCTACTGGACGGCCATGGGGAATGACCCCGAGACCGGGAAACCGAAGACTCTCAACAAGTGGATCGACGAACTCGCCCCGAAAGCGTGGGCGGTCGTCGCCATCGGGACGTGCGCGACCTACGGCGGAATTCACGCGATGGCGGGAAACCCGACGGGGTGCATGGGGCTCGTCGACTATCTCGGTGACGATTTCCGGTCGGCCGGGGGACTCCCGGTGATCAACGTCCCCGGGTGCCCGGTGCAGCCGGACAACTTCATGGAGACGCTGCTCTGGGTGCTGCACCAGGCGGCGGGACTGGCCCCGACGATCCCGCTGGACGAGCAACTGCGGCCGACCTGGCTGTTCGGCAAGACCGTCCACGAAGGGTGCGACCGCGCCGCCTACTACGAGCAGGCCGACTTCGCCTACGACTACAACTCCCCGAAGTGCCAGGTCAAGATCGGCTGCTGGGGTCCGGTGGTCAACTGCAACGTCACCAAGCGCGGCTGGATGGACGGCGTCGGCGGCTGCCCCAACGTCGGCGGCATCTGCATCGGCTGCACCATGCCCGGGTTCCCGGACAAGTTCATGCCGTTCATGGACGAACCGCCGGGCGGGTCGTTCTCGTCGGCGCTGCTGTCGGTCTACGGGCCGTTCGTGCGCCGGATGCGCGGCATCACCAACCGCAGCGCCAACACCGAACCGAAGTGGCGCCACCCCGGCCCGAAACTCACCACCGGGTACCAGCCCCGCTATCCCGAATCCGTCTGACCCCCGGCAACCACCACGCAGGAGCGACACAGAATGGCACAGACCCAGTCCGAGGTCAGCGCCGCGACCCAGCGGGAGCTGGTCGAGGTCAACTTCGACCCGATCACCCGCATCATCGGCAACCTCGGCATCTACACCAAGGTCGACTTCGCCAACAACGAGGTCGTCGAGTGCAAGAGCACCTCATCGCTGTTCCGCGGCTACAGCGTGTTCATGAAGGGCAAGGACCCGCGCGACTCGCACTTCATCACCAGCCGCATCTGCGGCATCTGCGGGGACAACCACGCGGTGTGTTCGATCTACGCCCAGAACATGGCCTACGGCGTGAAGCCGCCGCCGCTGGCCGACTGGATCATCAACCTCGGCGAGGCCGCCGAGTTCATGTTCGACCACACGATCTTCCAGGACAACATGGTCTTCGTCGACTTCTGCGAGCGCATGGTCGCCGAGACGAACCCGGGCCTGCTCAAGCGGGCCGAGACCACCGACGCGCCGCGCGGTGACCTGCACGGGCACCGCACGATCGCCGACATCATGCGGGCGTTCAACCCGTTCGAGGGCGAGGTCTACAAGAAGGCGCTTGAGGTCTCCCGCATCACCCGGGAGATGTGCTGCCTCATGGAGGGCAGGCACGTCCACCCGTCCACGCTGTACCCGGGCGGCGTCGGCACGGTGGCCACCCCGCAGGTGTTCACCGACTATCTGTCCCGCCTGATGCGCTGCCTGGACTTCATCAAGCAGGCCGTGGCGATGAACGACGACGTGTTCGACTTCTTCTACGACGCCCTGCCCGGCTACGAGGAGGTCGGCAGGCGCCGCATCCTGCTCGGCTGCTGGGGCTGCTTCCAGGACCCGTACAGCGTGGACTACCGCTACGAGAACATGGGGTCCTGGGGCAAGGACATGTTCGTCAGCCCGGGAATCATCGTCGACGGCGAACTGCTGACCAACAACCTGGTCGACATCAACCTCGGCATGCGCATCCTGCTCGGCAGCTCCTACTACGACGACTGGACGAACGAGCAGACGTTCGTGGACCGCGACCCGCTGGGCAACCCGGTGGACAAACGGCACCCGTGGAACCAGACCACCCTGCCCGCCCCGCAGGGCCGTGACCTGGAGAACGGCAACTACAGCTGGGTGATGAGCCCCCGCTGGTTCGACCCGGGCAGTCAGGAACACCTGGCGCTGGACACCGGGGGCGGCCCGCTGGCCCGGCTGTGGGCGACCGCGCTGAACGGCCTGGTCGACACCCCGTACGTCAAGGCCACCGGCGGTGCCGTGCGCATCGACCTGCCCGCCACCCCGCAGACGAAGGAGATGCGGTTCGAGTGGCGTCCGCCGAAATACGCCAACACCCTCGAACGCGACCGGGCGCGGATGTACTTCGTCGCCTACGCCGCGGGCATGGCGCTGCACTTCGTCGAGAAGGCCCTGGAGGAGGTGCGCTCCGGCAACACGAAGGTGTTCACCGACTTCGACGTGCCGGACGAGGCCGTCGGCGTCGGCTTCCACGAGGCCGTGCGCGGGGTGCTGTCGCACCACCTCGTGGTGCGCGACGGCAAGATCGCGAACTACCACCCGTACCCGCCGACACCGTGGAACGCCAGCCCCCGGGACAGCTACGGCACCCCCGGCCCGTACGAGGACGCCGTGCAGGGCCAGCCGATCTTCGAGGAGAACGGCCGGGAGGACTTCAAGGGCATCGACATCATGCGCACGGTGCGCAGCTTCGACCCGTGCCTGCCGTGCGGGGTGCACATGTACCTCGGCGAGGGCAAGACCCTGGACAAGATCGCCTCGCCGACGTTCGGCGCGGCCCACCCGGGACAGTGAGCGGACCGATGTGGGACGACGACGAACTCGCCGAGCGCCTGTCGACGCTCGATCAGCTGCTGGCCGGTCTCGCCGACCGCGCCGACGACGCCGCGGGCGCCACCGTGCAGACCCTGGCCGACGTGTACGGCGAGGCGCTCGAACGGATCGTGCGGGCCGCCGACGACACGGTCGTCGCCGCATTGGCCGACGACCCGCTGGTGGGGCACCTGCTGCTGGCGCACGACCTGCACCCGCACGATCCCGGGACCCGGATCCGGGCCGTCCTCGCCGACGCCGCACCGGACGTCCGGGCGGAGTTGGACGGGCTGGTCGACGGGGTCGCCTCGGTGACCGTGACGGACGGCTCCGACGAGCTCGCGGGCACGGTCACCGACCTCGTGCGGGCCGTCGCGCCCGAGGTCACCGAGGTGCGCATCGATCACCGGTCGGAGCCCGCGTTCGTCCCGCTGACCGCGGTCCGGGCGCGGTGAGCCCGGTGACCGGGGTGCGCACCGACGGCGGCGGGAACCGGCCC
>NZ_KB912503.1:80725-90353 GCF_000383775.1 Saccharomonospora halophila 8
GGGCGCGCTCGGCGCGGCGCTGGCGGCAGGCCTCGCCTCGCAGGCCCCGAGCGCCACCCGCTACTTCAAGGCCAAGTCCATGTGACCGCGAGTCGCCACCCCACGCCCGCGAGTCGCCACCTCATGCCCGCGAGTCGACGTCCGGTGACTCGCGGGCCGGGGTACGGGCACGCCAACGACGGCGGAGCCGGAGGCTGACGGAGACGAGCGCGACGAGCACCGGGACCTCGATGAGCGGGCCGACGACCCCCGCGAGCGCCTGCCCCGAGGTCACCCCGAACACGCCGATGGCCACGGCGATCGCGAGTTCGAAGTTGTTGCCCGCGGCGGTGAACGCCAACGTCGCGGTGCGGGCGTAGTTCAGTCCGGCGGCCCGGCCGAGGGCGTACGACCCGGCCCACATGAGCGCGAAGTAGGCCAGCAGCGGCAGCGCGATCCGGGCGACGTCGCCGGGTCGCTCGCTGATCGTCTCCCCCTGCAACGCGAACAGGACGACGATCGTGAACAGCAGCCCGTACAGCGTCACCGGTCCGATCATCGGCAGGAAGCGGTTCTCGTACCATTCGCGGCCCTTCGTGCGCTCGCCCACGCGGCGTGAGGTGTACCCGGCCGCGAGCGGGATACCGAGGAAGATCACGACGCTGAGCGCGATGGTCCACGGTGAGACGTCGATCGAGGTGGTGTCCAGGCCGAGCCACCCGGGCAGCACGTCGAGGTAGAACCACCCGAGGACCCCGAACATCAGCACCTGGAACAGTGAGTTCAGTGCCACGAGCACGGCGGCGGCCTCGCGGTCACCGCGGGCCAGGTCGTTCCAGATGATCACCATGGCGATGCAGCGGGCCAACCCGACGATGATCAGGCCGGTGCGGTACTCGGGCAGGTCGGGAAGCATCAGCCACGCCAGCGCGAACATCAGGGCGGGCCCGGCCACCCAGTTGAGCACGAGCGAGAGCACCAGCATGCGCCGGTCGCGGGTCACCGAGTCGAGCCGGTCGTAGCGCACCTTCGCCAGCACCGGGTACATCATCAGCAGCAGTCCGAGCGCGATCGGCAGGGAGACCTGGCCGATCGTGACGGCGTCGAGCACGCCCCGCAGGCCCGGAAGCACGGCACCGAGCAGCAGCCCTGTCCCCATCGCCGCGAGGATCCACACCGGGAGGAACCGGTCGAGCGACGACATCTGACGCAGGACGTCCCGGTCGTCGGGCTGTTCCGCGGTCCGGGTCATCAGCACGGCCTCCTGTTCCCGGTGGACTCCGCGGACCCGGCGGCCTCGGCGCGCTCGGCGAGCCCGGTCAGCGTCGCCGCGATCGCCCGGAGCGCCTCCGGCCGCAGCCGGTAGTAGGTGTAGCGGCCGTGGGGTTCCGCGGCCACCAGGCCCGCCCCGCGCAGCAGCCGCAGATGATTGGAGATGTTGGTCTGGCTCGCCCCGGTCTCGTCGACCAGGTGGCAGGTACACAGCGTCTCCCGCGCCAGCAGGCCGACGAGGGTGGCACGCAGCGGGTCCGCGAGCAGGCGCAGCGTGTCCGTCGGCAGCGCGTCGACGGGCACGACCGCGTCGGCCGGTGGCGGGGTGGGGTCGAGGGCGGGCATGGTGCGCGACCATACATCACTCGCCGATGATGTGATCGGGTACGGTGAGCCGGGCACCCGTTCCCGCTCCGCTCGATCATCCGGGAGAGATCATGGCCCACCGGCCGGAGGTTCTGTTCGTCTGCGTCCACAACGCGGGCCGCTCACAGATGGCGGCCGCGCTGCTGGCCCACCACGCACTCGGCCGCGTCGCGGTCCGCTCGGCCGGGTCCGAGCCGGGGGAGCGGGTCAACCCCGCGGCCGCGGCCGCGCTCGCCGAATGGGGTCTGGACATCACCGCCGCGGTGCCGACCGGTCTCGCCACCGCCGACGTCGAGGCCGCCGACGTCGTCATCACGATGGGCTGCGGTGACACCTGTCCCGTCTTCCCCGGCAAGCGCTACCTCGACTGGGACCTGGACGACCCCGCGGGCAGGCCCGTGGAGGAGGTCCGTCCCGTCCGTGACGAGATCGACCGCCGGGTCCGGGCGCTGCTGTCCGAACTGCTGGACGGCGCATCCTGAGCACTGTGGCGACCCGAGCGCCGTGGTGCGGTCGTCGGCCCGGTTCAGGCGTCGGTGCGCCGGGCCACGCACAACACCGACTGACCGAACGGGACCGGAACCCTCTTCTCGAGCGCGCGGGTGACCGGCACCACGAAACGGTCGTACAGCGCGACGAGGCGCGGATCCGGCGCACCCGTACCGCCCTTGCGCACCGCCGCCCACCAGGCGAACGCGCCGAGGAAGTTCACCGGGCGCGCCACCTCGACGCGCAGCCCGGCCCGGCGCGCGGCCTCGGACACCGTCGCCGGCGTGTAGCGGCGGTGGTGGCCGACCTTGCGGTCGAACTCCCCGTAGAGCCGCTGGTACCCGGGTACGAACAGGACGATGGTGCCCGTCGGGGTGAGTGATTCGGACAACTCGCGCAGCGCGGTGACGTCGTCGGCGATGTGTTCGAGCACGTTGATCGCGACGAGCGTGTCGACGGGCTCGGACAGCCGGGTCCGCCCGTCGATGTCGTACTGCTGGACCTCCATCTCCGGCCGATCGGCGAAGCGCCGCTTCATCCGCTCGACCGCACCGGAGTCCACATCGGTCACCACGTACCGGTCGAACCCGGTGAATCCGTCGGCGAACTCGCCGAGGCCCGCCCCGACCTCCAGCACGGACCGCCCGCAGTGCGGACCGATCAGCTCCCGCTGGTACGCGAGGTAGCGCGGCTTGCCGTGGTCGCTCTCCAGCGCCCGGCCCGTCGCGGCGGAGAACTCGTCGCCTGTGGGGGTGTCCGTCACGTCCGCTCCCTGTGTCCTTCGAAAGCGCACCGGTATCGGTACTTGATCGAATCGTAACGGCTACTCCCGCCGATCGTCGCACCGAGGGTCACGGTGTGTGTCCGACCGCTGACCGGGTCGTGCACCCGCACGGGGCGACGCGGGGACACGGGTCACACATGATCGCGCCCCCGGGCGGAACCCGGGGGCGCGGAAAACCACTCACGTCGACGGCGGGCACCGGCCCGACGTTGTCGGTGTTCGGTTGTCGAGTTACGAGAACGGTGTGAAAACGGTGTCAGGCGGCGTTTCCGCGAATTCCCGACTGCCGTGCGCGCTGACGCCGGGCGCGCACGAGATCACGCCGTTCCCGCTCCGTGGTGCCGCCGAAGATCCCGTGGTCGAGGCCGTTCTCGATGGCGCTCTCCAGGCACTCGTTCGCCACGGGGCAGCGTGCGCACACCGCCTTGGCGCGCGCGGTCTGCTGGGCGCCCGGCCCCATGTCGGACACGGGGAAGAACAGCTCGGGGTCCTCGTCGCGGCAGGCGGCGTGGTGCCGCCAGTCGAAATTGTTCATTGGCGTGCCGCCTCCTTCCGGCGAAAAACAGGCAACTATGCGGAGACAACGCACGTCGGTTGTTCCGCTATTCCGGGCGCACCCGGCGCGGCACGGGGATTCGGCTCACATCCCTGGCGACCACGATGTCGCCGCCGAATACCTCGGCCGCTTCGTCATGAAACCGAGTCGGTTCCGTGTGGCTCGGTTCCGTGTAACGCTGCGAGAAATGGGTCAGCACCACTGTGCGGACCCGACTCTCGGCCGCGACCCGACCGGCCTCCGCGGCGGTAAGGTGTCCGTACCGCCGCGCGAGGTCAGCCTCGGAACTCAGGAAGGTCGACTCGATGGTCAGCAGGTCGGCGTCCTCGGCCAGCGCGAAAACATTCTCGCACAACCGGGTGTCCATGACGAAACCAAAACGCTGCCCCGGACGTGTGACACTCACCTCGTTCAACGTCACGGTCCGTCCACCCACGTCGACCGTGCCCGCCCGCCGCAGCCTACCGACGTCCGGTTCGCGCACCCCGTACCGTTCGAGAAGCTCGGGCACCAGGTGAACGCGCTCCGGCTCAACGAGCTGGTATCCGAACGCCTCCCACCGGGTGATCCAGCCGTCGAGCCCACAACTCGCCGAACGGACCGGACGTGATCCTCCCGTCCCGTTCGACGGGTTGCTCCGCCAGCTCGGTCGTGGCGTGGAACACACTCGCGTGGCGCAGTCGGTCGAAGTACCGGGCACCGGTCGCGGGATAGTGGGCCACGGCGCTCGCGACGCCGTCGAGCGACATCCGCGGCACGATCCCCGGGACACCCAGGCAGTGGTCACCGTGGAAATGAGTCAGGCACATCCGCGTCACCGCGCGGGCGACAGACACCCGCGAACGTCATCTGCCGTTGGGTGCCCTCGCCCGGGTCAGAACAGGATGCGCTCCTGATCCCAGCGGAGCAGGTACCCGTTCCGGACGCGGTCCCGCGAGGGCACCTGACTACCGGTGCCCAGCACGACCAGTTCCCGGGTGGTCACTCCCGGAAGCGTTCCGTCACCCGCCGCACCTGCCGTTCATTCTCGTTTCACCTCCCGTCACCTCCGTCACGCCACCGTGCTCCACCGGCGGTTCGTGTGTCGGTTCGTCAATCCGCCCGACCGGGTATCCCGTTCGTCCCGGTTCTATGCCCTCCCGGTACCCGCGATGTGCTCCATCACCCGTCCGTGACTCCCCGGCGCCCCTTCCGAGTGGCGATGCGTGGCCGGGGCGGCGCATACTGCGCCCGTGTCCACACGGGACCGGATACTGCACGTCGATCTCGATCAGTTTCTCGCCGCGGTGGAGGTCGCGCGGCACCCCGAGCTGCGCGGGCGGCCCGTGGTGGTGGGCGGCTCCGGCGACCCCACCGGGCGGGGCGTGGTCGCGACCGCCTCGTACGAGGCCCGGGAGTTCGGGGTGCACTCCGGCATGCCGTTGCGCACCGCGGCGAAGCGCTGTCCCGACGCCGTCTTCCTGCCCAGCGACGCGCCCGCCTACGAGGAGGTCTCCGGCCACGTGATGGCCACGCTGCGGGACCTGCCCGGCGTGGTCGTCGAGGTCGTCGGCTGGGACGAGGCGTTTTTGGGTGTCCGCACCGACGACCCGGAGGCGCTGGCGGCCCGCGTCCGCGCGGAGGTGGCCGGGCGGACGGGCCTGTCCTGCTCGGTGGGCATCGGGGACAACAAGCACCGCGCCAAGCTGGCGACCGGGTTCGCGAAACCGGCGGGCGTGTTCCGGCTGACCGCGGAGAACTGGGTGGAGGTCATGGCGCACCGCCCCACCGACGCCCTGTGGGGCATCGGTGTGAAGACCCGGCACCGGCTCGCCGAGAGCGGGATCCACACCGTGGCCGACCTCGCCGCCGCCGACCCCGCCGAGCTGGCCGTACGGTTCGGTCCCCGCCTCGGCCCCTGGTACCGGCTTCTGGCGCACGGGGCGGGCGACCGGGAGGTCACCGCGACCCCGTACGTCCCGCGCTCCCGCAGCCGGGAGACCACGTTCCCGCGGGACGTCGCCGATCCGGACGAGCTCCGCGCCCAGCTGAGCCGGCTGAGCGAACGGGTCACCGCCGACGTGGCGGCCGAGGGCAGGCCGGCCGCCCGGGTCGCGGTCAAGGTCCGATTCGCGCCGTTCCTCACCAGGACACGCAGTGTCACCCTGTCCGCCCCCACCAGCGACGGTGCCGTGCTCGAACGGGCCGCGCAGTCCGTGTTCGGCCGGTTCGAACTGGACCGTCCGGTGCGTCTGCTGGGTGTGCGCGCCGAGTTCGAGCGGGAATGAGTCGGAACACACCGACGTTGCACCTCATGCTCGCCGTTGACGGCCCGTTACCCTGCATTACGCTGTTGCCGCGGTCGAACAGTTGACCGAGCGTGCCACGGGCATCCACGATCCGGGCGTATCACGAACGGGAAAGAGAGCGACACGTGACTGCCTCTGCCGAGACCCTGTACGGGGCCGACGACCTGACCCACCTCGAGGGTCTGGAAGCGGTGCGGAAGCGACCCGGCATGTACATCGGGTCCACCGACAGTCGCGGCGTCAACCATCTGTTCTCCGAGATCCTGGACAACTCCACCGACGAGGGGGTCGCGGGGCACGCGAGCAGAATCGTGGTGACGCTGCACGCCGACGGCAGTGTCGAGGTCACCGACGACGGCCGGGGCATCCCGGTCGGCACCCACGGGAAGTCCGGGCTCAGCGGGGTCGAACTGGTGCTGACCCGGCTGCACGCCGGGGGCAAGTTCGGCGGCTCGGGGTACAAGGCCTCCGGCGGGCTGCACGGCGTGGGCGCCTCGGCGGTGAACGCGCTGTCGCTGCGGCTCGACGTGACCGTCAAACGCGACGGCACGGTGTACGAGATGTCCTTCGCGCGTGGCGTGCCCGGCGTGTTCGACGGACCCGGCGCCAAGGCGAAGTTCACCCGGCAGTCCGGCCTGCGGACCGTGCGCAAGATGAAGCGCGGCGAGTCGACCGGCACCGCCATCCGCTACTGGTACGACGCGCGCTACTTCGAGAAGGGCGCGGGCCTGGACCTCGAGGCGCTGCGGAACAAGCTCCGGCACACCGCCTTCCTGGTCTCCGGCGTCACCTACGTGTTGCGCACGGCCACCGACGCGGCGATCAACGAGGAGACCTTCCACTACCCGAACGGCGTCGCCGACATGGTCGAGTACCTCGCACCCGCGGGTGACCGCCCGGTGTGCGGGACGCAGCTGATCACCGGCGAGGGCACCTACAAGGAGAACGCCGCGGACGCCAACGGCGTCATGCAGTCCAATGTAGAGCGCCGCGCCGAGGTGGAGATCGCGCTGCGATGGGGGACCGGGTACGAGCGCACCGTCGAGTGCTTCGCCAA
This sequence comes from Saccharomonospora halophila 8, assembly GCF_000383775.1. Classification (GTDB taxonomy): domain Bacteria; phylum Actinomycetota; class Actinomycetes; order Mycobacteriales; family Pseudonocardiaceae; genus Saccharomonospora; species Saccharomonospora halophila. The sequence goes on from NZ_KB912503.1 coordinate 87,517, forward strand.
CACGGTCCGCAACGTGCACGGCGGGACGCACCGCAAGGGCTTCGAGCGCGGGCTGACCCGGGCGGTGCACGACGCGATCTCCAAGACCCGGGGACTGTTGAAGCCGAAGGAGGACATGCCCACCCTGGACGACATCTACGAGGGCATGACCGCCGTCGTCCACGTGCGTATCCCGGAGCCGCAGTTCACCTCGCAGACCAAGGACGAGCTGTCCACCGCGGGCATCACCAAGGTCGTGCAGGGCCTCGTGGAGAAGCACCTGAAAGCCTGGGCGGAGCACCGCAGGACCAAGGCCGAGGCCAAGACGGTGCTGCAGAAGATCGTCGACGCCTCGCGCGTGCGGTTGACGCAGAAGCAGCAGAAGGACGCGGCCCGGCGCAAGACCGCGCTGGAGGGCGCGGCCATGCCGCCGAAACTCGTGGACTGCCGCACGACCGGGGTGGCGCGCAGCGAGCTGTTCCTCGTGGAGGGCGACAGCGCGCTGGGTTCGGCCCGGCTCGCGCGGGTCTCGGAGTACCAGGCGCTGCTCCCGCTGCGCGGCAAGATCCTCAACGTGCAGAAGGCGAATCTGGGTGACGCGCTGAAGAACGCCGAGATCGCCTCGATCGTGCAGGTCCTCGGAGCCGGGACCGGGCGGACGTTCGACGAGTCGGCGCTGCGCTACGGCCGGGTGATCCTCATGGCCGACGCCGACGTGGACGGCTCGCACATCCGGACGCTGCTGATCACGCTGTTCGCCCGGTACATGCGGCCGGTGATCGAACAGGGACGGCTGTACGCGGCGATGCCGCCCCTGCACAAGATCACCACGAAGGGGCGCGACCCGAAGACCTTCTACACCTTCACCGAGCGGGAGATGGAGGCGAAGGTCGCCGAGCTGGAGGAGGCGGGCAGGCAGGTCGTCACGCCCGTCCCGCGGTTCAAGGGGCTCGGCGAGATGGACGCCGACGAACTGTGGGAGACCACGATGAACCCGGCGACGCGGGCGGTCCGCCGCATCACACTCGACGACGTCGACGCCGCCGAGGCCGCGTTGGACCTGCTGATGGGGGAGAAGGTCGAACCCCGCCGCAACTGGCTGATCACCTCGGCGGAGCGGGTCGACCGGGCCGCGATCGACGTCTGAGCCCGGCGGACCCCGGCACGGACACCCCGCCCCTCCCGCAGGCGCTGAACACCACAGGAGCTCGCTGAACCATGGCACGCCGCAAGAACACCACCACGCGGGTCGACCCGGCCGCCTTCGACCAGGCGGGTGCGCGGATCTTCGACAACCCGGTCAAGACCGAGATTGAGGACTCCTATCTGGAGTACGCCTACTCGGTCATCCACTCCCGGGCGCTGCCCGACGCCCGGGACGGTCTCAAGCCGGTGCACCGCCGGATCCTGTTCTCGATGAACGAGAACGGCTACCGGCCGAACCACGCCTACGTGAAGTCCTCCCGGGTGGTCGGCGACGTGATGGGCCGGTACCACCCGCACGGCGACTCCGCGATCTACGACGCGATGGTGCGCCTGGCACAGGATTTCTCGATGAACGTCCCGCTGGTCGACGGGCACGGCAACTTCGGTTCGGTTGACGATGCGCCGGCAGCGAGCCGCTACACCGAGGCGCGGATGTCGCCCGAGGCGATGGCGCTGGTCGGGGAGTTGGGCGAGGACACCGTCGACTTCCGCCCGAACTACGACGGCTCCCTCCAGGAGCCGCAGGTGCTGCCCGCGGCGTTCCCGAACCTGCTGGTCAACGGCACGTCCGGGATCGCCGTCGGGATGGCGACGAACATGATCCCGCACAACCTGGGCGAGGTGATCGCCGCGGCCAAGTGGTTGATCAACCACCCGAACGCCTCGCTGGACAAGCTGATGGAGTTCGTGCCCGGCCCGGACCTGCCCACCGGCGGGCACCTGCTCGGTCTGGACCAGGTGCGCAAGGCCTACGAGACCGGACGCGGGGTCGTGCGGATGCGGGCGACGGTGACCACCGGCCCGATCGAGGGCACCCGCAGGCAGGGCATCACGGTCACCGAACTGCCCTACGGCGTGGGCCCGGAGAAGGTGATCGAGCGCATCACCGACGAGGTGAACAAGCACAAGCGGCTCACCGGCATCGCCGACGTCAAGGACCTCACCGACCGAGAGAACGGCACCCGGCTGGTGATCGAGTGCAAGGTCGGCGTCAACCCGCAGGCGCTGCTGGCCGACCTGTACCGGCTCACGCCACTGGAGCAGTCGTTCGGCATCAACAACCTCGTGCTCGTGGACGGTACCCCGCGGACCCTGGGCCTGAAGGGCATGCTGGAGGTGTTCCTGGCCCACCGGTACGAGGTGGTCACCCGTCGCACCCGCTACCGCAGGCGCAAGCGGGAGGAGCGGCTGCACCTGGTGGAGGGGCTGCTCAAGGCGCTGGTCGACATCGACAAGGTGATCAAGCTGATCCGGGGCAGCGAGAACGCGAAGGCCGCCAAGGACGGGCTGATGACGCGGTTCAAGCTGTCCGACACCCAGGCCACCTACATCCTCGACACGCCGCTGCGCAGGCTCACCAAGTACGACAAGATCGAGCTGGAGTCCGAACAGGAACGCCTGCGCTCCGAGATCGCGGAGCTGACCACGATCCTGGATGACGAGTCGGTGCTGAAGAAGCTCGTGTCGAAGGAACTGACCAGGGTGGCCAAGGACTTCGGCACCGCGCGCCGCACGGCGTTGATCGACGGGGACCTCAAGGAGGTGCTGGAGGCGTCGAAGCCCGCGGGTCCGCTGGAGGTGGCCGACGACCCGTGTCAGGTGATCCTCTCGGCGACCGGGCTGGTCGCCCGGACGGCGGCGGAGTCCGAGGA
>NZ_KB912503.1:90453-94953 GCF_000383775.1 Saccharomonospora halophila 8
CGCCGACGTCAAGGACCTCACCGACCGAGAGAACGGCACCCGGCTGGTGATCGAGTGCAAGGTCGGCGTCAACCCGCAGGCGCTGCTGGCCGACCTGTACCGGCTCACGCCACTGGAGCAGTCGTTCGGCATCAACAACCTCGTGCTCGTGGACGGTACCCCGCGGACCCTGGGCCTGAAGGGCATGCTGGAGGTGTTCCTGGCCCACCGGTACGAGGTGGTCACCCGTCGCACCCGCTACCGCAGGCGCAAGCGGGAGGAGCGGCTGCACCTGGTGGAGGGGCTGCTCAAGGCGCTGGTCGACATCGACAAGGTGATCAAGCTGATCCGGGGCAGCGAGAACGCGAAGGCCGCCAAGGACGGGCTGATGACGCGGTTCAAGCTGTCCGACACCCAGGCCACCTACATCCTCGACACGCCGCTGCGCAGGCTCACCAAGTACGACAAGATCGAGCTGGAGTCCGAACAGGAACGCCTGCGCTCCGAGATCGCGGAGCTGACCACGATCCTGGATGACGAGTCGGTGCTGAAGAAGCTCGTGTCGAAGGAACTGACCAGGGTGGCCAAGGACTTCGGCACCGCGCGCCGCACGGCGTTGATCGACGGGGACCTCAAGGAGGTGCTGGAGGCGTCGAAGCCCGCGGGTCCGCTGGAGGTGGCCGACGACCCGTGTCAGGTGATCCTCTCGGCGACCGGGCTGGTCGCCCGGACGGCGGCGGAGTCCGAGGAGGCCGTCGAGGGACGCCGGCGCAGCGGTCGTGCCCGGCACGACGCCGTGGCGGCCATGGTGCACACCACCGCGCGGGGGCGGGTCCTGTTCGTGACGAACCGGGGCCGGGCGTTCCGGACCGACGTCCTGCCGTTGCCGGTGCTGCCGGAGCAGGTGGGCACCGTGTCGCTGCGCGGCGGGGTGGCGGTGCGTGAGCTTGTGCCCCTGGAGTCGGGCGAACGGGTCGTCGGTGTGGCACCGCTGGGGGAGCAGGCCGAGGGTTCGCCGGGGCTCGCGCTCGGCACCCGGCGCGGGATCGTGAAGGTGTGCGCGCCGGAATGGCCGGTGCGGTCGGACGAGTTCGACCTGCTCACGCTCAAGGACGGCGACGAGGTGGTCGGCGCGCGGTGGCTGACCGACGGTGCGGAGACCTTGGCGTTCGTGTCGTCGCAGGCGTCGCTGTTGCACTACGACGCCTCGCTGATCCGCCCGCAGGGGCTCCGCGGCGGCGGGGTCGCGGGGATCTCGCTGTCCGGCGACGCCGAGGTGGTGTTCTTCGGCGCGGTGCGCACCGACGACAGTGAGCACGGCGAGCCGATGGTGATCACCGCGACCGGGGAGACGGTGAAGGTGACCCCGCTGGCGGAGTACCCGGCGAAGGGCCGCGCCACGGCGGGCGTGCGGGCACAGCGGTTCCTCAAGGGGGAGGACCGATTGACCACCGCGTGGGTCGGCCCCCGCCCGGCGGCCTCGACGGCCAGGGGCGAGATCGTGGAACTCCCCGACCCCGACTCCCGCCGCGACGCCTCGGGCACGGCCCGGGACACCACCCCGGACGTCGTCGGCCGCCTCATCGAACGCGCCTGACCCACCACCCGCGAGTCGCCACCCCCGCACCGCGAGTCGACGTTCCAGCACGGCGAGTCGACGCCCCGAAATGCCGACTCTCGGGTGTGGTGAGGTGACGCACGGTGCTCCGGTACGGACGTCGACCCGTGGCGCGGGGGCGTCACCTCGTGGCATCCGGGTGGCGACTCGCCGTGCTGGGGTGCTGACTCGCGGCGCTGGAGCGGCGACTCGCGGGGCGGTCAGGTGGCCCAGGTTTCGTACGAGGTCCAGGCTTCGAGTTCGGCGCGGGTCTCGAAGCGGCGCGGGGTGCCGGTGAGCGGGTCGTCGAACTCCAGCGCGGTGGCGAGCAGCTGGAGTGGGCGGCGGAAGTCGTCGTCGGCGGTCTCGACGACCTCCGGGAACAGGGTGTCGCCCAGGATCGGCACGCCCAGGCTGTTCATGTGCACCCGGAGCTGGTGCGTGCGCCCGGTGCGGGGCAGCAGGCGGTAGCGGCCGAGGCCGTCCCGGTGGTCGAGCAGCGCGATGTGGGTCTCGGCGTCGGGTTCGCCGGGCACCTCCTGTGCCGCGAACACACCGCGCTTCTTGACGATGCGGCTGCGCACGGTCCGCGGCAGCGCCAACTCCGCGTCGTACGGTGCGACGGCCTGGTACTCCTTGTGCACCCGTCGCGCGCTGAACAGGGTCTGGTACGGCCTGCGCAGCTCGGGCCGGGTGACGAACAGCAGCAGACCCGCGGTGGCGCGGTCGAGCCGGTGCACCGGGCTCAGGCCCGGCAGGTGCAGTTCCCGGCGGGCCCGGGCGAGCGCGGTCTCGCGGGCGTGGCTGCCGCGCGGGGTGGTCGCCAGGAAGTGCGGCTTGTCGAGCACGACGAGGTCGTCGTCGCGGTGGACGACACCGAGCTCGAACGGGACGCGCACCTCGTCGGTGGCGTCCCGGTGGAACCAGACGAGCGTGTTCGGGGTGAACGGCGTGTCCGGTGTGACCGGTCCGTCCCGGGTCACGAAGCGTCCGTCGCGCAGCATCGCGTCGACGCGCCCGGCGGGCAGCCGGTGCAGCCGCCGCACGAGGAAGTCCCGCACGGTGGTGAACGGCCCGTGCGTGGGCAGCCGTACCCGGACGGCGTCGAGGCCGTCCCGCTGGGGCAGCGGCGAGGGGGGACGTCTGGTTCGGCTCATCGTCCGGCACTGTAGCCACCCGCGGGCCGGGGGTGGCCGTCACCGTCGGCACCGGTCGCGGGTGGGCGGGCGGCGGCCAGTTCCAGCACGATCCGCGCCGTGTCGGCGTCGGTGACGAGCGTGGACACCAGCCCGGAGCGCAGCACGGCGTCGACGGCCTCGGCCTTCGCGGGTGTGTAGCCGAGGGCGATCACCTCGGGCACCCGGCGCAGCTCCTCGTGGGTGATCCCGAGCACGTGCCGGTCCAGGCCCGTGGACAGGGTGCCGCCGTCGGTGTCGAACAGCCGCGCCGCGATCTCCGCCTTCGCGCCGCGCCTGCGGAGCGCGTCGCGTTCGGCGGGGGAGAGCGAGTCGTAGACGGTGGACTCGCCCTCCCGCCACGCACCGATGCTGACCACGGCCTTCGTGAGGTCGCGGAACCGGCCGAACGCGTCGGCGATGCCGGGTTGTCCGCGGAGGACGTCGGCGGTGTGCGCGTCGGGCAGCAGGAGCGGGGCGGAGATCGGGTAGGCGGGGCCGCCGGAGACGTCGGCCAGCCGGGACACCGTCTCCACGGAGCGGTCCCGCAGGTCCATGCCGGTCTGCACCCCGCACAGCTGCGCGACCGGGCAGCGGGGGAGCCGGGTGATCTTGCCGGCCATCACGTTCACCGACCGTGCCCAGGACAGGCCGAGGACGTCGGTGGCGGTGGTGGTCTCGGTGAGCAGTCGCGCGGCCAGGGCCCCGAGGCGCGCGCGCAGCTCCTCCCGGGTCCACTCGCCGTCGGCTCCGCCGAGCACGAACGCCTGCCGGAGTCCGTAGGCCGAGCGGAGGTCGTCGGACAATGCCGGGTCGACGGGTTCGCCGAGGTCGTACTCGAGGCGGACCAGGCCGGTGCGCAGCGCCGTGTCCAGGACACGGGCGACCTTGAACCGGCTGACGCCGAACTCCTCCGCGATCTCGATCTTGGACTGCCCCCGGACGTAGAAGCGGTGGGCCATGCCGGCGGCCCATACCGCGTCCGCCAGTCCGAACCCTTCCTCCCGTGTGCTCATCTGAGCATTATATCGCCGATTGTCCCGCATTCATTGACGAGTTTCGCTGTTGAGTCGTTCAATCCCTGCCCAGTAGAGCGTGAGAGGCGGATCACACGCTCAAACGAGCGGGAGGAAGGTGCGGAATGCGGGCGGTGGTCGTCGACGAGCCCGGGACGGTCCGGGTCGCCGAGGTTCCCGATCCGGTGCCGGGGCCGGGGGAGGTCGTCGTCCGGGTCGGGGCGTGCGGGATCTGCGGTACGGACCTGCACATCGCGGACGGGCACTTCCCGCCGACCCCGTACCCGATCGTTCCCGGGCACGAGTTCGCCGGGGAGGTGGTCGCGCTCGGACCGGAGGTGGGGGCGGGTCGCGCGGTGGGTGAACGTGTCGCCGTCGACCCGTCGCGGTTCTGCGGGGCCTGCGGCCCCTGCCGGGCGGGACGCGGCAACCTCTGCGCCGACTGGGGTGCCACGGGCGACACCGTCGACGGCGCGTTCGCCGAGTACGTCGCGGTTCCCGCTGCCACCTGCCACCGGATGCCGGAGGGCATGACGGACCGGCAGGGCGCGCTGGTGGAGCCGGTCTCGTGCGCGGTGCACGGCCTGCGCCGGATCGGCGTCGAGGTGGGCGAGCGGTTCCTCGTCGTCGGCGCGGGCACGATGGGCCTGATCCTGTCCCGCCTGCTGCGGGCCTCGGGCGCGCGGGTCACGGTCGTCGACCGCGACCCCACCCGGTTGCCCCGGGCGCGGGA
>NZ_KB912503.1:95053-101322 GCF_000383775.1 Saccharomonospora halophila 8
CCGGGCGCGGGAGCAGGGTGCCGAGGCCGTCGCCGACGACGTGGCCGACCTCGACGGGGAGGTGTTCGACGCGGCCGTCGACTGCACCGGTGCCCCCGCCGCGATCGAGGCCGCCTTCGACGCGCTCGGCAGGGGCGGCAGGCTGCTGGTCTTCGGGGTGGCACCGGAGCGCGCGCGGGTGTCGTTGTCGCCGTTCCGGATCTACCACGACGAGATCACGGTCGTCGGTTCGATGGCGGTGTTGCACAGCTTCGGCGCCGCGCTCGACCTCGTCGCCCGCGGTGTGGTCGAGGCGGACGCGCTGGTGACGGACACGATGCCGCTTCAGGAGTGGCCGGACGCGCTGGCACGCATGCGGGCGGGCACCGGCCTGAAGACCCACATCGACCCGGGCCGGGAGCGCTCGGACGTGCTTCCGGGCGTCGCGGGAGGAGAGTGACGATGGACCGAGTCACCGGCGGTCGCCGACGGCCCTTCGCGGCCCTGCTGCTGGTCCTGGCGCTGCTGGGGGTCTCCGGCTGTGCGGGGGCGGGGGCGCTCGGCGGCGACGGGCGGACGCTGACCGTCGCGATCGTGGCCAATCCGCAGATGAACGACGCGATCGCGTTGTCCGACCGGTTCGAGCGCGCACACCCCGGGGTACGGCTGCGGTTCGTCTCGCTGCCGGAGAACCAGGCACGCGCGAAGATCACCGCCTCGACCGCGACCGGCGGCGGCGAGTTCGACCTCGTGATGATCAGCAACTACGAGACACCGCAGTGGGCCGCCAACGGGTGGTTGCGCGACCTCGGGCCGTACCTGGACGCCCACCCCGACTACGACCACGGGGACTTCATCCCCAGCATCCGGGAGTCGTTGTCGTACGAGGGGTCGATGTACGCGGTGCCGTTCTACGGCGAGTCGTCGTTCGTGGCCTACCGCGAGGACCTCTTCGCCGAGGCCGGGCTCACCATGCCCGAGAACCCCACCTGGTCGGAGATCGCCCGGTTCGCCGCGGTGCTGGACGACGAGGAGGCGGGGATGGCGGGCATCTGCCTGCGCGGCAAGCCGGGGTGGGGCGAGAGCCTCGCCCCGTTCAACACGGTGGTGAATACCTTCGGTGCGCGCTGGTTCGACGAGGACTGGCGCGCGCGGCTGACGTCGCCGGAGTTCCGCGCGGCGGCCGGGTTCTACGTCGGTCTGCTCCGCGAGCACGGCGAGGTGGGAGCCGCCAGTGCCGGGTTCTCCGAGTGCGGCACGCGCTACACCCAGGGGCAGGCGGCCATGTGGTACGACGCCACGGTCATGGCGGGCATCAACGAGGACCCGTCGTCGAGCACCGTCGTCGGGAAGTCGGGCTACGTCGCGGCCCCGGTGCGGCACACCCCCGCGGGCGGGTGGCTCTACACCTGGGCCCTGGCGATGCCCTCGGGAACCGAGAAGCCGGATCTGGCCTGGGAGTTCCTGTCGTGGATGACCGACAAGGACTACGTCCGGCTGGTGGGCGAGACGTTCGGGTGGAACCGCGTGCCGCCGGGGTGCCGGAGGTCGACCTACGCGATCCCCGAGTACCGCGAGGCCGCCCGCGCCTACGCCGAACCGACGTTGGAGGGCATCCGGAACGCGAACCAGGAACAAACCATGACGAAGCCGGTGCCCTACCCGGGAATCCAGTTCCTCGGCATCCCCGAGTTCCAGGACCTCGGTACGCGGGTGAGCCGACAGCTCTCCGCCGCCGTCGCGGGGCGGATCACCGTGGACGAGGCCCTGCGGCGGTCCCAGCGGTACGCCGAGGACGTCGGCGCGGCCTACCGGGAGACGCGATGACCACCACCCTCGAAGGACCCGCCGAACACCGCGGGCACCGTCGGTCCACCCCGGAGCGGTCCAGCCCGGGTGACCGCGCCCGGGCCTGGCGGCGCCGTGCGCCGTTGCTGCCGGCCCTGCTGTTCACCGTCGCGGTGACCCAGGTGCCGTTCCTGGTCACCGTGGTCTACTCGTTCCAGTCGTGGAACCTCGTGCGGCCCGGCTCACGGCACTTCGTCGGATTCGACAACTACGCCGCCGTGTTCGCCGACAGCGAGTTCCGCGGGGCGCTGCTGAACACGGTGCTGCTCACCGTGGTGTGCGTGTTCGTGTCCCTGCTGCTGGGGCTGGGGCTGGCGCTGTTGCTGGACCGCCGGTTCGTCGGCAGGTCGGTGGTGCGCACGCTCGTCGTCACGCCGTTCCTCCTGCTGCCCGCCGCGGGCGCGCTGTTGTGGAAGACGACGATGTTCGACCCCACCTACGGACTGCTCAACGCGGTGCTCGGCACCGACGTCGACTGGCTGTCGCGGTACCCGCTCGGCGCGGTGATGACACAGGTGATCTGGCAGTGGACGCCGTTCATGACCCTGCTGATCCTCGCCGGGCTGCAGGCGCGGCCGCCGGAGGTGCTGGAGGCCGCCCAGGTGGACGGTGCCGGCCGGTGGCGGGTGTTCGCCTCGATCACGCTGCCGCAACTGTCCCGCTACCTCCAGCTGGCCGCCCTGCTCGGGGCGATCTACATCGTGAACACCTTCGACGCGATCTACCTGATGACCCAGGGCGGGCCCGGCACGGCGAGCACGAACCTGCCGTTCGCCATCTACCAGCGCGCCTTCCAGGGCTTCGACGTCGGGCAGTCCTCGGCGATGGGGGTGCTGGTGGTGCTGCTGACGCTGATCGTGGCGACGTTCGCGCTGCGGGTGATGTTCCGGTCGTTCGACGTGCGGGGAGGTGTGCGATGAGAGCGTCCCGTCCGGTGCTGACCGGCGCCACCTGGCTGGTCGCGGTGCTGTTCGTGTTCCCGGTGGTCTGGATGGTGCTCACGGCGTTCAAACGCGAGGCCGATGCCTACACCGACCCGCCGACGGTGCTGTTCGCGCCGACCTGGGAGCAGTTCGCCGGTGTCCTGGAACGCGGCTTTCTGCCGTACCTGGCCAACTCGGCGGTGGTGACCGTGCTGTCCACCCTGGCGGTGCTCGCGCTCGGCATCCCCGCCGCGTACGCGCTGTCGCTGGCACCGGTGAAACAGACCGGCAACGCGCTCGGGTTCTTCCTGTCCACGAAGATGCTCCCGATCGTGGCCGCCATCATCCCGCTGTACGTGATCTCGCAGAACACGCGGCTGCTGGACACGGTGTGGATTCTGGTGCTGCTGCACACCGCGATGAACCTGCCGCTGGCGGTGTGGATGCTGCGCTCGTTCTTCCTGGAGATCCCCACCGAGATGCTGGAGGCGGCCCGGGTGGACGGGGCCTCGCTGCCGACGATGTTGACGCGGGTGGCCCTGCCCGTGGTGGCCCCCGGGATCGCGGCGACGGCGCTGATCAGTGTGATCTTCTCGTGGACGGAGTTCTTCTACGCGGTGAACCTGACCGCGGCCCGAGCCGGGACGGTGCCGGTGTTCCTGTCCGGGTTCATCACCAGTGAGGGTCTGTACTGGGCGCAGTTGTCCGCCGCCGCGCTGCTCGCGTCACTGCCCGTGGTGATCGTCGGCTGGATCGCGCAGAACCACCTCGTGCGCGGCCTGTCGATGGGGGCCGTGAAGTAGGCGACAGGCGACAGGGGGAGTGGCACGGGCGTCGACGCGCAGTACCGAACGGGAGGGGCGACGGGCAGGGCCGACGGGTAGGGCGCGGGAACTCAGCCCTGCCGTTCGCCGATCGTCACGGTGGTCCGTTGTCGTTGCCCGTCGCGGAGGTATTCGAGCTCACGCTGTTGGCCGGGCTCGGAGCGGCGCAGCGCGGAGAGCACGTCCTCGACGTTGCGGACGCGCGTGTCGCCCAGTCCGACGATGACGTCACCGCGCCGCAGTCCCGCCTCGGCGGCGGGGCCGCCCTGTTCCACCCCCAGCACGAGCGCGCCGCGCTCGGCCTCGATGCCGAGCCGGTCCCGGATCGACGGGGTGAGCCTGCCGAGTGAGGCGCCCAGGTAGGCGTGCGTGGCCACCCCGTCGCGCAGCAGTTCCTCGGCGGTGTCGACCACGGTGGACGACGGGATGGCGAACCCCAGCGACACCGCGCCCGCGCTGGGCGGGATGTAGGCCTCGTTGATGCCGACGACCCGTCCCCGGGAGTCCAGCAGTGCCCCACCGGACGACCCCGGGGAGATCGACGCGTCCGTCTGGATCAGGTCGACCAGCGAGCGGTTGCCCCGGGTGGCCGACCCGGGGATCTCGCGGTTCAGGCCGGACACCACGCCGGCGGTCACGGAGTTCTGGAAGCCCAGCGGTGAGCCGATGGCGATCGCGATGTCGCCCTGCCGGGGGAGCTGCTCGCGGTACACGGGGACGGGAAGATTCTTCCGCTCGGTGCGCAGGACGGCGAGGTCGGTGAACTCGTCCGTGGCGATCACCCGGGCCCCGGAGGCCGTGCCGTCGGCGTAGACCAGCTCGACCTCCTCAACGTCGGCGACGACGTGCTGATTGGTCACCACCACGTCGGGCCGCAGCACGACGCCGCTGCCCACGCCCCCCTCCCCGGCGCGGACGGTGACCATGCTCGGTTCGACCTGTTCGACCAGGTCGGCGTATCCGCTGCCGGAGACACCGCCGTCGGCGGGCGCGGTGGTGCCGGTCGCCGGTGCCTGCCGTTGCCCCTCTCCACCGGTGCAGCCACCGACCAGCGCCACGGTGACGACCAGGGCACCGAGAACACGGGCGATCCGCATGTCGGCGGGCTACCCTGTCCGCGCGCCGTCAATCCCGGGAGGTTCACCGGCCGAGCACCGGGGAACTCCCGGGGCGACCGGGCGGGTCGGGTGGTGACCGCCGGAGAGGAGGACGGGTGCACGGAGTCGTCCGGCGCAGCGTCGTCCCGGCCGCGGTCCTCACCGTGGTGGTGTCGGCGTGCGCCGACGGGCCGGACGGGCCCGGTGGCACGGACGTGTCGCCCACGGACACCGTCCCGCCGACGGGACGCACCACCGGTGCGGCCGAGATCACCGTGCGGGGGACGGTGGTGCGGGGAGTGGAGCCGAACTGTCTGGTGCTGTCCACCGGTCGGCGGGAGTACCTGCTGGTGCGGCCCGGACCCGAGCTGCGGCCGGGTACCGAGGCCGTGGTGCGCGGAACTCCCCGTCCGGGGATGCCCACCACCTGCATGCAGGGCACTCCGTTCGTCGTGCGCGAGGCGGACCGGGTGGGCGGGGGCGGCACAACGTGAAGCGACGTCAGGAGGCGGCATGACACGGACACACCCGCTGTCCGAGGGACGTGGCGGGGTACTGGTGTGCTTCGACGGATCGGAGGGGGCGCACACGGCACTGTGGTGGGCGGCGGCCGAGGCGTCGGCACGCGATCTGCCGCTCGTCGCGGCGCAGTCGTTCGAGTGGGATCTGCCGTCGCTGCACGCGGTGGACGAACACGGCGAGTACAACGAGCGGCTGTTGCGGGAGAACGCCGAACAGGACCTCAACCGGGCGACGGGCGAGTGCCGCGAGGCGTTCTCCGGGCTGACGGTGTTCTTCGCGACTCCGGACGGTCCGCCGGAGGTCACCATGGTGCAGCTCGCCGACCAGCTCGACCCGGTGATGGTCGTGGCGGGCGCCTCGGGACGGGGGGCGCTGGCGCGGATGGTGCTCGGCTCCACGGCGGCCGAGCTGGCACGCCGGGTGCGTCAGTCGTTCGTGGTCGTGCGGGGTGAACCCCCGGCGGCCGACGCGCCCGTCGTGGTCGGGGTGGACGGTTCGGACAACAGTGAACGGGCCGTGGACTTCGCCCTGGACTTCGCCGAGTACCACCGGGCGCCGGTACGGGCGGTGTACTCGTGGACCGACTGGCCGCTGGAGGCCTACGCCACCGCACCACCCGGCCAGGTGGGGCTGACCCACGTGGACGAGTCCACCCAGGCCCTCGCCAAGGAACAGCTGGACACCGCCGCCGCCCGGCACCCGGACCTGGGAGTCGACTGGGAACCCGTGACCGAACGGCCCACGCACGCGCTGCTCGACCGTGCGGAGGGCGCCCGGCTGCTGGTGGTCGGCAGCCACGGGCGCGGCCCGGTCACCCGGGCCCTGCTCGGTTCGGTGAGTCACGCGGTGCTCTACCACGCGCCGTGCCCGGTGGCGGTGCTGCGCGCACTCGACCGGGATGAGGAACCGGTGCGGGAGGACACCGTACCGGGAGCCGAGGGGCTGCGGACCGCACCGCCCCGGGGCTCAACGTGAGGTCGAATCCGCATCGCCCCGGTCGTCGGGGCCTCCGGAACCGCCCCGGCCGTCGGGCGGCGACCCGTCCCCTCCGGCGGTGTCCGGGTCGCCCGCGGGGC
>NZ_KB912503.1:101422-106870 GCF_000383775.1 Saccharomonospora halophila 8
CCTCCGGCGGTGTCCGGGTCGCCCGCGGGGCCGGGGCGGTGGTCGGCCACCGCGAGCACGATGCCGCGGACGGCGGCGACGAGGGGCACCGCGAAGAGGATCCCGGCGATGCCCCCCTCGGCACCGCCGATGACCAGGGCGACGAGGACCACCGCGGGGTGCAGGTTCGTGAAGTTGCCCTGCAGAACCGGTTGGAGCACCTGTCCCTCCAGCTGCTGCACCGCGAGCACCACCCCGAGGATGATCAGCGCGGCGACGAGGCCGTTGCTGACGAGCGTGACGGCGACGGCGAGGAAGCCGGACACCACGGCACCGGCGTAGGGGACGAACCCGCCGAGGAAGACCAGGGCGGCCAGCGGCACGGTGAGGGGCACTCCCACGATCCCGAGGCCGATCCCGATCCCGAGGGCGTCGATCAGTGCGACCAGCGCGGTCACCCGCACGTAGAGGACGACGCTGTGATAGGCGCGGCGCCCGGCGTCGTCCACGATCTCCCGGGTGCCCGGGCGCCACGGCCGCAGCGTGAACGCCCACAACTTCGGGCCCGCCTGCATGAGCATGATGAACAACACGAGCGCGACGATGAGTCCCACCAGGAACGAGCCGACCGTGCTGAACGCCGTCAGGGCGCGGGTCATCACCTGCGCCTGGTTGCCACCCAGCCACTGCTGCGCCCGCCCGACCAGTTCACCGCTGATCGGCAGCGGTGTGTCGGCGAGCCACTGCTGCAGCTGGGCGAGGCTCTCGGACACCCGCCGCCGCAGTTCGTTGAAGTTGTCCAGCACGGAGAACACGACGAAGGTGACCAGCCCGCCGACGAGGACCACCCCGACGATCAGCGCGCTCAGCACCGCGAGAGGGCGGGGCCAGCGGTGCCGGGTCAGCAGGCTCACCAGCGGTTCCAGCATCGCGGTCAGCAACAGGGCCACGAACAGTGGAATCACGATGTAGCTCAGGTGCCGCACCGCGTTCGTCAGCGCCCAGAGGGCGCCGACGATGAGCAGCAGGTAGGCCGACACGAGGGCCGCGCGGCGCAGTGACCCGGCAGTGAGTCGCACGGCCGGCTCGGCCACCCGGCACCTCCCGCCTCGGCACGCCCCGTGCCGTCACGCACCGTCCCCGGACACTGACAGATCCCCGGCATGGGTAGCCGCTACGGCCGGATCGAAACCCGTTTGTGCGGGGCGCGGGCGGGTAGTCCACCGATGTGGGCACGGCCGGGTCCGCGACCGGTTTCCGGTGGCCCGGTCGGCCGACGACCGATGCTCCAGCAGACACCGGATGATCATCGAGTTCGGGGGCACGCCATGCTCAGCCACCACGAACGGCAGGAGCTCGAACGGATTCAGCAGTGGTTCGAGCACGACGATCCCGACCTCGCCAGGCAGTTGGGCGAGGGGGGAAGTCCCGGCGGGGTGCTGCGGTCGCGGGTGCTGCGCTACGTGACCGACGCGCTCGCCCTCGGGCTGATCGTGCTGGGGGCGATGACGTTGAACTTCGGCCTGATCTTCTTCGGTGCCGTGTTGCTCGCCGTCGCCGCGTGTCTGCATGTGGCGCACTGGGGTGACGCGCAGCCACCGACCGCCGGAGGAGCCGGACCCGGCTGAGATCCCTACACGAGGCGGCGTCTCGGGGCGGTGCGGCGCGCCACGCTCCGCCGTCGACGGTTCGGTGCGCGTTGGCGCAACGGCGTCTCGTCACCGAACCGTGTGTGGTCACCCACTCAGGGGGCTCAATCAGAGAACACAACATGTGCCGAGGAAGAAGCATCTGACTTCTATATATTGGATCCCCTCCCTCAGGGAGTGGTCTTGTTCCATTGCAGAGGTCGGTGTACTTTGCTCGTTTCGTTTATTTCGTTTAGCCTTAGGTGTGAGACCGACGCCCTGGCCAGGCCCCCTCCCTGATCATCTACGCCAGTAGAGGAGAAGCCATGTCCATCCCACTGGAGGAGCGGACGCTCCTACCACCGGACGAGCGTCACCAGGGGGATTACGAGCGGTTGGCTGACTCGTTGCACAACCTCGTGCGCAACGAGCGACACCCCGGCGCACGTGCGCAAGCACGCCCGACCTCTGTCGAGGGCGCCAAGCTGGTGGGGCCGAGCGGAGGGGAGGTTGCCCTTCCCGACCAGCTGTATCGCTTGCTCCTGCAGGTCGTTGACGACCTGCACAATGGGCTTGCGGTAGTAATTCAGCCCTCGAACGCCGTGCTTACCACACAGGAAGCCGCCGACTTACTGCACATCTCGCGCCCCACACTCGTCAAGTTGCTGGAGCGCGGCGAGATTCCCTATCACATGACTGGCCGCCATCGTCGTGTCTACATGACCGACGTGCTGGAGTATGACGAGCGTACTCGTCGGGAGCGTGAGGAAACGCTGGACGAGATGACCTACGAATCCGCCCACGACGGAACGGCCGACGAACTCACCACCTTCGTTTCAACCCGATAACAAGGGGAGGAGGTGGGCGCGTTGCAGAGCGCGCCCACCTCACTCACTCGCCGAACGGGACCGTCGTAGTGCACACTGTCGGACGTGGCTTTTCCTGCGCTCTTGGACGCATGTGTATTGGTTCCGTACAATCCCGCGAGCGTCCTGTTGTACCTCGCGAAGGAGAAAACCTACCGCCCGCTGTGGTCCACGCACATCCTGGACGAGGTCGAGCGCAACCTCGTCGCGAAGATCGGCCAATCGCCGGAGAAAGCTGCCAGGCGCGTCCGTGCTATGCGCGACGCCTTCCCCGATGCCGAGGTCGCGGGCTACGACACGCTTATCGAGGCGATGGAGTGCGACAAGAAGGACCGCCACGTCTTGGCCGCCGCCGTACGCGCCAACGCCGAAGTGGTTGTTACCGCGAACCTCAAGGACTTCCCCAGCGCTGCCTTGGAGCCGTACGATCTCAAGGCTGTCGGCCCGGACGACTTCCTGCTCGACCAGTTCGACCTCTATCCTGAGAAGACCCTCGGGTGTTTGCGAAGGATTGTCGAAGTGCGCCGCAAGCCCCCGGAAACGCTCGACTATTTCCTCGGCTGCTTGGAGGAACCGCTACCCGGCTTCGTCGCTGGAGTCCGGCGTCTCCTCTGACCGAGTATCGCAATACGGTCGCCGCGTGAAACGCCGCCTGCCCGGGCACCCGATACGCATCCCCGGCGGGCACTGACCCGCCGTCGAGCGTCTGCCCGTCGATCCGCTGGTTAGGATGCGGAGCACCTGGTCCGTCACTCGCGGACTCCGTGCCGTAGTGGGCCCGGCCGGGTTACGCGCCCGGACTTTCACCCGCCGGACATGGGTGCCCCGGTCCAGGTCCGTCCGGTGAGGCGCTCGTAGGCCTCGGTGTAGCGCCGCCCGGTCGCCTCCACCACGTCGGCGGGGATCTCCGGTCCCGGTGGCGTCCTGTCCCACCCGCCGGAGGTCGCCCAGTCCCGGACGTACTGCTTGTCGAAGGCGAACTGCGGCCTGCCGGGTTCCCACTCGTCGGCGGGCCAGAACCGGGACGAGTCGGACGTCAGCAGTTCGTCGCCGAGGGTGAGCCGTCCGTCGGCGTCCCAGCCGAACTCGAGTTTCGTGTCGGCCACGATAATCCCCCGTTCGGCGGCGTGCGCGGCACCCTCCCGGTAGATCCGCAGGGTCAGCTCCCGGAGGCGCTCCGCCGTGTCGCGGCCCTCCTGCGCCACGACGTCGTCGAAGGTGATCGCCTCGTCGTGCCCGGTCTCGGCCTTGGTGGTGGGTGTGAAGATCGGTTCGGGGAGCCTGCTGCCCTCCTCCAGCCCCGGAGGCAGCGGCACACCGGACACCGTCCCCGACCGTCGGTACTCCCGCAGGCCGGAGCCGCTGAGATACCCGCGGGCGATGCACTCCACCTTGATCATGGTGAGTGGGGCGCAGCGCACGGCGCGGCCGACGAACTCCGCGGGCACGTCGGTGGCCGAGATCAGGTGGTTGCCGACGAGGTCGCGGAAGCGTTCGAACCACCACACCGACAGCTGGGTGAGCAGGGCGCCCTTGTCCGGGATCGGGGTCGGCAGGGTCACGTCGTAGACCGAGATGCGGTCGGAGGCGACGAGGAGGAGGTCGCCACGGTCGCTGTAGAGATCGCGGACCTTGCCCGTGTGGAGGTGCTGCACGTGGGTCATCGTAGCCGCGGCCGTCCCGTCCGGTCGGGCCCGGCCGTGGTCGCCGGCGCGATCGGGCACCGCCCGCCCGGAATGTGACCGGTATCACGATTAATCGGATCGTAGGTGACGCGGAGTGACGCCGAGCGGCGCGGTTGCCGTCCTCGATCCTGGCGAATCGCTGGTCAGGCGCCTGTTCCGGGCAGTGGTACCTCGTCACCCTCCGCATGCACGCCGCTACGGTGTCAGGTTTCCGGCCGGTAGGGTCGTCGATGGCGGTCGGGGGAACGATCATCAGCATGCGGCACTGCCCATGACCACGAGGAGGCGTGCTCGACGTGGGACTCCCCATCGGCGCGACGGATCCCGATCCGTCCGTCGTGCCGAACATCGCCCGGATCCGGGACTACTGGGTCGACGGCACGAACCACACCGAGGAGGACCGTCGACTCGCGCAGCGGATCGAGCTGTGCGCGCCGCACATCCCGTACCTGGTGCGCGCCCAGCGGTCGCTGGTGCGGCGGATGGTGCGCCACCTGATGCGGGCCGGTGTCACCCAGTTCCTCGATCTCGGGTCCGGCCTGCCGAACGCGCACTACGTCCACCACGTCGCCCATGCCGAGGACCCCCGCGCCCGTGTGGTGTACGTGGACGCCGACACGTCGATCGAACCGGACTCGCGGGCGTTGCTGGACGGCACGGACAACACGGCGTTCGTGGTGGCCGACGTCCGGCGTCCCGCCGAGCTGCTCGCACACCCCGAGGTCACCGCGCTGATCGATCCGGACCGGCCGGTCGCGATTCTGATGATCGAGCTGCTGCTGCACATTCCGGACGCGGACGACCCGGCCGGTCTCGTGCGCTCCTACGTCGACGCCCTGCCGTCGGGCGGTCACCTCGCCCTGTCGCACTTCGGGGAGGACGACCAGGTGCTCGCCGGGTTCCGCATCTTCGAGAGCCTGCGGTTCGGGCAGTGGCCCGCCGTGAGCCTGCGCTCCCGGGACACGCTGGAGCGGTTCTTCGACGGACTCGACCTCGTCGCGCCGGGTGTGGTGCCCGTGCCGCTGTGGCGGCCGGACTCCGAGGACGAGGTGGACCGCAACCCGGAGAAGGTCCGGATGTACGCGGGCCTGGGCCGTAAGCCCTGACCGGCCGACCGATCAGCCGGAGAGCAGGCCGACGGCCACGATCAGCACGTCGGCGACCATCACCAGGGGCATGGCCGTCGTCCGCAGCCGCCGGGAGCGCACCGTCCCGCCCCGGGCGACCCGGCGCAGCAGCGGCACCACGGTGCCGAGGAACAGCAGGTGACCGGCCGTGCCCACGGCGGCC
>NZ_KB912504.1:0-2409 GCF_000383775.1 Saccharomonospora halophila 8
CGGCCGACACGCCGGTGCAGGCGCGGATCCGGCGACTGCGGCAGCCGCACCGGAGTGCCCTCCCGGCGGCCTGGCCGCTCGCGTGTGCGCTGCTGCTGACGGCGTTGAGCACGTCGGCGAGCCTGTTCGCCGTGCCGTGGCACTGACGTCCGGCGTCCCTGTTCCCCGTGCGCCTCCCCTCGATTACTACCACTTGTAGTACTGTCCCGGCATGGAAATCGTCTACGACGCGCTGGTCCTTCTGCATCTGCTCGGTATGGCGGGTCTCGTCAGCGGTGTGGTGACCCGCCTGGTGGCGCCCGGGTCGCCGCACGTTCTGATCATGCTCTCCGGCGCCGGGGCGCAGGTGCTCACCGGCATGGCCCTGACCGGCATCGCCTCGGCCGGTCTCGTCGACTCCGAGGTCGACAACACCAAGATCGCGGTCAAGCTCGGTGTCGCGGTGGTGGTCCTGGTGCTGGCGCACGTGCTGTGGCGCAGGCCCACGGCCGGGCGCGGGGTGTTCGGCGCGCTGGCCGCACTGACAGTGCTCAACGTCGGCGTCGCCGTTTTCTGGTGACCGCAGTCCCCGGTCGGTGACGGGTGCCGCGGTCGCCCGGGCGGCCGCGGCCTCACCCCGCCTGCCGGACTTCCGGGTCTCAGCGCGGCGTGCGGGCCCGCGGGCCGGGGGCGGTGCGCCGGAGCCAGAGCAGCCCGAGCCCGGGGAGGACGAGGGGGATGAACAGGTACCCCATCCCGAAGTTCGACCAGACGGTGGCATCGGGGAACACGCCGGGCAGCAGCACGCTCACCGCGCCGACGGTGAGCACGCCGACCAGTTCGAACGCGCAGGCCACGACCGCGACCCGCCACCACGCGGCACCACCGCGCGCGAGTGCGACCGTGGCGAGGACGTAGACCACGGCGGCGAACGCGGACAGCAGGTACGGAACCGGGGCGTCGCCGAAGCGGGTCGCGATCTGGACGGCCGCGCGGGAGGTGGCGCCGACGGCGAAGATCGCGTAGATCGCGACGAGGACCCGGCCGGGGCCGCTCGCGGTCGAGGCCGGTGCCGGGTGGGTGCGTTCCGGGCCGGGGTTGTCAGACACCGGCCCCGCCGCCCACCCACACCACGTACATCCGCAGGAGCAGCACCGGCACCGTGCCGCAGGCGACCCCGAGCACGGCCGTGCTCGCGCGGCTGCGCTCGGCGAGTGCCCACACCGTGCCCAGCGGCAGCACGAAGAGGACTCCGACCAGGTAGGACACGAACGTCAACAGGTCGTCGGGCCGTTCCCCCGCGATCAACAGACCGACCGAGATCACGACCTGGACGACGAGCAGCGCCTCGATGATGCCGAGGCCGATCAGCAGGGGCCGTGCGGGGGGCCGGTCGGCGACGGCGAGGGCGAAGGCCCACACCGCGACCGCGAGCGCGCACACCACCAGCGCGACGGCGAACCCAGGGATCACCGGCACCCTCCTGCTGTCTACTACCCGCTGTAGCGTACGGGGTCGCGACGCCCCCGGACCGGTCGGGTCCTCGCCGGCACCCGCCCCGACGGCGCCGGCGAGGGTGCCGTGAAGGACCCCTTCCCTGCGCCGGACGCCGCGAAGGAGGCCCTCGCTGCGCCGGGGGCCGCGAAGGAGTCCTTCACGGCACCACCCGGAGGCGGGTGAGGGCGGTGCGGAGCGGGTCCTGCAAAGGGACCGGGCGGCGGGTGGTGCGGTCCACGAAGACGTGGACGAAGTGGCCCTCGGCGATCAGCTCCGAGCGGTCCGCGCGGTGGATGCCCACCTCGTAGCGCACGCTGGAGTTGCCGAGGTGGCCCACGCGCAGGCCGACGGCCGCGCTCTCCGGGAAGGTCAGCGAGGCGTGGTAGGTGCAGTGCGACTCCACGCACAGCCCGATGACCTCGCCCCCGTGGATGTCCAGGCCCCCCTCGTTGATCAACCAGTTGTTGATGACGGTGTCCATGAACGTGTAGTGCACGACGTTGTTGACGTGGCCGTAGACGTCGTTGTCCTTCCACCGTGTCGGCACGGTCTCCCAGTGCGCGTAGCTCACGGCGGTACAGATTCTCACGCGCGGCGTCCGCCCACGCACGCCGCCCACGCACGCCGCCCACGCAGTCGCCACGCACCGTCGACCGGCGCGACCCGTGATCCGGCCGCCGTCGACACCGTCGCCGGATCGTGACCGTGCTGTCGCCGGACGGCGACCCGGGGCACGGCGTCGCCTCGATCACTGCGCCGTTCGTGGACTCCGCTACGCGGGGCACACGCTCTGCATTACGGTCGTGCGCGTACCGACACTGGGTGGAGGAGCGCGATGACGAGCACCGTGCCGCGTCCCGGGCCGGGCGGGGGCGGCGTGCCCGCGGACCCGCAGTCACCGGAGACACCGGGGCGGCCGCGCGGTTCGGGGTC
>NZ_KB912504.1:2509-5713 GCF_000383775.1 Saccharomonospora halophila 8
CGGAGCCCCGCGCCGACCGGGCCGCCGCGGCCCCGTCCACCGCCGCAGGACCCCGCGGAGGGGTTCCACGGCCAGCAGCCCGAGCAGCAGGTAGAAGAACATCGCCAGCCACAGATAGCCGGGCCAGGCGAACCATCTCCCGATCTCCGGCGGGACCGCGGTACCCAGCGTGACCGCGGCCGCCATGAGCGCCACGAGCAGTACGAGCACCGCGGTCGCGGTCCGGCGCACGGCCGTGCGGGGCGCCGTCGTGTCGCCGATCAGTCGCTTCCACAGGTAGCCGTGGCAGGCGACGATCGCGACGGTGAGGACGGCGAAGAACATCAGGGATTGATGTTCCAGTCCTCCGGATTCGCGCCCAGCGTGCGGAGCTGTTCCTCGTCACCGTGCCGGAGGAAGTGCTCGACACCCACGCTGATGAACAGGGCACGGGCCTGGACCGCGACGGGGCCGTCCTCCGCGTCGAGCCTGCCGTCCGCGTGGACGTAGATCTTGCGCCCGGCCGTGCCGTCGAGCCGGGTGACGATGTACAGGGTGGAGCCGACCGGCACCGGCATCCGGAAGTCGGTCTCGAGCTTCGCGGTCACGGCGGGCCGCTGCATCAGGTTGCCCACCGCGGACCCGAGCGCCTCGTCGAACGCGCAGCTGAGCAGCCCGCCGTGGGCGAGACCGGGTGCGCCCTGATGGGCGCGGGTGACGGGGAACCGCGACACCACGACCCCGGGGTCGTCCCCGTCGACCGCGGAACGGATACGCAGGCCCGCCTCGACCTCGTCGCCGCATCCGAAGCACTGGCCGTAGTGCGACTGCAACTTCGTTCCCACCGCCGGCGCGGCGGGGTGCGGAACGGGTGCCTCCACGTCGACGGGCGGCCAACTGGTCGAATCGCTCACCCGGACACGCTAGCGCCCGGCCGCCGGCCCGCCGGGACGGCCTCGCGGCGGAAGCGGCGCGGGCCACACCCCCGGTGCGGCCCGCGCCCGGTGATCAGTCGTTCAACGCGGACAGGGTCGTCCACTCGTCCCACGGGATCGTCCAGTCGTAGTAGTCGGTGCGGCTCTGCCGCAGCGGCTGCGAACTGCCCTCGACCTCGAACGGATCGCCGATCATCGCGCTGTCGTAGTACTCCTTGGCGTTGTCCGGGGCGAGGTTGATGCATCCGTGCGAGACGTTGCGCTGGCCCTGGTCGGCGACCGACCACGGCGCGGAGTGGGCGAACTCCCCGTTGTTCGAGATCCGCACGGCCCAGTTGACCTCGAAGTCCTCGTAGCCGTAGCCGGGGTTGGTCATGAAGTACTTGTCGTGCTTGGCCATCACCACGTGTGTGCCGCTGCGCGTGACCCGGCCCGGGTCGGACTCCAACCCGAAACTGGCCGGGTACTCGGCGACCTTCTCGCCGTCCCGGAAGACCTCCATCCGGTGGGTCTGCGTGTTCGCCTTCACGACCTGGGAGCGCCCGATCGAGAAGTCCACCGTGAGGTCGTTGCCGCCGTAGACGCCCTCGCCCGTGCGGACGCCGTAGACGTTCGCGGTGACGTGGACCTCAGTGCCCGGCTCCCAGTACTCCTTCGGCCGCCAGTGCACCGACCTGCCGCCGTACAGCCAGGCCCAGGAACCCTCGATGTCGGGAGTCGTCTCGATGTGCAACGCCCGTTCGACGGCGGCCTTGTCCTCGACGGGGGCGTCGAAGTTCAGGGCGATCGGCATCGCGATGCCGTACGTCCGGCCGTCGCCCACGTTCGCGCTGACCCCGATCGTGGCCTCGGGGGTCGCGGTGGTGAACGAGCCCTCGATCGGGACCGGAGCCCCGTCGGCACCGGAGGCCTCGCCCGAGAAGGTGTAGGTCTTGCCGTACCCGAGGGGCTCGGTCGCCGACCAGCTCGTCCGGTCCTGGGCCAGCTCGCCCTCGACCTCCTCGCCCTCCGGGTTGGTCAATGCGATCGACGAGAGGGTCCCGTCGGTCACCGTGACCGACACCTCGTCCCGCGGGGCGACGTTCTCGCTGCCCGCCTCCGGGGTAAGGGTGACCTGCGCCGGAACCGCCGGTTCGGGCCCGGCGGTGTCGTCGGCCTGTGCGGACCCGCCGCCTCCCTGCGCGCCGGTACAGGCTCCCAGGCCCAGGAGTGTGGCCAGCAACAGTGCCAGTACCGCCGTCGGTGTGCCTCTCGCCGGTGCGGATGCCGATTCCGTCAACGCTCCTACCCCTCTTCTCCCCGTGTCCCGTGGCTGACGCCCTCCGATGTCTGTTCGTTGCCGCCACGTGTAGTGATCACACTCACACCATCGTGGTGCCGGGCGTGCCGGCGTGGTCGCTGTCGGCGCTGTCCGGGACACGGTCCGCCCCGGTTCCGCACCCGTTGGAGTGTCCGGCGGCAGCACACAGTCCCGCCCGTTCGATTGATCGTCGGTGTGGGCCGGCACGCAACCCCTGAGGCGGTTATCCGCCCGGTCGGACCAACCGGGGCGGTAAGGGGTTCACGAACGCGCTCGTGCCGGTAGGCTGGGTCTCGGCCGTCGTTTTGCGTGCTCGTGGCTACACACTCGCGGAACTTCTGACGCGGGCCGGTAGCCCATGGCGCTAGCGTGCTCGTTCCGTCGGAACCGCCCGGGGCGGCCGGGACACCGCCGGTGGTGGTGTCCATGCGGAACAGCAACGAGGAGTACAGCGGTGGCGCAAGGCACTGTGAAGTGGTTCAACGCGGAAAAGGGCTTCGGTTTCATCGCCCAGGACAGCGGTGAAGGCGACGTTTTCGTCCATTACTCGGAGATCGAGGGCCGCGGCTTCCGCACCCTGGAGGAGAACCAGAGGGTGGAGTTCGAGGTCGGCCAGGGCCAGAAGGGCCCGCAGGCACAGAAGGTCCGCTCTCTCTGAGGCAGGACACTCACTGACCTGACCGGGCCCCCGGCGGACTTCCGCCGGGGGCCCGGTTTCGTCGTGTCCGACCCGTGGTGCCGGTCGAACAGGCACGGGTCAGCGGAGGCCGCCGCCGCGCACCTGCGCCTCCCAGTGCCGCAGGTCCTCCACGTAGATCTCGTCCGTGGTGGGTTCGTCGTCGCGCCCGTAGACCGGTGCCTCGGGCGGCTGCGCGGGCCGGGGTTCCCGCGTCAACGGCGGGGACGGGGCGGTGTCGGTGGGGGAGACGTCCTCGGGGAACGCGTCCTCCGGAGCGGGCCAGGCCGGCTCGGGCGGGGCCGACCGCGGGT
>NZ_KB912504.1:5813-19469 GCF_000383775.1 Saccharomonospora halophila 8
CGGGGAGCCGCGAACGGTGGCCGCGGCGGGCCGCTCGGGGGGCGCGCGACTCGTCCCAGGTCAGCGGCGGGTTCACGGGCAAAGTGACCCCCCTTTGAAAGGGCCTCGACGGGTGTCCTAGACTGGTGATCGCTCCCAGGGGATGACCTGGAAGCGCGGTCGGTAGCCGAACCGACTGGGCTCCCATCGTCCAGCGGCCTAGGACTCCGCCCTTTCAAGGCGGCAACGCGGGTTCGAATCCCGTTGGGAGTACGGAGAACTGAAGACGGTACACAGCATGGCCCTGTGGCGCAGTTGGTCAGCGCGCCGCCCTGTCACGGCGGAGGTCGCGGGTTCAAGTCCCGTCAGGGTCGCCAAGGCGTTCGGTCCCGCACCGGCGTTTCGGCCAGGTAGCTCAGTTGGTACGAGCGTCCGCCTGAAAAGCGGAAGGTCGGCGGTTCGATCCCGTCCCTGGCCACCCGGTTAACCAGGCTTTTCGCCCCGACTCCCGACGGAGTCGGGGTTTTTTCGTGCGTCCGGGGCTCAGTTCAGATCTCAGTGGCGTTCCAGAAGTAGCCGTTGAGGCGTGCGGCGACGTCCCTGCGGATGTCCTCGGTGACGTGCATGGAGCGGGCGGCCTTCATCGATGCCGTTGACCACCCCATGACGTCCATGATCGTCCGGTTCGTTCCTGCTGTTGCTCTCGGTGCCTCGCGAGGAGGATGTAGAGCTCATCCGGGAGTGGGAGCGGTCCGGCGCTCCGCCTTCGACTTGACGTCGACGAGGTGCAGTGGGAACGGGCGAGTCCACGCGAGCTCCTTACCACGAGACCGGTCATGACGGCTTGTGTGGTCCCTTGCTCCTCCCGGGTGCTACGACCTGTGATGGAGGATCCACCCCTAGGTTCTGTCCGGCGGATCATGCCGATGTCGCGGTGGGCCGCTCAACGCTGACGTGAAGCCAGCTGACGAAGTGCTGGCGTTGCTGTCGTGAGCACTATTGACCTCGAGCTCGGTCGAAGTACGAGGCTTGGCGTCGAAGTCGCACACCGCATAGTCAGGGGTTTTCCGATGACGACCGTGCACGAGCACGAAGAGACTGGCCCGTCGGGCGGCAAGGATGAGGTCGCGGAGGTCGTGGCGCACTACGAGGCCGCGTTCAATGGCAACGATGCCAGGGGGATGAACGCCCTCTTCTCGTCAGACACAGTCTTTGTCAACTTCAGCGGCACTCTGGTGTTCGGCGCTGACCGCCTGTACCAGGCGCAATCCTTCGTCTTTGCTGAGGGCGGCCCCTTGGCTGACAGCACGGTGCGCTACACCATCGAGAACGTCGCCTTCCTCACGCCCGAGGTCGCCGTGGTCCATGCTCGCCAGAGGTCTGCCGGATCCGACGGCCGGGCGGAGGACACCATCGATCCCATGGAAGGCATCTTGATGATGACACTGATGCGGGACGCTGCTGGACAGTGGCGCATCCGCATGGCTCAGAACACACCAGTTGTCGCGCCGTAGGGGAAGCGAAGCTTATCGACCCAGAGCACCTCGCTCAGGGCCACCCGGCGGATCAGGGCAAGCCAGAGGCGGATCGCTGCGACGGTGACGGTGCTGTGGAAGAAGATCGTCTTGTCGAAGCCTGCGGGCTGGCCGCAGGGCCAGCGGACGGCATCCGCCTTCACCGGCGAGGTGGATCTTGCTAGAGACCTGAGAGGCGGAAGGTCGGCGGTTCGATCCCGTCCCTGGCCACCCGGTTGACCAGGAACCGCCCCGATTCGGATCGGGGCGGTTCCTCGTGTCCGGACCTCCCTCCGAGCTCGCCGAAGCCGGCGTGGGCACGGACCGCGCGACGGGAGACGTCTCGTGTCCCGCCCCGTGGGCGTCCTCCCCGATGCAAGTCAAAGTGCGGTGACGATGAGGGCCGTGTCGTCCTCGGTGGGGCGGTCGGTGAGGAGGTCGGCGAGGAGCCTGTTCGCGAGCTCCTCGGTGGCGAGCGCGCCGTGCTCGGTGAGGCTTCGGCGAAGCCGGTCCAGGCCGACGTCGAGCACTTCGCCCCGGCGTTCGACGAGTCCGTCGGTGTAGAGCACGAGGATCGAGCCGGAAGTGTAGGTGTAGCGCGCCTGCGGTCGGGTCCGATGGAGCGGGCCGACGGACAGGGGCAGCGACAGGGCCTCGTCGAGTGTGTCCACGTCGCCGTCCGGCCGCAGCAGCATGGGTGGGAGGTGTCCCGCGCTGCCGTAGGTCAGGGTGTGTGCGTCGGTGTCCACGGTGACCGTGGCGACCGTGGTGCCCAGTGCGCTCTCGATGGTCCGGGCGTATCGGTCGAGCATCGCCAGCGCGCTCCCCGGCCGGTCCGGGTCCGCACGGATCAGCGCGCCGAGTGCGCTGCGCAGCCGACCCATCACGGCCGCGGCGCGCAGGCCACAGCCGACCACGTCACCGACGGCCGCGGTGAACCTGCCCTCCCTGAGCTCGACGAAGTCGTACCAGTCACCGCCGAGGTTCGAGCCGCTGAGTGCCGGGCGATACCGTGCGGCCATCCGGTCGGTGACCGTCGCCTGCCCGGGCATCATGGCCTCCTGCAGGGTCAGCGCGGTCTTCCGCTCCCGGGTGTAGGTGTGGACGAGCGCGGTGGAGTCCACGGGACAGAGCACCAGACGGTCCACCGCCCCGTCCCGGTCGAGGACCGGGACCGTCACCAGACCCCAGTACCGTTCCTGGAAATCGCGGGTGCGCCGGGTGGCGATGTCGTAGCGCACCAGCGGCAGCGTGTCGGGTCGGCCCGTTTCCAGCGCCCGGTGCAGCGACCCGGACACCCGCTGCGTGTCCGTGCGGTCCGCCCCTTCGGGATGGCCGGGGAAGACGTCGAAGAAATAGTGATCCAGCAGCTCGTCCCGGGCCCGCCCGGTCACCCACATGTACGCCCAGTTGACCTCCCGGATCACCAGGTCGGGGCTGAGCACGGCGTACGGGCTCGAATAGGGACTTGTAAACGTGGCGGCGACGTCGTGCGCGGCCATCTCGCGCCTCTCGCTTCACTGGGGCACCCGGCGTCGACCGGTGCCGGTCCCCGAATAGCCCCGGCGCCGTCCCGGCAAACCGTCCCGGATCCGGGTCACAGGTCGACCGCTCCAGGCACTCCCGGGGGAGTTCACCCTGGTCCGGAAGGTTCGCGAACCTGCAACCTGCTCAGGACCGGACGCAGCATCTCCGCCAGCTCGTGTGGAGGGGACAGCTGGGGAACGTGCGCGCCCGGTGTCTCGACGGGCGTCACGCTCAGTCGGTCGGCCAGCCATTGCGAGGCTTCGTACATCCAGTGGTGTGTCGCGGCCGGATCGCGGTTGTCGGCACCGCATGCCACGACACAGGGCAGTCGTACTTCGGCGAGCTCGTCCGAGCTCGGCAGGTAAGCCGGGGTCGCCTCCATCTCCGTGCCGAAGAACTCCGCACCGTTGCCCAGTACACGGGCGCGGAAATCCGGGTCGAACGACTCGAAGACGTCGTCGCCGAAGACCCAGCGGATGAACAGCTCCATGGCCGCCGGTGGTCCTCCCCGGGCCATCCCTTCCTCGACGAGCGATCGCAGTGCGGTCCCGACCGCTTGTGCGGTCGAGGTGACAGCGACATACGGCGGCTCGTGGAAGATCGCGCCGCGCAGGACGTCGGCGTGGCGCAGCACGAGGTTGGTCAGGATGATCGCTCCGGAACTGTTTCCGTACGCGAGTGCCGGTGCCAGATCGAGCGCTCGGAGCAGTTCGGCGGCGTCGTCGGCCTGCTCGTCGAACAACGGTGCCACGGTCCCGTCTTCCGGCCGCGGACTCCGGGAGTTGCCCCGCCGGTCGTACGCCAGGACGGTGTGCTCGTCCGCCAGTACCTCGGCGACCTCCGTCCAGTGACCGGCATCGCCGGTAGCCCCGGAAATGAACAGAACCGGAGGCCCGGCCCCGGACAGCTCGTAATACAGTGAGCACTCGTTGATGTCGATCGTGCTCATCTCTCCTCCCGCATGACTCAACTCGTCCTCCCTGCGGGTAGGCGATCCACCTCGGTGATGACCGGGTCGGGGGTTGAGCACCGCGTACGCGGTCGCCTACGGTGACGCGACCGTCGCGACGATGTCGTGCGCGCTCAAGACACGCCTGTCGACGGCATGAGGGCGTCCGGCGTGAACGGGCTCTTCGAGTAGCCCGCCGGGTGCGTGGGGCACACCGCCCGGTCGCGGCTACACGTGGGCCGTCGCGGAGATCGAGCGCATCACGTCGACAACTCCGCGGACGGGGGCGGGCACGGGCTCCCGCCACGCGGCCCAGGTGTCGATGTCGAGATCGTTGCCCTCGGCGTCCCGGCCCGCGACGGAGATCCAGCTCCAGTCCGGCAGGTGGCGCGTCGCCGAGGACTGGGTCACCAATACGGCGTCCACCCCGGATGCCAGAGCGATCAGCCAACTGTGCTCGGAGAAGCGCCGGAACAACCACTCGGTCTCGGCCCCTGCCGCCGCTGACGCCTCCCGAACCCGGCTGACCTCGACGTCCACCTCGCCCGCGGCGTGCGCCATCACCCGCAACCCGTCGAGGTCGGCGAGAGTGACCGTCCGCCTGTCCGCGAGCGCCGAACCCCGCGGCACGGCGACGCCCATGCGCTGGGTGAACAGCCTCTCACAGTGCACCTCCGACGCCTCGGTGTGCAGCAGTCCGACGTCGATCAGCCCGTTCTGCAGGAGTTGGCGTTGCTCCTCGGTCGTGGCCTCGTGCAGTGAGACCCGGACGGATGGCGTCCGCCGGGCCAGCGCGTCCAGCAGCGCGAAACCCCACGGCTGGGGCAGCCCCTGGGGCACGCCGACCCGCACCAGCCGCACCTGTTCACCCGCCGTGCGCACCACCTCGGGGATGCGTTCGACCTGCTCGAACACGGTGTTGAGGTGGTCGAGCAGGCCGAGCCCCGCCGGGGTCGGCTCCACGCCCTGCGGGGTGCGGTCGAGCAACGTCTGCCCGAGTTCCCGCTCCAGCGCCATGATCTGCCTGCTCAGCGACGGCTGGGTCATGTGCAGGATGGCGGCCGCTTTGCTGAATGACCGCACCTCGGCGACCTTGCCGAAGTAGGTCAGCTGTCGCAGCTCCACGCATCCAGCCTAGGCACGAGTGCCCCGGTGCCCGCCGGGAGCCGGTCGACCGGCCGCTATGCGCCGTGGGCATAACCCCCGGACACATCCGGTATTGGACGGGCGACCGGAGGAGCGGTCAGGGTCACACCCAACAGATGTGAATGCCCTGTTTCGGGTGGTGAACCACTCCGGCGGCTGTAGTGAGGTGGAACGGAAATGTCCACGGACTTCGACGTGGTCGTGATCGGCGGTGGCGCGGCGGGTATCGCCGCGGCCGTCGGCGCGGCGCAGTCGGGTGCGTCGGTCTGTGTGATCGAGCAGTACGGTTTCCTCGGCGGGGCGGCCACGAACAGTTCCGTGCTCACCCACTGCGGCTTCTTCGACCAGACCGGCACGCAGGTGGTGGCCGGGGTCGGACAGCAGGTGCTCGACCGGCTCGACGAACGGAACCTGTACCGCACTCAGACCATCGCCGACACCGGCAACACCGTCGTGCTGTTGGATCTGGAGACCACCAAGAGCGTCTACGACCGGGTGGTGCGCGACGCCGGAGTGACACTGCTGCTGCACAGCAGGCTGATCTCGGCCACGACGGAGGCCGGGCGGATCACCGGGGTGGAGATCGTGCACCGCGGTGGCCACCGGCGCATCACCGGCCGTGCGTTCGTCGATTGCAGCGGGGACGGTGTCCTCGTCGCGGAGTCCGGCTCGACGGTGCGGCTGTCCGACCCGGAGCGCAGGCAGGCGTGCACGCTCGTGATGCGCGCGGGCGCGGTCGCCGCCGACGCCGACCTCAGCCCGGCCGGGATGGCCGCCGCGGTGGAGAAGTACCGGACCGAGACCGGCCGCACCCTGGTGCGGGACAGCGGGATCGCGGTGCGGATGCCGGTAAGCGGCGAGATCATGCTGCTGTTGGCCGACCAGCACCGCGACGTGCTCGACGTCGATGACCTGACCGAGGCCGAGATCCGCGCCCGGGAGCTGAGTTGGCGGTATCTGGACGCGTTCCGCCGCCACCTTCCCGGGTGGGAATCCGCCTTCCTCGCCTCCACCGGTCCGCAGATCGGCATCCGCGAGGGCCGCAGGCTCGCCGGGCGCGACGCGGTGTGCGCCGAGGACGTCTCCACCGGACGTCGCAGGCCGCAGGACGCGGTGGCGCGGTGCGGATGGCCGATGGAGAAGCACGTCGCCCCCGGGCTTACCGAATACGGTGGGATCCGGGACAAGGGCTGGTACCACATCCCCTACGGGGCGCTGTGCTCCGAATCCACCGACAACCTCTGGGCGGGCGGCCGCCTGGTCAGTTCGGACGACTCCGCCTACGCCTCGCTGCGCGTGATGGGCACGTCGTTCGCCTCCGGGCACGCCTGCGGTGTGGCCGCGAGCGTCTACGCCACCGGCGGCGCGCACGACTACACCGCCGTCCGCCGGGAACTGGAGCGGCAGGGGGCGCTGATCTGATGACCACCGACGACCGGACCACCACCGACGACGGGCACGGGCACCCGGCCCGCATCGCGCTGACCGGCGCGGCGGGCTCGCTGGCCACCGACGTGCTGCCGGGGCTGACCGACCTCGGGTACCACGTGGTGGGAGTGGACCGGCGGCCGGCGACCGACACGGCCGCCGCCGCTTGCCAGGACTGGGCCCGCTGCGAGATCACCGACCTCGACGCCCTGGTCACCGCGTTCACCGGGTGCGGCGCGGTCGTCCATCTGGCGGGCATCCCGCTGGAGGCCGACTGGGAGACCGTGTCCCGGGTCAACATCGACGGCACACAGGCGGTGCTGGAGGCCGCCCGCCGTGCGGGTGTGCCCCGCGTGGTGCTGGCAAGCTCCATCCACGCCGTGGGCTACGTCGGCATCCCCGCGGATGACGGGACCGTGCCGGACGACGTGCCCGTGCGGCCGGACACCTTCTACGGGGTCAGCAAGGCCGCGACGGAGGCGCTCGGCAGTCTGTACCACGACCGGTACGGCCTCGAGGTCGTGTGCCTGCGGATCGCCTCCCGCTTCGCCCGGCCGCGCGACGAGCGGATGCTGGCCACCTGGCTCTCCCCTGCGGACGCGGTGCGGCTGACCGACGCCGCACTGCGCGCACGCGGGGTCGGGTTCCGGCTCGTGTGGGGGGTCTCGGCCAACAGCCGGGGCTACCTCGCCCACTCCGGCGGCGCCGCGATCGGCTACACCCCGGTCGACGACGCGGAGCGGCACGCGGACACGCTGTTCGCCGAGGCCGGGGCCGATGCCTCGGTGCTCGCCTCCGCGGAGGACCGTCGGTTCCTCGGAGGGGTCTTCTGTTCGGAAAACCCCCCGATGTTTGAATGGTGAATTCGTGCGGGCGGTGCTCCCCTCCCGGCAAGAACGGTTCCGCCGACTCGATCAAGGATTGTTCATGACCACATCCCCCACGACACGAACGACGTCCGACGACGCCTTCGTCGTCGAGAACGTGTCGAAGATCTTCGTCGGGAAGAGTCAGGTCCAGGCGCTCGACGACATCGATCTCACCTTCGAGAAGGGGTCGTTCACCTGCATCGTCGGCCCGTCCGGCTGCGGGAAGTCGACCCTGTTGCGCATCCTCGGCGAGCTGGAGACCGCCACGGCGGGACAGGTCCACAACAATCTCGCGAAGGGAAAGGTGCCGCGTTCCGCTTTCGTATTCCAGGATCACGGGGTCCTGCCGTGGTTCACCGTCCTGCAGAATGTGGCCTTCGGTGAACAGATGGCCTCGGTCGGTAAACGGGAACGCGAGGAGCACGCGCGGCACTGGATCTCCGAGGTCGGACTGACCGGATTCGAACAGGCCTATCCGCACCAGCTCTCCGGCGGGATGCGGCAGCGGATCGCGATCGCCCGCGCGTTCGCGACGGGGTCACCGTCCCTGCTGATGGACGAACCGTTGGGCGCGCTGGACGCGCAGACGCGGATCCTGATGCAGGAACAGCTGGTCGGCCTGTGGGAGGCCGAGCGCAAGACCGTCGTGCTGGTGACGCACGCGATCGAGGAGGCGCTGCTGCTCGGCGACCGCATCGTCGTCATGTCGGCGCGGCCGGGCCGGGTGAAGGAAGTGATCGACGTCCCGTTCGGCAGGCCGCGCAGCGTGGAGATGGAGACCGATCCGGAGTTCGCGCGGATGAAGCAGGACATCTGGGAGTCGCTGCGGGATGAAGTTCAAGCATCGTTGAGGTTCTCATGACACAATCACTGACGCGGGACTCGACCGCGGTCCGGTCCGACGAGGCCCTGCGGCGGGCCGTGGAGCGGGAACACCGCAGACACCGGTTGTTGCGCGGGCGCGACCTCGCGCTCGCCGTGCTCACCCCGCTCGTGCTGCTCGCGCTGTGGGAGATCGCCGCCGCGACCGGGATGCTCGACGCCCGGCTGTTCACGCCACCGAGCGAGATCCTGTCCCGCGGCTGGGAGATGATCTCCACGGGTGAACTGTGGGTGCACGTGTATTCCACGGTCGCGCGGCTGCTCACCGGCTTCGCACTCGGTGCGGTGGCCGGGATCGCCGTGGGGCTGGGGATGGGCGTGTCCCGTCCGCTGCGGGCGGCCCTGGGCCCGACGTTCACGGCGTTGTACGCGCTGCCGAAGATCGCGATCCTGCCGCTGTTGCTGTTGATCTTCGGACTGACCGAGACGCCGAAGGTGCTCTCGGTGGCGATCTCGGTGTTCTTCGTCGTGCAGATCAACACGCTCGCGGGCATCACGCAGATCGACGGACGGATCCTCGAGGCCGCGCGGGCCTACCGGGCCACCGGCTGGCGGCTGTTCCGCTACGTCCTCCTGCCCGGCGCGACACCGTCCATCATGACCGGACTGCGCGTGTCCGCGGGCATGGCGGTGATCGTGGTGACGGCCGTCGAGTTCGTCGCCTCGAACAACGGACTGGGGTACCTGATCTGGAACTCGTGGCAGTTGTTCCAGCCACAGACGATGTTCGTCGGACTGATCACGGTCTCGATCATCGGCGCTGTGGTCACCGGGCTCATCATTCTGTTGGAGCGGGCGTTGCTCCCCTGGCAGCACTCCGGCGGGCCCCGAAAAAAGGGAAGGAAACAATGAGGAAACTGACGGCGATGGCAGCGACGATGCTGCTCGGTGTCGGCCTGTCCGCCTGCGGCGCCGGCGGTGACGCCGCGGGCGGCGGCGGGGACGACACCGTCGACGTGGGATACGTGCAGCTGTCGATCTTCTCGCCACTGTTCGTGGCACAGGACAAGGGTTACTTCGCCGACGAAGGTCTGAAGGTCAACCTGGAGAACGTGAAGTCGGGCCAGGACGCGATCCCGCTGGCCTCCAGCGGCAAGCTGGACACCGTCCTCGCCGGGTTCTCCGCGGGAATGTTCAGTGCGATCAAGACCGGACTGGACGTCGAGGTCGTCGGCTCGATGGGCGTCCAGCCCGAGGATCGGGAGCGTCCGCCGTCGGCACTGCTGGTGCGCCAGGAGCTGATCGACAGTGGCGAGTACTCCTCGCTGGCGGACCTGAAGGGCCGCACGATCGGCGTGCTCGGCGGTGAGGGTGCGACGAGTGCCCACTACGTCGGGATGGCGCTGGAGGAGGCCGGCCTGTCGCTGGACGACGTCACGCTCACCCAGGTGTCGAACCCGGACATCCCGACCGGCCTGGAGACCGGGGGCATCGACGCGGGCTTCGCCGCGGCGCCGTTCTGGGAGATGGCGGTCTCCGACGGCGTGGCCGAGAAGGTCTGGACCACACCGGAGGGGACCTCCGGCACGGGCATGATCTACGGCGGCGGGTTCGCCGACAGCGAGAACGGGCAGAAGTTCTTCGACGCCATGGCCCGGGCGGCCAAGGACCTCCAGGGCGAGCAGCGCTACTCCGAGGAGAACCTGCGCATCATCGCCGAGGCCACCGACCAGAGCGTCGAGGACGTCAAGTCGACGCCGCTGTACACGTGGTTGCCCGACCTGGCGCCGTTGCCCGACCAGCTCGCCGCGATGGAACGCACCTGGATGGAGCTCGGCGCGCTGGAGTACGACCAGCCGATCCCGCAGGAGGAGTACGTCAACCCGACCTTCTCCGACAACGTCGGCGAGGGGCAGGACGGCACCGGTGGGTCCGGGGGCTGACGACGAGTGAGGCCGTGACCGGCTGAGACCGAAGGGCCGTGGTCGGCGGTACACGCCGCCCACGGCCCTTCGTCATGCGTCCCGTCCCTTCGGACGGGGACCTTCTGCTCTCGTGGGGCCACTGGTCCGCGCGCACCCTCGGCCGGAGAGCGGCATGCGGAAAGGAGCCGGTCATGGCAACTCTGATCTCCTTGATGAAGTGGACCGAGCAGGGCGTACGCGGCTACCGGGAGTCGGTCGACCGCTACGAGAACGCGCGGCAGCTCGCGGAGCGGTACGACACCGAACTCGGCGAGTTCTACTGGACACCGGGCGGGCCCTACGACCTCGTCGCCGTGGTGCGCTGCGACGACGTTCGCAAGGCCACGGCCTTCCTGCTGGCCGTGGAGTCGATGGGCAATCTCCGCATCGAGGCGGTGCACGGTTACGGGCCGGACGAGATGCGGGAGGTCATCTCACTCGGCGGGTAGCGTCGGACGGCCACGGCGGACGGTGTCCGGGCTCAGGTTCCGGTGCCGACCTCCCGCCAGAAGGCGTCGACCCGGGAGTTGAAGGTCTCCG
This sequence comes from Saccharomonospora halophila 8, assembly GCF_000383775.1. GTDB lineage: Bacteria > Actinomycetota > Actinomycetes > Mycobacteriales > Pseudonocardiaceae > Saccharomonospora > Saccharomonospora halophila. The sequence goes on from NZ_KB912504.1 coordinate 16,552, forward strand.
GGGCCTCCTGGAACGGTTGGTGCGCCTCGCCGGGCATGATCTCGAACCGGGCGTCGCCGATCCGCTCGGCGACCGCCCGTCCGAGGCCGGGCGGTGTCGCGATGTCCCGTTCCCCGGCGAGCACCAGGGTCGGGACCGTGATCGCGCCGAGGCGGTCGAGCGTCGCGTGCTGCCGGAAGGCGTCGAGCTGACGCCGGAAGGCCTGAACGGACTGCCCGTGCGGAAACGCCAACGCCTCGTCGACGAACGCCGCCACGGTGCCGTCCGCGTGCGCGCGGCGCGTGTAGATCCACAGAAAGAACGACTCCAGCATCGCGCGTTCGCTCGGCGCATGCTCCGCCGACCAGTGCCAGGCGTCGGTCATCGCCCGGAAGTAAACGTCGGGCTCGGCCCACGTGCTCGTCAGCACGAGGCTGCGCACGACGTCCGGGTGCCGCAGCGCCAGTTCCTGGGCGATCGCGCTGCCACCGGAGAAGCCGGCCACGTGTGCGTGCCGGACCTGAAGCGCGTGCAGCAGGGCCGCGGCGTCGTCGGCCAGCAACGGTACCGACAGCGGACCCTCCGGGAGCCCGGTTCGGCCCGCGCCCCGGTTGTCGAAGGCGGTCAGCCGGTAGCGGTCGGCGAGCCCGTCGAGCTGCGCTTCCCACGCCTCCACCGGGTCACCGAGCCCGGCGAGTAACAGGACGTCCGGCCCGTCACCGCGGCGTTCGGTCCAGAGTTCCAGCCCGCCGATATCGATCATCGCGCCCATCGTCGGCCTCCCGTGTCGTTGTCCGCTTCCGGGCGGGGAGTACCCGGTCGGGGCGGCTCGCCGGTGCGGTCGACGTGGCGCATTGGCGTGGGTGGGCACCGCGACACTAGGCTCGGTCAGCGTCGGTGAGCGATCGTGTCCAGTGGAGGGCGCCGCGTGGGTGAGCGACCCGGACAGGGGCGGGTGGCGCTGTTCGCCACCTGCCTGACCGACACGCTGTACCCCGACACCGCCAAGGCCGTCGTCCGCCTGCTCGAACGGCTCGGCTGCGCGGTCGACTTCCCGCTCGACCAGACCTGCTGCGGGCAGCTGCACTACAACACCGGCTACCACGACGACGCGGAGCCGTTGGTCCGCCGGTACGCGGACGTGTTCGCCGCCTACGACCACGTGGTGGCGCCGTCCGGCTCGTGCGTGGGCACCGTGCGGGAGATCCACCCGAAGCTGGGCGGGACCGGCCCGGCCGTGCGGCGCACGTACGAACTGAGCGAGTTCCTCGTCGATGTGCTGGGGGTGACCGACGTCGGCGCGTACTTCCCGCACCGGGTGACCTACCACCCCACCTGCCACTCCCTGCGGATGCTCGGCGTCGGGGACCGTCCGCTGCGCCTGCTGCGCGCGGTGCGCGGCCTGGAACTGGTCGAACTGCCCCTGGCGGAGGAGTGCTGCGGCTTCGGCGGCACGTTCGCGCTGAAGAACGCCGAGACGTCCACGGCGATGCTGGCCGACAAGATGCGCCGCGTGCAGGACACCGGTGCCGAGGTGGTCACGGCGGGCGACAACTCGTGCCTGATGCACCTCTCCGGCGGCCTTTCCCGCCTGCGCACCGGTGTGCGCAGCGTGCACCTGGCCGAGATTCTGGCGAGTACGGAGGAGCAGCCGTGGGTCGCAACCCCGTGACGTGGCTGGGCAGCCCGACGTTCCCGGACGCGGCGCACACCGCGCTGGCGGACACACAGCTGCGCGGGAACCTGCGCCGGGCCACGACGACGATCCGGGGCAAGCGTGCCGCCGCCGTCGCCGAGCTGGACGACTGGGAAGAGCTGCGCCGGGCCGGTGCGGCGATCAAGGACGACGTGCTCGCGCACCTGGACACCTACCTGGAGCGGCTGGAGGAGGCCGTCACCGCGCGCGGCGGGACGGTCCACTGGGCGCGGGACGCCGAGGAGGCCAACCGCATCGTGCTCGACCTCGCGCGGGCCCGGCGGGCCGAGGAGGTCGTCAAGGTCAAGTCGATGGCCACCGCGGAGATCGGGCTGAACGAGCACCTCGAAGCGGGCGGCGTCCGCCCGATCGAGACCGATCTCGCCGAGCTGATCGTGCAGCTCGGGCACGATCGGCCCTCGCACATCCTCGTTCCCGCGATCCACCGCAACCGGGCGGAGATCCGGGAGCTCTTCCGCAGGGAGATGCCCGGGGCACCCGACTCCGACGACCCGGCCGAGCTCGCCGAGGCCGCCCGCCGGTACCTGCGGCGCAAGTTCCTCTCCGCGACGGTCGCCGTGTCGGGCGCCAACTTCGCCGTGGCCGACACCGGTTCGATCGCCGTGGTCGAGTCGGAGGGCAACGGCCGGATGTGCCTCACCCTGCCGGACACGCTGATCACCGTCATGGGGATCGAGAAGGTCGTGCCCACCTGGCGGGATCTTGAGGTGTTCCTCCAACTGCTGCCGCGGTCGTCGACCGCCGAGCGGATGAACCCCTACACCTCCATCTTCTCGGGCGTGACCCCCGGCGACGGGCCGCGGGAGTTCCACCTGGTGTTGCTGGACAACGGGCGCACGGCCACGCTGGCCGACGAGGTCGGCAGGCAGGCGCTGCGCTGCATCCGGTGTTCGGCCTGCCTGAACGTCTGCCCGGTGTACGAGCGCACCGGCGGGCAGGCGTACGGGTCGGTGTACCCGGGTCCGATCGGGGCGATCCTCGCGCCCCAGCTGGACGGGGACCTGACGGACCCGCAGACGGCGTCGCTGCCGTACGCCTCGTCGCTGTGCGGGGCCTGCTACGAGGTCTGCCCGGTGCGGATCGACATCCCGGAGGTACTCACCCACCTGCGGGGCGAGGTGGTGCGGGCCGGGAGACGGCGGACCCCCGAGGCGCTGGCCATGTCCGGCGCGGGCTGGGTGTTCCGCGACCGCCGCCGGTACGAGGCCGCGCAGCGGGCCGG
>NZ_KB912504.1:19569-23455 GCF_000383775.1 Saccharomonospora halophila 8
CCTCCGTCCCCGGTTCCGTCGGTGCGAACCACCGCTCGGCGAGCGCGGCGAGGTGCGGGGCCGGGTGCACCGACACCGGGATCCGCCCGCCGCTGAGCGCTCCCTGACTGGACACCGGGGCGGGGCAGGGCAGGCGGATGCTCACACTGGTTCCGGACTACCACCTGTGCGTCGTCCCGGCCGGACGCATCGCGGTCGGGGTTCCCGACGCGCTGGCGCGGCTGGACCCGGCACGCCCGCTGACCTTCGTCAGCGGACCGTCGGCGACCAGCGACATCGAGCTCGACCGGGTGGAGGGCGTCCACGGCCCCCGCACCCTGGAGGTGCTGGTGGCCGACGAATCGTGACCGGCCAGGCCACCGGCCACCGGCCCGCCCACGGGACGGCCCCGTCGGTCACCTCACGCGTAGATGTCGGCCGGGGTCACCAGGGACAGGGTCGGGTCCTCGGCCTCGTGCCGAACCAGCCGATCGGTGAACCCCGCGCGGGAACAGAGCACCCGACGCGGTCGGTCGACGACCCTGTCGACGAACGGTGTCAGGCCGTCCAGCAGGTTCAGTTCGGCGAAGTCGACCGCTGACGTGGTCCACTTGCACATGCCGAGCACGCGGGTGTTGTTGTCCCCGTCCACACCGACGAGGTCGATCTCCCGTTCGGTCGTGTGACGATCCCGCCCCGTCGGGACCGGTCCCCACCAGCGGCCGACGGAGCTCACCTCGGGTGAGGTCAGCAGCACGTGTTCCCGGCAGACGTCTTCCCACACCCCCGACGTGTGGTGATCGAGCTGAGGGAGCACCGTGTCCCGCACATAGGCGGCCGCGAGGGCGTTCGTCCGTAGCTGGGAGCGTCCGGCTTCGACGAAACGGTAGTGGAAGCGGAGAAACTGGTCCCGGATCCGGTAGGTGACCTTCTTGCTCCGGGGGGACGCGGTGATCGGGCGTTGACTCTCGACGAGGCCCAGCCGTTCGAGGGTGCCGAGCACCTTGGTGACATGGCCGGGCTCCAGCCCGGTACGGGCACTCATGGTGCTGTTGCGATTGTGGCCGTGGGCGATCGCGCGGAGCACGGCGGTGTGATTGGCCGGGCTACTGATCGACTGTCGCAGCATCAGTTCGGCCTCGTCGTGCAGGAGGCCGCCGCGCTCGAACACTTCGGTCAGCAGATGGTCACCGAGCGGGCGGTCATCGGTGAACCGTGCCAGGTAGTACGGGATGCCGCCACACACCGAATACGCCCGTACCCGGTCCTCGGCGGTGTAGCCGGGGTGGAACAGTGCGGCGTCGCGCGCCAGGAACGGTTCCACCTTGAGCTGTCCGGTCCGCCTCCCGTACAGACGTCTGGCGAGTACCTCGTCCTCGAAGAAGGAGATCTCGCTCCCGGCGAGCACGAGGACGAGTGGGAGCGTCCGGCCTGTCGTTCGCCACCAGCGGCTGAGCACACTCTCCAGTTCGGGTGCCTGCTGCGCCAACAGCTGGAACTCGTCGAACACCACGAGTGTGCGCTGGTTGCCCACGAAGCGGGCGACCGCGGCCAGCGCCGCCTCCCAGCTGGTCAGTGGCTGGGTTCTCAACAGCTCGTCTCCGGAGACCCGGGCGAGCTCGTCGGTGAGGTCGTGCAGTTGCTCCTGTCTGACGGTGTCCGTCGCTTCCACGAACAGCGCCCGCGTGCCGTCCGTGAAGTGGGTCAGCAACTCGGTCTTGCCGACGCGCCGACGCCCGTAGACCACCAGGAGCTCGCCGGGGCACTGGTGTTCCGGGGAGAGTGCCGGGATCACCCGCGGCGCGGGTCCCTGTGTGGACGTTCGTAAGAGCCGCCGCCCTCCCCGGCCTCGGCCAGTTCGGCGAGGGCCTGCGCCCGCCGCAGTCGCAGCACCGTCTCGCGCAACGCGACGTTCACCGTGTCCTCCGCGGTGTTCGTGCCGAGCAGTCCGGACGCCTCGCTGAGCGCCTCGTCGTCGATATCGAGGAAAACCTGGGACATGGCACGTTCCTACACGACTCCGGTGCCCGCACGGAGCGCCCCCATCGGGTCGTCGGTCGTTTCCGTGCGGCCGGCGTCCGGTCAGGGGCCGAACGCCTCGTCGGCCGGGGCGGGCCTGCCGAAGTGAAAGCCCTGGGCCCGGTCGCAACCGAGGTCGCGCAGCACCCGCACCTGACGGTCGTTCTCCGCGCCCTCGGCGACCACCGTGAGCCCCATCGAGTGCGCCATCCGCACGATGCCCGTGATGATGGCCTCCGCGTCGCTCTCGGCGGGGCCGTCGAGGCCCGCGACGAACGAGCGGTCGATCTTGAGCGTGTCCAGCGGCAGCTTCCACAGCTGGGCCAGCGACGAGTAGCCGGTGCCGAAGTCGTCGATGGCCAGCCGCACCCCGAGTCCGCGCAGGGCCGTCAACACCTCGGCCGCGGCGGAGGGCTCGCGCATCAGGGCGCTCTCGGTGACCTCCAGACACAGCTCACCCGGCGGCAGGCCGGTGGTGCGCAGGGCGTCGTCCACGGCCGCGACCAGCGATTCGTCGTCGAGCTGACGTGCGGAGAGGTTCACCGCGAGCCGGGTTCGGGACGCGCCGCGCAGCCGTCGCCGGGCCAGCTCCCCGGTGGCCGTGCGCAGCATGTGGCCGCCGATGAGATTGATCAGGTCGCTCTCCTCGGCCAGCGGGATGAACTCGCCGGGGGAGACGAGCCCGTGGACCGGGTGCTGCCAGCGCAACAGGCCCTCCACGGCCACCCGGCGGTAGGTGCGCAGATCCACGATCGGTTGGTAGGCGACCCAGAGCTGGTCCTGCGGCACCGCGTCGCGCAGGTCCTGCTCCAGCCGGAGCTGCCGCTGCACCCGCTCCCGCAGTTCGACGTCGAAGAACTCGTACCGGCCCCGGCCCCTGGTCTTCGCCTGGTACATCGCCACGTCGGCGTCGCGCAGCAGGTCCTCCGGGCAGCGCCCGTCGTCGCCGGTCGCGGTGACGATGCCGATGCTGGCGTCGACGCGCAGCCTGCGGCCCTCGACCGTGATCGGTTCGGTGAGCGCGCGGCGCAGCGAATCGACCAGCGAACGGATCTGCCCACAGTGCGGCACATCGGGGGTCACGACGGCGAACTCGTCCCCACCCAGCCTGCCGACGACGTCCCGCTCACGCACGCGGCGACGGAGGCGGTCGCCGACGATACGGAGGACGCGGTCGCCGACCCCGTGCCCGAGCGAGTCGTTGATGACCTTGAACTTGTCGAGGTCGATGAACAGCACACAGGTCATGCCCTCCGGTCCGGTCCCGCGCAGGGCGGAGGCGAGCCCGCGCAGCACGAGCGACCGGTTGGCGAGCCCGGTCAGAGAGTCGTGGGTCGCATCGTGGGCCAGACGTCGCCCGATCGCGCGGCGCTCGGTGATGTCGCTGAACGAGACGACCACCGCGTGCGGCGTGGTGCCGTGCGGATCCAGCGCGCGGCAACTCAGGGACAGCCACACCCAGCGCCCGTCCACCGTCACCGTGGGGCGCCGGGCCGGTATCACCGGAGCAGGACAGGACGGTGACCAGGGCGGCCGTGACCAGCCCGATCGACACCGAGCGTCGTCTCACCCCTCCAGGGAACCCGGTCGGTCGACGGGATTCAACACGATCGACGGACTGTGGTGGAGTCGGGACGCGGCGCGGTGGGCGCGCATACCGTCTTTCGTCGGTTCCGGCCGCCTGTTCCCTTGACACCGGCCACCGGCGCGGTAATGGTCGACACTCGCTCACCGTCCGTGTGAACCGTCCGACCGGGGGTCACCTGTGCCGCGTCCACGTCTGTCCCTGTTGTCCGTCGCGGTGGTGGTCGCGCTGCCACTCCTGGCCGGCGCCGCCACGGCTGCGCCAGAAGCCACGGCCGGGCCCACGGAACCCGTCTTCGCGGAC
>NZ_KB912505.1:0-2426 GCF_000383775.1 Saccharomonospora halophila 8
ACCCCTCCGGGCCGCGCTCCGCGACTGCGGTGCCACGGCGGTCTGAGGCCCGCCCGGCAGGCACCGGGGTTCCCGCCTACCTCCCGGTACGGCCGGTCACGGTGCCACCCGGTGTGCCGCGGGCCGTGCGGAGTGGTCAGCGCCGGACGGCCCCGCTCAGCAGTGTTCTTCGGCTCAGCAGTGTTCGGGGCCGATCGCGTCCAGCAGTTCCGGGTCGATCTCCCCGCCGTCGTCGGCGGTGGACCGGCCGGCCGCGCCGGCCTCCACGTCCGGTCCGGGTCCCCGGAGTCGGTCGAGGATCTCGGTGGCCTCGTCCGAGGGGGCGATGTCGTCGAACTCCGTCCCGATCGCGAGATCGACCGAGTCGTCGTCCCTGCCGTCCCGCACCAACTCCAGGCACGGGTCGAGCAGGTGCACCGTGCGGGCGGCCCGTTCACCCCCGCTGCCGAAGCGGAGCTGTCCGTGGCAGTTCGCCTCGCCCACGGGATAGGCGGGATCGTTGGCCGGTTCGCCGACCGAGGCGAATCCGAGGTCGCGCAGCACCTCGGTGGTGATCGTGGCCTCCCCGCGGGTGTTGTTGGCGTTGAGCACCCGCACCGGGACCTTCGCCGGTGCGATCGGTTCGACGTCGTCCAGGGCGTCGTGGGACAGCCGGGTGAACGTCGTGTCCGGCGGCGGGACCGGTCGTGGCTGACACTCCATCGCCTCGGCCGAGGTCTGGCCGGAGTTCAGTGCGTTGATCCAGACCGCGACCGCGGCGACGCCGAGGACCGCGATCAGCACCAGGGCGGGGACCGGCTTCCGCCTCCGGTACGGCCGTAGGCCCCGCCGATTCCCGGAGCGTGTGCCCGACACCTGCCCGTCCTCTCCGAGACCGCGGCGCGGCCTCCGTCGTTCGTCGTCCGGGTCACCCGGCACCGTCCGACCGAATGCCGGTGCGGCACCGTGTCCGCCCGGGTGCCGATCCGGCACCGTGTCCGACCGGTCGACCCCGCGGGCACGCCCGGTACGTCGACACTGTGCGCGGTGGAGATCCACCGCAAGCGGATGTCACCACGGTGCGCCGCACGGGGACCGTGCGGCGGGCGCGGATGACGCCTACGGCCGAGCGCCCGCGGGCTCCCGCACCGCACCGGGATCTAACCCTGTCGGGTGACGTATTTTAGGGGTTGCGTGACCAGCTTCGAGTCGGGGTAGGCGGTGGGCTACTCTCTCCGGGCTCAGGGGTGACGACGGAGTGTCGATGGAGACCTCCCTCACGCCGGATCCGGGCACAAACACCGACGCTGGAACGTTGTCCAGCGGCACGAGGAACGTCCGGGCGCGGCCCGGGGTTCCGCGAACCTGGTACCGAAGCTGATCGCAGGGGTGAAGGACAATGGCGACCGACTACGACGCTCCGCGTCGCAGCGAAGCCGACGAGTTGGCCGAGGACTCGTTGGAGGAGCTGAAGGCGCGGCGCAATGAGACGCAGTCCGGCGTCGTGGACGTCGACGACGAGGCCAGCGGGGAGAACTTCGAACTCCCGGGGGCCGACCTGTCCGGACTGTCGGGCGAGGACCTCACGGTGAAGGTCGTGCCGAAGCAGGCCGACGAGTTCACGTGCTCGAAGTGCTTTCTCGTGCACCACCGCAGCCGCCTCGCCGAGGAGTCCGGTGGCAATCTCATCTGCCGGGACTGCGCCTGAACCGACCGCCCGTCGCGGACGAGTGCGGTCCACCGCGCGGAACGGGGCGGCGTGGGCACCGGAGGGGGTCCCCGGACGCGACCGGGTGGCCGGGGACGACCCGGCCACCCGTTTTCGTGTTCCGGGTAGTCTCCCGTGCCGTGTCCAGTGTGCGGATCCCGATGTCCCGCCTCGACCCCGACGTCGCGGCCCCCTCCTACGCGCGCCCCGGTGATGCGGGCGCGGACCTGGTGACGACCTCGGACGTGCGGCTCGCCCCGGGGGAGCGGGCCGTCGTGGGGACCGGGGTCGCGGTGGCCGTCCCGGAGGGCTACGCCGGGTTCGTCCATCCCCGGTCCGGGCTCGCGGCGCGGACGGGGCTGTCGATCGTGAACAGCCCTGGCACCATCGACGCGGGTTACCGGGGGGAGATCCGGGTCTGTGTGATCAATCTAGACCCGGCGGAACCGGTCGAGCTGCGTCGGGGCGACCGGATCGCGCAGCTGGTCGTGCAGACGGTGGAACACGCCGAGTTCGTCGAGGTCGATCGGTTGGAGACGACGCAACGCGGAGTGGGCGGCTACGGGTCGACCGGTGGGCACGCCACGCTCGGAACGGAGAGCTAGGTGGGCATTTTCGGACGCAGGCGCAGGAAGGGTTCGGCCGGGGAACAGGTCGAGGCCGGCGACGAGGGCCGGGCCCCGGACGAGCCCGGGGGCACCGACGACGCCGGCGCGGACCCGGACGAGGGGCCGGACGC
>NZ_KB912505.1:2526-4967 GCF_000383775.1 Saccharomonospora halophila 8
GGCCGGCGCGGGCCGGCGCGGGCCGTCCCGGTCGGGTGAGCGGGGTGACGGGGCCACCCCGGCCCGGCGTCGTGCGGACCGGGGCGAACTACGCTCCAGCCGTGTCCAAGTTCGCTACCGCCACGAAGCGGGTCCTGTTGGGCAGGCCGTTTCGCAGCGACCGGCTGCCGCGCACCCTGTTGCCCAAACGGGTCGCGCTGCCGGTGTTCTCCTCCGACCCGCTGTCGAGCATGGCCTACGCCCCGGAGGAGATTCTGCTGATGCTCTCGCTCGCGGGAGCGGGAGCCTATGTGTACAGCCCGTGGGTCGGGGGCGTGGTCGCCTTCGTGCTGCTCATCGTGGTGGCGTCCTACCGGCAGAACGTGCGCGCCTACACGGCGGGCGGCGGCGACTACACCGTGGCGACGGTCAACCACGGGCCCCGGCTCGGCCTGGCCGTCGGGGCGGCGCTGACCGTCGACTACATCCTGACGGTCGCGGTGTCCATCTCGTCGGCGACGGCGAACATCGGGTCGGCCGTGCCGTTCGTCGCCGAGCACAAGGTCGAGTTCGCCGTCCTCGCCATCGTGCTGCTGGCCGCGATGAACCTGCGCGGGGTCCGGGAGAGCGGCACGCTGCTGGCGTTCCCGGTGTACGCGTTCGTGGCCGGCATTCTCGGGATGATCGTCTGGGGCGCGGTGCGCACCGTCGTGTTCGGCGACGAGCTGCGCGCCGAGAGCGCGGACCTCGAGCTGGCCACCGAGACCGGCGCGGTGGCCGGGCTCGGGCTGGTCTTCGTGATCCTGCGTGCGTTCTCCTCGGGCAGTGTCGCGCTCACCGGTGTGCAGGCCATCGCGAACGGGGTGCCCGCCTTCCGCAAGCCGCGCGGCCGCAACGCCGCGACCACACTGCTGTGGATGGGCGCGCTGGCGGTGACCATGTTCCTCGGGTTGCTGTTCCTCGCCGAGGCGACCGGCGTGGTGCTGGCCGAGGACCCGGAGACCCAGCTGGTCGGCGCGCCGGACGGGTACGAGCAGAAGACCCTGGTCGCCCAGCTCGCCGGGGCGGTGTTCAGCGGCTTCGCCCCCGCCGTGTGGTACGTGATCGTCATCACCGGGCTGGTGCTCGTGCTCGCGGCCAACACGGCGTTCAACGGGTTCCCGGTGCTCGGCTCGACGCTGGCGCAGGACCGGTTCCTGCCCCGCCAGTTGCACACCCGCGGCGACCGGCTCACGTTCAGCAACGGCATCCTGCTGCTGGCCGGACTCGCCGTCGTCCTGGTGATCGGGTTCGAGGCCGAGGTCACCGACCTGATCCAGCTCTACATCGTCGGTGTCTTCGTGGCGTTCGTGCTCAGCCAGAGCGGCATGATCCGGCACTGGAACCGGGCGCTGGCCGAGGAGACCGACCCGCACGCCCGGCGGCAGATGCGCCGGGCGCAGGTGATCAACACGATCGGGCTGGTCACCACCGCCTCGGTGCTGGTGGTCATCCTGGTGACCAAGTTCCTGGCCGGGGCGTGGATCTCGCTGGTGGCGATGGCGGCGATCTACCTGCTGATGCGCACCATCCGGAAGCACTACGACCGGGTGTCCGAGGAGCTCGCCGAGACCGAGCAGGAGGTGACGCTCCCGGCCCGCAACCACGCGATCGTGTTGGTCTCCCAGCTCCACCGCCCGGCCCTGCGGGCGCTCACGTACGCCAAGGCCACCCGGCCGGACATGTTGGAGGCCGTGACCGTCAACGTCGACGACACCGAGACGCGCGCGCTCCAGCGGCAGTGGAACCGGCGCGGCATCTCGATCCCGCTGAAGGTCGTCGAGTCGCCCTACCGGGAGGTGACCCGGCCGGTGCTGGACTACGTGCGGCGGGTGCGGGGCGACCGGCCCCGGGACGTGGTCACCGTGTTCATCCCCGAGTACGTCGTGGGACGCTGGTGGGAGCAGTTGCTGCACAACCAGACGGCGCTGCGGCTCAAGGGCAGGCTGCTGTTCCAGCCGCGCGTGATGGTCACCAGCGTGCCGTGGCAGCTGGAATCGTCCCGGCGGCGGTCGCGCCGCGCCGAACGCCGTCGTCGTCGCCCCGTCGCGGGCGACGTGCGGCGCGGGCTGCACGACTCCGGGGCGACGACGGACACCCGTGGGCAACGGGACACGACCGGGGAGAACGGCGACGGGAGCGCGGGCCGGTGACACTGGACTGGACGGGACGCAGGGTCGAGATCGAGGTCGGCGCCGTGGCCCACGGTGGGCACTGCGTGTCCCGGGTGGAGGGTCGGGTCGTGTTCGTGCGGCACGCACTGCCCGGGGAGCGGGTGCTGGCCGAGATCACCGAGGACCACGGTGGTTCCTACTGCCGTGCCGACGCGGTGTCGGTGCTGACCTCCGCACCGGACCGGGTCGAGCCGCCGTGCCCGGTCGCCCGGCCGGGACTGTGCGGCGGGTGCGACTGGCAGCACGCCG
>NZ_KB912505.1:5067-11296 GCF_000383775.1 Saccharomonospora halophila 8
GTCGACCGGCTCGTTCCTGGCACTCGTCGACCAGATCCGGGAGTACGCGCCCGAGGCGGGTATCCGGACGAACGTGATCGTGGGTTTCCCGGGTGAGTCCGGAGTACGACATCGCCTTCCACACCCAGCTGCTGCGCAGCAGCGGCAACGAGATGTTCGGCGCGCTGGCCGACGTGGTCGCCGTGGTGCTGCGCGGCCGGACCCGGCTCGGACTGATGCCCCACCAGCCGGTGCCCGAGGCGTTACGCCTGCACGAACGGGTGGCCGACGCGGTCGCCCGCGGTCTGCCCGACCCGGCCGAGGCCGCCATGCGCGACCTCCTGGCGGAGGTCCGCGACGCCATGCTCCCTCTCTGGCGCCGCTGACCCCCGCGAGTTGCCACCGCAAGTCCGCGAGTCGCCACTCGGGGTCCGCGAGTCGGTGTCGGGGACACGCGGGTCGGCATTTCGGGTCCCGCGAGCCTTCCGGCGGAGGTCGACGGTCGGCGGCGCATGGGGCGTCGACTCGCTGGCCTGGGGTGGCAACTCGCCGGAACGAGGCGTCGACTCGCGGGTCTGGGGTGGCGACTCGCCGGGGTCAGCGGCGGGCGTCCTCGCGGAGGAGGTCGGCGGCCTTCTCGCCGATGGCCATCGTGGTGATGCACGGGTTGACCGCGATGAGGAAGGGCATGGCCGAGCCGTCGGCCACCCGCAGCCGGTCCACCCCCCGCACCCGCAGCCGTTCGTCCAGGGGGGCCTCGCGGTCGCTCGACGGGCCCATCCGCACGGTGCAGGACGGGTGGTAGACGGTGTTGTGCGTCTTCATCAGGTAGTCGCCGATCTCGTCGTCGGTGGTCGCGTCCGGACCCGGGGTCAGCTCCGCGCCGGCCCACTCGCGCATCGCCGGTTGCGCCACGATCTCGCGGGCCAGCCGCACGCCGTAGGTCATCACCCGGAGGTCGTGCGGGTCGCTGAAGTAGCGCGGGTCCACTTCGGGCTTGTCCCGGAAGTCCCGGGTGCGCAGCCGCACCGTCCCCCTCGACCGGGCCCGGGTAACGTTCGGTGTCAGGCAGAAGCCGTTCTCCGTGGTCGGATAGCCGTGCCGCAGGGTGTTCAGGTCGAACGGCACGGATCCGTAGTGGAACATCAGGTCCGGCCGGTCGAGACCTTCCCTGGTCGTGGTCATGATGCCGATCTCCCACCACTGGGTGGACTCGCGCACCATCGGCCTGCGTGCGTCCCACTGCACCAGGCCCTCCGGGTGGTCCTGGAGGTTGCGCCCCACGCCCGGCGAGTCCGCGACGACGTCGATGTCGAACCCGGCGAGCTCCTCGGCCGGGCCGATCCCGGACAGCATGAGCAGCTTCGGGGTGTCGATCGCGCCGCTGGACACGACCACCTCGTTGCGGGCCCGGATGTGCTCGCTGTGCTGCGCGTCCTCGGTGAGAACCTCGACCCCGGTGCACCGGGTCCCGTCGAAGGTCAGGTGTTTGGCCCGGACCCCCGTGCGGACCTGGAGGTTGACCCTCCTGCCGAGCACCGGATGCAGGTACGCCACCGACGCCGACGCCCGGATACCGTCCTCCCGGGCGTTGATCTGGAACCAGTTGGCGCCGTGGGTGACCGTCGTGCCCGTGTTGAAGTCGGTGCGGGGAATCCCGGCCTGTTCGCAGGCGTGCAGCAGAGCCACCCCCGCCGGGTCGTGCGGGGGCACGCTGCGGATCCGGACCGGGCCGGTGCGCCCGTGGTGCTCGCCCGGGGCGTCGTTGTCCTCCAGCCGCTTGTACAGCGGGAAGAGGTCCTCGGCCGACCATCCGGGCAGGCCGAGTCCCGCCCACTCGTCGAGGTCCTCACGGGGCGCCCAGAACGCGATGGCCGAGTTGTGCGACGAGCACCCGCCGAGCACCTTCGCCCGGGCGTGCCGGAGGAACGAGTTGCCCGACTCCTGCGGTTGGACGGGATAGTCCCAGTCGTAGCCGGACTCCAGCAGTTCCATCCACCGGGTCAGCTCCAGCACCGGCCGGACGTCCACATCGGAAGGCCCTGCCTCCAGCAGGCAGACCGAGGTGTCCGGATCCTCCGACAGGCGGGCCGCCACGACCGAACCGGCGGTACCGCCGCCGACCACGACGTAATCGAACTCGGGGGACACGTCACACTCCTTCTCGTCCGGCTGTCGGCCCTACCCGTCCGGCTGTCGGCCGGTCGTCCGCGTGGCGCGGAGTGGCCGTCCGCGTGGCGGAGTGGCCGCCCGCGCGCCGACGACGGTCCGGGTGGGTCCAGTATCCGGCCCGCGGGCGCCGCGGGCAGCGTGTGACCTGCGTCGTCGGTGGCACGGTGTGGTGAAGCGGCCCGTGGGGCCGCGAGCAGCGGATGAGCGAGCCACCCGGCCGGGTGCGTGTTCCCTAGACTGGGGCGGAACGAGGCAGCGACAACGACGGCGAGCGAGGTGGAGCGTGACGTTGCTGGAGTCCGTAGACGGGCCCGCAGACCTCAAGCGGATGGACCACGAGGAACTGGCCGTGCTGGCGGGGGAGATCCGGGAGTTCCTCGTCGAGAAGGTACGCAGGGCCGGTGGTCACCTCGGCCCGAACCTCGGGGTCGTCGAGCTGACGCTCGCGTTGCACCGCGTGTTCGACTCCCCGCGGGACGCGCTGCTGTTCGACGTCGGACACCAATCGTACGTGCACAAGATCGTCACCGGGCGGCGGGACGAGTTCGACGGGCTCCGCCAACAGGGTGGGCTCGCGGGCTACCCGGCGCGTGCGGAGAGTGAGCACGACCTGATCGAGAACAGTCACGCCTCGACCGCCCTCTCCTACGCGGACGGACTGGCGAAGGGGTTCACGCTCGACGGCGGCGGACGCCACGCCGTCGCCGTGGTCGGGGACGGGGCGCTGACCGGCGGGATGTGCTGGGAGGCGCTGAACAACATCGCCGCCGACCCGGAACGGCCGATCGTGATCGTGGTCAACGACAACGGCCGGTCCTACTCGCCCACGATCGGCGGTATCGCCGAGCACCTCGCCGCGCTGCGCCTGCGCCCCGGGTACGAGCGGCTGCTCGACGGCGGCCGTGAGCTGCTGCAGAACACCCCGGTGGTCGGCAAGCCGCTCTACACCGCCCTGCACGCGGCCAAGGCCGGGCTCAAGGACGCCGTCACCCCGCAGGTGATGTTCTCCGACCTCGGGCTGAAGTACCTCGGGCCCGTCGACGGGCACGACCTCGTCGCGCTGGAGAAGGCGCTGGCCAACGCCCGGTCGTTCGGTGGTCCGGTGATCGTGCACGCCGTCACCGAGAAGGGGCACGGGTATCCGCCCGCGGTCTCGGACGAGGCCGACCAGATGCACCAGACGGACCCCATCGACCCGGCCACCGGACAGCCCCCCGCGAAGAAGACCAGTTGGACGTCGGTGTTCGGCGAGGAACTGACCCGCATCGGGGGTGAACGCGAGGACGTGGTGGCGGTCACCGCCGCGATGCTGCGGTCGACGGGGCTGCACACCTTCGCCGAGGCCTTCCCCGACCGGTGGTTCGACGTCGGCATCGCCGAGCAGCACGCGGTCACCTCGGCCGCGGGGCTGGCGATGAGCGGGCGGCACCCGGTGGTGGCGGTCTACTCCACCTTCCTCAACCGCGCGTTCGACCAGACACTGATGGACGTCGCACTGCACCGCCAGCCCGTGACGTTCGTGCTCGACCGCGCGGGCGTCACCGGACCGGACGGGCCCAGTCACCACGGCATGTGGGACCTGTCCCTGCTCGGCATGGTCCCCGGCATGCGCGTGGCCGCCCCCCGGGACGCCGAGACGCTGCGGGAGGAGCTGCGGGAGGCGGTCGCCGTCGCCGACGGCCCCACGGCGTTGCGGTTCTCCAAGGGCGGTGTCGTCGAGTCCGTGCCCGCCGTCGACCGGCTCGGTCCGGTGGACGTGCTGCGGCGCGGGTCCGGTGCGGACGTCCTGCTCGTCGCGGTCGGTTCGTTCGCGCGATTGGGGTTGGCCGCCGCCGAGCGGCTCGCCGACCAGGGCATCGGGGTCACCGTGGTGGACCCGAGGTGGGTGGTCCCGGTGCCGGAGGAACTGGTCGCGCTGGCCTCCGGGCACCGGCTCGTGGTCACCGTGGAGGACAGCGGACGGCACGGTGGGTTCGGCTCGGCCCTCGGGGGAGTGCTGCGGGACGCGGACTGCGACGTGCCACTGCGCGATCTCGGAGTGCCGCAGCGGTTCCTGGAGCACGGCAGCCGGGACGAGGTGCTCGCCGACGTCGGGCTCACCGCGCAGGACGTCGCGCGCCGGGTCACCGAGTGGGCGGCCGGACGGCTCGGTGCGCAGACCCCGGACGCGGACACCGGCCGGGCCGCCACCAACGGCGAGGTGGACGAACCCACCGGTTCGGCCGTCGACTCGCCCCGCGACTGACCCGCGACGGGCAGGCGGACCCGGGTTCCCGGGCACCGGGCGGAACCGGTGCCCGGGAACCGGTCACGGTAAGGTCTCTCTCAGGAAACTGTGACACGGTGTCGATGTGCGGGTTTTGGTAGTTGAGGACGAGGCGCCGCTGGCCGAGGCGATCGCCCGCGGGCTGCGGCGCGAGGGAATGGCCGTGGACGTGGCGTTCCACGGCGACGACGGGCACGAGAAGGCCACCGTCACGCGCTACGACGTGCTGGTGCTCGACCGGGACCTGCCCGGGATGTCCGGCGACGAGCTGTGCCGTGAGGTCGTGACCTCCGGTCAGCTGAGCCGGATTCTCATGCTCACCGCGAGCGGGGACGTCGCGGACCGGGTGGAGGGGCTGTCCCTCGGCGCCGACGACTATCTGGCCAAACCGTTCGCGTTCCCGGAGCTGGTGGCCCGGGTGCGGGCGCTGGGACGCCGGGCGACACCGGCGACACCGCCCGTGTTGACCGCGGACGACGTGGAGCTCGACCCGGCCCGGCGCACGGTGCACCGGGGCGGTGCGACGATCGAGCTCACGCGCAAGGAGTTCGGCGTGCTGGAGGTCCTGCTCGCGGCCGAGGGCGCGGTGGTCAGCAGTGAGGAACTGCTCGAACGGGTCTGGGACGAGAACGCCGACCCGTTCACCACCACGGTGCGGGTCACCGTGATGACACTGCGCAAGAAGCTCGGTGAGCCGGGAATCATCGACACGGTCGTCGGGTCGGGATACCGGGTGCCCGGTGCGGGCTCGGTGGCCGAGCCCCGGCCGCTCGAAGCGTGACCCGCCGTCGGATCCCCCGGCTGCCCGACGTGCGGGCGCGCAGCCTGCGCGCCCGGGTGACTCTGCTCGCCACGGCGCTCGTCGCCCTGGTCAGTGTGGTGCTGCTGTGGCTGGCGTGGCGGCTGGTGTCCGACTCCGTCGCCGCCGTGCCGGATCTCCCGCCCGGCACGCTGGTGCGCGTCGACGGGGTCGAGGTCGAGGCGTCCGTGCTCGCCGGATACCTGCGGGAACAGGCGCGGATGCGCATGATCACGGCCGGGTCCGTGGCGTTCGTGCTGGTGGTGGCGGCGGCGGGCATCCTCGCCTGGACACTGACCTCCCGGGTGCTGCGCCCGCTGCGCGAGATCACCGACACGGCCCGCCGGTTGTCGGTCGAGTCGATGGCCGAACGCATCGGGCGGGTCTCCAGCCGGGACGAACTGGCCGAGCTGGCGCGGACGTTCGACGCGATGCTGGACCGCCTCCAGGCGGCCTTCGAGGCGCAGCGGCACTTCGTGGCCAACGCCAGTCACGAGCTGCGCACCCCGTTGTCGGTGATCCGCACCGAACTCGACGTCACCCTCTCCGACGAGTCCGCCGACGAGGCGGAGCTGCGGCGGATGGCGGGCGTCGTGCGCGAGGCCACCGAACGCGCCGAACGGCTCGTGGGGTCGTTGCTGCTGCTGGCCCGCACCGACGGGGCGAATCTCGGCGCCACGGAACCGGTCGATCTCGCCGTGGTCGTGGACACCGCCCTCGGCGCGGTGCGGGGGGAGGTCACCGCCCGGGAGCTCGACGTGGACCTGCGCACCACGCCCGCGGTGACCGACGGCGATCCGGCGCTGCTGGAGCGCGTCGCGGGGAACCTGCTGGAGAACGCCGTGCGGCACAACGTCGACCGTGGCCGGATCTCGGTCACCACCGGGGTCACCGCCGAGCCGGACCGATGGTGGGCGGTGCTGACCGTGGCCTCGACCGGGCCGGTGCTGGATCCGGCGACCGCGGCGGGCCTGTTCGAGCCGTTCCGCCGGGCGGGCACGGCCCGCACCGCG
>NZ_KB912505.1:11396-13840 GCF_000383775.1 Saccharomonospora halophila 8
GGGACGCCGTCGCCGACGTTCCCGGGCTGGCGGTCGCGGGCGCGGCGTTGCACGGTGTGGGCGTGCCCGCATGTGTGGCCACCGGCGAGGCCGCCGCCCGCCGGCTGGTGGGACCATGAGGGCATGGCGCGTCTGAACTACGAGGAACTGAACAACACCCTCCGCTACACCGCGTGGTCGGTGTTTCGGGCCGAGCCCGGCGCACTGCCCGACGACCGCGGACCGGTGGCCACCGCGACGACGGAGTACCTGGACGGTCTCGACGCGAAGGGCGTGGTCGTGCGGGGGGTGTACGACGTGTCCGGCTTCCGGGCGGACGCCGACTACATGATCTGGTGGCACGCGGAGGAGGCCGAACGGGTGCAGGAGGCCTACAACGGGTTCCGCCGCACCCCGCTCGGCCGGGCCTCCATCCCGGTGTGGAGCCAGTTCGCCCTGCACCGGCCCGCCGAGTTCAACAAGAGCCACATTCCCGCGTTCCTGGCCGGGGAGGAACCGCGCCGGTACGTGTGCGTGTACCCGTTCGTGCGGTCCTACGAGTGGTACCTGCTGCCCGACGAGGAGCGGCGGTCGATGCTGGCCGGGCACGGCAAGGAGGCCCGGGACTACCCGGACGTCCGCGCGAACACCGTCCCCGCGTTCGCCCTCGGCGACTACGAGTGGATGCTGGCCTTCGAGGCCGACGAGCTGCACCGCATCGTCGACCTGATGCGGCACCTGCGCGCCACCGAGGCCCGCAGGCACGTCCGCGAGGAGACCCCCTTCTACACCGGCCCCCGCGTCGAACCGGGTGACCTCGTGCACACCCTCCCGTGAGCGGCGCCGAGAGGATCTCGATGGGTGAGCGCGCGGATGTGCCGACGGGACGGGCCGCGAAGAGGGCGGCCCTCGCGGCTCTGCACGACGTGGTGGCGGCGGACCGGGGCACGGGTTCCACCCCGGCGAGCACTCTCGTCGACCTGGACCGCCTCCGTGGGCCGTGGCCGGGTGACGAGGACCCGTGCCCGTCGGTCACCGACCCGTGACGGTCAGTCCCCGGTGGGGGTCAGGCGGAGGGCGACCGAGTTGATGCAGTAGCGCTGGTCGGTGGGGGTGGGGTAGCCCTCGCCCTCGAAGACGTGGCCGAGGTGGCTGTGGCAGCTCGCGCACAGCACCTCGGTGCGCACCATGCCCATCGACCGGTCCCTGCGCAGCAGCACGGCGTCCGAGTCGGCGGGGTCGTAGAACGACGGCCAGCCGCAGTGGCTGGGGAACTTGGTGGTGCTGCGGAACAGTTCGGCGCCGCAGGCGCGGCACTCGTAGACACCCTCGGTCTCGGTGTCGGTGTACTCGCCGGTGAACGGGCGTTCCGTGCCCGACTCCCGCAGGACGGCGTACTCCTCCGGGGCGAGCTGCCGGCGCCACTCCTGCTCGGACTTCACGACCTTCGGAGCGGACGGGTCGGACGTGGCTGCCTGCGTGTGTGTACGGGAGTCCATGGGCTCCAGGCTACCCGTGCGGGAGTCGCTACCGGGCCAGCCACTCCAGCAGTGCGGTGAGGTAGTGCCAGCCCGTGACGACCACCCCCAGCACCACGAGGACGACGATGGCGGCGGCGACCCACCACCGCAGTCCGCCCGCGCGGTTGCTGCCCTCGGCGAAGTCACCCACCCCGCGCAGGGATGCCTCGATGGTGAACGCGGGTTCGCACTTCTCCATCCGGTCCAGGTGCTCGGCGAACGCCTGCGCCTCCGGGTCGTGCGGGTCCAGCCCGACGAGGTCGTCGTCGAACCGCGGATTGCGGTCCGCGCCGGGGTTCTCGGCCATGCCCCCACGGTAGGCCACCCGCACCCGGCAGGACACCCGGTACACACCGACACCGGGCCGCGGATCACAGCTTCCGGTTGTGCTCCACCCTGGGGTCACTGCCGATGCGCAGTTCCCCGTTCAGCCGGACGACGCGGGCGTACATCTCCCGCTCCCCGTCGTCGGTGACCATCCGGATCCGGACGTCCAGGCTGCCGTCCGGGTTGGTTTCCTCCTTGTAGACGTAGGCGTCCTTCGCGTACTCGACACCCTGTGCATCCCAGTACCGCTGGTGAGCCTGACGACCGTCCCACAGCGCCTGGACCTCGGGGGCCAACATGTTCCACCCGTTCGCCGGTTCGCTGTAATACTTGATGACGAATCGGCCCGCACGTCCCCAGTCACCGACCGGTGCCCCGGCGTGGGGCACGGCGCTCGACATGGGTGCGGGGGAGCTGGACGGTGCCGAGGGGGCGGTGGTGCTTTCCTGCGCCTGCGACTTCCCGTTGCCGTCGCCTCCGCCGGTGAGCGCGATCACGAGGCTCGTGGCGGCGATCAGGATGACGGCGGCGACGGCGCCGAACACCATCCGCCGGCGCCTGCCGTCCGGCGCGGAACCCGGGTGCCCCGGGGTGTCCGGGCGACCTTCGACGCGCACG
>NZ_KB912506.1:0-2523 GCF_000383775.1 Saccharomonospora halophila 8
CGACGGCCGGTGGAATCCGCTCCCCCGGCCGGGCACGATGGCACCGTGACCACCGCACGGAACACGGACCCTCCGCGCAGGCGCGGGCGCAGGCCCGTGGGGCAGGACACCCGGGCGGCGCTGCTGGAGGCCGCGCGGGCGATGTTCGCCGAGAACGGGTACGACCGCGCGACGGTGCGGGCCATCGCCACCAGGGCCGGAGTGGACCCGGCCATGGTCAACCACTGGTTCGGCGGTAAGGAGGGCCTGTTCGCCCGGGCCGTCCTGCACGTGCCGTTCGACTACCGCGAGATCGTCGACCGCGTCACCGCGGACGGGCCGGACCGCCTCGGGGAGAACATCGTGCGGACGTTCGTCACCATCTGGGACGGGGCGGGCGGTGACGTGTTCGCGGCACTCGTGCGCGGAGTCAGCACGCATGAGCAGGTTCTCGGCGTGCTGAAGGACACGCTGGTCGACGCGATGCTCGCCGAGGTCGTCCGCACGGCGGGGGCCGACATGCCGGACCTGCGTGCGGCGCTGTGCGCCACGCAGGTCGTCGGACTCGGCATGATGCGTTACGTCGTCGGGCTGGAACCGGTGGCCTCGACCGACCTCGACACGCTGGTCGCGACCGTGGCACCGACGCTGCAGCACTACCTCACCGGCGACCTCTCCCCGGGGGCGAGCGGCGCAGGGCCGTGACCTCGCCTCCCCGTGTCCCGGGTCGTCACGCGCCGGGGCCGGTGTCGGACAGCAGCACCCGCTCGTCCGTGTCGAAGCACGACCGGGAGCCGGTGTGGCACGCGGGCCCGGTCTGCTCGACGCGCACCAGCAGGGTGTCGGCGTCGCAGTCCCGCCGCACCTCGCGCACGTACTGGGTGTGCCCGGAGGTCTCCCCCTTGACCCACAGCGTGCCCCGGCTGCGGGAGAAGTAGGTGGCGCGGCGGGTGCTCAGGGTCCGGTGCAGCGCCTCGTCGTCCATCCAGGCCACCATCAGCACCTCCCCGGTGGCGTGCTCGACCACCACGGCGCACACGAGGCCGTCTGCGGTGCGCTTGAGCCGGTCCGCGATCGCCGGATCGAGTGCGCCGCTCACCGGATCACCACGCCGTCGGCGCGCAGCGCGTCCTTGACCGCGCCGAGGGTGAACTCCTTGAAGTGGAACACGCTCGCCGCGAGGACGGCGTCGGCGCCCGCGTCGACGGCGGGCGGGAAGTGCGCCACCTCGCCCGCACCCCCGCTGGCGATCAGCGGGACCCGCACCGCGGCGCGCACCAGCCGGAGCAGCTCCAGGTCGAACCCGGTCCGGGTGCCGTCGGCGTCCATGGAGTTCAGCAGGATCTCGCCGACCCCGAGTTCCTCGCCACGCGCCGCCCACTCGACCGCGTCGATGCCCGTGCCCCGGCGTCCACCGTGCGTGGTGACCTCGAACCCGGAGGCCGTGGGTGTCCCGTCCGCGGGCACCCGGCGGGCGTCCACCGACAACACCACGCACTGCGCCCCGAACCGCCGGGACGCCTCGCGCAGCAGCTCGGGGCGGGCGACGGCGGCGGTGTTGATACTGACCTTGTCCGCACCCGCCCGCAGCAGCCGGTCCACGTCGTCGGTGCTGCGCACGCCCCCGCCCACGGTCAGCGGGATGAACACCTGCTCGGCCGTGCGGCGGACGACGTCGTAGGTGGTCTCCCGGTCACCGGAGGAGGCGGTGACGTCCAGGAAGGTCAGTTCGTCGGCGCCCTCGGCGTCGTAGACGCGGGCGAGTTCGACCGGGTCGCCCGCGTCGCGCAGACCGGTGAAATTGACGCCCTTGACCACCCGGCCCGCGTCCACGTCCAGGCAGGGGATGACTCGCACGGCGACGGACATGCCGTCAGCCTACCCAGGCGGCCGCGCGGGCCGTCCGCAGGCCGCGCGGCACCGGAGGAGCAGGACACACCGGGGATCACCCGGACGTGTGCGCACGAGGTGCCTCTCTACAGTGACCCCATGACACTCGGCCCGATGCCCGACGCGCGGACCGTCCACGAACACCCTTCGCCGGACGGTGCGCCCGGGGCGGGGCCCCGACGTGGTGTCCCCCTCGCTCCCGTCGCCGCGGTCGCCGCGGGCACCGCCCTGATCGGGTCGCACGCGTGGCGGTACGGCAGCTGGTTGATCGACGACGCCGCGATCACCTTCGCCTACGCGCGCAGTTTCGCGGAGGGATTCGGGTCGGTCGTGCAGCCGGGGGCCGAGCCGGTGGAGGGCTTCTCCAACCCGACCTGGTTGCTGTTGCTGGTGTTCGGGCGCGTGGTCGGGCTGTTCGACCACGGCACCCTGTTCGGTATCCCGGACTACGTCCTGTACCCGAAGCTGCTCGCGCTGCTGTGCTGCGCGGGGGTTCTCACCGCGTGTCACCGGGCCGCGCGGCGGGTGCTGTCCCGCCCCTGGCTGGTGCCACTCGTGGTCGGTGCCCTGCTCGCGGCGATCCCGTCGTTCGTGATCTGGAGTTTCTCCGGACTGGAGAACGCGCTCTACGCACTCGTTCTCGTCGGCCTGGCG
>NZ_KB912506.1:2623-10044 GCF_000383775.1 Saccharomonospora halophila 8
CGCTCGGACCCGGCCACGGCGGCGGCGAGGACCCGGACGGGCACCACCCGTCCGGGCGGAGGTGGCGCAGGCCCGCCCTCGTCGCCGCGGCCGTGTTCGGGCTGTTCTTCCTCCTCTACGCCGCCGACCTCCTGGTGACCAGCGGGGACGTGCCACGCGGGACGACCGTCGCCGGGGTCGACGTCGGTGGGATGAGCCCCAGCCGGGCCGAGGACCGGCTGCGGGACGAGATCGAGCCCCGGCTGTCCGAGCCCGTCGCCTACACCGCGGGCGAGACCCGGGGCCGGCTCGACCCGAAGCAGGCGGGCCTGCGGCTGGACTGGGACGCCACCCTCGACCAGGCCGGTGACCAACCGCTCAACCCGTTCACCCGGATCTCGTCGTTGTTCACCACCCGGGAGCTGGGGGTGGTCACCGACGCGGAGCCCAACCAGTTCGACAACGCCATGAAGGCGGTGAGCAGGGAGGTCGACCGCAAGCCGGTCGAGGGCGGCATCACCTTCGAGGGCACCACGCCGACGCCGGTGGAGCCGCGGCCGGGCCAGAAGCTCGACACCGACGGCGCGAAGCACACCATCCTCACCCACTGGGCCGGGGGAGAGCGCCTGACCCTGCCGGTGAAGTCGACCCCGGTGACCGTCACCGCCGAGAAGGTGCAGGCCGCGCTGAACGACGTGGCGAAGCCGGCCGTGTCCGCGCCGGTGACCGTCAAGGGAGAGGGCACGGACGGCACCCTGGAACCCGGCGAGATCGCGGCCGGGCTCTCCTTCGAGGCGAAGGACGGCGCACTCGTCCCCACGATCGACCAGAAGAAGATCGTCGAGGGGGTGGAGCCGGACCTCGCCGAGACCGAGAAGGAGCGCCGCGACGCCGAGGTCGTGTTCGAGGGGGGTAAGCCGTCGGTGAAGCCCTCGCAGGACGGCTACCAGATCAACTGGGACACGACGCTCGAACCGCTCGTCGACGCGCTGAAGACCCGGGACCCGAGCGGCCGGGAACTGGTCGCCGAGTACGAGGACAAGCCGGCCGAGGTCACGACCGAACAGGTCGAGCAGCTCGGCATCAACGAGGTCATCGGCGAATTCACCACCGGTGGGTTCGCGCCCGACTCCGGGGTCAACATCCGCGTGGTGGCCGAGGAGGTCGACGGCGCGATCGTCAAGCCCGGCGAGACGTTCAGTCTGAACCAGCACACCGGCCCGCGCGGCAAACCGCAGGGCTACGTCGAGGCGGGCATCATCGAGAACGGCCAGCCCGGCACCGCCGTGGGCGGCGGCATCTCCCAGTTCGCCACCACCCTGTTCAACGCCTCCTACTTCGCCGGGCTGAAGGACGCCGGGCACCGGGAGCACAGCTACTACATCAGCCGCTACCCGGAGGGCCGCGAGGCCACGGTGTTCCAGAACCCCGACGGGTCGAGTGTGATCGACCTGAAGTTCACCAACGACGGCGACACCGGGGTGGCGATCCAGACCATCTGGACGCCCAACGACATCACGGTGAAGCTGTGGGGCACCAAGCGTTACGACGTCGAGTCGAAGACCGGTGACCGCACCGACGTCCAAGAGCCGGGCGAGGTCACGGGACCCGAGGAGAACTGCTCGCCCAGTGGCGGCACACCCGGCTTCACCGTCACCAACACCCGGATTCTGAAGGATCCCGACACGGGCCGGGTGGTGCGACGCGAGCCGGAGACCACCACCTACGACCCCAAGGCGAAGGTGGTCTGCCCGGGCGACGACTGATCCCGGGGTGCGGACGGTGTGTCGTGCGAGCGCACCGTCCGCACCCCGATCGTCACGATCCGGTCCTCGGGTTCTCCCGGACGGCGCGCGTCACGGGACGCGGAGGGAGCCGCGCGTCACGGGACGCGGAGGGAGCGCAGCCGGGACACCTCCGCGATGCGCCGTTCGGCGAGCCGGTCGGCGGCGGTCACCGGCGGTACCCCCTCGTCGGAGGCGAGGGCGAACACCCGCCCGGCCGTGTCGTACAGCGACGCGACCCGGCGCCGGGCCCGGTCGAAGTCGAACCCCCGCAGTTCCTCGCTCACCTGGATGACGCCACCGGAGTTCACCAGGTAGTCGGGGGCGAACAGGACACCACGCTCGTCGAGCAGTTTCTCCACCCCGGCGTGGGCGAGCTGGTTGTTGGCCGCGCCGCAGACGATCCGCGCACGCAGGGTCTGCACGGTGTCGTCGTCCAGCACACCGCCCAGCGCACAGGGCGAGTAGACGTCCAGGTCGGCGGCGAGGAGGGCGGTGTTGTCGGCGACCACCTCCACCGACGGATGGGTGGCACGCACGGCGTCGACCGCCGCCTCGGCGACGTCGGTGACCACGACCTCCGCCCCGGCCTCGACCAGGTGTCCGACGAGGATGCGGCCGACCTTGCCCACACCGGCGACACCGACCCGCCTGCCCCGCAGGTCGGGCGAACCCCACTCGTGCGCCGCGGAGGCGCGCATGCCCTCGAACACGCCGTAGGCGGTCAACACCGAGGAGTTGCCCGCGCCGCCCTCGTCCTCGGATCGGCCCGTCACGAACCGGGTCTCCCGGGCCACGGTGTCCATGTCGGCGACGTGCGTCCCGACGTCGCAGGCGGTGATGTAGCGCCCGCCGAGGGAGGCGACGAACCGGCCGTAGGCACGCAGCAGTGCCTCCGACCGGACCGTCGCGGGATCACCGATGATGACCGCCTTGCCGCCGCCGAGATCGAGTCCGGCGAGGGCGTTCTTGTAGGTCATCCCCCGCGCGAGCGCGAGCACGTCCTCCAGTGCCGCGGTGTCGGTGGGGTAGGGATGGAACCGGGTTCCGCCGAGGGCGGGGCCGAGTGCGGTGGAATGCACGGCGATGATCGCCCTGAGCCCGGTGTGCTCGTCCTGACAGTGGACAACCTGCTCGTGGCCGCTGAAGCGGCCGAATACACCGTCGGTCACGGTCGTGACTCCTTTGTCGTCCGTTGCGCGCGGCTTGTGGTCGCACGCTGCGGGGCCCTGTTCGGTTGTGGCGACGGGCCGGGAAGGTCGTTCCCACCGAGTGCCGTCGCCGCCCGAATGTATCCCACCTCACGGACGAAGAGGAGTCCCGCTGGGCGCCTGCGGGGCCCCGGGATGGGGTGGTCCGAACGGGGCTCCCGGGGCGGTGTGCACGGCCGTCCGGGCGAGAGCGGCGAGGGCCCGGCGACCGTCCACCCGACCGGGCGGGATTTCCGGACACCCGACGAGCTCCAGAACGGTGCCCCGTAGCCGCACGGTGCGCCACAGCGATTCGAGCAGTGACTCGGGGCCGACGAACGCGGGGCGCGTCGTCGGCCGCCCGCGGCCGAGCCGGTACCGCACCGCCACCGGACGCACGGGAACACCGGCGTCCAGGGCCGCCTGGAACAGGGCGGGACGGAACGCACCGGACGCACCCCCGCACCACGTCGTGCCCTCGGGCGTCACCACGACCTGTTCGCCGGCTCGCAGGAGGTCGGCGACCTCGGCCACGCTCGCGGGCAGACCGGACAGGCGTTCCCGGTCGAGGAACACCCCGCCCGCGCGGGCCACCAAGGCCCCCAGCAACGGCCAGTCCCCGACCTCACGCTTGGCCACCGCGAGCATCGGGCGCACCGCCCCCAGCCCGACCACGTCGAGCCAGGAGATGTGGTTGTGCACGACGAGTGCGCCGCCGTCCGCGCCGTCCGCGCCGTCCCAGCGTCCACGCACGGCCACGACGACACCGCACGCGGCGAGCACAGCGCGGCAGAGCCCGCGCACCGTCCGATCGCGTACCGCACGGGAGGAAACCAGCAGCACCGGCACCGACACCACGGCCGCGCCCACGACGCCGGCGAGCGCGGCGAGCCGCAGCACCGCACGCCATCGGGGCACCTCCGGGTCTCCGTGCGTCAGGCACCCGGCCCCGCACGGGGACACCGGCATCCACGGGTGTGTCCGGGGTGCCTCCTCCGGGGCCCGCGTCGGCGTGTCGGCGGCACCACGAGACGCTCCGGCAGCGGCCACCGTCTCCTGTCGGGTCACCGGACCGGCTCCTCGTCCTCCTGTCCGAGGAAGAAGCGTCGGTACCGCCGGTCGATCCGACGCATATCGAGCAGAACGGGGAAATCGGCGACACCGAACTCCCGGTCGTGTGCCGGCGGCCCCACTACGGTCGCGCCCAGGCGCAGGTAGCCGCGCAGCAGCGGCGGGACCGCGGGACGCTCGGGCCGCTCGACGCCTGCGGCCGACCAGGGCCGCAACGGGGTGACCCGGTGCTCCTCCGGGCCACGATGCCGGGCGGACACGACATCCCACACCCCCGCGGCCGTGACACCGCCGTCGGCCAGCGGCACCGAGGCGCAGCCGATGAGGTGACGATGGCCGCGGCGCAGCATGTACCGGGCGAGACCCGCCCAGACCAGACCGATCACCGCCCCCGTCCGGTGGCCGGGGTGCACGCACGAACGCCCGGTCTCGACCAGGGTCTCCCGCAATCCGGACAGCGCGGTGAGATCGAACTCGCGCTCGGCGTAGAGCCCGCCCGCCGCCGCGGCCCGGTCGGGTGGGAGCATCCGGTAGGTGGCGACGGTTTCGCCGGTGTCGTCGGCGCGGACGAGCAGATGGTCGCAGTAGTCGTCGAAATGGTCGGCGTCGTGGCCGGGAACGGCGGAGTGCAGCCGGGCGGCCATCTCGCCGGCGAACACGCGGTACCGCAGCCGTTGTGCGGCGCGTACGTCGTCGAGATGCCGGGTGACGAACACCGAATATCCGCCACCCGCTCCGATTCCGCCCTCGTCTGCGCGAAGTTGTGCCCGCGTCATGCCCGAAATGTTCACGTCCCGGCACGAATCCCGACGGTGCCGCCCGTGACACGCCGATGCACACCGGATGAACTCCCGTGCCGTCGGGGTGACGGCACCCGCCGTGCATGCCTCCTCCCCCGCGTCGGACGTGGGGAAGGAGGCCGCACGGCACTACGCGGGTGACCCGTGCGGGGTCAGCCCTTGCGCTCGGCGACCTCGTCGGTGAGTTGCGGGGCGACGTCGAACAGGTCGCCCACCACGCCGAAGTCGGCGATCTCGAAGATCGGCGCCTCGGGGTCCTTGTTCACCGCGACGATCGTCTTGGACGTCTGCATCCCCGCGCGGTGCTGGATGGCCCCGGAGATGCCCAGCGCGACGTACAGCTGCGGGGAGACGGTCTTGCCGGTCTGGCCCACCTGGAACTGCGCCGGGTAGTAGCCGGAGTCGACGGCCGCACGGGAGGCGCCCACCGCCGCACCGAGCGCGTCCGCGAGCTTCTCCACCGTCTCGAACTTCTCGGCGGAGCCGACGCCACGGCCACCGGAGACCACGATCGAGGCCTCGGTCAGCTCGGGCCGGTCGCCGCCGACCACCGGCTCGACGCCGGTGATCCTCGCGGACTTCGCCGGGTCGACGGCGGGCAGCGCCACCGTCTCCTCGGCCGCCGCGCCCTCGGCCCGCTCGGCCTCCACGGAGCCCGGCCGCACCGAGACCACCGGGACGCCCCTGGTCGCCTTCGACTTCACCGAGAACGCGCCGCCGAAGATCGACTGGTCGACGGTGCCGTCGGAGTTGACGCCGACTGCGTCGACCAGCCAGCCGGAGCCGAGCCGGGCGGCGAGCCTGGCGGAGACCTCCTTGCCGTCGGAGGTCGCCGCGACCAGCACCGCGGCGGGGGACGCCTGTCCCGCGACGGCCGCGAGCGCGTCCACCTTCGGGGTCACCAGGTATCCGGTGGCCTCGTCCGACTCGGCGACGTAGACCTTCGCGGCGCCGTAGGAGGCGAGCGTCTCCTTCGCCTTCCCCGCCGACCCGGGGGAGCCGACGACGACGGCCGACGGCTCGCCGAGCGCGCGGGCGGCGGTCAGCAGCTCGCCGGTGACCTTCTTGACCTCACCGTCGACGTGGTCGACGAGGACGAGTACTTCAGCCATAGTTCGTTTCCTTGTCTGTCGTCAGTCGTGGTGTCGTCAAGAGGTCAGAGCAGCTTCTGGCCGACGAGGTACTCGGCCACCTTCGACCCGCCGTCGCCCTCGTCGGTGACGCGCTCACCGGCGGCCCGCGGCGGCTTCGGCGCGGCCTCGACGACGCCGGACGCGGCGTTGGCCAGGCCCACTTCCCCGGCGTCGACGCCGAGGTCGGCGACGGTGAGGGTCTCCACCGGCTTCTTCTTGGCCGCCATGATCCCCTTGAACGACGGGTACCGCGGCTCGTTGATCTTCTCGGTGACACTGACGACGGCGGGCAGGTTCGCCTCGAGGTGGGTGATGCCGTCCTCGGTCTCGCGGTCCGCCTTCACAGTGCCGCCGTCCACGGTGAGCTCACGGGCGTGCGTGAGCTGCGGCATCCCCAGCAGCTCGGCGAGCACCGCCGGAACGGCGCCGCCCCGGCCGTCCGAGGCCTCGTTCCCGGCGACCACCAGGTCGACCTCGCCCGCCCGGCCGACGCCGGCGGCGATCACCTTGGCGGTGGAGAGCAGGTCGGAACCGTGCAGCGATTCGTCGGAGACGTGGATCGCCTTGTCGGCTCCCATGGACAGCGCCTTGCGGATCGCGTCGGTGGCGCGGTCGGGACCGACGCACAGGACGGTCACCTCGCCCGCACCGGCTTCCTTGATCTTAAGCGCCTCCTCCACGGCGCGCTCGTTGATCTCATCGATCACCGCATCGGCGGACTCGCGGTCAAGGGTGTGGTCGTTCTCGGTCAGCTTCCGCTCCGAGTAGGTGTCCGGCACCTGCTTGACCAGGACAACGATATTGGTCATGGGTCTCCTTCGGCGCACACACAAGGCGTTACTGAGCGGTAAATTACAGCTCCGCGTTCACGCTACGCCCCCCGAGGTGACCGCCTTCACCTGGATCGGCGATTTCCCTGGACGATCGTCCCATGATCTCGTCCGGTCGGCCCGCGGACGGGCTCCGACTGCCCCGTCCGGCACCCGGGGAACCGTGTTCTGGACCGGAAGTCGCAACCGACTCCCCCCGGTGGGTGGACACAGCCGCTAACCTGCCGACGTGCCCGTAGCAGTGATCACCGATTCGACCGCCTGCCTTCCCGGGCAACTGGCGGCCCAGTGGGGCGTGGCGGTCGTGCAGGTCCAGATCCAGGCGGACGGCCGCCTCGACGACGAGTCCCGGTACGATCGGGGTGAACTGATCGGGCTGATCCGGGCGGGCCACGACGTCCGGACCAGACCCCCGGACCCCGGTGCCTTCTTCTGGACCTTCCAGGACGCGATGAGCGCGGGCGCCGACGCGATAGTGAGCGTGCACCTCTCGCGCAGGATGTCGGCGACGGCCGAGGCCGCGATGCAGGCCGCCCGGCAGGTGGACGTCCCGGTCCACGTCGTCGACAGCGCCACGACGGGGATGAGCCTCGGTTACGCCGCCCTGTCGGGCGCCCGCGCCGCCGCGGCGGGT
>NZ_KB912506.1:10144-15000 GCF_000383775.1 Saccharomonospora halophila 8
CGGGGTGCAGGCCAGTGAGCCCGCCGTCGACTGCTTCACCGACAAGGAGATCGACGCCGACCGCAACGACCTCGACGAGTACGACGGGCGCCCCGAGGACCCGCGTCCCGGGCACCAGGCGGGCGCTCAACCGGCTCGCCGACCTCGCCGCGAGCCATGCGGGGGACCGGCCCGTGGACGTGGCCGTGGCGTGCGTGACCCGGTCGGACCGCGAGATGACGCTGATCCGGCGGCTCCGCGAGCGTATCCCCCGGTTGAACGACATCATGCTGGTGGAGGCGAGCACAGTGATCATCGCGCACGTCGGCCCCGGTGCCCTCGGCGTCACGGTCGCCCCGACGTTGTAGACCCGCCCGCACTCGGGCGGACGGTGGGAGGTCCGGGGTGAGCGACCCGCCCGCAGACCCGCGCTTGCCACGCAGTCACCGGAGACTTTGCCGGACCACGCTCAGCCCCACGGTTCCTCCGGGTACCTACCGAGCCGTCTTCGAGGCGTTCGCCACCGAGTGCTGTGTCGCTCTCCCTGACGGATACTGGACGGATCCGGGGAGCTGACCAGCGTGGACGAGACGAAGATCGCTCCAGCGCTTCTGTCATACGTCAACGACGACATCGTGGTCACCCCCTACGGCCACGGCCACCTCGTGACGACACCGATGCGGTTCTACGACGGCGATCGGGTGA
Source organism: Saccharomonospora halophila 8 (assembly GCF_000383775.1). Lineage (GTDB taxonomy): Bacteria > Actinomycetota > Actinomycetes > Mycobacteriales > Pseudonocardiaceae > Saccharomonospora > Saccharomonospora halophila. The sequence continues at coordinate 10,829 of NZ_KB912506.1, forward strand.
CGTTGTTCGTCGAGTCCTACGAAGGCGGCATCCACGTGACCGACCAGGGCGCGACCGCGATGCGTCTGCACATGGCCGACGTGAACATCGACAGCCCGAGCGTGTCGGGGGCATGGAGACACTCTGTGGCCGAATCAGGCGGCGACTCGCTCGCCGCAGAAGAGGGAGTCATCGGAGCATGGGGGAACGCTCAGCACCTCGGGAGGCTTGTTTTCGCCGTTGCCGAGTCGGTCCTGAGGATCGATCAACTCCGATGGCTGGCGTCGGCGAGCAAACCGGTTCCCTTCCGGGACCGCGTCATCGGTCGGCTCATCGACATCGCAGGTAGTCACGGGAAGTGACCCCGCGCGCGCCGTTGCCACAGAAGTCCGGCCGGATCCGGCAGGTCACCGCCGCGGTGGCCGCCCAGGACGCAAGCCGGATCTACACCACCCGGCTCGCGGCAGCACGGTAGCCACCTCGGGCTCCCGGACCCGACCGGCATGTCGGCGGGAAGCCCGCGGGCGCCGCCGGTGGAGACCGGGCGCCGCCGCGCGGGAACTTCCTGCGGGGCTGGGTCGGATACGGTGCGCTGTGCGGGGTGCGCCACCGTCGCCGGGCCCTCCCGCCGGATTCGGTGGGCAGCGAGTCTCCGCCGGACGCACGCCGTACGGAACCGAGAAGCACCAGGAGATCCCGCACGTGTCACCCACAGCCGCAGACCGGGCCGCCACCCTGCACCTCACCGGGGAGCGCACGGTTCCGGACGTGCCCGAGGAGAACTACTGGTTCCGGCGGCACGAGGCCGCCTACGAGGCGCTGGTGCCGTACTGCCGGGACGCGGTCGTGCTGGAGGCCGGGTGCGGCGAGGGCTACGGCGCCGCGCTGATCGCCGGACACGCACACCGGGTGCTCGCCCTCGACTACGACGGGGTCACCACGGAGCACGCCGCGCACCGCTACCCCGACGTGGACGTGGCCCTGGCCGACCTCTCCACGTTGCCCGTGGCCACCGGGGGCGTCGACGTCGTCGCCACCCTCCAGGTCCTCGAACATCTGCGGGACCAGGAGGGATTCCTGGCCGAGTGCCGCCGGGTGCTGCGGCCCGGCGGCAGGCTGCTGGTCACCACACCGAACCGGCTGACCTTCACGCCCGACTCCCCCACCCCGCTGAATCCGTTCCACACCCGGGAACTCGCACCCTCCGAACTGGACGCTCTGCTGCACGACACCGGGTTCGTGGTGGAGTCGCCGCGGGGCCTGTACCACGGTGCCGGAGCGGCCGAACTGGACCGGCGCTACGGCGGCTCGGTCATCGACGCCCAGTTGGACGTCGTGCTGGGCGCACTGCCGGGGCAGGCCGTGTGGCCGGAGCCGCTGCTGTCCGACATCGCCGCGCTGACCGCCGCCGACTTCGACCTGCACGACGGCGACCCCCGCGAGGGCGAGCTCGACGCCTGCCTGGACCTCGTCGCCGTGGCGGCCAGGCCGTGACGCCCCACGCGGGCGCGGGAAGCGGCGAGGAGGGCACGTTCTGCCTCGTGCTGCACAGCCACCTGCCGTGGCTGGCCCACCACGGCGCCTGGCCGGTGGGTGAGGAGTGGCTGTACCAGGCGTGGGCGCACTCCTACCTGCCGGTGGTGGACCTGCTGCGCCGGTTCGCCGGGGAGGGCAGGCGGGACGTGCTGACCCTCGGCGTGACGCCGGTGCTCGCCGCCCAGCTCGACGACCCGTACAGCCTGCGCGCCTTCCACGAGTGGCTCGGGCACTGGCGGCTGCGCGCCGAGCACGCGGCCTCGCTGTGGCGTGGCCGGGAATCGCCGGCCGACCTCGCCGCCGTCGAGCACCGGGCCGCGCTGGCGGCCACCGACGACTTCGAGACCCGCTGGCGGCACGGCTTCTCCCCCCTCTTCCGGTCCCTTGTGGACGACGACGTGGTGGAACCGCTCGGTGGACCCGCCGCACACCCGTTCCAGCCTCTGCTCGACCCGCGCGTGCGGGGGTTCGCCCTGCGAACCGGGCTCGACGACACCGCGCTGCGGATCGGTGGGCGACCCGGCGGGATCTGGGCCCCCGAGTGCGGATACGCCCCCGGTATGGAGGACCACTATGCCGCCGCGGGCGTGCGCCGGTTCCTCGTGGACGGTCCGGCGCTGCGGGGCGACACCTCGGCCGCGCACCCCGTGGGTTCGTCCGACGTGGTCGCGTTCGGACGCGACCTGGAGGTCACCTACCGGGTGTGGTCGCCGAAGTCGGGGTATCCGGGACACGCCCACTACCGCGACTTCCACACCTGGGACCACGACGTGGGGCTCAAACCGGCGCGGGTGACCGGCAAACACGTCGCGCCCGCGGACAAGGCCCCGTACGATCCCGCACTGGCCGGCCGAACACTGCACAGGCACGTGGACGACTTCGTCGACACGGTCGTGACCCGGCTGCGCGCACTGCGCGAGCGGCACGGCAGGCGTTCACTGGTGGTCGCCGCGTACGACACCGAACTCTTCGGGCACTGGTGGCACGAGGGGCCCGCATGGCTGGAGGCGGTGCTGCGCGCGCTGCCGGAGGCCGGGGTGCGGGTCACCACCCTGCGCGGCGCGGAGGAGGCGGGACACCTGGCGGATCCGGTGCGGCTGCCGGCCTCCTCCTGGGGATCGGGCAAGGACTGGCGCGTCTGGGACGGCGAGCAGGTGGCCGACATGGTGCGGGACAACGCGGACCTGCAACGCAGGCTGCTCGCGTTCGCCGACGGTACGACGGCCCCGCGCACGAGCCGGGACCCGGTGGCCGACCAGGCCGTCACGGAGGCGATGCTGGCGCTGTCCAGTGACTGGGCCTTCATGGTGACCAAGGACTCGGCCGCCGACTACGCGCGGGCCCGCGCCGAACGGCACACCGCGGCATTCGACCGGCTGGCGGGGTTGTCCCGCCATGACGCGGGAGCCGCCCGTGCCGAGGCCGGACGGATGCGCGCGGCGTCGCACCCGTTCGGGCACCTCGACGCCCGCGGTCTGCGGGCCTGACCGGCGGGTCCGCGGGTCGACTATCCGGGGGCATCCGGGTCCGGAGCCGATTCGGGGTGTCCGCCACCCGCCGCGAGCACCGCCCGGTTGGTTTCGGCGACCACGGCCGCGGTCACCTTCACCACCCTGCGGTCGTAGGTGAGCAGACCGTTGACCTCGTTCTCCACGTCGGTGAGCTGGGTGTGGACGGCGCCGGAGAGGCCCTGCTCCCGGATCGCCGCCCGCAGGGCGGTGGCGATCTCGACGTACCGTCCGGTCAGCCGCTCCGGGTCGGACACGGTCTCGTAGGCCACCGGCTCCCCGGGCCAGACGTGCCCCGGCAGGGTGAGGCCGATCCCGCCGTACTCGCCGTCCACCACGGCACGCGCGTCGCGTACCTCCGGGGTGCCCGGCCCCACGTAGGTGTGGTCGTCGTAGAGGTCCCCGGCCCCGGTGTCCGGATGCGAGTGGCAGCAGTTGACCCCGCTGGCCGCCACCACCAGCCGGGTCGGGTCCGCGTCACGGACGGTGCCGGTCACCCGTGCCGTGTCGTACTCGCCCCAGCCCTCGTTGAACACCACCCAGACGACGACCGACGGCGCGTTGGCCAACTGTCCGACCATCGCGGCGAGTTCGCTCTCGAAGCGCTCCCGCGCCCGCCGCGTGGGGGCGGGCTGCGGACCCGGCGGGTTGTCCAGCAAGACCGGCAGGGACGGCATGTCCTGCCAGACGAGCAGGCCGAGCCGGTCGGCCCAGTGGTACCAGCGGGCACTCTCGATCTTGACGTGTTTGCGCACGCTGTTGAACCCGAGCGCCTTCGCCCGTTCGAGGTCGGAGCGCAGCGCCTCGTCCGTGGGGGCGGTGTAGACGCCGTCCGGCCAGTAACCCTGGTCCAGCAGGGCGTGCAGGAACGTGATCCGCCCGTTGAGCGCAATCCGCGGCCGGGAGTGCCCGTCGTCGAGGAGTCCGACCGTGCGCAGCCCGGTGTAGCTGGTGACCTCGTCGACGACCCGGCCGGCGGTATCGTGCAGGCGCACGGTGACGTCGTAGAGGTACGGATCGTCCGGGCTCCACAACCGGGCGCCGGGCACGTCCAGCCGGAGCCGCCGTCCCGCCGGGCCGCGTATCCGCGCCACCGGACCGCCGTCCGGCTCGGAGACCACCACCTCCACCTCCGGCGCGGGCGGAGCC
>NZ_KB912506.1:15100-32245 GCF_000383775.1 Saccharomonospora halophila 8
GCGGAGCCGCCTCGTCCGGACCGCCCTGCGCGCCCGGATCACCCTGCCCGTCCGGGGCGCCGGCGCCGTCCGGTCCGTCCGGCGTCTCCGGCTCCGGGCCGGGGTCGGTGTGCACGACGACGTCGACACCCCGCAGATCCGGCACCAGGTCGAGTGCGGTGACGTGGACGGCGGGCACACACTCCAGCCACACCGTCTGCCAGATGCCCGAACACCCGGTGTAGAGGATGCCCCCGGGCCGGTCGGCCTGTTTGCCCACCGGGAACGTGCCCCGGTTGCCCTCGTCGTCGGCACGGACGAGGATCTCCTGCTCGTCGGTGTCCCGCAGCACGTCGGTGATGTCGACGGAGAACGCCGTGTACCCGCCCTCGTGCCGGGCGAGGAACTGGTTGTTCACCCACACCGTGGCGATCTGGTCGACGGCGCCGAAGTGCAGCAGCACCCGCTCCCGGCGCCACCCCGCGGGGACGTCGACGGTGCGCCGGTACCACATCCGCTCGTCGGCGCGCCCGATCCCGGACAGCGCGGACTCGGGCGGGTAAGGGACGAGGATTCGCTCATCCCGGTGCGGTTCCTCCCGCCCCCCGGCGGGGACGCCGACGTAGTCCCACGGACCGTTCAGCGTGCGCCACCGTGGGCGGAACAGCTGGGGGCGGGGGTGTTCGGGCAGGGCATGGTCCGGTCCCACCCGATCACTCCACGGCGTGGTCATCGACGTGTGCGGCGGTGCGGGCGCCCCGGCCCGCAGCGGTGCTCGGCTGTTCACGCCCACCGATGCTGGCACAGGATCGGGTACCGCCCCGGTGAAGCCGGGCGGGGCCGGCGCCCCCGGGCCGACCGGTGAGTAACCTCCAGGCATGCGCGTGCTGATGCTGTCCTGGGAGTACCCACCGGTGGTGGTCGGCGGACTCGCCCGGCACGTCCACGCGCTGGCCCGGCACCTCGTCGCGGGCGGGCACGAGGTGGTGGTGCTGTGCCGGCACGTCGCGGGCACCGACGCCGGGACCCACCCGACCACCGACGAGCGGGTGGACGGCGTGCGGGTGATCCGGGTCGCCGAGGATCCGATGCACCTCACCTTCGAGCGTGACCTGGTGGCCTGGACCCTGGCGATGGGACACGGGATGATCCGCGCGGGCACCGCGCTGGTGCGGGACTGGCGGCCCGATGTGGTGCACGCCCACGACTGGCTGGTCACCCATCCCGCGATCGCGCTGGCCGAGGCGGCGCACGCGCCTCTCGTCGGCACCATCCACGCCACCGAGGCGGGCCGCCACTCGGGGTGGCTCTCCCACCCGCTGAACCAACAGGTGCACTCGGTGGAGTGGTGGCTGGCGAACCGGGTGGACGCACTGATCACCTGTTCGGAGGCCATGCGCGGGGAGGTCGCCACCCTCTTCGACGTGACCACCGCGGACATCACGGTGATCCACAACGGCATCGAGGAGCGGAGCTGGCAGGTCCCGGGCGAGGCGGTGCGGCGGGTCCGGGCCGGGCACGCCGCCGCCTCGGCGCCGCTGCTGCTGTACTTCGGCAGGCTGGAGTACGAGAAGGGCGTGCAGGACCTGCTCGCGGCGTTGCCCGCGGTGCGGCAACGGCATCCCGGAGCCCGGCTCGTGGTCGCGGGAGAGGGCAGGCACCGTGGCGAACTCGTGGACCGCACCGCCGAACTGGACCTCGGCGGGGCCGTGGACTTCGTGGGACACCTGCCCGACCACGAACTGCGGGCCGTGCTCGCGGCGGCGGACGCGGTGGTGCTGCCGAGCCGGTACGAACCGTTCGGCATCGTGGCACTGGAGACCGCCGCCGCGCGGGTGCCGCTGGTGGCTTCCACGGCGGGCGGGCTCGGGGAACTCGTCGTGGACGGCGAGACCGGCCTGGCCTTCACCCCGGGGGACGTGGACGCCCTCGCACGGTCGGTCGACCGGGTGCTGTCCGACACCGGGGCCGCCTCCCGCCGCGCGGACGCGGCGCGGTCCCGCCTGGCCACGGACTTCGACTGGGTTCGCATCGCCGAACAGACCGCCGACGTCTACCGCAGGACCCGCCCCGCCGCCCCGCACACCCCGGGCAGGCCGAAGATCCCGACGGGCAACGCCTTCCACCCGTAGGTGTGTCGATTCGGGCCCGTGGCCGGGTGGCCGGGTGGCCGGTCAGGAGCGGTACCGGGCGCGGTAACGCTCGTGCAGCGCCGCGTCCCGCTCCGCGCGGGCGGCCTTGCGGGTGGCCGCGGCCGTCCCGTGGGCGAAGCCGTGCCGGGCCACCCGGTTCTCGCAGTTCTCGTCGGCGTAGGCGAGCGAGTAGAACCCACCCACCAACGCCGCCATCAGGCACAGCACCAGGCGCAGCCACAGCGGGCCGGGCAGCAGCAGCCACACCGACACCAGTGGTCCGAGGAGCACGACGGTGCGGGCCGCGTGCCGCCACAGGTAGTGCCGCGCGGTCACGTCGTGCAGCACCCATTCCCGGTACCGCTCCGGCAACCGGCCGCCGGCCGCGTACCACACCCAGCGCACCGGGCCGGGCCGCCGCACCGGGTGTTGCCCGCGATCCGGTTCCGCCGGACGATCTTCCTCCGTCACACGGCGCAGCCTAGGCCGTCCCCCGGTTCTCCGTCCGCGCCACCGAGAGCGGCCTCACGGCCCGGATCGGTCGGCGCGCCCCAGCACCTCCGCGACGAAGTCGCTCTTGGCCCCCGTGTAGGACTCCCGGTCCCCGGCGTGGCGGGTGGCCAGGCGGCGCTTCAGCGCGGCGTACCGGGCGGTGAGTTCGGCGCCCCGGCGCAGGGCGTCCCGAAAGGCGAGCTGGTCGCGCCACCGGGGGTGTCCTGCGGGGAGCAGGTGCAGATGGGCCACCCTCCGGATCCCGGAGGCGTCCGGCAGGACCAAGAACCTCCGCCCCGGCGCACACCGCGATCACCGGCTCTGACACATTCTGCGTATGCCGACACCGACCCGGTCCCGCGATCTGTCCGTCTTCGTCAACGCCGCGCTGCGCAAGCCGGGGCTCGTCGGCGCGGTGAGTCCGAGTTCGGCGAGGCTGGCCGAACAGCTGTCCGTCGTCGTGCCCCGGTCGGGACGCCCCACCGTGGTGGAGCTGGGCGCGGGCAGCGGCGCGGTGAGCCGGGTGGTGGGCGACCGGCTCCCGACCGGTGGCAGGCACCTCGCGGTGGAGATCGATCCCACGCTGGCCGAGCACCTGCGTGCGGCACACCCGGATCTCACCGTGGTGTGCGGCGACGCGGCGCGCCTGCGTGCGCTGCTGGACGAGGAGGGGGTCGGGAGTGCCGACGCCGTGGTGAGCGGGTTGCCGTGGTCGCTGTTCGCCGGGGAGACGCAACAGCGGATGCTCGGCGAGGTCGCCCGCGCGCTCGCACCCGAAGGCGGATTCAGCACCTTCGCCTACCGGCACGCCGCGCACCTCGCCGGGGCCCGGCGGTTCCGGCGGTTGCTGGACGAACACTTCGACGAGGTCGTCACCACCCGCACGGTGTGGCGCAACGTGCCGCCCGCCCTGGTCTACGTGTGCCGGCGCCCGCGCATTCACGGCCCCGCAGCGGGCTGAGTCCCGGTCCCCGGGGCCACGGGACGTCCCTGGCCCCGGGGACCGGGGCTCACAGCGCGCCGGTGTGTTCCACCATGATCCCGCGGATGCCCTTCAACTCCCCGAGCAGCGTGCTCGACACGTCGACCGGGTAGTCCGGGATCTCCATCCGGAACTCCTCCCCACCGCAGACGAGCACCTGCACCGGGGTGTCGCCCCGGTGCGCCGACAGTGCCGACCGCAGTTCCAGCACCCCGTCCCGGTCGAGCCTGCCCGCGTCCGCGCGCAGCACGAACGGCAGGTCCCCGCTGACGGGGTTGTGCTCGGCGTCGGAGATGTCCAGGGTGACCATCGTCGACGCGAACACGCTCATCGTGTCGTCCCGCCAGTTCACCCGGCCCTTGACGGCGACCGCGCTGTCGGTGACCAGCTCCTCCCCCATGACGGAGTACGCCTTGGCGAAGAACAGCACCTCGATGGAGGCGTCCAGGTCCTCGACGGTGACGATGGCCCACGGCTCGCCCTTCTTGGACACCTTCCGGTCGATGCCGCTGATGATCCCGGCGACGGTGATCTCGCCCTCCGCCGGTGCCTCGTGTTTGAGGGTCGCGATCGGCTTCGGGGCGTGCTTGCGCAGGATGCCCTCCGCGCCGTCCAGCGGATGCGCGGAGACGTACAGGCCGAGCATGTCGCGTTCGTAGGCGAGCAGCTCCTTGCGCGGCCACTCCTCCGGCCCGAACGTGAGGTGCGCCAGCGGGGAGGTGCCCGCGGCATCCTCCTCACCGGTGTCCGTGCCGCCGAACAGGTCGAACTGCCCCAGGGCCTCCTGCTTCTTCAGGCCCGCGACCGCCTCCACGGCCTCCTCGTGCACGCGCAGCAGCGACAGCCGGGTGAGGCCGAAGCTGTCGAACGCCCCCGCCTTGATCAGCGACTCGATCACCCGCTTCTGGCACACCGTCGCGGGGACCTTCTCCAGGAAGTCCGCGAACGACCGGTACCCGCCCTTCTCCCGCCGGGTCTCGATGATCGCGCGCGCGACCCCGGCGCCGACGTTGCGGACGGCGCCCAGCCCGAACCGGATGTTCCCGCCCACGGCGGCGAACTGCACGCCCGACTCGTTGACGTCCGGCGGAAGGACCTTCACCCCCATGCGACGGCACTCGGACAGGTAGACCGCGCTCTTGTCCTTGTTCCCCGAGTTCGCGGTCAGCTGCGCGGCCATGAACTCGGCCGGGTAATGCGCCTTCAGGTACGCGGTCCAGTAGGAGACCATCGCGTACCCGGCGGTGTGCGACTTGTTGAAGGCGTAGCCGGCGAACGGCCCCATGACGTCCCACAGCGTCTGCGCGGCCTCCTCGCTGAACCCGTTCTCCTGCATCCCGGCGAGGAACTTCGCGGATTCCTTCGCGATCACCTCGGGCTTCTTCTTGCCCATCGCCTTGCGCAACAGGTCGGCCTCGCCGAGGGTGTAACCGGCGAGCTGCTGGGCGATCGCCATCACCTGCTCCTGATACACCAGCAGGTGGTACGACTCGCCCAGGATCGGGTCCAGCGCGTCCTTCAGCTCCGGGTGGATCGGCTTGATCGGCGCCCGGCCGTTCGAACGCTCCGCGTAGGCCATGTGCGCGTTCGCCGCCATCGGCCCCGGCCGGTAGAGCGCGAGCGCGGCGGAGACGTCGCCGAAGTGCGTCGGCCCCATCGCCCGCAGCAGGGTCCGCATCCCCGCACCGTCGAGCTGGAACACGCCGAGCGTGTCCCCCTTCGCCAACAGGCGATACGTCTGCTCGTCCTCCAGCCCGAGCGTGTCCAGATCGATGTCGGTCCCGTAGTTCTCCCGCACGGACCGGATCGCGTCCTCGATGATCGTCAGCGTGGACAACCCGAGGAAGTCCATCTTCAGCAGCCCGATCTCCTCACAGGCAGGGTAGTCCCAGCCGGTGATGATCGCTCCGTCGTCCCGCATCCACAGCGGCAGGACGTCGAGCAGGGGCTCCGAACTCAGAATGTAGGCACACGCGTGCACCCCCGCGTTGCGGATCAGCCCCTCCAGCCCGCGGGCCGTCTTGAAGATCGTCGCCACGTCCTGATCGGTCTCGACCAGGGACCGGATCTCGGCGGCTTCCTGGTACCGCTCGTGTTCGGGGTCGACGATGCCCGCGAGCGGGATGTCCTCGGCGGCGACCGGCGGCGGGAGCGCCTTCGTCATCCGCTCGGCCATGGCGAATCCCGGCTGTCCGTAGTGCGCACGGGCGGCGTCCTTGAGCGCGGCCTTCGTCTTGATCGTGCCGAAGGTGAGGACCTGGGCGACGTTCTCCTGGCCGTACTTGTCGCGCGTGTAGGCCATCACCTCGTCCCGGCGACGGTCGTCGAAGTCGAGGTCGATGTCCGGCGGGGAGTCCCGTTCGGGGTTCAGGAACCGCTCGAAGATCAGCGAGTGCTCGATCGGGTCCAGGTTGATGATCTGAAGGATGTACGACACCAGCGCCCCCGTGGCACTGCCACGCCCCGGACCGACCCGGATCCCCTGCGACTTCGCCCAGCGCACCAGATCGCCGACGACCAGGAAGTAGGAGGCGTAGCCCTTCTCGCAGATGACGCTGAGCTCCCACTCCACCCGCTGCCGGTACTCGTCGGTGAGCCCCTCCGGGAACCGGTGCGGGATCAGCTCCTCCACCTCGGCCCTGAGCTTGTCCTCCTCGGTCTGCCCGGGGGCGAGGGACACCCGCGGCATCCGGTCGCGCTCGTCGAAGACCTCCTCGTACGACTCGACCCGCTCGGCGATCTCCAGGGTCGTGTCGCACGCCCCGGGGACCTCCTTCTCCCAGTAGTCGCGCATCTCCTCGGCCGACTTGAGGTAGAAGTCGTCGCTGTCGAACTTGAACCGTTTCGGGTCGGTCAGCGTCCTGCCGGTCTGCACGCACAGCAACGCGCCGTGGGATTCCGCCTGGTCCGCGGTGACGTAGTGGCTGTCGTTGGTCGCCACCGGCGTCAGGTCCAGCTCCTTGCGCAGCCGCAGCAGGTCCTCCCGGATCGAGCGCTCGATGGACAGCCCGTGGTCCATCAGCTCCAGGAAGAAGTTCTCGGCACCGAAGATGTCCCGGTAGTCGGCCGCGGCCTGCACCGCCTCCCGGTACTGGCCGAGCCGCAACCGCGTCTGCACCTCCCCGGACGGGCAGCCGGTCGAGGCGATGATCCCCTCGGCGTGCTCGGCGATCAGCTCCCGGTCCATCCGCGGTTTGCGGTAGTACCCCTCGAAGGAGGCCAGCGAGGACAACCGGAACAGGTTGCGCAGGCCGGTGGCGTTGCGGGCCCACATCGTCAGGTGGGTGTAGGAACCGCCACCGGAGACATCCCCGCCGCTCTCGGTCGCGTCGCTGTCCTCACCGGTGCGGGACTTGCCCCAGAAGACCGGCTTCTTGTGGTACCGCGAGGCCGGGGCCACGTACGCCTCGATCCCGATGATCGGCTTGACGCTGGTCTTCCGCGCCTGCTCGTAGAAGTCGTGTGCGCCGAACATGTTGCCGTGGTCGGTCATCGCCACCGCGGGCTGTCCGAGCCGCTCGGCCTCGGCGAACAGCGGGGCGAGCTTCGCCGCGCCGTCGAGCATCGAGTACTCGGTGTGCACATGCAGGTGAGCGAACTGCTCCGGCACGCTGGATCTCCTTCTCGGGCAACGCGGGATGGTGTGTGCCGACGCTAGCGGAGCCCCCGTGGTTCACTCCTAAGCGGTCCCGGCGTGTCCGACCACCCGTCCGGGCGTTCGCCGCCCCGGCGACATCCACCGACATCGGCTGCGGTGTCCCGGGGGCGAGACGAACCGGTTCGCCGACGGTCACCGTAGCGGGACCGACCTCCCGACTCCTACGCTGAACCGATGGCTGATCCACTGTCGGTAACCACCACCACGCCCGACCGTGATTCCGCGGCCGCGCTCGCGGCTTCCGCGGTCCGGGAGAAGCTCGCAGCCACCGCCCAGGTCCACGGTCCGGTGCTGTCCTACTTCTGGCACCTCGGCGAGGCGGGCGAGGGGGAGGAGTGGCTCGTGACGCTGAAGACCACCAGCGACCGGTATGCCGAACTCGAAGCGCATCTCATCGCCCGACACCCGTGGGAGAAACCCGAGGTGACAGCGGTGAAGCTCACCGAGGGGGCGGCCCACTATCTCCGTTGGATGGAGACCGCCACGGCACCGACCGACGGCTAGACACCGATCCGGCCCAGGACGTCCCCGACCTGCGGCAGACTCCGGTGGTGTGCCAGTCGACGGGCAACCTTCTCGAACCGTTCGACCGGACGTGCCGAAACAACACCCTCGGCGAGACCGTGCGCCACGTCGAGGGTCGCCGCGGCCTGCTCGAACTCCCGCGCTTGCGCATACGAACTCGCCAGCCAGGTGAGGTAGAGAGCCTTGTCGCGTGCGTGGATGTCCTCGACCCCACCGAGGCCCCGCTCGGCTCCGACGTCTCGACGATGTTCTCGGAGGCGGAGACACCTACGCGACCTATGCCTCGCAGGTCGGAGTGACCGAACGCCTCCTCCGCGAGGCCACATGCAATGCTGAGGTGCGGAACAGGCTCCGGTCTCTGCTCGGTGAGCAACACCAGATGGCCGGATGGGCGGCTTTCGACGCTGGTGAGCATGCACGCGCCCGGGAGCACTACCAGACCAGTCTCCGGGCGCGGTATGCCGGTACAGCCGTTCGGCGTCACGCACTCCGAGACGACCCGACAAAGGTTCCGGTGAGGGCACGGAGACCGCGGTCACAGCTCCGGCCAGTACTCCCATGAACTGTCTTCTGCGCACCTGTTCGAGCTCCCCCCGTTCCCGTCTCCGACGCGCTCTCGTGACGGCCACCGCCCCGCGCAGAACCTCAACGGGGACGTCGAACGTAGCCGCGTAGTGCTTCTGCCACCACGGCGTCAGTATGCGACGTTCGCTCCCACCGGGAGATCTCGTTGCGGGTCACAGCGCGGCCCGCTCTCCGCGAGAGCAGGTCTGCCTGCTCGGCCTGTGACCTGCCGGCACGGATCCGAAGCACACGCAGCGTTCGCCCGATGGTCTGGTCGTCCACCACTCGCCCTCTCTGGACACCCCTTCCGGCCACCCCGCGGCGAAACGGTCACCTCGCGGGGCACCTCCCGGACCTCCTCCGTCCTGCCAACCTCAACACCCATGATGCTGCATGTCACAGGATGCTCACCCGCTGAGATCAGGTGTGTCGCACCTCCGAGAGAGCACCTTCCGTCCTCGCCCGAAGGAAGGCTCCGATGATCACCCGGGATCGTGCTCTGCTGGCTCGCCTCGCGACCGTGAATCGGACGCTGGGAGGGGTGGTGTCCGACCTGATGGCGCACCAGGACGACGGACAGCTCCCCGGGCCACGTCTCCGCGAACTCGCCGACGCGCTGCGTCAGGTGGCGGACGACATGCGGGCCCGCGCCGACGAGCTCACCGGGGCCACCGATACGTCATCCCGCACGGCCGATGAGTGATGCGCCCACGGATCTGTTACCGCGTGTCGACCCGCGGCCGCCGCGGTGGCCCGAGGTCGACCCGGTTCTGTCACCCCGGGCCACCGCGCCGCGCCTGAGCGACGACCCGTGGCTCGACCTGCTGCGGCGCGTACTGGCGGGGCTGCGTGCCCTCGATCGAGGAGACGAGAGGTGACCCCTTCACTGATCATCGTGGTGGCGGGCGGTCGGTTCCGATGGTGCGCTCTCTGCGGGAACGAGCCCGTGCCACGGCCCGACCTTTCCCCCGGGCTCGTGGAAGGCAGGTTCTGTCCCGACTGCGTGGCGGCCCGTCTGGCCGACACCTCGCGGGCGCACTGGTGCGCCGTCGACACCGTCGGCCGCGGGGACGACTCCTAACTGGGTGGGCGGCGGCACACGAGTGCTTGAAGTATTACTTCCTGCGCCGATGCTGGTCGTATGGAGCTGACGCGATGACCAACGCCTTAATCCCCCCACGGTTCTCCGCCCGTTCGAGCAGTTGACCCTGGAGCTGTCGATGTGATGCGGGGAATCCCCCGCAGGGTTTATTGATTAGGAGGGAAGGATGAGCGGCGAGGCTCCCCGGGACAGCAGCGAGACGGCCCGGCCCGGCTCGGTGCCGGGCGGCGGTGGCCCCGAAGGGCTCCTGATCGCCGCGCTGTACGGGGACCTGTCGCCGCACCCGTGGCGCGACCCCGCCGCCGCGTCCGAGGACCCGCACAGCCTGTTCGAGAAGCGGTCCCGGGCAATGGGGTGGCTGTCCGACCTCAGCACGGTGCGCGTGGGCGGGACGGACCCGGTCCCGGACCGCGCGACGGGAACCGGCACGGGAGGGGCCGCCCCGGAGAGCTCGTGGAGCATGCACGAGGCCGGCCCGGAACTCCCGGGCCGGGAACCGGACTCACCGTTGGCGGCCTGGTTCCAGGTGGGCATCGGCCCGGTCCCGGCCGACCGGCCGCTGCCCGTACAGCCCTTCCTGTGCTGCGCCGACGACGTGCTCGCCCGGTTCGGCACCCTCACGCTCCGTGCCGTGCAGCTGCTGCTGCCCGTGCAGCAGCTGCGCCCGACTCCACGCCGCGCCGTGCTGCCCGCGCTGGAGAGCATCGGGTGGTTCTCCGAGTGCGACCCGGGAGCACGCACCGGGGTGCGCGTCACGGTGGACAGCGGCACGCGGCCGTCCGTGCCGGACCTCGCACCCGAACTACTGCGCTCGCTCCGCCGTGAGGAGCAGACCCTCTTCGCGTGCCGGTCCCATTCGACGACCGACCACCCGGCCATGACCGAGCGATCGCCGTTCGACGACCACCTCGGGAGCGGCCCGCCCCGCCACCGCGTCACCTTCCACGGCACCCTCGCCGAGTGGTCCCTGGACGCGATGGGCTGGCTCGCCGGCTTTCTCGCCGACGCCACCGTCCGGGCGGGCCTCGCGGGCCCGGTGCTGCTCACCGTCGGCAGGGCGGACCTCCCAGTCGGCTACCGGGGCACCTCGGCACTGACTCCGCCCGCGCGACGGTGACGGGCGGGCGGTACCCGCATACGTGAAGGGCCCCTCCCCCACGCCGGATGCGGGGGAAGGGCCCTCCACGGCTACCACGCACCACGCGCGGGTCCGGGACGGACTCGGCTCAGGAGTCCATCAGATAGCGGGCGTAGGCGCCGGTCGTGAAGAAGCTGGGCAGCTTCTCCCCGAGTGCGGTCTCGACGAAGATCTCCCGGGCGTCGGCCAGCCGGTTGCCCGCACCGAGATCGGCGTGGATCCCGGTGAGCTCCTCCTCCAGCCACTCCCGCACCAGGGGCTGGGTGACTGGTGTGCCGTCGTCGAGCTTGGTGCCGTTGCGCAGCCACTGCCACACCTGGCACCGGGCGATCTCCGCCGTGGCGGCGTCCTCCATGAGGTTGAAGATCGCCGCGGCACCGGTGCCACGCAGCCAGGCATCCAGGTAGCGCAACGCCACGTTGATGTTCGACCGCACACCCTGCTCGGTGACCTCGCCCCCGGCGCTCGCCACGTTGAGCAGGTCCTCGGCGGTGACCGCGACGTCCGGCCGCAGCCGGTCGAGCTGGTTCGGCCGCTCGCCCAGGACGCCGTCGAACACCTCCCGGCACACCGGGACGAGACCGGGGTGCGCCACCCAGGAACCGTCGAAGCCGTCGGCGGCCTCACGCTCCTTGTCCTGCCGCACCTTCTCCGTCGCCGTCGCGTTGACCTCCGGGTCCCTGCTGGGAATGAACGCCGCCATCCCGCCGATCGCGTGCGCCCCGCGCTTGTGGCAGGTACGCACCAGCAGTTCGGTGTAGGCCCGCATGAACGGCACCGTCATCGTCACCTCCGCCCGGTCCGGCAGCACGTAGTCCGCGCCGCCGGTGGCGAAGGTCTTGATCAGGCTGAAGATGTAGTCCCACCGGCCCGCGTTCAGGCCGGCCGCGTGCTCGCGCAGCTCGTAGAGGATCTCGTCCATCTCGAACGCCGCCGTGATCGTCTCGATCAGCACGGTCGCCCGGATGCTCCCCTGCGGGATGCCGAGTTCGGCCTGCGCGAAGCGGAACACGTCGTTCCACAGCCGCGCCTCGTGGTGGCTCTCCAGCTTCGGCAGGTAGAAGTACGGCCCACTCCCCCGCGCCAGCAGCTGACGCGCGTTGTGGAAGAAGTACAGCCCGAAGTCGACGAGACCGGCCGACACGGGACGCCCGTCGATCCGCACGTGCTTCTCCACCAGGTGCCAGCCCCGCGGCCGGGCGACGATCGTCGCCGGATCGTCCCCGATGACGTAGTGCTTGCCCTTGTCGGTGAAGTCGACGTCGCGCCGGATCGCGTCGTAGAGACTGCGCTGACCGCCCACGACATTGTCCCAGTTCGGTGACGTGGCGTCCTCGAAATCGGCGAGCCACACCCCGGCTCCGGAGTTCAGCGCGTTGACCGTGGTCCTGCGGTCGGTCGGGCCGGTGATCTCCACCCGCCGGTCGGTGAGACCGGGTGCGGGCGGGGCCACCTGCCACGTCTCGTCCGCGCGGATCCCGGCCGTCTCCGGGAGGAAACCGAGTGTCTCCTCCCCGGAGGCGATGCGGTCCCTGCGGAGCCTGCGCGCGTCGAGCAGTTCCCTGCGCCGACCCGCGAAGGCGTTGTCGAGCTTCGCGACGAACTCCAGCGCCGCCGGGGTGAGGATCTCGTCGAATCGCTCCTGCGAGGTGCCGGTCACCTGGAGCCGGCAGTTGAGCGTGTCAGCCATCTCGTCCCCTTCGAGCAGTTGTGGCGCTGCGGCCTGGGCGGCCGCTTAGAACTGCGCCTCTTCGGTCGAGCCCTTCAGGGCGGTCGTGGAGCTTTCCGGGTTCAGCGCCGTGCTGACCAGGTCGAACCAGCCGGTGCCCGCCTCGCGCTGGTGCTTGGTGGCGGTGTAGCCCTGCTCCTCGGCGGCGAACTCGCGCTGCTGGAGGTCGACGTAGGCGGTCATGTCGTTGGCGTCGTAGTTCTTCGCCAGGTCGAACATGGAGTAGTTCAGGGCGTGGAAGCCGGCCAGCGTGATGAACTGGAACTTGTAGCCCATGGCGGCCAGCTCACGCTGGAACTTCGCGATCGTCGCGTCGTCCAGGTGCTTCTTCCAGTTGAACGACGGCGAGCAGTTGTAGGCCAGCATCTGGTTCGGGTACTTGTCCTTGATGGCCTCGGCGTACTTGCGGGCCACCTCCAGGTCCGGCTCGGAGGTCTCCATCCACAGCAGGTCGGCGTACTCGGCGTAGGCCAGACCACGGTCGATGCAGGGCTCGATGCCGTTGCGCACCTCGTAGAAGCCCTCGGAGGTGCGGTTGCCGGTGAGGAACTTGTGGTCCCGCTCGTCGGCGTCGCTGGTCATCAGCGTGGCGGCCTGCGCGTCGGTGCGGGCGACGACGATGGAGGGCACGTCGGACACGTCCGCGGCCAGGCGGGCGGCGTTCAGCGTGCGCTCGTGCTGCTTGGTCGGCACGAGCACCTTGCCACCGAGATGACCGCACTTCTTCTCGGAGGCCAGCTGGTCCTCCCAGTGCACACCGGCGGCACCGGCGGAGATCATGCCCTTCATCAGCTCGAAGGCGTTCAGCGGACCGCCGAAGCCGGCCTCGGCGTCGGCCACGATCGGGGCGTACCAGTCGATGTCGGTGTTGCCCTCAGCCCAGTTGATCTGGTCGGCACGGCCGAGCGCGTTGTTGATCCGGCGGACGACCGCGGGGACCGAGTTGGCCGGGTAGAGGCTCTGGTCCGGGTAGGTCTGGCCCGCAAGGTTGGCGTCGGCGGCGACCTGCCAGCCGGACAGGTAGATGGCCTTCAGGCCGGCGCGCACCTGCTGCACGGCCTGGTTACCGGTCAGCGCACCGAGCGCGTGGATGTAGTCCTCGCTGTGCAGGAGGTCCCACAGCTTCTCCGCACCACGCCGCGCGAGGGTGTTCTCCTCGACCACGCTGCCGCGCAGCTTCACGACGTCCTCCGCGGAGTAGGAGCGCTTCACGTCCGCCCAGCGCGGGTTGGTCTCCCACTCCTTCGCCAGCTTGGCCGCTTCCTGCTCGAAGCTCTTCCCCGTGGACTCAGTCATCGCGTCTCTCCAACTTTGCGAACTTTGCGATTCCTCGCCTGTTAAGACAGACGATGACATGCCCTGCAAAAACCAAACCAGAGCTCCAACTTGCCAAGTTGTGCAAATTTTGCCTATGATCTTGTGAAGTTGCGAAGGAAGCCTTCGCAACGCCGATCGATCGACGCGGCTGGATCGGTACCGAACAGGAAACCCTCCGGAAGGGACCCCCCTCGTGGACAAGACTTTCGCCGGAGCGCGCCTACGTCATCTGCGCGAGAGCCGCTCGATGAGCCAGGCCGACCTCGCCCGGCTGCTGGACATCTCGCCCAGCTACCTCAACCAGATCGAGCACAACAGCCGTCCGCTCACGGTGCCCGTGCTGCTGCGGATCACCGAGACGTTCGGGGTGGACGCCGAGTTCTTCGCCGACAACGACACCTCCCGGATCGTCGCGGACGTGCGGGAGGCCCTGCTGGACGAGTCGATCGGGGCGGACGTCTCCCGAGGTGAGATCAACGACCTGGCCAAGAACCTCCCGTCGGTGGCCGAGGCGCTGGTCAAGCTGCACCGCAGCTACCGCAACGCGGTCGAGAGCACGGCCGCGCTGGTCACCGAGGACGGCCGGGGGTCGCACGGCAGCGCGGCGGCCCCGTTGCCGCACGAGGAGGTGCGGGACTTCTTCTACGAGCGGGAGAACTACGTCGCCGAGCTCGACGAGCGCGCCGAGCGGATGTACCACGACCTGGGCCTGCGCCGCGACGAGATCCGCAACGGCCTGCGCGACCGGCTCATCGGGCACTACGACGTCACCGTGACCAGCGAAGGGCTCAACGAGGCCGAGGGCGAGCAGCACCGCTACGAACCGCGGGGCCGGGTGCTGCGCATGGCGCCCAGCCTGCGCATCGGTCAGCAGGCGTTCCGGATGGCCTCGCAGATCGCGCTGCTGGAGTACGACGACCTGATCACCGAGATCGCCGACTCGTGGGCGTTCTCCGGCCCCGCCGCCCGGTCGCTGGCCCGGGTGGGGCTGGCGAACTACTTCGCGGGCGCGCTGATCCTGCCCTACCGCCTGTTCCACGGCGCCGCCGAGCGGTTCCGCTACGACATCGAGCTGCTCTGCGACCACTTCGGCGTGGGGTTCGAGACGGTGTGTCACCGGCTGTCCACGCTGCAACGGCCGAAGCTGCGCGGCATCCCGTTCTCCTTCGTGCGGGTGGACCGCGCGGGCAACATGTCCAAGCGCCAGTCCGCGGCCGGGTTCCACTTCTCCCGGGTCGGCGGGGCCTGCCCGCTGTGGGTCATCTACGAGGCGTTCACCTCGCCGGGCAAGATCTTCAGCCAGGTGGCGACCCTGCCCGACGGCAAGAGCTACTTCTGGGTCGCCCGCACGATCTCGCGCAACATCGGCGGCTACGGCAGTCCCGGCAAGATCTTCTCGGTCGGCCTGGGATGCGAGCTACGGCACGCCCACCGGCTGGTGTACTCGGCGGGGCTGGCCCTGGACGACGCCACGGCCGCCACGCCGATCGGCATGGGGTGCAAGGTCTGCGAACGCCAGGCGTGTCCGCAGCGGGCGTTCCCCACGATCGGCAAGCAGCTCACCGTGGACGAGAACACCAGCACGTTCGTTCCCTATCCCGCAGTGCCGACGCCGGAGGAGATGTGATCGACACAACCGGTGACGGTGAACTGGCAACCTGACACAATCCCCGCTGGTGATCAATTCACCGCACAACGTACCGGACACACAGGGGGATTCATGAGTATCACCACCCGTCTCGCCACCGTCACGGGCGCGGCCCTCGCCGCGACCGCGCTCGCCGGTTCGCTCGCCACCGCACCGCAGGCCTCGGCAGCGGACGAGCTCTCCTGGCGCAACGTCGGGACCGGCGAGTGCATGGTCAACGGCGACGACGGCGTGCTGCGCACGATCGACTGCGCCCCCATCGCCTCGCACATGTGGGCCACGTCGGGGAATTCGATCCTGACCCTGCGCGGGCTCCAGTCGGGATTGTGCCTCGACGACAGTGCGTACGGACTGCGGCAGTTCGCGTGCAACGGCATGACGTACCAGCAGTGGGAGGTCACCACCTTCGGCGACGGGGACAGTAAGTTGCGCAACGTGGCCACCGGGGATTGCCTTGAGGACGCGCACGTCGGCGTGGGCGGGCTGCGCACGTTCCCGTGCAACAGCTCCTCGCACCAGGAATGGGTCTGGATGTGACACCGGTCGTGCGCCGGCATCGAGGCGGACCAGCCAGCCGGGTGGTTCCCCCGTCCCTCCGACGGCGGGAACCACGCGGTGGTGCCCGCCCCGGTGCCGCACACCCCCCGCCCGGGGCTCCGGGCTACTCCTCGCCGAGGGTCTTGCGCAGCGCCTCGTCGGCCTTGCGGGCCATGTCCGCGACCGCCCTGCGGCGTTCGGCATCGGCCTCGTAGTCGGCCGCGCGGTCCCGCACGACCCGCGCGGGGGAACCGACGGCGACCGCGAAGTCCGGAACGTCGCCGCGCACCACCGAGTGCGCTCCGAGGACGCACCCGCGCCCGACCCGGGTGCCGCGCAGCACGGACACCTTCGTGCCGATCCAGCCGTCCGGCCCGATGCGCACCGGCGCCTTCACGATGCCCTGGTCCTTGATCGGGCGGTGGATGTCGGTGGTGACATGGTCGAAGTCGCAGATGTAGATCCAGTCGGACAGCAGCGTCGCCGCGCCGATCTCGATGTCGAGGTAGCCGTTGAGCACGTTGTTCCGGCCGAGGACGACCTTGTCCCCGATGCGCAGGGACCCCTCGTGACACCGGATCGCGTTGCCGTCACCGACGTGCACCCAGCGTCCGATCTCCATCCGCCCGTAGCCGGGCCGACAGTCGATCTCGACGTCGCGGCCGAGGAAGATCATACCCCGCACGAGGATGTGCGGGTGGGTCAGCCGGAACTTCAACAGCCGCCAGTAGCGGACCAGATACCAGGGGGTGAACGCCCGGTGGCGCAGGACCCAGCGCAGCGAGTCGGCGGTGAGAAACCGCGCCTGCCGGGGATCACGCCGCGCCCGGGACCACGCCCGGAACCGGGCGAGCACGGGAGAACCCCAGATCGACGTCATGGCGGGACCGTACCGTGGACGCCGACAGGCGCGGAGGCCGACAGTACTGAGACCGACAGCACGGGGGCCGACAGCACGGGGGCCGACGGCGAACCGGGACGGGAGTGCGGACACGGATGAACACGAAACTGATCATCGACACCGACCCGGGCGTGGACGACGCGTTCGCGCTCGCGCTCGCGGCCCGGAGCGCGGACGTCGACCTGCTCGGGGTCACGACCGTCTTCGGCAACGTCGATGTGGAGCTGACCACCGCCAACGCCCGCCGGGTACTGGCGCTGTGCGACCGTGAGGACGTGCCGGTGGGCCGGGGCGCCGCACGGCCGCATGGCTTCCTGCTTGTCGATGAGCTTGTTCAGGATCTGGTAGTACCGTGTCGGCGAGACCGCCGAACCGGTCCCGGATCGCCTGTTCCTTGGCGCCCGCGTACCGCCACCACTGGTGCTCGAAGGCGAGAATGTC
>NZ_KB912506.1:32345-37629 GCF_000383775.1 Saccharomonospora halophila 8
CGAGGCGGACCCGGACCGGCTGCGGGCCCTGCTCGCGGAACGGCTCGCGCGGCCCTGACGCCGCGCGCGGTCCCCTCGTCGATGCGGGACCCGGCGGATTCACTCCGTGACGGCACAGCACCGGATCAGATGACCCGACGATCGATTGGTTGAGCCACCACCGGTCCCGACCGCTTATCCTGTCCCCATGACAGCGGGCGACGACGACCGCACGGCCGAGCACGGCGACGCGACCCACGCACACCCGGTGGACGACGGGGACCCGGCCGCCGAAGGAGAACGCGACCGGACCCCGCGCCACCGGACGGTGCTCATCGCCGTCGTGTCGACGGTGGTCGCCCTCGCCGTGTTCGCCGTCGCCCTCGGGTTCGGTCCGCGCGAGGCCGACCTCACCCCGGCGGCCACGGACGACGAACGCACCGACATCGCCACCGGGATCCCGTCGGCCACCGGTTCGGCCGCACCGGACGCGCCGCGCGCGACCACCGCATCCGCCACGGGGGCCCCCACCACGCCGCCAGGGGCCTCGGACGCGCCTCCGGCGTCGGGACCCCGGTTCGAGGACTGGGTGGACGAGGTCGCCGGATGGCTGAACATCCCGCGCCGTGCGATGCACGCCTACGCCGCGGCGACCGTGACCCTCAGCGACGAACAGCCGCAGTGCAACCTCTCCTGGGTGACACTGGCCGGGGTGGGGCGGACGGTCAGCGACCACGGCCGCACGGGGGACCGCGCGATCACCGACGACGGCACGGTCTCCGACCCGATCGGCACGATCGAGGTGCGCGACTTCGAAGGAACGGTGGTCTCCCGCCCGGGAGCGGCGGGTCCGATGCAACTGGCCCCCCGGGTGTGGCGGGAATGGCGGGCGAGCGCCACGCACGAGACCCCCGACATCCAGGACCTCGACGACGCGGCCCTGACCGCGGGCCGGGCGCTGTGCGCCGACGGGCGCGACCTCGCCGACGGCGACGGGTGGCTGGCCGGGGTGTCCGCGTTGCACGACGAGCCGCTGTTCCTGCACCGGACGCTGGCCACCGCGAACGTGTACGGCACGGTCGGCCGGGACGGCGACGAACCCGACCCCGCGGTGCTGGACGCCGTCCTCTTCGCCATCGACAAGATCGGCCTGCCGTACGTGTGGGGCGGCAACGGCCTGGAGCGGGGCGATCAGGGCTTCGACTGTTCGGGACTGACCACGGCCGCCTACGGCGAGGCCGGGATCGACCTGCTGCGCACCGCACACACGCAGTACCACAGCATCACCCCGGTCCCCGCCGACGAACAGCCCCGGCTCGGGGACCTGGTCTTCTACGGCGAACCGGAGACCAAGATCCATCACGTCGGGCTCTACATCGGCAACCGGCAGATGATCGACGCCCCGACGTTCGGGCAGGCCGTCCAGGTGCACAACTACCGGAAACCGGGGGACAACTACGCGGGTGCGGGACGACCGACGGCCTGAGCCACCGAGGTGGGCCAACCCGGCCCGGTCTGTGTGCACCCCCAGTGCGCGCACAGTCCGGCCGGGTCGGACCCCGCCCGCGGAGGACACGACGGACGCGGACCACCCCGGACGGTGCCGGATACTTGCGCACTGTGCAAGTATCACGCAACGGATACGTGTGCTGACCCACAGAACCCGGCCCGGTGCGCGCGGGCCGGGATCCGGCGGACCGTCCACCGTAGCGGCCGGTCCGCGCGGGTCACACCGGTTCCGGCTCCAGTTCGCCCCGCGCCCAGGCGGTCACCAGCTTCGCGGCGTTCTGCTGCCGGGGCATCGCCACGATCACCAGGTCGTCACTGCGGAACCGGGTCCGCGGGGTCGGGATGAGCACCCGCCCGCCCCGCATGATCGTCGTGATCAGCCCCTGGGGTGGGGTGACCTCGCGCAGCTGCCGTCCGGCGAGGTGCAGGTCGTCGGTGACCCGTACCTCGATCAACTCGGTGTTGATGTCCCCGATCGGCACGTCCTCGGCGACCGCCGCCGAGGACGCGGACGGGTCGCGGAGGCCGAGCCAGCCCGCGACCGTGCGGATGCTGACCCCCTGCATCGCCGCGGAGACGAGCACCACGAAGAAGACCATGTTGAAGATGAACGCGCCGTCCGGGTACCCGGCGAGGAACGGGAACGTGGCCAGCACGATCGGCACCGCACCGCGGAGCCCGACCCAGCACACGAAGACCAGCTCCCGCCAGGTGTAGCCCTGCCAGCCCAGACACAGCAGGACCGCGACCGGCCGCGCCACCAGCACCAGCAGGACCGTCACCACGAGGCCGGGCGCGACGACCCCGGGCAGCTGCGACGGGAACACCAGCACGCCGAGCATGAGGAACAGGCCGACCTCGGCGGTGCTCGACAGCCCCTGATGGAACGTGCGGATGCCCCTGCGGTGCAGGGGCACCCGCGCACCCACGACGAGGCCGGTGACGTAGACGGCGAGGAAGCCCGACGCCCCGACGGCCGCCGCGAGGCCGTACGACATACCCGCCACACCGAGGGCGAGCACCGGATAGACCCCCGCGGGACCGAGGTTGACGCGCATCAGCAGCCAACTGCCGACGAGTCCGACCCCGGCGCCGACGAGGAGCCCACCGACCAGCTGGAGCGCGGCGAACCCGGCCCAGTCCCACACACCGGGATCCCCACGCCACGTCTCCAGCAGCCCGATCGTCAGCATGATCGCGATCGGGTCGTTGGCCCCGGACTCGACCTCGAGCAGCGAGGAGAGCCTGCGCGGGAGCGGGGCGCGGCGCAGCATCGCGAACACCGCCGCCGCGTCGGTGGAGGGCCACGACCGCACCGATGAGCAGCGCCGTCATCAGGTCGAGGTCGAGCAGCAGATACGCCGCCGCACCGAGCGCCCCCGCGGTGAGGACCACGGCCACCGTGGCCAGCATCATGCCCGGCACGGCGGCCTGCCGGACGTCCCGGGGCTTGGTGGTCAGCCCACCCTCGTAGAGGATGAGCAACAGCGCTATGGTTCCCCCGATCTGGGCGACGCGGGGGTCGTCCAGCGTGACCAACTGGAGCCCTTCGTCGCCGATGACCATGCCGAGTACGAGAAACAGCAGCAGACCGGGCAACCGGAGCCGGTTCGCGAACCCGGCCGCGAGCACACCCCCACCAACAGTGTCGCCACGAGCAGGATCCACCAGTCGGCAGGCAGTTGGAGGCTCATAACTCCCCGGGGCTCGGAGGCGGGATCGTACCCGGAGTTTACCTTTCGTGCCGCGCCGACCTCGCTGATCCGGGTGAGGCCGAGTGGACATGGTTGACACCACCGTGTCGGTGACCCGGGTTCTGGTGCCGCTGGACGCCTCCGACTGGGCCCGGCAGGTCCTGGATCCGGCCGTGCGGATCGCCCAGGCGAGCGGGTGCCCGATGGAGCTGGTCACCGTGTACGACCCGGTGCGCGGCAACTGGGCGCAGGACCTCGACGACCTCGCCGACGGCCTGCCGCACGACGACATCGACGTCTGTGTCGTGGGCGCGGGCTGGCCCGGTGACGTGCTCGCCGAGATGGCCGCGGAGCAACGGGGGACGCTGCTGTGCATGTCCGCGCTGCACCGTGACGAACTCGCCCGGCTCGTGCTCGGCAGCGTCTCGGCGCACGTGCTGCGGGCCGCGAAGGAACCTGTCCTGCTGGTCGGGCCGGGCCACCGCACCGAGGACGCGCCGGAACGGTACCGGCGGCTGGTGGTGTGCCTGGACGGCTCCACCCGGTCGGAGTCCGCGCTGACCGCCGCACGGGCGTGGGGCCGGGACTTCGGGCTGGAGCTCGAACTCGTCCACGTCGCCGACCCCGCCCGGCCCACGGTGGAGCGGGAACGCCTGCACACCCGCCTGACCGAGGTCGCCGACGACCTGAGCGACAGCATCGTGCCGACCACGGCGACACTGCTCACCGGGGACGATCCCGCCGGGGCGATCACGGAGTTGCTCGGCGAACGCCCCGACGCGCTCGCCCTCACCGCCAGCCACGGGCGCACCGGCTTCACCCGGCTGCTGCTGGGCGGTGTCACGGCCGAGCTGTTGACCCGGAGCCCGTGCCCGGTGCTGGTCAGCCCGACGTCGGACTGACCCCGTCCCGGTGCCCCCGCACCTCCAGCGACGCCAACAGCTCGGCCGTCGCCGCCTCGACGGCGTCCACGGCCCGGTCGAACGCCGCCGCGTTGTGCGCCGCGGGCTGCCGGAAGCCGGAGACCTTCCGGACGTACTGCAGCGCCGCCGCCCGGATGTCGGTGTCGCTGACGGCCTCGGCGTACGGCGGGCGCAGCGTCCTGATGTTTCGGCACATACCGGCATTCTCCGCCCGAACGCCCGCGAGTCGACACCTCAACACCGCGAGTCGGCGCTCCAGGACGGCGAGTCGACGCTCCAGGACCGTGCGTCGGCGCCTCGGGTCCGTGTGCCGGGAGCCGACCGACACGCCGGCATTCCGACCCGAGGGCTACCCGTGCTCTGGAACGTTGACTCGCGGGATCGCAGCGTCGACTCGCGGGCACGGAGTGGCGACTCGCGGGCATCGAATGGCGACTCGCGGTCAGAGGGTGGGGGTGCGTTCGGCTCGGCAGAGGAGGGCGGTGGGGGTGCGGCCGAGGCGAGTGAGGACCACGGTGGCCTCGTTCGGGCCGCGGGGCTTGAGCCTGCGGCGGAGCGCGTCCGGGTCGACGTCGAGGCCGCGGACGAGGATCTCCAGCCTGCCGACCTCGTGGGCGCGCAGGGTGGCCCGCAGCGTCTTCTCGCTGTAGTGGCCGTGGTCGAGCACCCGGAACGCCCGCACACCGGGCGGTGGGGCGTCACCGGTCAGGTAGGCGATGTGCTCGTCGAGCTGCCACAGGCCGTACCGGGCCGCGTAGTGCCGCACCAGGCCGGCGCGCACCACCGCCCCGTCCGGATCGACCAGCCACCGCCCGGGCGGACCGACGGCCACGTCGTCGGATTCGGCGTCGGTGATGCTCCAGCCGGTGCCGTCCGAGCTCAGCACGGTGGCCCGGCGGGACGCCGTCGCCAGCCCCGCGCTGAGCAGGCTCGCTTCCCGCACCCGGCCGTCCAGGGAGATCAGTTCCACCTCGGCGGCCCACGGCGCGGCGGCGGGGTCCAGGCCGGGGGCGGTCTTGACCGACAGGTCGCGCCCCGCGTAGGTGTCCGCCAGGTCGTCCAGCGGGGGCACGAAGTCTCCGGGACGCCACCGGCGCCGTCCGCCCGCGTCGCGGCGGGCCGGGTCGGCCACCACCACGCAGTCCCGGGTCACCGGGCGCAGCGCGTCGGCGCGGACGA
>NZ_KB912506.1:37729-43650 GCF_000383775.1 Saccharomonospora halophila 8
GCGTCGGCGCGGACGAGCACCCGCGGGACACCGGCGACGGTGGCGTTGTGCGCCGCCATCCGCAGCCGCACCTCGTCCAGATCGGACCCGACGCACCGGTGTGCCGTGCGGGCCAGCGCGACGAGATCGGCGCCGATCGAGCAGGTGACGTCGTGCACGTCCCGCCCGGCCAGCCTGCGCGCCCGGTGCCGGGCCACCGGGGCGACGCTGGCCTGCTGCAACGCCTCCCCGGTGAACAACCAGCGTGCGGCGTCGTCGACCTTCGCCCCCGCCCGGCGCCGGAGCAACTCCGTCTCCAGCACGGCGGCCGCGTACTCCGGACCGACCCGTTTCCGGGCTGTCGCGACGTCGGTCAGCCTGCTCGCATCGGTCAACGGCAGGTCGGCACAGGCCGCGAGCGCGTCCTCTCCCCGCGGCGAGCGCAGGAACGCGACGTCGTCGAGCGAGAAGGCGTACGCCACGGCCGCACCTACCGAGCTGTCGGCGCCGACGGCTTGGTGCCGGTGATCATCACGTTGTAGAACAGCTCCCGCGGCAGTACCCGGGACAGCAGCTTGCGGTCCACAGCGGACAGTCGCAGCCAGGCGTGGTAGGCGAACAACCGCCAGCGCAGGGTCAGCTTCTCGTCCGGAACGGCCGCCTCGAAGGTGCGGACCGGCCAGCCGAGAAGGGCCGCGCCGAACTCGTCGGTGACCGCTTGCACGTCCGCCGCGCCCGCCGCGCGGGCGGTGCGCTCCAGCTCGGACGGGTCGAACGTGTGCAGGTCCACCACCGCCTCCAGCGCCGCGGCGCGGGACGACTCGTCCAGTTCCGCCTGGGGGCGCCGCCAGCCGCGCAGGGCGGGCAGCCTGGTGAGGGTGGTCGTCAGCCACCAGGTGAGCTGGGAGAGCCTGCGGGCGTAGAAGTCGCCGATCCGCGTCGGTTCCCCGGCGAAGACGAACCGGCCGCCGGGCTTCAGCACCCGCAGCACCTCGCGCATCGCCGCCCGCACGTCCGGGATGTGGTGCAGCACCGCGTGCCCGACCACCAGGTCGAAGGTGTCGTCGTCGTAGGGCACCCGCTCCGCGTCGGCCACCCGGCCGTCGACGTCGAGGCCGAGGCGCGCGGCGTTGCGCAGGGCGACCTCGACCATGCCCGGCGAGAGGTCGGTCACCGACCCCGTCGAGGCCACTCCGCCCTGCATCAGGTTGAGCAGGAAGAACCCGGTCCCGCTGCCGAGCTCCATCGCGGTGCCGTAGGGCGTGTCCGCGCGCCCCGCGACCGCGTCGAAGACGTCGGTCGCGTAGTCGATGCACCGCTCGTCGTACGAGATGGACCACTTCTCGTCGTAGGTGCCCGCCTCCCAGTCGTGGTAGAGCACGTTGGCCAGCTTGGGATCGGCGTAGGCGGCCTCGACCTCCTCGGCGCTCGCGTGCGGGTTCGGCGCCGGGTCCCCCACCGGCCCGGTGACGCCCGGGCCGGTCATCGCGGGGTCGGACGGTCCCGCCACGTCACTTCCCCTCGAAGGTCGCCTTGCCGGGACCGTTCTCGATGAACGACTCCATGCCCCTGCTCTGGTCCTCGGTGGCCCAGAGCGCGGTGAACAGGTGCGTCTCCAGCTTCAGGCCGTTGCGCAAATCCGTGTCGAGTCCACCGTCGATGGCGGCCTTGGCCGCGCGCAGCGCCAGGGCGGGACCGTTCACGAACTGGGCGGCCCACCGGTGCGCGGCGGTGTAGACGTCGTCCGGGGCCACGACCTCGTCCACGAGCCCGATCGCGGCGGCCTCCTCGGCCTTGACGAACCGTCCCGTGTAGACCAGGTCCTTGGCGCGGCTCGGCCCGATCAACCGGGCGAGGCGCTGGGTGCCGCCCCCGCCGGGGATGATGCCGAGCTGGATCTCGGGCTGGCCGACCTTGACGTTGTCCCCGATTACCCGCCGGTCGGCGGTCAGCGCCAGTTCGAGCCCGCCGCCCAGTGCGTACCCGGTCACGGCGGCCACCGTGGGCTTGGGCAGCTCGGCGAGCCGGGTCAGCGAATCCTGCAGCGCCGCGCCGAACCGGGTCATCTCGGCGTAGGAGCGCCCGGCCATCTCCTTGATGTCCGCACCCCCGGCGAAGGTCTTCTCCCCGCCGTAGAGCACGACGGCACGGACGTCGTCCCGGTCGGCGGCCTCCTGCGCGGCCTCCGCCAGCTCCGCCTGCACCCGGTCGTTCAGCGCGTTGACCGGAGGCCGGTCCAGCCGGATCGTGCCGACGCCGCCCTCGACCTCGAGACGTACGAACTCGCCCAACGCCATCCTCCTTCGTTCACGTGCCCGCACCTCCCGGGCGCGGGTACCTCGGTCGGCCACGGGTGCCCCACGGTGAGGTTACCCATCGGTAGGCCCGGTCAGCGACGACGGGCGAAGTACCTGTCCCCCGACCGGTGCAGCTCCAGGTCCTGACCGAAGGTCTCGGACAGGTTCTCCCCGGTCAGAACGTCGTCGATGAGCCCGGACGCCACGGCACGTCCCCCGGACAGCAGCAGGGCGTGGGTGAATCCGGGCGGGATCTCCTCCACGTGGTGGGTGACCAGCGTCATCGCGGGCGCGTCCGGGTCCAGTGCCAGCGCGGACAGCCGCGCCACCAGGTCCTCCCGGCCACCGAGGTCCAGGCCCGCGGCGGGTTCGTCGAGCAGCAGCAGCTCGGGATCGGTCATCAGCGACCGCGCGACCAGTGTGCGCTTGCGTTCCCCCTCGGACAGGGTGCCGTAGGTGCGGTCGCCGAGATGGCCGATGCCGAGCGCGACCAGCAGTTCGTCCGCGCGCGCGGTGTCGACGCCATCGTAGTCCTCCCGCCAGCGCCCGAGCACGGCGTACCCGGCGCTCATCACGACGTCGCGTACCTTCTCGTCGGACGGCACCCGGCCGTTCAGCGCCGCCGAGGTGAAGCCGATCCGGGTGCGCAGGTCGAAGACATCGACCCGGCCGAGGCGTTCGCCCAGCACGTGGACCGCGCCCGTCGTCGGGTGCAGTTCGGCGGCGGCCAGCTTGAGCAGTGTGGTCTTGCCCGCGCCGTTCGGACCGAGCACGACCCACCGTTCGTCCAGCTCCACCGCCCAGTCGAGCTCGGCGAGCAGCGGGTTGCCGCCGCGCCGGACCCCGACACCGGCCATGTGGATCACGAGATCGGCAAGGTTCTCCGGGACCGCCACGTCGTTCACACGGGTCATTGTCGCCGACGGTGTCCCCGGATCCGGCACGGGGCCGCACGCGCGGGCACCCCTCACGCGAGCACCACCCTGCCGAGCTCGGCGGGGTCGGCCAGCAGGGGGTGCCGCGGCAGGACACGCACGGTGTAGCCGAGCGATCCCGCGAAGGGCAGCGGCACGGTGGTGGCGAACTCACCGCCGGACTGCGGGCTCATCGGCACGGTGGTCACGTCGTGCAGGTCGTCGGTGTCGCCGACCCGGCCGACCACGGCCTGGACCTCGACCTCCGACTCGGACAGCTCCGCCAGATCGACCCGCGCGCTCACCCGGACCGGGGTGCCCACGACGGGGGACTCGCTGCCCTGTACGGACAGGTCCGTGGCCAACACCCGGACCTGCGGCCAGCACCGATCCACCCGCCGCCGGTAGTCCGCCAGCGACCGGGCACCCGCGTAGGAGTCCTCCGCCGCCGCGGCCACCGTGGTGGCCGCCGGCCGGTACGACGACTCGACGTACTCCCGCACCATCCGCGAGGCCTGCACCTCCGGGCCGAGGGTGCGCAGCGTGTGCCACACCATCGACAGCCACCCACGCGGCACACCCGAGTCGTCGCGGTCGTAGAACAGCGGGGCGATCTGCTGGCCGAGCAGGTCGTACAGCGCCGCGGCCTCCAGGTCGTCCCGCACCAGGGGGTCGGTGACGCCGTCGGCGGTGGGGATGGCCCACCCGTTGCCGCCGTCGGCGAACTCGTCCCACCAGCCGTCCCGGACGGACAGGTTGAGGCCCCCGTTGAGGGCCGCCTTCATGCCCGAGGTGCCACAGGCCTCCAGCGGCCGGGTGGGGTTGTTCAGCCAGACGTCGCACCCCCGGTACAGGTACCGGGCCATGGACATGCCGTAGTCGGGCAGGAACACGATCCGCTCCCGCACGGCGGGGTCGTCGACGAATCGCACGATCTGCTGGATCAGCGCCTTCCCGCCCTCGTCCGCCGGATGGGACTTGCCCGCGACCACGATCTGGATCGGCCGGTCGGAGTCGAGCAGCAGGGCCCGCAACCGCTCCGGATCACGCAACATCAGGGTGAGCCGCTTGTAGGTCGGCACCCGCCGGGCGAAACCCACGGTGAGCACGTCCGGGTCGAAGATCCGGTCGGTCCAGTTCAGTTCGAGGGCAGAGGCACCCCGCTGCAACCAGGCCTCCCGGGCACGCCGGCGCACCTCGTGGACCAGGTTCTCGCGCAGTTCCCGACGCAGCGCCCAGAGCTGCTCGTCGGTCACCCGGGGGTCGATCCCGCGGACATCCCCGTCGTGCCCCCATTCCTCGTCGCTGCCGCCGAGCAGTGCGCTCATCTCCCGCGCCACCCAGGTCGGCCCGTGCACCCCGTTGGTCACCGAGGAGATCGGGACCTCCTCGGTGTCGAAGCCCGGCCACAGCCGGGTGAACATCCGACGGGACACGCGGCCGTGCAGGGCCGAGACGCCGTTGGCGCGCTGGGCCAGCCGCAATCCCATGTGCGCCATGTTGAATCGTGCGGGGTCGTCCTCCGCGCCGAGCGTGAGCACCCGGTCGAACGGCACCCCGGGCAGCAGCCGCCCGTCGCCGAAGTAGTGCTTGACCAGATCGGTGCCGAACTTGTCGATCCCCGCGGTCACCGGGGTGTGGCTGGTGAACACCGTGCCCGCGCGCACGGCCGACAGCGCCTCGTCGAAATCGAGTTCCGAGCTCTCCAGCACCTCGCGGGCCCGCTCCAGACCGAGGAAGCCGGCGTGGCCCTCGTTGGTGTGGAAGACCTCGGGCTGCGGGTGCCCGGTCAGTTCGCAGTACCGGCGCACCGCCCGCATCCCGCCGATGCCCGCCAGGATCTCCTGCCGGATGCGGTGGTCGGCGTCGCCGCCGTAGAGCCGGTCGGTCACCCCGCGCAGGTCGTCGTCGTTGCCGTCCACATCCGTGTCCAGCAACAGCAGCGGCACCCGGCCCACCCGCGCCAGCCACACCTGGGCCAGCAGTTCCCGGCCGCCCGGCATGGCCGTGTGGATC
This sequence comes from Saccharomonospora halophila 8, assembly GCF_000383775.1. Lineage (GTDB taxonomy): Bacteria > Actinomycetota > Actinomycetes > Mycobacteriales > Pseudonocardiaceae > Saccharomonospora > Saccharomonospora halophila. Next base: position 42,936 of record NZ_KB912506.1, read on the forward strand.
ATCACCGGTTCCCCCGCGTGGTCGGTGAGCTGTTCCAGGGGCAACCCGCTCGGGTCGATCACCGGGTAGTGCTCGACCTGCCACCCGTCCAGCGACAACGACTGCCGGAAGTACCCCGCCCGGTAGAGCGGACCGACCCCGATCATCGGGACGCCGAGGTCGGAGGCGGCCTTGAGGTGATCGCCCGCGAGCACCCCGAGCCCCCCGGAATAGTTCGGCAGCGCCTCGTGCACGCCGAACTCCATGGAGAAGTACGCGACCGCGTCCGGGAACCGTTCCCCGGCCCCGGCCTCCGCCGCCCTGCGCTGGTACCAGCGCGGTTCGGACAGGTACCGCCGCAGGTCACCGCTGATCCGCCGGGTCCGGGCGAGGAAGTTCTCGTCTCCGGCGAGTTCGTCCAACCGCGCGGCCGGGAGTTCGGCGAGCATCCGCAGCGGATCCCGGATACGCCGGAACAGCGCGTCGTCCATGGACGCGAACAGGTCCCGGGTCGGCGGGTGCCACGTCCACCGCAGGTTCGTGGCCAGCTCGGTCAGCCCGGTCAACTCCTCGGGGACGCGCGCGTGCACGGTGAACCGGCGGACAGCTCTCATGAAGATCAACCCTAACGCCGGGCGGTGCCCGGCCGCCGGACGCCGACCGCTCCGCGGGCTCACGCGGGAGAAGCGCGCGGAACGCCCCGCCGTCGGGCGCCGGTCCGCTAGCCTGCCCGCCA
>NZ_KB912506.1:43750-48950 GCF_000383775.1 Saccharomonospora halophila 8
GCCACACAGCGCGGCCGCCCCGAGGCCGCCGCCGCGACGGCGCAGCTCGTGCACCAGATGCACCACGAGCCGGGCGCCCGACGCGCCGATCGGGTGGCCGAGCGCGATCGCCCCGCCGTTGACGTTGACCCGGTCCTCGTCGACCCCGAGCTCCCGGGACGAGACGAGCCCGACGGCGGCGAACGCCTCGTTGATCTCGACGAGGTCGAGGGCGTCCGCGTCCAGCTTCGCCCGGCCCAGCGCCGCCTTGGCCGCGTTCGACGGCTGCTCGTGCAGGCTCGCGTCCGGTCCGGCCACCACCCCGTGCGCACCGACCTCGGCGAGTGGGGTGATGCCCAGTTCCTCGGCCTTGGCCCTGCTGGCGACGACCACCGCCGCGGCGCCGTCGGAGATCTGGGAGGCCGATCCGGCGGTGATCGTGCCGTCCGGGTCGAACGCCGGGCGCAGCTTCGCCAGCGACTCGGCGGTCGTGTCGCCCCGCACGCCCTCGTCGGCGGTCACGGTGACCGGCTCACCCTTGCGCTGCGGGACCTCGACCGGCGCCAGCTCGGCATCGAAGACGCCGTTGGCCGCGGCTTTCGCGGCGAGCTGGTGCGACCGTGCGGCGAAGGCGTCCTGGTCGGCGCGGGTGAGGTCGTAGCGGGCGTTGTAGCGCTCGGTCGAGGCGCCCATCGCGGCCTGATCGAAGGCGCAGAACAGCCCGTCCTGCGACATGTGGTCCACCAGCGACGTGTCGCCGAACTTCACCCCGGTGCGGGAGTTCGGCAGCAGGTGCGGTGCCTGCGACATGGACTCCTGCCCACCCGCGACGACCAGGTCGAACTCGCCCGCGCGGACGAGCTGGTCGGCCAGCGCGACGGCGTCCAGGCCGGAGAGGCAGACCTTGTTGACGGTCAGCGCGGGCACGCTCATCGGGATCCCCGCGGCCACCGCCGCCTGCCGGGCCGGGATCTGCCCCGCGCCCGCGGTGAGCACCTGCCCCATGATCGTGTACTGGACGGCGTCGGCGGGCACGCCCGCACGCTCCAGCGCCGCCCGGATGGCCACGCCCCCGAGCTGGGCCCCGGAGAAGTCCTTCAGCGAGCCGAGCAACCGGCCGATGGGGGTGCGGGCGGCACCGAGGATCACCGAGCCGGACGGGAAACCGGACACAATCTGCCTCCTGCGAGAGTCGTTCGACGGCGACGCGGACACGCCCACGTCGGTGGCACGATCGACGATGTCGACGGCGGTGATCGACGATGTCGATGGCGGCCTGATCGACGATACCGCCCCGGCCGGCGCCGGGGAGGGCAGGCCGGACGCGACACAACTCACGGTGGGCAGCCGGCCACCGGGCCCCTACCCTGAGGACCCATGCAGCAGGCACTGAAGCCGTTCGTGACCGCCCTCGACCACGTCGGTGTCGCCGTGGCCGATCTGGACGAGGCCCTCACCTTCTACGCCGAGACCTTCGGGTTGGAGGCCACCCACATCGAGGTCAACGACGAGCAGGGCGTACGGGAGGCCATGCTGCACGCCCCCGGCGACCACGAGGGTGCCGCGGTGCAACTGCTCGCCCCGCTCACGCCGGACTCGACGATCGCGAAGTTCCTCGACCGGCAGGGTCCCGGGCTCCAGCAGCTCGCCTACCGGGTCACCGACGTCGAGGCCGCGGCCCGGGCACTGCGGGACAGGGGGCTGCGGATGCTCTACCCGCAGGCACGGCGCGGCACCGCCGACAGCAGGGTCAACTTCGTCCATCCCAAGGATGCCGGCGGCGTGCTCGTGGAACTGGTCGAACCCGCGGGCGGAGCACACTGAGGTTTCTTCCTCCCGTCGGGCTACACCGTTCGTCCGGGTGCCGCCCGCGATCCACGACGTCGACGCCGCGGCGTCGGAACCGCTGCGGTCCACCGTCGCGGCACAAGGAAGGCCAGGGCACCGAGGGCTGTTGCGCCTGCCCGGCCCGCCGGTCAACGGCCGCGACCGGCCGGTTGAGACCCCCTTCGGGCGAGCTCGCCCCATCGGCGCCTTCCGGCACGTGCGGCCGGGACGCGACCGTTAGGGTGGTGCCATGAGCCTTGGCGAGGAACGGGAGCTCGTGCCGCTGGGAGCGGGATTCGACTTCGAGAAGCGTGGTTACAACCGGGCACAGGTCGACGAGCATCTGGAGCGGCTGGACGCCGACATCAAGATGCTGATGTCCGACCGGGACGCGGCCGTCTCGCAGACCGACGACCTGGCGAGGCAGCTGGAGTCCGCGCGCATCGAGATCGACGACCTGCGCGGACAGATCGAGCGACTCGCCCAGCCACCGACCACCATCGAGGGGCTGTCCGAGCGTCTGCAGCGCATGCTGCGTCTCGCCCAGGAGGAGGCCGCCGACACGAAGGCCCGCGCCGAGGCCGAGGCGGGCCACATCCGCGCCAAGGCCGAGTCGGACGCGGGTGCCATGCGGGCACGGTACGAACAACTGCTCACCGAGCTCTCCGACCGCCGCAAGCAGATGGAGGCCGAGCACTCCCGGGTGCTGGAGGAGGCCCGCGCCGAGGCGGAGGGGATCACCACGAGCGCGGCCGAGGAGCGGGACCGGCTCGACCGGGAGGCCGAGCAGCGCCGGGCCCAGGTCGAGGAGGACTTCGAGATCGCGATGTCCGCCCGGCGGACGGAGGCGATGCGGGAACTGGCCGAGCAGGAGGCGGCGAGCAAGGCCGACGCCGAACGCCGGATCACCGAGGCCGACGAACACGCCGCGGCGGTGCGTGCGGAGGTCGCCGAGGAGAAGGCCACGGCCGAGGGCGAGATCGACCGCAGGCGCCGGGAATCGGTCGAGGACGCGAACCGGCGCAAGCAGGACTCGATCAGTGAGGCGAACGCGCGGGTCGCCGAGGCGACGGAGGAGGCGAGGCGCCGGGTGGCCGAGGCCACCGAGGAGGCCGAGCGCCGGGTCGCCGAGGCCACCGCCCGGGTGGAGACCCTGCGGACCCTCCGGAACGGGATCGCCGAGCAGGTGCGGGCGGCCCGCGCGATGCTCGCCGAGGTCGGGGGGTCGCTGGACACGGACACGACCGAGACGGACACGACCGGGACGGAGGCGCCCGGAACGGAGGCGCCCGGAACGGAGGCGACCGGGACGGACGCAGGAGGCACGGACACGACGGGCACAGTCACGACAGGCACAGTCACGACAGGCTCGGACACGACGGTCACGGACACCCGTGGATCGGAGACGTCCGACAACGGGGCGACGAACGCCGACGCGGACGGGCTGGAGGGACACTCCACGGAGCACAACGGTGACGGCGGGTCCCAGCCGACGGTCGTGGTCCCCGCGACCACCGGAACGAAACCGACTCACGAGTAGGTTACTGGTGCGTGGCGGCCTCCGACCGGATACTCTCGGCCACTGAATCGGCACGAGCACCCTTCTGGAGGACCGCATGGCCGCCTATCGGACCGTCGTCGTCGGCACGGATGGATCGGACTCGTCGATGGCCGCGGTCGACCGCGCCGCGAGTGTGGCCGCCGACTCCGCCGCGACCCTCGTCATCGGCTGCGCCTACTACCCCGCGGACAAGGAACAGGTGGAGAAGGCCTCGGACGTCCTGCGGGACGAGGCGTACCAGGTCGTCGGTTCGGCCCCGGCCGAGGACACCCTCCGCACGGCGCGGGAACGGGCCGTCAAGGCGGGCGCCACCGACGTCGAGACCGTGCCCGTGGTCGGCGAGCCGGTCGACTCGTTGCGCAAGGTCGTCAAGGAGCACTCCGCGGACCTGCTCGTGGTCGGCAACCGCGGCCTGAACACCCTGGCGGGACGCATCCTCGGTTCGGTCCCCTCCGAGGTCGCCCGCAAGACCGGGGTGGACGTGCTCATCGTCCACACCACCTGAGGGCCCGGCGAGCACCACTGCCCATGAGCGAGCACCCCGCTGACGAGACGCTGCCACACCGCCTCGAACGGATCCTGCTCGGCGGCACCCGCCGGTACACGCGGCTGGAGGTCGCCGAGCAGGCGGGTGTCTCCCAGGACCGCACCCGTCAGTTGTGGCGGGCCCTGGGGTTCGCCTCCGTGGGCGACGACGAGGTCGTGTTCACCGAGGCCGACATCGAGGCCGTGCGGATCACCGACCGGCTGGTGGACACCGGACTGCTCGACCGGGACCTGGAGACGTCGGTGGCCCGCGCGGTCGGCCTGCACATGTCCCGGCTGGCCGAATGGCAGTCCCAGCTGCTGTGGTCACTGATCGCGGACAACCCCGACCTCGCCGAGGACGAACAGCGGATCGGCGAGCTGGTGGAACGGCTGCTGCCGGAGCTGGAGCGGGTCCACGACTTCGTGTGGCGCAGACATCTCGCCGCCTACGCGGGCCGCGCCCTGGCCGAGCCGGAGGAGACGCTCGAAGCGGCCTCGGAGGTCGTCGGGTTCGTCGACATGGTCGGCTACACCCGCATGGCCCGGCGCGTGGACGAGGCCGAGCTGTCCGGGTTGCTGGAGCGGTTCGAGGAACTGGCGACCGGCTACGTCGCCGAGCATCACGGCAGGGTCGTCAAGATGATCGGCGACGAGGTGTTGTTCGTGTGCCCGTCGGCGGTACGGGCCGCGGAGATCGCGCTGTCACTGAGCGAACACGCCGCGGCGGACGAACGGGTTCCCGAGGTCCGGGCCGGATTGGCCGCCGGACGCGTGCTGAGCCGGTTCGGCGACGTGTACGGCTCGGTGGTCAACCTCGCGAGCAGGCTGACCTCACTCGCACGGCCGGGAACCGTCCTCGTGGACGCCGCACTGGCGGACGTGCTCGCGGAGCACGGGGACTACGACCTCCGCAGGCTCCGGCCGGTACCCGTCCGCGGGTACCAACGACTCCGCCCGGCGACGTTGCGCCGGGCGGGCACGCGGGAGGTCACCGCGCACGACGACGTTCCCGGCGGACGGTCACCCTCCGCCCCTTGATGCTGGTGTCCCGGAGTGCGCTGATCACGTCGTCCGCCGCGGTGTGCGGCACGTCCACGAGGGAGAACCGGTCGGAGATCTCGATCGCGCCGACGTCCTTGCCGCGCAACGGGGACTCGCCGGCGATCGCCCCGACCAGGTCCTGGGGGCGCACCCCGGCCGTGCGGCCGAGACTGACGAACAGCCGGGTCATGTCGTCCGCGGGCGGCCTGCCCGGTTTCCCGTTGCGCGTGGGGCGGGACGCGCCGCGGCGTGCGTTCCCGTCGT
>NZ_KB912506.1:49050-59307 GCF_000383775.1 Saccharomonospora halophila 8
GGGCCGCCCCTCAACCCGGCCCCGCCGTCGCGGGCGCGACGGCGGGCTCGATCAGCAACATGCCCCCCACCACCAGACAGCTCACCGCCAGCACGCCCAGCACCAGCAGCCAGACGGCCGCGGGGACCCCGGTCAGGCGGGCGAGCTGATCGGCGTCGGAGTCCCGGGCCGCTCCGCGCCTGCGCTTGCCGACCAGTTCTGTCACCGGCCGCACCGCCCCGAACAGCAGGAACCACGTCATCAGCGAGACGAACGCCGCCTGCAGCTCCGGTCCGGCCCCGAGCGCGACCGCACCCAGGACCAGCGCGGACAGCAGCACCGACAGCACACCGTAGGCGTTGCGCACCAGCACGAGCACGCCGAGCAGCAGTGCCGCCGCGACGCCCAGCACCGCGCTGAGCCTGTCCGCCGACACGAGAGCGGCGAACCCCAACCCGAGCAGCGCGGGTGCCGGGTATCCGGCCAGCGTCGTCAGGACCATCCCGGGACCGCTCGGCTTCCCGCGGGACACCGTGACGCCGGAGGTGTCCGAATGCAGGGTGATGCCCTGCAACCGCCGTCCCGCCATCAGGGCGACCAGGGCGTGCCCCGCCTCGTGCACGATCGTCACCACGTTGCGCGCGAACCGCCACGGGGTGCGCACCAGCACGATCAGGCAGGCGACGACCCCCGCGGCGACGGCGATGGTGCTCGCGGCACCGAGATCGAGATCGAGGGCATCGCGCACGGCGTTCTGCTCCACGGTCGTTGTCACCCCGCCAGCTCATCACAGGTCCGTGTCGGCTCCCCGGGTGGATCGCACGCACCCGGGAATCGAGCGTGACCGGCACCACATCGCCGCACCCGTTAGGGTTTCGCGGGTGACCGACCGTCTTGTCTGGATCGACTGTGAGATGACGGGGCTCGACCTCGCCAAGGACGCCCTCATCGAGATCGCCGTGCTCGTCACGGACGCCGAGCTGAACATCCTCGGCGACGGTGTGGACCTGGTCATCCACGCCGACGACGACGCGCTGGCGAACATGCCGGACGTGGTGCGCACGATGCACGCCCGGTCGGGGCTGACCGAGGAGGTACGGGCCTCGACCATGACCCTGGCCGAGGCCGAACGGCAGGCACTGGACCACATCCGCCGGTACGTCCCCGACCCGCGCACGGCCCCGCTGGCGGGCAACTCGATCGCCACCGACCGCGGTTTCCTCGCCCGGGACATGCCCGCCCTGGACGCCCACCTGCACTACCGCATGGTCGACGTGTCCTCGGTCAAGGAGCTGGTGCGGCGCTGGTATCCGCGCATCTACTACGCGAAGCCGGAGAAGGGGCTCGCCCACCGGGCGCTGGCCGACATCCGTGAGTCCATCCGCGAGCTCGAGTACTACCGCCGGACCGCCTTCGTCGCGCACCCGGGCCCGAGCAGTGAAGAGGCTCGCGCCGTCGCCGGTGACGTGCTGCGCGACGGCGGGGAGTAACCCGGTTGCGACGCCGCCACGGCGGCACGTTATGCTGATCCGGCCGAGGCGCTGAGGCGCCTCGCGCATGGTGGGTGTAGCTCAGTCGGTAGAGCACCTGGTTGTGGTCCAGGGGGCCGCGGGTTCAAGTCCCGTCACTCACCCCACTTTCCCCGTTCCGGCCTACGCCGCCTTCCGGTGGCCGTCCGACCCATGCCGCCTTGTCGGCGGCGACGTCGGCGTCCGAGCACTCCCGGACCGTTTCCGGCACGCACGAGCGTGCCGCGGTCTCCCCGTTGTGTCCCGCGTTCCCGCGACACTCCGTGTGAGAGATGGATCGCAGACGGCTGTGCCGCCGAAAAGTTGGCCGTCCTACTAAAATGGCGCGAAACGTGAGGACCGGCCAGGAAGGAATGCGATGAGTGACATCACGCGCGTCGGCGTGATCGGAGCGGGCCTGATGGGCTCGGGCATCGCCGAGGTGAGCGCGAACGCGGGCCTCGACGTGGTCGTGGTCGAGGCGGACTCCGCCGCGCTCGACGCAGGACGGGCCCGCATCGAGAAGTCGATGCAGCGTGCCGTCGACAAGAGCAAACGCTCCGCCGAGGACCGCGACGCCGCGCTCGCCCGCACGGCCTTCTCCGTGGACATCGGCGACTGCGCGGACCGGGACGTCGTGATCGAGGCCGTGGCCGAGAACGAGTCGGTCAAGCTCGACATCTTCGGCAAGCTCGACACGATCGTGCGGCGCCGGGACGCCGTTCTCGCCTCGAACACGTCCTCCATCCCGATCATGCGGCTGGCGATGGCCACCTCGCGGCCCGAGAATGTCGTGGGCCTGCATTTCTTCAATCCCGTCCCGGTGCTGAAGCTGGTGGAGATCATCCCGTCGCTGCTGACGGATTCCGGGACGACCGAGCGCGCCGAGGCCCTGGCCGCCACGCTGGGCAAGACCGTGGTCCGCGCCCCGGACCGCGCCGGGTTCGTGGTGAACGCGCTGCTCGTCCCCTACCTCCTCTCGGCCATCCGCATGGTGGAGGCGGGCCACTCGACCCCGGAGGACATCGACAACGGGATGGTGCTGGGTGCCTCGCACCCCATGGGCCCGTTGCGGCTGGCCGACATGATCGGTCTGGACACCACCAAGGCCGTCGCCGACTCCCTCTACGCCGAGTACCGGGAACCGCAGTACGCGCCGCCGCCACTGCTGCTGCGCATGGTGGACGCGGGACTGTACGGCAAGAAGTCGGGCCGCGGCTTCTACGACTACCGGGGAGAGTGAGATGTACCAGCTGTCCGACGAGCACGAGGAGCTGCGTGCGGCGGTGCGCGCACTGGCGGAGAAGGAGATCGCCCCGCACGCCGCCGACGTGGACGAGAACGAGCGTTACCCGCAGGAAGCGGCCGACGCGCTGACCTCGGCGGGATTCAACGCCCTGCACATCCCGGAGGACTACGACGGGCAGGGCGCCGACGCGGTCGCCGCCTGCCTGGTCATCGAGGAGGTCGCCCGGGTCGACGCGTCGGCCTCGCTGATCCCCGCGGTGAACAAGCTCGGCACCCAGCCGATCCTGCTGTCGGCCTCCGAGGGGCTGAAGACGCAGGTGCTCCCGTCGATCGCCTCGGGTGCGGCGTCGGCCTCGTACGCGCTGTCCGAGCGGGAGGCGGGCTCGGACACGGCATCCATGCGCACCCGGGCCCGGCGGGACGGGGACGACTGGGTCCTCAACGGCACCAAGTGCTGGATCACCAACGCCGGCGAGTCGAGCTGGTACACGGTGATGGCCGTGTCCGACCCGGACGCGGAGAAGAAGGCCAAGGGCATCTCCGCGTTCGTCGTGCACGCCGACGACCCCGGCTTCTCGGTCGGGCCGAAGGAGCGCAAGCTCGGGATCAAGGGGTCGCCGACGCGGGAGATCTACTTCGAGGACTGCCGCATCCCCGGCGACCGCATCGTCGGTGAGCCCGGCACCGGCCTGCAGACCGCGCTAGCCACGCTCGACCACACCCGGCCCACCATCGGTGCGCAGGCGCTGGGCATCGCCCAGGGCGCGCTCGACGCGACCGTGGACTACGTCAAGGAGCGCAAGCAGTTCGGCAAGGCGGTGGGTGACTTCCAGGGCGTGCAGTTCATGCTCGCGGACATGGCCACCGAGATCGAGGCGGCGCGGCACCTGGTGTACGTCTCGGCGGCGGCCACCGAGCGCGGGGACCCCCGGGCAAGCTTTTTGGCCAGCGCGGCCAAGACCAAGGCCTCGGACGTCGCGATGCAGGTGACCACCGACGCGGTGCAGCTCTTCGGCGGCGCGGGCTACACCCGGGACTTCCCCGTCGAGCGCATGATGCGGGACGCGAAGATCACCCAGATCTACGAGGGCACCAACCAGATCCAGCGGATGGTCATGGCCCGGAGCCTGCTGAAGTAGACCGCACCAGCTACCGCCCGGTGTGCGCGCCGGGCACGGAAGAGGCCCCTGTCCCCACCTCGTGACAGGTGGGGGACGGGGGCCTCTTTTCCGTCGGTGCCGTTCAGGAGGCGTCCGAGGTCCACTCGTTCCACGACATCTGCCAGACGCTCCACCCGTCCGTCGGCTCCAGTGTCTGGTCCCCGCCGTTGACGACGGTCACCAGGTCACCGCGCTTGCCGGTGTCCATCAGCCACTTCGCGTCCTGCGGGGCGAGGTTGATGCAGCCGTGACTGACATTGCGGTTGCCCTGGTCGCCGACCGACCACGGCGCGGAGTGGTAGAAGATGCCGCTGTTGGACAACCGCACCGCGTACTCGACCCAGGTCTCGTAACCGTCGGCGCTGTCGGTCGGGACCCCGTAGGTGCTCGAGTCCATGGTGTAACCGTTGTGTTCGCTCATCATCGTGTAGGTGCCGTTCGGGGTGGAACTGGACGGCTTACCCATCGAGATGAGGAACGTCTCGGTCTTCTCGTCGTTGACCGAGATCTCCATCCGGTGGCTCTCCCCGTCGGCGACCGCGACCACCTTGTCCCCGACGGTGAGCCCGACCTTCTCGTCCTCGGCGCCGTAGGTGCCCTCGCCGAGGTTTTTCCCGTAGATCGCGGCGTCGACGGTGACCTCGGTACCCGTCTCCCAGTATTCTTTCGGCCGCCAGATGACCTTCCGGTCGCCGAACCACCGGAACGCACCCTCGGTCTCGGGCTCACTCGATACCCGTAGTGCCTCCTCGGCGGCGGCCCGGTCCGGGACGTCGCCGGTGAACGTGAAGATCAGCGGCATGCCCACGCCGACCGTCTCACCGTCCGCGGCGTTGACGTATACCCCGACCGTGCGCGCGGGGGTGGCCGTGGTGAAGGTCGCGGTCTTCTCGACGGCCTCGCCGTCCTCCCCCGTGGCCTCGACGGAGAGTGTGTAGGTCTTGCCGTAGCCCAACGGCTCGGTCGTGGTCCACAGCGCCCCGTCGGTGCGCAGTTCGTGCTCCACCTTCGTGCCGTGGGTGCCGATCAGCGAGCCACCGGTGATCCGGCCGTGTTCGGCGCTGACCGTCACCGGCTGCCCGGGCTCGACGTCGGTACCGTCGTCGGAGACGGACAGCGCGAGGCTCACCGGCTCGGGCAGGGCGGTCGACACGGGCGTGGCCGCCGACGACGCCGACGGCGCGGCCGCCTCGTCGGCGGCGCCCCCACCACACCCCGCGACCACGACGCCAACCACGAGCAGGGACAGCACTCGGCCACCCCGCCATGGCAACTGTCCACCCCGACGTGCCATTGCAACTCACCTGTTCTCGCGAAATACTTGCCCCGAACGTGTGAGCGCGAGTCTGTCGCACCGGGCACTTCGCGGGGGACGACTTCACCAACTTGTGTCCTCCGCTCAACATCGCCGGAAAGACCGGGGGGCCGCGTCGCGGCCACCACAGGGCGTGCTACTGTTTACGACATCGCCGCACGGAGCCGGGAGATCGGCCCGATCCGGCGAGCGCCATTAGCTCAAGCGGCAGAGCAGCTGACTCTTAATCAGCGGGTTCGGGGTTCGAGTCCCTGATGGCGCACCGAATCCCCAGGTCATTGGACTTGGGGATTTTCTGCGTTCGGGGCGGAGTCAACCGGAACCCAACTCTTTGGACGTTGACTCCGTACCCAGTTCCGCATTCAGAACGTCAGCGGTGTCCGGGTTCGCGACCTTCCGCGCCACGGACACATCCTCAGTCAGCGACGGCCGCGCATGGCCGAGTTGGTCGGCGATCCGCCGCGGCGTGAACTGCGCCGCGTCGAGGATGGTCGCGCACGTCTTCCGGAAGATGTGCGAAGTCACCGGGTATGGGCCGGAGCTCGTGAAGTACCCTGCCCCAGCGGTGCGAGCAGCGTCGCGACGCTTCCTGTGACGAGTGAGTTCAGGGTCGAACTGTCGGGCCGGGTGTGCCTGCGCTGCACCTGCGAGCCCCCGGGCGCCGGAGAGCACCCTCGCCGCCGTGCAAGAACGCGACGCTCAGGCACCGCTGAGGTAACTCTGCAGGCCATCCGCGAGAAGCTCCGCGACCCGGTCGGGCTCGGCAGAGGCGACCGGCTCCACGGCCAGGATTCGTCGGGCGAGGACCAGCCCGGCCATCGTCGCTCCCACGAGATTGGCACGCAGTTCCGCGTCCGGAGCGGTCAACCGCTCTGCGATCGGTCCCATCAAATGGACGGAAATGTTCTCACGCAGCACTCCGGCTGCCTCCGGCTCGCTTGCGGCGGTGCGAACCAGTGCCTCGATTTGACTGCCCAATTCCTCGTCGCCGAGAATCTCGATCATCACCGCCGCCAGCCGTGGACCCAGCGTCTCCAGCGGCCCCTCCACCACAGAAGGGATCCGCGCCAGTAGCTCCTCCGGCGGCGAGAGTACCGCCACGAACAGGTCCCGCTTACTGCCGAAGAAGTGGGAGATCAGTGCTGGGTCGACGCCGGCGTCGGCGGCGATGGCCCGCACCGTCGTGCTATCGAAACCGCGGGCTGCGAACAACGCTTGCGCGGAGCGCTCGATCGCGTCCCGCGTTCCGCTCTCACCGGGACGCCGCCCGGTACGACGACGGGGCGCGGTCTCCCCTGACCCGTTAGCAGCCCCGGATTCACCGGCCGCCGGCTTCGGCTCCATCTCGACCACCCTCTACTTCCGACAAGAGACCGAGCCCAAAGTTACGCGGCCGACCAGCTCGACTTGACGCAGCCGCAGGTGGACAGGAAACTCTACAGATGATGAATTCTGTGCCCGTCGAGCCCGTCGCCACGTCCTCCCGTCAGCGGGCGATGATCCTCATTACCGTCGGGCTCGCGCTGATGACCGTGGTGTCGGCCGTCAGTGGTCTCAACGTCGCGCTCCCGGAGCTGGCACGCGACACCGGCGCCTCACAGACCGAACTGACCTGGATCGTCGATGCCTACACCGTGGTCTTTGCCGGACTCCTGCTCCTGGCCGGTGCGGTCGGCGACCGCTTCGGCCGGCGCGGCATCCTCATCGTCGGCCTGTTCATCTTCGGTGTAGCCGCCGCGACAGCGACCTTCACCACCGACCCCCAGAACCTGATCGCGCTGCGTGCTTTCATGGGACTCGGCGCAGCCGGGATCATGCCGACGACTCTGTCGGTAATCACCACGTCGTTCCCGCCGCAGGAACGACCCCGCGCGATCGGGGTCTGGGTCGGGATCGCCGGTGCCGGCGCCGTAGTCGGGCTCTTCGCCACCGGTGCGCTGCTGGAGTTCTTCTCTTGGAACTCCTTCTTCTGGCTCAACGTCATGCTCGCAGGCCTCGGCGCGCTCGGAACCCTCGCCTTCGTGCCGGGCTCGCGCGAGGAGTCGGCCTCGCCGCTCGACGTTGTCGGTGGCGTGCTCTCGCTGGTAGGGGTGGCAGGACTGGTATTCGGCATTATCGAGAGTGCCGAACGCGGTTGGGGCGACCCGGTAACGGCGACCGGCCTGAGTGTCGGGATCGTCGGTATCCTGGGCTTCCTCGCTTGGGAGTGGCACAGCCCGGCCCCGTTGCTGGACCCACGCCTGTTCCGCCTACGCGGGTTCAGCGCCGGCAGCCTGTCGATCACTGTGCAGTTCTTCGCGATGTTCGGGTTCTTCTTCGTGGTCCTGCAGTACCTGCAGTTCGTGGCCGGCTACTCCCCGCTAGAGGCCGCCGTCCGGCTGCTGCCGCTGCCGCTGGTGCTGATCCCTACCGCCCGACGCGCGCCGGTCATCGCCGAGCGGCTGGGCTTCCGCCTCATGGGTTTCGTCGGACTCACACTCCTCGGCGGCGGCCTGCTGATCATGTCGACGTTGCAGCACCATCTGGAGTATGGGGTGCTGGTCGCCGGATTGGTGATCTTCGCCGCGGGCGCCGGCATCGCGGGCACACCGGCGACCACCGCGATCACCGCCTCCCTGCCCCGTACGAAGCAGGGAGTCGCCTCAGCCGTCAACGACACCGCCCGCGAACTCGGCAGCGCCATCGGCATCGCCATCCTGGGGGCCGCCATGACGAGCAGCTACCGCGACGGCATCGCCGGTCTCACCGCCGACCTACCCGCCCCCGCAGCCCAAGCACTCAACGCCTCGGTCGCCGCCACCCGGTCCCCGCAGATCACCGGCCTCGGAGAGCGGGGTCGCCAGATCGCCACCGCCGCCCAGCAAGCCTTCGTCGACGGTACCGCGCAAGCTATGGTGATCGCTGCCGTCATCGTCTTCCTCGCCGGCCTCGCGGTCCTCGTCCTGGCTCCCCCAGCCCGCTCCGAGGAGCATTGCTGATAACCGCACCTGCACCTCTGCCGCTACGGCCGTCGTGGCCTGCCGGACGCGGTGTCGTGCGTCACCCGGTGGTCGGCCTGCCGAGAAGTGCGCGCAGCTTCTCCAGCGCGCGGTGCTGGGACACCCGCACCGCCCCGGACGTGCTGTTCAGCGCCCGCGCGGTCTCCTCGGCAGACATCCCCAGCACGACCCGCATCGTCAGGATGTCCTGCTGCTTCTGCGGCAGCCGGTGCAGCAGGGCGCACACCATCGTCCGGCACTCACTGTCCACAGCCGACTGAGCGGGCCCCGGACGGTCGTCGGTCGTCTCCGGCAGGTCCTCCGTCGACGTGGGAACGGTCCGCCGGTTCGCCCGGTGGAAGTCGGCGACCTTGCGCCGGGCGATGCCGAGGACGTAGGCCTCGAAGCCGGCCCCGTCCGCGCGGTACCGGGGCAGCGCGTCCATCGCCGCCAGCATCACCTCCTGGACGACGTCCTCGGCGCCCGCGTCCGTGCTCTGCGCCGCGCCGATGCGGGCACGGCAGTACCGCAGCAGTTTCGGCTCGACCCGGCGGAGCAGCTCCGCCAGCGAGTCCCGGTCACCGCCCGCCGCCGCGCGGGTCAGCGAGTGCTCGTCAGGGGGTTGCAGACACGCAGTCATGTGTAGCTCCGGGTGAAAGAAACGTCCTGTGTCCTTGTTGACGTTGAGAGCTAAGCATACGACTGTGTTCACAGTCAACACGGTATTTCAGTTGTGCTAGGCTAACGGTCGTTCCAGTGGAGGTGGGTATGTCAGAGAGCCTGGTGACCGCGGCGGAGATCGCCCGGATGGCGGGAGTGGGCCGTGCGGCGGTGAGCAACTGGCGGCGACGGCACACCGACTTCCCCGAGCCGGTGGTCGGGTCCGGTGCGAACCCGGCGTTCCGGTTGCCCGAGGTCGAGCAGTGGCTCCGCGCGCAGGGCAAACTCGCGGCCGACTCCTCGGAGGACGCGCTGTGGCGGGTCCTCGAGGCGCACCGGGGGGAGGCCGATCCCACCGAACTGGTCACCGCGGTGACGGCCTATCTCCGCGATCCGGACACGGCCGAGCCACCGCGCGAACCACGGATCCGGGAGGCGGTCGACGCACTTACCGACGACGGGTCACCGGCCGAACTGGTCGAGCAGCTGTGTACGTGGCTCTTCGAGCGCCAGCAACGCCAGCATCTGGTGACACCACCCGAGCTTGCGGGGCTGATGGTCGACCTGGCCGCACCGTTCGGGACCACGGTCCTCGACCCCGCCTGCGGTGCGGGCAACCTGCTGCATGCGGCGGCCCGCACCGGCGTCGGCACGGTGTTCGGGCAGGAGGTCGATCCCACCCTGGCCCGCCTCGCCGACGCCCGTCTCGGCCTGCACGCCGACGGCGGCGTCTGCGAGGGCGACGCCCTGCGCGCCGACGGCTACCCGGACCTGCGGGCGGACACCGTGCTGTGCGACCCGCCGTTCGGGTACCGGGACTGGGGACACGAACAGCTGGGGCTCGACCCGCGCTGGGAGTACGGATTCCCGGTGAAGGGCGAACCCGAACTCGCCTGGGTGCAACACTGTCTGGCCCACACGCGACCGGGCGGCACCGCGGTCCTCGCGCTCCCCGCAGGGGTGGCCTCCCGGAGACCGGGGCGGGCCATCCGGCAGGCCCTGCTACGCCGCGGAGCGGTCCGTGCCGTAGTGGCCCTGCCCGCCGGGGTCCTGATGTCGACCGGCATCGCCATCCATCTGTGGGTTCTGAAGAACCCGGATGCGGGTGGTGCCGAGCCGGTCCTGCTCGTCGACGCGGGACATCACGCCCCACGACGCCGCGGCCGGGTGGACTGGGCCGCGCTGACCGACGACGTCCTGGACGCGTGGCGGGAATTCCGCGACACCGGCACGGTCTCCGAGATCGCGGGGCGGCGGAAGAGCGTGGAACCGATCGACCTGCTCGACGAGGACGTCGACCTGACCCCGGCCCGGCAGCTCCCGCAGCCGCGGACCGAGCTCGACGCGGCCGAACTCGACGCGACCCGGCGGGAGCTGGGCCGGGCACTGGCCGACCTCGGCCGGTCCCT
>NZ_KB912506.1:59407-66447 GCF_000383775.1 Saccharomonospora halophila 8
CGGGCACTGGCCGACCTCGGCCGGTCCCTGCCCGCGGTGACCGCGGGGACGGAGGAGGCCCGCGCGACGACGACGGTGCACGACCTCGCCCGCGCACAGGCCGTGGTGCTGCGCACCTCCTCCGGCGCACTCGAGACCGACGACACCGCGGACGCCCGGGGACCGCGCGTGCTCACCGGACGTGACGTCGCCGCGGGTGCGGAACCCACCGCCCGGTTGGCCCGCACGGAACAGGAGGATCCGGTCCGGCTCGTGCCGGGCGACCTCGTGGTGCCGCTCGTGGCGGCGGGGGACGGCCGAACGAGGGCACGGGTGGTGGACACCGACGATCTGGTGCTCGGCCCGAACCTCCAGCTGATCCGCGTCGACCCGGAACAGCTCGACGTGCACTTCCTCGCGGGCCAGCTGCGCGCCGGGGGCAACGCCCGCGCGCGGAGCACGACGACGTCCGGGGTACACCGCCTGGACGTGCGGCGGATCGAGATCCCCGTGCTGCCGTTGGAGCGGCAACGCCGGCTGGGTGCGGTGTTCCGGCAGCTCGCGGAGTTCGACGCCACGCTGCACGACCTCGCCGCGACCGCGGACACGCTGACCCGGCAGCTCACCGACGGTCTGGCCTGGGGGGTGCTCGCACCCGGGGAGTGAACCACCTCGGGTCCGCGGCGGAACGCGGGCGGAGAACCCGAGGGCGCGGGAATGCGTGCGGCCCGTGCCCTGGGAAGTTCGGCAGAACCGGACGTTCGCACTCGGCTCCCGTTCCACGGTCGGCATCGGCGACTGTCCGGGTGGACGGACTTGCCGATCTCCCGGGACCTCGGCGATCGTGAAGGAAGCGGATCGATCCGCACTTTCTCCGCCGACGCGGGAAAGGAGCCACCATGTCTGCGCTCGACCTGACCGCGATCACTCTCACCCGCTCCCCGAACCCGAGCCGGTCGAACCGGGTCTGCCTGCCCGAGGCGGTGGCGTGGTTCGCCGACGAGGAGCACTCCACACAACCGGGCTGTGTCTCCACCGTGCTGTTGCGCACGGGCTCGGCCCTGTGCGCCCGGTTGCCGCACGACAAGCGCCAGGGCCTCAAGCGGTTCGTGCCCGGACTCGTCGACACCGCGGGGGACGGCTGCGACGAGGACCGTTCCCGGCTCGCCATGGACTGGCTGGTGCGGGTCTACCTGCCCACCTGGCTGGGTCCGGTGCCCGGCCTGGACCTGGCCGCGGCGAGCCTGACCGAGCACGCCCCGGTGCTCTCGGTCGCCGACGCCGCCGAGGCGATGTCCGGACCACGGGCCGCCGTCCGCCGGTCGCTGCACGGGCTGTACAACTCGGAACGCTGGCGCCACCACCGTGCGTACCGCACCGACCTCACCCTCGAACTGTCCCGCAGGCTCTCGGCCAACGCGGGGGACGCGGCCGTCGTCGGCACCATGGCGATCGCCCGGGAGTTCCTGCCCGAGTGCGGCAAACTGCGGTTGACGGTCGAGCAGGCGCTGCTGCTCGCCGTGTGCGGCCACACGACCGGGGATCCCGTCGTCCGTACGGCCGGGGACCCGGTCGACCGGGTCCTGTCCGACATCGCCGCCGGGATCGAGGACGCGGTGGTCGACCTGTTCGCCCGGATGATCGACGTGCGGCCCCCCGGTGACGGGGGCTGGCTCGCCGCCGACCCGGTCGAGGAGGCACGGCGCGTCCGGGAGTGCTGATACCGGGTCGGTTCCTCCATCCGGACGTGGTGCGGCCCCACCGTGTCGGAGGCCGCACCGCTTCTGAGGCTCCCCGACGCAACACACCATGCTGACCCATCAGGTGATGTGAGCCTGCTGTTTGACAAAACTTGAGTCCATGGATATAAAGAAACTGCACTACATCAAGGGATGCTCCGAGCGCGAGAAGGAGGATTCAACGATGCTGATGCGTACGGACCCGTTCCGGGAACTGGACCGGCTGGCCCAGCAGGTCTTCGGTGGGGACGGGACGAACACCCGGCCGACGGCGATGCCGATGGACGCCTACCGCGAGGGCGAGGAGTTCGTCGTACGGTTCGATCTCCCCGGGGTCGCCACCGAGTCGATCGACCTGGGCGTGGAGCGCAACGTGTTGACGGTCCGGGCCGAGCGCCGGGACGAGTTCGGCGAGAACGCCGACGTCCAGGTGGCCGAACGTCCGCGTGGGGTGTTCAGCAGGCAACTGTTCCTCGGCGACACCCTCGACACCGACAACATCTCCGCGCACTACGACGACGGTGTCCTGACGGTGCGGATCCCGGTCGCCGAGCGGGCCAAACCCCGCAGGATCGCCGTCACCGGCGGATCCGGGCGCACGACGATCGACGCATGAGGGGGGCGGCGGGCCCGTGGGACCGCCGCCCTTTCCCTGCTCCGGTCACCGGTGTGGTCGGCGGTGGATGCTGAACCGTCCACCGCCGGATCCGCAAGTCGTAATCGGCTCGGCACGTCGGCCGGGGCCCGGTCAGTCCTCCGGCAGCACGATCCAGAGCACCAGGTAGAGCACGAACTGCGGCCCGGGAAGCAGACAGGAGAGCACGAACAGCAGGCGCATGGTCCGCGGGCGCATGTCGAAGCGGCGGGCGAGGCCCGCACAGACTCCGCCGATCATCCTGTCGTCGCGTGATCTCCGCACGCCGGTCGTCGTCATGTCCCCAGTGTCGGCGGTGCGGCCCCCGCCGCGCATCAGGGACGACCCGGACCGCAACCCCGGGATCCCCGGCGCGGGGAGTCGCGCTCATCGCCCGGTGGTGCCGTCGCTCCGGCCGTCACCGGCCATTCTCCTCCCGGTCCTGTTCCCGGTGCGCCGTACGGACCCCCGGGTCCCGTTCCCCCTGCTGTTCGGACTCCTTCTGCTGCTCCCGTTCCTCCCGGTCTCGTTGCTCCCGGATCTCCCGGTCTCCCCGGTCCTGTTCCTCCTGCTGTTCCCCCTCCTGCCGATGCTCCTTCTCCTCCTGCTGTTGTTGCTCCTGCCGTTCCTGTTCCTGTCGTTCCTGTTCCTGCCGTTCCTGTTCCTGCCGTTCCTGTTCCTGCTGCTGCTCACTCTCCCGGCGTTCGCGCTCGCGTTTGCTGTAGGTCGCGCGGTGGACCGCCTGCTCGCTCTCCAGACTGGAACCGACCGCACCGGCGACCGTGCCCATCGAGGTGGACAGCCAGGCGAGAATGAGATAGCTGCCCGTATTCGCCGGATGCCCGAGAGTGCTCCCGAGGTAGTTCGGCTCGATCACCACGAACGCGCCCACGAGCGTGACGACGAACAGCGTCACGTACGCCGCCAGGACACCGAGGGAAAGCGTGAGCACGGTCGCGGCGTTGTAGAGCCAGGCCTTCTCCCGCAGCTCCTCCCGGGGCTGCCAGAGATTGTTGTAGTAGATGAGCCAGGCCACCATCGCCACCACGGCGAGAATGTTGATCACCAGGTGACGTATCGGGCTCAGCGAGTCCGCCAGGGTCCAGATACTGCTGTAGAAGATGCCGAACGCCGCCACGGCGAACCCGGCGGCCAGGGCCGTGGACAGCTCCGGAACCAACCGCCACGGCCGGTTGTCCCGCACCATCCCGGACAGCAGCCGTGCCCGTCCCCGCCAGCCGGTCAGGGCGAGAGCGGCCTCGATCTCCTCGGCCGGATTGTCGGTCCAGCGCACCGGGGTGAACCTGCCGCCCGCACGGTGCCGCATCCACTCGCCACCCCCGGACGACGTGCGGGCACGTCCCAGTTCGCCGACCAGGTAGATCAACGTGTCGCGCAACCGCTTGCTGATCCCGACCCCGCCGATCGCGGGCATGGAGATCAGCGCGGTGCTGTGTCCGATACTCAGGTCCGCGACCACCGGGGTGGTCCCCAGGCGCCGGGGCAGATCGGTCAGGAACACCACGAGATCCCACCCACGCGAGGGCAGGATCCGGTCGGCCAGCCGGACGATCGGCACGTTGCCGGTGGTGTCCAGCACCAGCGGCTGGCTGTGGTGCTCGACCTCCCAGTCGAAGTCTCCCGTGATGTGAGTCCGCAGGTCGCCGGCGAGCTCATCGGCCAGCGGGCCGAGGAAGTCGGTGGGCAGACCCGGGTCGGAGATGAGCCCGACCCTGACCCTCGGGCGTTCCCCGTCGCCGTCGCCTTCCCGGTCCGGGGTGTTTTCCGCGGGGTGCTCGGTCCGGGGAGTCTCGTCGTCCGTGTCACTCACCGGACGCGGCTACCCCGCCGGGCGGCCTCCTACTCGGCGCCCCGGACGACGGTGGGTCACCTCGCCGTTCCGGACGTCAACCGCTGAGCGGGCGGCCCGCCCCGTCCCGGGGCAGCGACGCCGCGCACACCGCCGCGACCACCAGTACGCCCGCCATGAGCACGAAAGCCGTGCCGTGCGGGCTCGCGGACACCGACTTCACCGCGGCTCGGCCCGCACCGTCCCCGTCCCGCGAGGGCAGCCCCGCCACGGCCACCAGCACGGCCAGACCGAGCGCACCACCCAGCTGTTTCGTCGTGTTCATCAGACCGGACGCGGCACCGGCGTCGGCGGTGGGGACATCCGCGGTGACCAGTGTCGTGGCCGGCGTGTTGAGCAGACCGGATCCCGTCGCGATCAGTACGGCGGGGCCGAGTATCCCCGCGACGTAGCCGCTACCGGGTTCGAGCAGGCTCTGCCACAACAATCCCGTCGCCGCGAGCAACGCACCGACCACCACCAGCGTGCGCGCGTCCGTCCGTCGCATCAGCCGCGGGGTGAGCACGACCCCGACGGCGATCGCGAGCAGCGTGTGCGGCAGGAAGCCGAGTCCCGTGGCCAACGGCCCCAAGCCGAGTACCTCCTGCATCGAGAACGACAGGAAGAACCACATCGGGATGAGGCAGGCGCCCGCGAACAGCAGGACGACGTTGCCGCGCGCGACGGACCCCGCACGCAGAACCCGTGCGGGCACCAGCGGGTTCCGGGCCAGGTTGCGCTCCCCGAGCGCGAACAGCACGAGCAGCCCCGTACCGGTCACCATCAGCGGCGCCGCGGCCCCCGCGAAAGCCCCGTCCGCACCGGCACGCACGATCCCGAGTGTCAGCGTCGCCAGGCCCGAGGTGGCCAGCACAGCGCCGGGAAGGCCGAGTGACGGCCGGGGTCCGCCGCGCCGGTCGGTGGGCAGCTTCCACAGCGCCGCGCCGACCGCCACGACACCGAGTGGCACGTTGATCAGAAGTGTCCAGCGCCACGACAGGAACTCGGTGAGCGCCCCGCCGAGGAGGTTGCCCGCGGTGCCGCCCGCCATGCCCACCGCCGCCCAGACCGCCAACGCCCGTGTCCGCCGGGGATCGCCCTCGCCGAACGTCGTCGTCAGCAGGGTCAGCGTCGCCGGGGACAGCAACGCCGCCCCGAGTCCCTGCACGGCTCGGGCGATCACGAGCGTGGTGTCCGACGACGCCGTCCCACCGAGCAGGCTCGCCGCCGAGAACAGCACCGCGCCCGCGGAGAACACCCATCCCCGGCCGTACACGTCGGCCATCCGCCCACCGGGCAGCAACAGTCCGGCGAACACCAGCGTGTAGGCGTTGACCACCCACTGCGCCTCCGCTCCGGAGAGCCCCAGTTCCGCCTCCACGGACGGCAGGGCCACGTTCACGATCGAGACATCGAGCACCACCATGAACTGTGCCGCGCACGCCAGGATGAGGATGATCAAGGCCAGCCTTCCTGATACAAACGTATCAAATACGCTTGTATCATAACCGGCGGAAGGAGTCACCGGTGCCGAGAGTCGTCGACCACGCACAGCGGCGCAGCCAGATCCTCGAGGCCCTGCTGCGCCTCGCGGGCCGGGCCGGACTGCCCGCCGTGACGATGCGTGCGGTCGCGACCGAGGCGGGGGTCTCCCTGCGGCTCGTGCAGTACTACTTCGCCACGAAGGGTGCGCTCCTGCACTCCGCACTGGAGACACTCGAACAACGCAGCCACCGCCGTTGGGCCGAGCGGATGGCCGCACTCCCCGCGGAGCACTCGACCCGGGACGTGGTGGAACAGTTCCTCGCCGAGGCGCTCCCCACCGACGACGAGAGCCGCGTGTTCCACCTCGTGTGGACGTCCTACGCGGTGCTCGCGATGACGGACGCGGACCTCGCCGCGCGGCCGTTCGTGGCGGGCCCGCACCGTCTGGAGCGCCAGCTCACCGACCTTCTGCGCACGGCCGGCGCGCGGGGCGAGATGCCCGGGACCCTGGATCCCGCGGAGGAGGCGACCCACCTGGTGTCGCTGGCCCACGGGCTCGGCACGAGCGTGCTCGTCGGGTTGCACGACGTCGGGGCCGCCGACAGGGTCCTGCGGTCCCACCTGGACCGGGTGCTGCCGAGAGATGCGGCGCGCACCCGGCGGTGAGCGGAGCCCGGTTCGGGACTCCGGGTCAGGGCTCGCGGCCGAGCGCGGCGAATCCGCAGGCCCGGGCGGCCCCGGCGTCCTCCCGATCGGACTCCGTCAGGGCGCATCCTCCGGGTTCGTCGTCCCCCGACCGCACGACCTACTCACACGTCAACCCGTCCGGGCTCTCGGGGGGCGGCGCGGTGCGGTCGGGCGTGCGGACGAGGAAACCGAAGTCCGCGGTCCGCCCCGGCTGAACCACGGCGTTCCATCCCGCGTCGCGCACCACGACCTCCGCGCCGTTCCGGGCCAGGGCGCCGTTCCACACCTGGGCGATCCCGTGGCCGGGTGGGGGCGTCCAACGCACGGTCCAGCCCGACAGCGGCGCCTGTCCCGAGGTCCGCACGGTGACCTCCGCCTGGTACCCGCCCGGCCAGGAGTTGACCACCCGGTCCGCGCCGTGCAGCCCGGCGCGGACCGGTCGGAGGTGTCCGTGCCGCCGGAGGACGCGGTGGGGGACGAGGGTGCGGCCCCACCCGGGGAATTCGGGGATCCGGCCGCGTCGGCGTCCCGACCGCCGTCCTCGCCGCCGCCGGTTCCCGACAGCACCGCACCGAGGACGACTCCGACGGTGACCAGCGTCACCGCGCCCAGTCCCGCGGCCACCCTCCCGCGGGGGAGCCCGGGCACCCGCCGGGGTAGCGGCAGC
>NZ_KB912506.1:66547-68497 GCF_000383775.1 Saccharomonospora halophila 8
CCGCGCCAGCAGGGCGACCGGGTCGTCGGCGTCGCCGAACGGCGGGGTGCCCTCCAGTGCGGTGAGCAGGGTGGCCCCGAGGGAGAACACGTCGGCGGCCGGGCCGGCCGTCTCCCCGGCCGCCACCTCGGGGGCCAGATAGGCGGGGGTCCCCGCGACGAGGCCGGCCCCGGTGCCGGTGGCCTCCCCCACGATCCGGGAGATACCGAAGTCGACGAGCGTGACGGAGCCGTCCGCGGTGACGAGCACGTTTCCCGGCTTGACGTCGCGGTGCAGGATGCCCTCGTCGTGGGCGGCGGTCAGCGCCCCCGCCAGCGCCGCCCCGATCGCGGCGACCTCCGGTGCGGGCAACGTCCCCCGCCGGGCGAGCGACGCCGCGAGGCTCTCCCCCGCCACGTACTCCATGACCAGGAACGCGGTCCCGTCCCGGGGGAGAACGTCATGCACCATGACGGCGTGCGGATGGTCCAGCCGCGCCGCGACCCGGGCTTCGGCCTGCGCACGACGGAGCACCCGCCCGGCCGCCGGGTCGTCGGCCGGGTCGATCGACAGCTCCTTGACGGCCACGATCCGGTCGAGCCGTTCGTCGCGGGCCCGCCACACCACGCTCGTGGCACCCCGGCCGACCGGCGTGAGCAGCCGGTACCGGCCGCCGATCACCGTGCCCTCGTCACTCACCATGCCTTCTCCCGTCCGGTCCGCGGGCTCCGCGGATGGTAGAGCGGCGGAGGGGCCCGGACGGCGCGGACGCACCGACCCGGCGTACGCCGCGGACCGGACGGGGAGGGCGGGCGACTCAGGCGCGGGCCGGGTCGACCCCGAACTGCTCGGCGAGGTCATCGAGCATGGCGTGCGCGCCCTGCAGGCTCACCGACACGTACCAGGTCTTGTCCGGGACCTCGCTGATCGTGCCCTCCAGCGTGCCCCAGAGCGGATTGCCCTGGAAATCCTCCTTCGGGCTGGTCGCCTCGGTGGTGTCGTCCTCGTAGGTGGACACGAAGATCCGGTCGGCGTCCAGCTTGCCGATCTCCTCCTGGCTCACCTCCACCAGGATCTCCGAGTCCGAGTCGGGCTGCCCCTCCGGCCGGGCCAGACCCACGTCGGAGAGGACGATGCCGCCGAACGAGTTCGTCGTGTACAGCCGCACCGTCTGCTCACCCTCGACGAAGCGCACCAGCGAGTACGTCGGGGTGCCGCCGGTCTTCTCCCGGATCGCGTCCCCGATCTCGGCGGCCCGGCGCTCATAGGCGTCGATCTTCTGCTCGGCCAGTTCCTCCTTGCCGAGCGCCTTGGCCAGCAGCCGGATGTTGTCCTTCCACGTCGCGCCGGTGGTCTCGGAGAACACCGCGGGGACATCCGGGGGGAGCTGGTCGTAGATGCTCTCGTGCCGCACCTTCGCCGAGACGATCAGATCCGCGTCGATCTCGTAGAGCGCCTCGATGTCCGGGGTGGCCAGCTCGCCGACCTCCCGTCCACCCTCGACGTACCGGGCATCGTCACCGAGATACTCCGGAACGGAGTCGGAGGTGGGATACCGCGTGTAGGCCACCACCTCGGTCTCCAGTGCGGCGGCGGCGTCGGCGAAGCTGGAGTCCAGCGCCACCACCGTCGTCGGACGCTCCTCGATCGTGGTCTCCCCCATCGCGTGCTCGATCGTGCGGGGGAAGGCACCCTGGTCGCCGGTGTCCCCGGCGGGCTGCTCGCCCTGCGGCGAACACGCGGTCAACCCCAGGCAGGCGACGGCGGCGGCCACGACGGCACGGCGGCGCGGGCGGGACAGGCGGCTCATTGATCACCCTTCGGATTCGGTTAGGCTCTCCTAACGAACGCGGACTCTAGCCGACCGGACCGTGCGGCAAAAGAGGTCCGGAACACACCTGACAGGGATGTGAGATGGCCACGACGCTCACCCGCGGGAGCGACGCCGCGGCGGGGGCCCCGCCCGGCCGC
>NZ_KB912506.1:68597-75790 GCF_000383775.1 Saccharomonospora halophila 8
CCCTCGCGGCGGTGGCCACCGCCGCGGCCGGTCCGATCTCGTTCGTGGCGCTGGCCACCCCACAGATCGCCCTGCGCCTGGCCCGGACGGCCCAACCCCCGCTCGCCGGCTCCCTGGTCCTGGGCGCCCTGCTGACCGTGGGCGCCGACCTCGTCGTCCGGGTGCTCGCACCGAGTGTCCCGGTCGGGGTGCTCACGGCGATTCTCGGCGCGCCGTATCTGCTCTACCTGCTCGCCCGGAGCCGCCGACGGTGAGCGGCGCACAGACCCCGGATGCCTCCGGGACCGACGGAAGACAGGAGGGACGCACGTGACGCGGTCCAGACTACGGGCCGACCAGCTCCGGCTCGGCTACGGCGAACGACTCGTCGTCAACGGGCTCGACCTCGCCGTCGAGGACGGCTCCGTCACCGTCGTGATCGGCCCCAACGGGTGCGGCAAGTCCACACTGCTGCGCGCGCTGGGACGGCTGTTGCGCCCGCGTGCCGGCGCCGTGCTGCTGGACGGCAAGCGCATCGACAAACGCCCCACCCGCGACGTCGCCCGGACGGTCGGGCTGTTGCCGCAGTCCCCGCTCGCACCGGAGGGGCTCACCGTCGGCGATCTGGTGTCCCGGGGCCGGCACCCGCACCAGAGCTGGCACCGGCAGTGGTCCGCCGACGACGAGCGGGCCGTCGGGCACGCGCTGGCGCTGACCGGGATGGACGCCCACGCGGACCGGGTGGTGGACGAGCTCTCCGGCGGCCAGCGGCAACGGGCGTGGATCTCGATGACCCTGGCCCAGGACACCGCGCTGTTGCTGCTCGACGAGCCGATCACCTACCTGGACCTCGCGCACCAGGTGGACGTGCTCGACCTCGTCCATGGCCTGCACGCCGAGCGCGGCACCACGGTGGTGATGGTGCTGCACGACCTCAACCTCGCCGCCCGCTACGCGGACACCCTGGTGGCCATGGACGACGGGCGGGTGGTGGCCCGGGGCGCACCCGGCGAGGTGCTCACCGAGCAGCTGCTGGCGGACACGTTCGGCCTCGACGCCAAGGTGCTGACCGACCCGGTCGCGGGCACCCCGATGGTGGTGCCGGTCAGTGCCCACCTGCGGAACGCCCCTCTTCGGGACGGAACCGGCTGACCAGCCACCCGGCGCGTCCCGGAGTTCGGGTGTGGCGTGCCGGGGCCTCCACCAGCAGCGCGAACGCGCCGAGTGTGGACATGCTGGTGAACAGCTTGAACCCCTGGTCACCCACGAGGTCGGCAACACATCGATTCCCCGGTCGGCCCCCGGCACCGGAGGCGGAGGGCGCCGGATCACACGAACGCCCCGTGTCCGGTGATCGCCCGCCCGACCACGAGACTGTTGATCTCGCGAGTCCCCTCGTACGAATAGAGCGCCTCGGCGTCCGCGACGAACCGCCCGATGTCGTGGTCGAGCACGATGCCGTTGCCCGCCAGCAGCTCACGCGCCCACCCGACGACCTCGCGCATCCGGCTGGTGCAGTGGGCCTTGGCCAGGGCCGAGTGCTCGTCCCGGTAGGTGCCCGCGTCCTGCAGCTGCGCCAGGCGCACGACCATGCCGAACGACGACGTGACATTGCCGAGGATCCGCACCAGCAGGTCCTGCACGAGCTGGAACGCCGCGATCGGCCTGCCGAACTGTTCCCGCTCGCCCGCGTAACGCAGGGCGATCTCGTACGCGGCCAGCATCACGCCGACCGCCTGCCACGCCACGCCGCTGCGGGTGGCCCGCAGGATCCGTGCCGTGTCCCGGAACGAGCGCGCGCCCTGCAGCCGGTTCGCCTCGGGGACCCGGCACCCGTCCAGCACGACGTCGGCGTTCTGCACCGACCGGAGCGCGATCTTGTTCTCGATCTTCGTGGCCGTGAGCCCGGGGGTGTCCCGCTCCACCACGAATCCCTTGACCTGCCCGTCGTCGACGTCCCGGGCCCAGACGACCAGGAGATCGGCGAAGGTGGCGTTGCCGATCCAGCGTTTGCGCCCGTGGATCACCCACTCGTCGTCGCCGGACCGGTGCGCCGTGGTCCGCAACCCACCCGCGACGTCGGAACCGCCCTCCGGTTCGGTCAGCGCGAACGCCCCGAGGAGTTCCATCCGGCTCATCGGGGGCAGCCACCGCGCCCGTTGCGCCGCGTCCCCACAGTCGGCGATGCTGCCCATCGCGAGCCCGCTGTGCACCCCGAAGAACGTCGCCATTGACGCGTCGGTGTGCGCCATCTCCAGGGCGAGGAAACCGCTCAGCAGACTGGTCGGCTTCGGGCCCCGCACGTCGGGATAGGCACGACCCGCGATGCCCAGCTCCGCGTAGCTCTTCACCAGCTCGGTCGGGAACTCCGCGCGGGCCCAGTACTCGTTGGCGATCGGGGCCACCTCGGAACGGAGGAACTCCCGCACCCGGTGCAGGACGGCCCGCTCGTCGGTGTCGAGCAGTTCCTCGAAGGAGTAGAAGTCACCGGTCAGCAGCTCGGACATGATGCCGGATACCCGCGGGACGCGCGAAGTCCACACCGCGCGGGACGATCGTGGCGCTCACGCCCGTGCGGGGCTCGCCGTCACCTCGTCCGCGAGTGTGCGGTCGAGCCGCACCCGCACCAGGGCCGCGGAGAACCGGGCCAGGTCGTCGTCGGGGACCAGCCCGGCCAGGGTCGCCGCGTCCCGGGGCAGCCCGATCCGCTCGGCCCCCTCCCTGGCCTTCTTGTCCAGGTACGGACGCAGCCACGGCCAGACCCGCTGGGCCTCCCGACAGAAGATGTCCGCGCCGACGGCGCCGATGCCGGGCACCTCGCACAGCGATCGCCGCAGCCTGCCAGGGTCGCCGTCCGCGCGGCGGGCCATGCGGCGGAGGTCGCCGCCGTACTCGTCGTCGATCAGCGCGGCACCCTCGCCGAGGGTGCTCGCCGTGCTCTCGTCGTAGCGCACGTAGTGTCCCCGGCCCAGCGCGTCCACCCGGTCCTGCCAGGAGGATTCGCGCATCCGGTGGGCGGTGCCGAACCCCGCGCGGTACAGTTCCCGCGCCGCCGCCACCGCGATGTCGGCCTTGATCCGGGCGGACATCAGGACCGACAGCACCAACAACCGGTACAGGCTCGCGGGACTGTCGGTGAGCCGGATCCCGGCCTCGTCGGCGTAGGTCCGGCCCGCCACGTCCATCAGCCGCCCGACCGTGCGTTCGGTGTCGCCGCTCATACCCGTCACCTACCCGGTCGCACCGCGACCGACACGGCCCGCGCCGCCCGGCTCCGTCGATCCCCGGTGAACCGATTCACGCCCGCCGCGTGTGTTGCGGTCCGGCCTCCCCTCTCCTCAACGTGACCCGCATTACCTATGGTGTGGATCTACGCCCGGATCGAGGAGGACAGCGTTGACCATCCAGCCATCCGTCGCGAACCAGGTCGAGGGACAGACCGTGGCCAAGCTGCTGCGGCGGAACGCGGCCGAGTTCGCGGATCTGCCCGCCCTGAGTTCGCTGGACGACGCGGACCGGCCCACCCTCTCGTGGGGCGAACTCCGCGAGGAGATCGCCGCGTTCGCCCGCGGTCTGGCCGATCTGGGCCTGCGCGCGGGCCAGCGCATGATCATCATGGCGCCCAGCCGCCCCGAACACGTCATCGCCGACCTGGCCGCCGCGAATCTCGCGGTGATCTCGTGTACCGCGTACTCGACGTTGAGCAGCGACCAGATCCGCTACGTCGTCAACCACAGCGCGGCCCCCGTCGCCGTCCTCGCCGGTGCGGAGGAGCTGGAGCGCTGGCGCCCGGTGCTCGACGATCTGCCGAACCTCGAACACATCGTCATGATGGACGCCGACGCGATCCCCGCCGGTGACGAACGGTTCGTCAGCGCCGAGCGGGTCCGCGAGCGCGGGGCCGAGCTGCACCGGAGCAATCCGGACGCTTTCGAGCGGCTGACCGACGAAATCAAGACCGACGACCCGCTGTGCATGATCTACACCTCGGGGACCACGGGCGCACCCAAGGGCGTGGTGTTGTCGCACCGCAACACGATTCACGAGGCGTTGGCAGTTCGCCAATTACATGACGCGCCGATGCACATGTCGAACATCGCCTACCTGCCGCTCGCCCACGTCGCCGAGCGGGTGCTCTCGATCTACATGCCGATCGTGCACGCGGGCCACGTCCACACGCTCGCGGACGCCGGCGGGGTGGTCGGAGCCCTGGGCACGGTGCGGCCGGACTCGTTCTTCGGCGTGCCACGCGTGTGGGAGAAGATGGTCGCGGGCATGAAGAACATGCTCGCGGGCGTGGACGAGCAGCGCCGGGAGGAACTGCTCGCGGCCAACGAACTGCTCCAGGAGGGCTACAAGCTGCGCAGCGCCGGCAAGGAGGTACCCGCCGACCTCGCCCGGCGGATCGCCGAGACGGACGAGAACGTGCTCGCCCCGATCCGGCAGATGCTCGGCCTCGACCGGCTGTTCCTGGCCGCGAGCGGCGCCGCCGCCCTGCCGACGGAGGTGCTGTATTTCATCGCCGGCCTCGGCATCGAGATCCAGGAGGTCTGGGGCCTGTCGGAGACGACGGGTGCGGTGACCGCGAACACCGCCTCCGCCTTCCGGGCCGGCACGGTGGGCCGTCCACTCGCCGACGTCGAGGTGGCGGTGGCCGACGACGGCGAGCTGCTGGTGCGCGGGCCGATCGTGTTCCCCGGCTACCTCCAGGAGGACGGTTCGATCGAACCCGCCACCGATGCCCACGGCTGGTTCTCCACCGGGGACATCGGCACGATCGACGAGGACGGGTTCGTCAGCGTCACCGACCGGAAGAAGGAACTGATCATCACGGCGGGGGGCAAGAACATCGCCCCCACCCGCATCGAGGGTCTGCTCAAGGAGCACCCGCTCATCGGACAGACGATCGCGATCGGGGACGACCGGCCCTACATCACGGCACTGATCGTGCTGGACGACGAGATCGCCCCGGCGTGGGCCTCGTCCCGCGGCATCGAGGCCGGGGACGTGGCCGCACTGGCCGAGCACCCGGAGATCCGCGCGGAGATCGACCGTGCCGTGGCCGCGGCCAACGACCGGCTCGCCCGCGTCGAGCAGATCAAGCGCTACCACCTGCTGTCCGAGGCGTGGTCCCCGGACAGCGGCGAGCTGACCCCCACCCTGAAGCTCAAGCGCCGGGTCATCACCAACCGCTACGACACCGAGATCGAGTCCCTGTACCAGAGCTGAGCACCCGGCGTCGTGCCGTGAAGGACTCCTTCCCTGCATCTGACGCGGGGAAGGGGTCCTTCACGGCACCACATGCAGCGAAGGGGTCCTTCACGGCACACCCGCGTCAGGCGGAGCGGGTCCATCCGCGCAGAGGCTCCGGGACGCGCTTCTCCAGGCCGTAGGGCTCCAGGTGGGCGGCGAACACCTCGTCGAAGGCCTGCCGAACGCTGTCCGAGTCCCACTCGGGACGGCGCAGGATCGGCTCCTTGAACGCGGGTTGGGCCAGCACGTGCAGGTCCGAACCGTCGCAGCGGAGCAACTGTCCCGTGATTCCCGCGGAGGCGTCGGCGAGCAGGTAGGTCACCAACGGGGCGACGCGGGAGGGCGTCCGTTCGGGTGGACAGTTGCGCAGACTGCGTTCCGACTTCCACACCATGCGGGTGTGGGCCAGCGGGCACACGGCGTTGACCCGGACACCGACCTCCTCCATGTCCAGTGCCCACGAGTAGGTCAACGAGGCGACCGCCCCCTTGCTCGCCGCGTACGCACCCAGCTTGCGCTGCCCCAGCAGCGCCCCGGAGGCGATGTTGACGATCGAGCCGCCCCGCTCCCGCTCGACCATTTGCTCGGCCGCGGCCATGCCCACGTAGAGGACGCCGAGCACGTTCGTCTCGACCAGCTCGCGCACCCGGGCGGCGTCGTCGGCCCACGGCAGAGCCTCGTAGTTGACCCCCGCGTTGTTCACCAGACCGTCGACCGCGCCGAACTCGGACACGCACAGCTCCACGATCGCCCGCGCCTGCGC
Organism: Saccharomonospora halophila 8; assembly: GCF_000383775.1. Lineage (GTDB taxonomy): Bacteria > Actinomycetota > Actinomycetes > Mycobacteriales > Pseudonocardiaceae > Saccharomonospora > Saccharomonospora halophila. Next base: position 74,593 of record NZ_KB912506.1, read on the forward strand.
GGGATCGGCCACACTGTGTCCACTGGCGACCGCCGTGCCGCCGTGCACCGTGATGTTCGCCGCCGTGCGCTCGGCCAGTCCGGCGTCGACGTCGTTGACCACGACCGCCGCACCCGCCCTGGCCGCGTGCGTGGCGAACGCCTCCCCCAGGCCACGCCCGGCCCCGGTCACCACCACGGCCCTGCCGCCGAGTTGTCCGTCCATCCCTGTCGTCTCCCCACCGCGGGCTGCCGCCCACTCGTCACGTCGGTGTAGCCGGCTAGCTCCAGTGTCGGGCACGATACGCACGGTGCGTACCGGCTCGCGACGAACGGCCGCCACCCTGCGCCGAACGAGTGAGTACTGATCGGCCGGACGTACCTCGCGGCCGAACAGGCCGGACGGTCGGTCCGGGACGGCACGGCTCGGGACGGCTCGGGACGGCTCGGAGCAGCGCGGCTCGCGGCGGTACAGCTCGGAGCGGCACGGTGCGGCACGGTGCGGAGCACACACGGCGGCACGGTGCGGAGCACACACGGCGGCACGGTGCGGAGCACACACGGCGGCGCTGCGCACCACGACACGTGCGGCGGCCGCGACATCCCCGGGCGGCGGGACCACCTGATAGTGCCGTACCGGCACGGCGTGAACCCGCCCGCGACAAGGTATTCACCGACGGTCAGAAGTCACGACCGGACACCGACACTCACCTCCTTCCCGGTCGGGCGCCCCGACGAGCACCGACGACTGTGTGAACGATGACCGCACGATCCCCGGCGATCAGAAGTCCCGCCCCGCCACGGCACACCTCCCACGATCCCGCTCGCGAACCCACACCCGGGGGAGACACGGTCCGTGACCGGTACGCCCCGGGTGTTCCGGCACGCACGAAGATATCCCTCGCCCAGACCAGACGTCAGGACGGACCGTGGTCTCGCTGCCCGGTGGCCCCCAGGACCGGGGTCGCTCCTCCGGGTGGGACACCGGCGGAAAGCTTTCCCGGAGGTGGGATCATGGCGTCCGGTCCGGTGGTTCACCCGGTGGACGGATATCGTCCGGACCACACGTCTCCGGACACCGACACACGCGGGAGGACGAGCGAGTGCCGCCGGGTCCGCACCGCGGGCGAGCCCGCGACCACGCTTCGGACGTGGTGGGCACGGGCGTCGTGACCGGGGAGTCCGCCCGGGGCGGGCCGCTCCCGCACGGCGACACCGGC
>NZ_KB912506.1:75890-80719 GCF_000383775.1 Saccharomonospora halophila 8
GTCCCGCCCGTCCCGCCCGTCCCGCCCGGACCGGGGACGGGGGGCCGGCGGGCGGCGGCTCGCCCACGTCAGTCTCGCCCTCGTGTCCGCACTGGTGCTGAGCGTCACCGGCTACGCGTGGGCGGTGATGCACGGCATGCTCAGCGGGATGACGACGGCCGACGTCATCGGCCCGGACGCCGGCGACCTGCCCGCGGACGGCTACCGGGACATCCTCCTCGTCGGGATGGACAGCCGCACCGACGCCCAGGGCAACCCGCTTCCGGAGGACATGCTGGCCAAGCTGAACGCCGGTGTCGCCGACGGCGCGTTGAACACCGACACCCTGATCTTCGTCCGGGTGCCCAACGACGGCAGCGAGGCCATGGCCGTGTCGCTGCCGCGCGACTCGTACGTCACCATCCCCGGATTCGGCAAACACAAGATCAATTCGGCGTACGCCAGGGGGAAGCTGGCCGCGCGCGAGGACCTCGTCGCCGAGGGGGTCACCGACGAACGGGAACTCGAGGTGCGCAGCAACCAGGAGGGCGCCCGGACCCTGGTGAACACGGTGGAGACCCTCACCGGCACCACGATCGACAACTACGCCTCGATCAACCTGCTGGGTTTCTACGACATCACCAAGGCGGTCGGCGGGGTCGAGGTCTGCCTGAACGAGGCCGTGGAGGACCCCGCATCGGGCGCCGATTTCGAGGCGGGCAGGCAGACCATCGAGGGTCTCGACGCGCTCGCCTTCGTCCGGCAGCGGCACGGCCTGCTGCGGGGAGACCTCGACCGCGTCGTCCGGCAGCAGGTGTTCATGGCCGGGCTCGCGCGCAAGGTGCTCTCCGCCGGGACGCTGGCCGACCCGGCCAAGCTGAACGCTCTGGTCGAGGCCATCAACAAGTCCGTGGTGGTCAACGAGGGCTGGGACATCCTGTCGTTCGCGCAGCAGATGCGCGGGCTCACCGGCGGGCGGATCGAGTTCCAGACCATCCCGATCGTGAATCCGGAGTACGAGACCGCCACCGACGGGCTCGCCGTCCGGGTGGACCCGGCCGAGGTCCGGGCGTTCCTCGCCGAGGCGAGCGGGGAGACCGGCGGCGAGGCGGCGACGCAGGCCCCGCCGCCGGAGGAGATCACGGTCGACGTCTACAACACGTCGGATATCACCGGCCTCGCGGGCCGGGTGTCGGACGAGCTGGCCCAACAGGGTTTCGTCCCCGGCGAGGTGGCCAACGAGGCACCGAGGCAGGCCAGCGTGGTCCGGACGGCACCGGACGAGAAGGCGTCCGGCCGGGCGGTCGCCGACGCTCTCGGCGGTCTGGCGGTGGAGACCGGGGCCGACGTCCCGTCCGGCCACGTCCGCGTGCTGCTGGCGCCCGACTACAACTCCCACGGCAGCTCCACCCCGCCCGCCGCGGGCGGTGGTGCCCCGGCCGCGGCGGGCGGGGTGCAAGGGCGTCCCGCACAACGACAGCAACCGAGTGACCCGAGCGAGCCACCGATCACCGCGGACAAGGTGGTCTGCGTCAACTGACCGCCGCCACTACTCCAATCGGGTCATGTTCTCCGATTCGGCGGAGTTTTTCGCGCTCGCGCGTAAGGACACGGCCGTCGACGCATTCCTCCCCTGTAGGAAACCGGTAGATGGTGACGGGCAGGGGTTGGCCAGTGCTGATCGAGACGGACAGATATCAACAGGTGTTGGGTGAGGAGTTGCGCAAGCTCAGAACGGCCAGGGGCTGGACCCGGAAGGAACTCAACGAACGGCTGCAGAGTGGGATCTCGCTGCAGACCCTGGCCACCTACGAGCTCGGGACACGGCAGTGCTCGGTGGTGCGGCTGGCCGAGCTCTGCCTGGCCATGGAGGAGCTCCCGCAGGACCTGCTGGCGCGGGTGCACCGCCGGTTGTTCGCCGAGCACCAGGGCAGACTGAAGGTGCACCTCGACGACGTGGTCGCCGACGACCAGCCCGAGCTGCTGCCGCTGCGCCGCTGGGCGCGCGGGCGGCTCGCCGAAGGGGGTGCGGCCGAGGTGCAGTTCGACCGCACCACCCTGGAGCAGCTCGCGGCGTTGTGCGAACTCGGCACCGAGGAGCTGGTCACCCGCCTGCGGCGGCTGTCCACTCCGGCGCCGCAGACCGCCCGTGCAGGCGGAAGTCACGCGGATCGAGCGTGCGGGTCCTGAGCCAGTACCGCCAGGTGAAGCCGGGCCAGATGGTGCGGTTCACGCCCTGGCTGTCGAGGTACCAGCTCGTGCAGCCACCGCGCGTCCAGACACCCTTGGACAGTTTGCGCTGGATCTCGGCGTTGAACCGCGCCTGCGCCTCCGGTCGCACCTCGATCGCCTCGGCGCCCTCGGCCTCGACCCACCGGATCGCCTCGGCGATGTAACGCACCTGCTGCTCGATCATGAACACGACCGAGTTGTGACCCAGCCCGGTGTTCGGGCCGAGCAGAAAGTACAGGTTCGGGTATCCCGTGACGGTCATGCCGAGGTGGGTCTGCATGCCCTCCTCGGCCCACTGCTTGCCGAGGTTGGTCCCCTGCGCACCGATGATGTCGAGATCGTCGAAGGCGTCGGTGACGTGGAAGCCGGTGCCGTAGATGAGGGCGTCCACCTCGTGCTCGACGCCCGCGGCGTCCACGACGCTGTTCGCGCGGACCTCGGCGACGCCGTCGGTGACGACGTCGACGTTGTCCCGGTTCATGGCCGGGTAGTAGTCGTTCGAGATGAGCACCCGCTTGCAGCCCATCACGTAGTCGGGCGTGAGCTTGGCCCGCAGGGCGGGATCGTCGACGTGCCGGTCGATGTTGCGCTTGGCGATCTTCTGGGCGAACTTCATGATCCGCGGATCACCGTTGAACCCGACCGCGCGCAGTTCGAGCATCCAGTACAGCAGGTCGCGGTACGCCCGCTGGACGCCGGGAATCCGGGAGAACAGCCGCTTCGCCCAGCCCGGCATGCGCCGGTCCGGCTTCGGCATGATCCACGGCGGTGTCCGCTGGAAGAGGGTGAGCCGCTCGACGTCCTTGGCGATCTCGGGCACGAACTGCACCGCGCTCGCCCCGGTGCCGATCACCGCGACCCGCTTCCCGCGCAGGTCGTAGTCGTGGTCCCACTGCGCCGAATGGAACGTCGTGCCCTCGAACCTCTCGATGCCCGGCAGGTGCGGGATCTGCGGGATGTGCAACGCCCCCACCCCGCAGACCAGGTGCCGGGCGACGAACTCCTCGCCGGCGGCGGTGCTGATGTACCAGCGGTGCTCGTCGGTGTCCCACCGCGCGCCGGTCAGCTCCCGCCCGAACCGGATGTGGCGGTAGAGGTCGTACTTCTCCGCCACCCCGCGGATGTAGTCGAAGATCTCCGGCTGCGGGGAGAACGAGCGCGACCACCCGGGATTCTGCTCGAACGAGTACGAGTACATGTGCGACTGGATGTCACAGGCACAGCCCGGGTAGGTGTTGTCCCGCCAGGTGCCGCCGACCTCGTGCTCCTTCTCCAGGATGACGAAGTCGTCGCGGCCGTCCCTGCGGAGCTGGATCGCCATGCCGAGTCCGGAGAACCCGGTTCCGACGACGACCACTCCGGTCTCGGTGCGTGTGCCCATGTCGCTTCCTCCATGCCGCTCTGCCTGGTCCCGGCGACCCTGTTACCGGAAGTTCACCTTACTGGCAGTAGGTTACCGGAAGTAGAATAGCGATCGTGAGCGCGAGTGCAAAGACCCCCGCCCGCCGCAAACGCGTGCCCAGGGCCGAACGGGAACGGCAGATGGTCGAGGTGGCCGAGCAGGTCTTCGCCGAGCTCGGCTACGCCGCGGCCTCGATGGACGAGATCGCCGAACGGGTGGGCGTGTCCAAACCGATGCTGTACGAGTACTTCCACTCCAAGGAGGGATTGCTGCTCGCCTGCATCCAGTCCGCCCGCGGGGAGTTGCGGGAGGTCACCGAACGCGCCGTCGTCGGGGCCGCGACCGCCGAGGACGCACTGCGCCGGGGACTCGCGGCGTTCTTCGGGTTCGTCCGCAGGCGCAGGCAGGCGTGGTCGCTGCTGCGCAACGAGATGGCGCTGGCCGGTACCTCGGCCGCCGACGAACTGGAGGCGACCCGGCGACAGCAGACGGACCTGATCGCGGGCGTGATGGGCGGCTATCTCGCCGTCTCGGACCCGTCCCGGGCCCAGGCGTCGGCCGAGTTCGTCGTCGGCGGCTGCGAGCGGCTGGCCATCTGGTGCGAGCAGGACGACGAGATCACGCCCGAGGTGGCCACGGATTACGCCATGGACCTCCTGTGGGGCGGCGTCAGCCACCTGGCGCAGGATCAATCGACTCGCTGACACACCTTTTTCACCCACAGTGGTGAGTTTCTGAGATCGTTCTCACCCTGGGTAGCCTTTTCTCCGGCGCCGTGTTGCCGCGCGGCCTCGGACGTCACAAACTTGAATCATCGTCATAAAGGCAGCGAACCACGTCGCCGCACGCGGCCGGATGCCGCTGTCCGGAGAGGGGTGAACAGGGGTGCAGACAGTCACCGCGACCTACGCGCGCACGGAGGAGAACTGGACGGTGCGCGTGTCCGGTCTCGGCAGGGAACTGGACGCGGAGGCGTCCGGGATCATCGCCGCCCGGGACCGTGCCGACCAGCTGGTGGACGAACTCGCCTCCGGCGGCGAGCAGCCGACCGTGGTCCACCTGATCGAGGGCAGCGCGGTGGAGTTCACCTCCACCTACATGGCCGCCCGTCTGGCCGGGGCCGAGAGCGCCGGTGCGCCCGAGCGGTCCGGGACGACCACGCGGGCCGCGGAGTCCGCCCCCACGACGACCCGTGCCGACGCGGGAGCGCAGGAGG
>NZ_KB912506.1:80819-87848 GCF_000383775.1 Saccharomonospora halophila 8
CTGGTGCGGCGGTGCGGGCGCGCCGGGGCCGGCTCGGCGTCGTTCGGTGCGACGACGTTCGCGGCCGGAGCGCTGAAGGGCGTGCACAGGCCCGCGGGCCTGTCGTGCTGCCGCGGCACGAATTCAGAGTAGTCCACCGGTTCCTCGCTGGTCGTGTGGCTGAACCGCACGGGTGCCACGTCGGCGGAGGAGTCGGACTCGGTGGAGATGAATGTCGTCAAAAGAAAGATCAGTCCCTCGTCGTGGGGTGTCGACGGTTCGGCGGCCACGTGGCACGCGGACACCGCGACTCCGATCGCCGGGGACGACCGTCCGCCGCCGGGTATCCCCGGTGGCGGACGGCCTTCTCAGGCTGGGTCGAAGCGGGCTTCGCCTCAGAGCGCCTGGACGCCGGTGGCCTGCGGGCCCTTGGTGCCCTGGCCGACCGTGAAGGCGACGCGCTGGCCGTCGTCGAGGCTGCGGAAGCCGCGGCCCTCGATCTCGGAGTAGTGCACGAAGACGTCGCCGTCGCCCTCATCGGGGGCGATGAAGCCGAAGCCCTTTTCGCTGTTGAACCACTTCACGGTTCCCTGGGTCATGTGGTACCTCCGTAGAGCTCGAAGTGTGGTTTCTCGTGCGCCGCACGGGGCGGCCACGGGCAGCCGCAAGGTTCGAACGGCCACCACTCCAGCTACGCGAGGACAAGCGACACGCCCGCAACCGATTTCCGCGGACGTGAACGAACACGAACACGCAAAACTTGCGACTGTTCAGGGCAACACCCTGAGGTACCGGGTTGTTCCCGGCACGCCAGGCAGCCTACCGCACCACCCCGGGCGAGGAGTAGGCACCGTCGCACCACCCTCCCCATGCCCGCCACGGCATCTCTAACCGTCGCTGTTCCGGAAGCCGAAGCCGTCGGCGTGCCCGTTGCTCGCCGAGGCCTGCCGGTCGGCGTGCTCGTCGAGCAGGTCGCCCGCCTCGATGAGCCGCGCGGCCAGATCGTGCTGCCGGGTCACCGACACCCGCCCCGCCCGCAGCGCCTCGATGAGCTCGGCGAGTTCCCGGTGCGCGGCGATGAGGGCGCTCAGCACCGGCGACGTTCGTTCCTCCATCACATTCCACTCCTTCGAAGCCCCCCGAACGGACTACAGGTGCAGACAAAAGGAGGAGTCAGGTATGACGCACGGGCGTCCGTGACGCCCGTCATGACTACATCTGGTAACGATCACGTACGGGGCCACTCAGACGAGGTAACTGTGCTTACACTTGACCGCCCAACACGACCCCGACCGGCGTGAGGTGGCAGTGCGGCTATCCCGACTCCTCGTCCCCGCGTTCGTCCTCACGTTCACAGCACTGGCGCCGGCCACCGCCGCGGCACAGGGCGACGGGGTACCCCGCCCCCCGACCTTCCCCGCCCGTGCGGCACAGGCTCTCGTCGACGGCATCCAGTTCGGAGCGATCATCGCGATCACCGCCGTCGGGCTCTCGCTCGTCTTCGGCACGACGCATCTGATCAACTTTGCGCACGGTGAACTGGTCACCCTCGGCGCCGTCGTCGCCTTCTTCGTCAACGTCGCCGCCGCGGGGCCCGGCCTGCACATCGTCGCCGCGGCCGCGATCGCCGTCGTGGTCGGCGCGGTCATCGGGGCGATCGCGGAGATCGGGCTGTGGCGTCCGCTGCGCAGACGCGGCACCGGGATGATCAACGCGTTCATCGTTGCGATCGGACTGTCCCTGCTGCTTCGGCATCTCACGCTCGTGGTCTTCGGGAGTAGACCGGGCTCCTACCGGGAGTACGACCTCCAGGAGCCCCTCACCCTCGGCCCCGTGGGCATCACGCCCCGGGATCTCACGATCACGGTGCTGTCCGTGCTCGTGCTGGTCGGACTCGCCCTGCTGTTGCAGAAGACCCGCATCGGCACGGCCATCCGCGCGGTCTCGGCCGACCGGGACCTGGCCGAGGCCTCGGGCATCGACGTGCAGCGGGTGGTGCTGTTCGTGTGGCTGCTGGGTGGTGGCCTGGCCGCGCTCGGCGGGGTCTTCTTCGGACTCGCCGAGATCGTGACCTGGGACATGGGCTTCCGGCTGCTGCTGCTGATGATCGCCGGGATCATCCTCGGCGGACTCGGCTCGGCGTACGGGGCGATGGCCGGCAGCTTCGTCATCGGCATCGTCGCGCAGGGCTCCAGCCTCTGGTTCCCGATCGACCTGCAGAACGCCTGGGCCCTGCTCGCGCTCATCGTCGTCCTGCTGGTGCGACCGCAGGGGATCCTCGGCCGGCGGGAACGAGTGGGCTAGGCGGTAGACATGAACTGGGAACTCATCCTCTCCGACGCGCTGCGTGCCGGGATCGGGCCGATCGCGGCCGTGTACGCGCTGTCCGCCGTCGGCCTCAACCTGCACTTCGGCTACACCGGCCTGCTCAACTTCGGACAGGTCGCGTTCATGCTGGTGGGCGCCTACGGCGTCGCCGTCTCCGTCTCGACGTTCGGCCTGTCGCTGGCCGCCGGGGTGTTCGTCGGCCTCGCCTGTTCCGTGGTGCTGGCGCTGCTGTTGGGGCTGCCCACCCTCCGGTTGCGCGCCGAGTACCTCGCGATCGCCACCATCTCGGCGGGCGAGATCCTGCGGCTGTTCTACCGGTCCGAGTGGTCCGAGCCGATCACCGGCGGGGTGTTCGGCCTGCAGCAGTTCGCGAACGACTTCTACGCCGTCAATCCGTTCCCGCCGGACCAGTACCAGTTCCTGACGCTCATGTTCAGTGCCCGGGACGTGTGGGTGCTGACGGTGTCCTGGAGTCTGGTCGCCGTGGCCACACTGGTGGTCTGGTTGCTGGTGCGCAGCCCGTGGGGCCGCGTGCTACGCTCCGTGCGCGAGGACGAGGACGCGGTCCGCAGCCTCGGCAAGAGCGTCTACACGTACAAGATGGCCAGCCTGGTCTTCGGTGGTGCGCTGGGTTCGATCGCCGGCATGCTGCTGGCGATCCAGAACCAGTCGGTGAACCCGGACAGCTACGACCCCGTGGTCACCTTCTACCTGTACACGCTGCTGGTGCTCGGCGGCGCGGGACGGGTGTTCGGCCCGATTCTGGGGTCGGCCCTGTTCTGGGCGATCCTGACCTTCCTGGACAGCCTGCTGCGGGAGGCCATCTCGAACGGGATCATCCCCCCGACCGTGATCGACGAGTCCGAGGTCGGCGCGCTGCGGATGGCACTGGTCGGCCTGGGGCTGATGCTGCTCATGATCTTCCGGCCGCAAGGCATTCTCGGAAGTCGCAAGGAGATGCTGCTCGATGCCCGCTGAAACGCCCACCGGCGCCCCCGACGACCCGCCGGCCGCGATCCCGGCCGAACCCGGCATCGCCAAACCTGACCCGGCGCTGACCGCGGACGGGATCACGCGCGCCTTCGGCGGCCTCACCGCCGTCCACGTGGACCATCTCGAGATCCAGCGCGGCACGATCACCGCACTGATCGGCCCGAACGGGGCGGGCAAGAGCACCCTGTTCAACGTGCTGAGCGGGTTCGACCGCGCCGACGCGGGAACCTGGTCGTTCGGCGGGACCACGATCACGGGCAGACCCGCGCACCGCATCGCGCGGGAGGGTCTGGTGCGTACCTTCCAGCTCACCAGGACGTTGTCGAAGCTCTCGGTGCTGGACAACATGAAACTCGCCGCGCGGGGACAGCGCGGGGAACACATGCTGCTGTCCCTGCTCCCGCCGGTGTGGACCCGTCAGGAGAAGCGGATCGAACGGCGGGCCGACGAGCTGCTCGAACGGTTCCGGCTCGCGCACATGCGGAACGAGTACGCGGGAACGCTCTCCGGCGGCCAACGCAAGCTGCTGGAGCTGGCGCGGGCCCTGATGGCGCGTCCCGCGATGGTGATGCTGGACGAACCCATGGCCGGGGTGAATCCCGCACTGACCCAGTCGCTGCTGGGGCACATCACCGACCTGCGGGACGAGGGCCTGACCGTGTGCTTCGTCGAGCACGACATGGACGTCGTCATGGGTATCAGCGACTGGGTGGTGTGCATGGCGGAGGGCGGGGTGGTCGCGGAGGGACCGCCGGCCGCGGTCGGGGCGGACCCGGCCGTGATCGACGCCTACCTCGGCAGCCACCACGACGAACCGGGAGCGCGGGGAACGGAGGCCGACGATGAGTGAGCCCCTCCTGGTGGCCGACGAGGTGTACGCGGGCTACGTCCCCGGTGTGGACATCCTGCGCGGCTGTGGCCTCGAACTGGGCCCCGGCGAGATCGTCGGGATCATCGGACCGAACGGCGCGGGCAAGTCGACCCTGGTGAAGGCCGTGTTCGGGCTGCTGCGGGTACGCAGCGGAAGCGTGCGGTTCCGCGGGTCCGACCTGACCAACAAACCCGCGCACACGCTGGTCTCCCGCGGCCTCGGGTACGTGCCGCAGCGGGACAACGTGTTCTCCACCCTGACCGTGGAGGAGAACCTGCGGATGGGCACCTATCTGCGGCCGAAGGCCTTCACCGAACGCCGGGACTTCGTCGAGGAGCTGTTCCCGCTGCTCGGGCGGCGGCGTGGGCAGAAGGCCGACTCGCTGTCCGGCGGGGAGCGGCAGATGCTGGCGATGGCGCGGGCACTGATGATGCGGCCGGAGGTGCTCCTGCTCGACGAACCGTCGGCGGGACTGTCGCCGTTGTATCAGGACCAGGTGTTCGACCGGGTCCGACAGATCAACTCCGCGGGCGTGGCGGTGCTGATGGTCGAGCAGAACGCACGCCGGTGTCTGCAGATCTGCGACCGCGGGTACGTCCTCGACCAGGGCACCAACGCCTACACCGGCACCGGCGCGGACCTCCTGCACGACGAGAAGGTGATCGAGCTCTACCTGGGCACCCTCGCCCGCGCCCGCTGACCCGTCCCCGTACCCGGCCCGGGTTGTGCCGTGAAGGCCCCCTTGCCTGCGTTCGGTGCCGTGAAGGACTCCTTCACCGCGTCACACGCAGCGAAGGAGTCCTTCACGGCACACCGGCGACCGGGTGGGTCAGTCGACCGAGCCCTGCTTGGTCTCCAGGGTCTGGAGTTCGCCGTTGTCGTCGTAGGTGTAGACGTCGAACGTCGCGGTGCCGGGCTCACCGGCCTCCACGAAGTCGAGCGGCCCGCTGACACCGTCGTAGTCGATGTCGGTGCCCTCGTCGAGCAGCGCCTTGCAGTCGGCGAACGAGGTGCACTTCGCCCCGTCCCGGGTGACCCCGTTCATCTGGGACACGAACGCACCCGGGTCGTCGGACCCGGTCGCCTCGGCGGCGAGCGCGATGGTCGTCACACAGTCGTAGACCTGCGGCGCGAACTGCATCTCGGTGACCTCGGGCGCGAACTTCTTGAGCCGGGCGCTGTAGTCGTCGTTCTCGGCCGTCGGTGCCGTGCCCTTCATCCCCGCGATCAGTCCGGGGTCGTTCGGGGACACGAGGCCGGCCAGCTCGGCACTGCGGAGGCCGTCCGTGCCGTAGATGCCGATGTCCCGCGGACCCGCGCCCGCCTCCACCATGGCCTGCAGCACCTGCGCGCCCTCCTCGAACGCGACGACCAGCGCCGCGTCCGGCTCCGCGCCGCTGACCTGCTGCGCGACCTGGTCGAAGTTGGTGGCCTCGGGGTCGTAGGTCTCGGAGATCACGACCTCGGCACCCTGCTCCTCCAGCGCCGTCCTGGTCGCCTCCATCAGCCCCCGGCCGTAGTCGTCGGCGCGGGCGGCGATGGCGATCCGTTGGTGCCCGTCGCCGGTGATCACGTCGGCCAGCACCGGAGCCTGGAGATTGTCGCTCGGTGCGGTGCGGAAGTAGAAGCCGCCGTCGTTGTAGTCACTGAACGTCGCGGCGGTGTTCGAACCGGAGCACTGCACCACCCCGGAACCGGTGATGTTGTCGATGATCGCGAGCGACATCCCGGAGGCCGCCGCACCGATCACCGCGTCGACCCCGGAGGAGAGCACCCGGCGCGCGGAGTCGACCGCGACGCCGACCTGACCGGCCTCGTCGCTGCCCACGACCTCGGGGATCGGCTCGCCGAGCACCCCGCCCGCCTCGTTGATGTCCTGCACGGCCAATCCGACCGACTCGATCTGTGGTGGGCCGAGGAAGGCGAGCTGCCCCGTCTCCGGGAGCACGTACCCGAGATCGAGTACGCCGTTCCCACCGTCGCCGCCTCCTCCCTGCTGGTCTCCACCGGTCGCACACGCGGTGGCCACCAGCGCCGTCGCGCTCAGGAAGATCGCGGATCGCCACCAGGCCGATGCTCGCATCCTCCGCCTCCCATCATCCGGGTCCGTGGGCGGCCGGGCGGCGGTGTTCCCCCGCCCCCGGCTGTGCTTGCGAGAGTGCGAGACTAGATCGTTCGGCCCGTACCGGGAACACACCGCAGCGGATCGATACGTGCCGTTGACTTGCGGGCACGCTCACTCGCCCGGAGTATCGTCGCTGTAACGCCGGGTGAGCGGCCCGGACGACACGGAGGAGGTGCGGAAGTGGCCGGCCGACGCCTGCTCCACTGGCCCGAACGCTGGGCCGACCGGTTCGAGAGGCGTGGCGTCTACGTCCCGGGCGAGGACAGCCGGGGGCTCGACCCCTGGCGGGACTGGGGCTGGCTCATCGTGATCTGGCTCGCCGGCCTGGCCGTGTTCATCCTCGTCTTCGCGATCGCCGTCTGAGCGATCGCCGTCTGAGCGATCACAGTCCGAGGCCGCACCGGTGCCACACCCGGTCGGGCCCCTTCCGCCGTCACCACGGACACCGCAGGCCGGGTGCACATCACGACGAGGACACATCCCGGAACCGGATCTGCGACGACGCCCCGCCCCGGGTGGATCGCCCGAACCATGGCAGACACAGTAGGGGTGGCGGCGTGTGCGCCGCCGAACGGAGTAGCGAGACCGGACGATCGGACCAAGGAGTACGGCTGTGCGAACGCGAGGGCCTGTCGGCGTACTGTGCGCGGTGCTCGCGCTCACCGCCTGCGGCCCGTCCTCGGCCGACGACGCGGCATCCGGGGCACCGGCGGTCGGTGCCCCGGCGACGGGC
>NZ_KB912506.1:87948-95327 GCF_000383775.1 Saccharomonospora halophila 8
GCCCCGGCGACGGGCGCCCCCGCCGGGGCGGCGTCGAGCACGGTGCCCGCCCACGCGACGACTGCCTCGGGGCGGATGCCGGGCGGGGAGTCCGGTTTCGGCTCGCAGATCCGGCTCGCCTCGGGTCTGGTCATCTCGGCGTCGTCGCCCGACACGTTCACTCCGAGCGAGAACGCCTACCCGCCGGCCGAACGCGCCGTCTCGGTCGGCATCGACGTCTACAACGGCTCCGATCAGCCGTACCGCCTCTCCAAGCTGTCGGTGACCGCGACCGTCGCCGGCGAGGAGGTCAAGCAGGTGCGGGATGCCGCCCGCGGGTACAACGGCATCGTCGACGCCGACAAGGACGTCCCCGTCGAGGACAGCGAGAACTTCACGCTCGCGTTCGCGGTTCCTCCCGACGACGTGCGACTCACCCTCAAGCTCTACCCGCACGGCTCGGACGGGGACACGGCGGTGTTCACCGGGGCCGTCTGAGGTTGACCGGGCCGTCCGAGGTTCACCGGGCCGTCCGAGCCGCGGGGACGGTTGGCTAGGCTGCCCGGCATGACCGAGCAGAAGCGGCTCTCCCCCGGCGACCCGGCACCGGACTTCACCCTCCCGGACAGCCGCGGCGAGACGGTGACGCTGTCCGAACTCCGCGGCCGGTCGGTGGTCGTGTACTTCTACCCGGCCGCGGCGACACCCGGCTGCACCAGGGAGGCCTGCGACTTCCGGGACAGCCTCGGCCGGCTGAACGACGCCGGGTACCGGGTACTCGGCATCTCCCCGGACGAGCCGGGCAAGCTGGCGAACTTCGCCGAGAAGGAAGGGCTGACCTTCCCGCTGCTGTCCGACCCGGACAGGACCGTGCTGACCGCGTGGGGTGCGTTCGGTGAGAAGAAGAACTACGGCCGCGTCGTGCAGGGTGTGATCCGCTCGACGTTCGTGGTGGACCCGGCGGGCACGCTCGCCGTGGCCCGGTACAACGTCAAAGCCACCGGCCACGTCGCCCGCCTGCTCCGGGAACTGGACCTGGAAGCCTGAGCGTCCCCCGTTCCGCCGGCGCGGCACGGGGGACGGAACGGGTTCCGGTCAGCGCGTGTCCGTCAGCTCCCGCAGCCGGGGCAGGAGGGCGCGCAGGGCCCTGCCCCGGTGCGAGCAGGCGTCCTTCTCCTCCGCGGGCAGCTCCGCCGAGGTGCGCCGGTCCCCCTCGGGGACGAAGATCGGGTCGTAGCCGAACCCGTTCTCCCCCCGGGGCTCGCGGACGAGTTCCCCGCGCCACTCACCGCGCACGACGGCCTCGTCGGACGGCGCGGTGCCGTCCGGCAGGGCCAGGGCCGCCGCACAGACGAACGCCGCACCGCGCCGGTCGTCCGGCACGTCGGTGAGCTGGTCCAGCACGAGCCGCAGGTTCGCCGCGTCGTCCCCGTGCGAACCCGCCCAGCGCGCCGACAGGACACCGGGCATCCCGTTCAGGGCGTCGACCGTCAACCCCGAGTCGTCGGCGACGGCGGGCAGGCCGGTGGCGCGGGCGGCGTCGCGGGCCTTGGCCAGGGCGTTCTCCTCGAACGTCGCGCCGGTCTCGGGCGCCTCGGGGAACGGTGCGACGTCGGCCATGCCGACGACCTCCACCCCGGCCACACCCGCTTCGGCGAGGATGCGGCGCAACTCGGCCAACTTCTTCGCGTTCCGGGTCGCCAGCAGGACCCGGACGGCGCCGCTCACTTCTTGTCCTTCGCCTTCTTCGACCGCGGGGGCTCCGGCAACTCACCCGGGTACGGCCCGGCCAGAGCCTCGGTCTGCCTCCGGGTCAGTTCCGCACACCCGTCGAGCGCCAGGTCCAGCATCGTGTCCAGGGTCGACCGGGTGAAGGTGGCACCCTCCCCGGTGCCCTGCACCTCGATCAGGGTTCCCGCGTCGGTGGCCACGACGTTCATGTCCACCTCGGCACGGGAGTCCTCCTCGTAGGGGAGATCGAGCCGCACACGACCGTCCACCACCCCCACGCTGATCGCCGACACGGCCGCCGACAGCGGCTTCGGGTCGGCCAGCCGTCCGGCCGCCCCGAGCCAGGTGGTCGCGTCGGCCAGCGCCACGTATCCACCGGTGATGGCAGCCGTGCGGGTACCGCCGTCCGCCTGGATCACGTCGCAGTCGATGACGACGGTGTTCTCCCCCAGCGCCGCCAGGTCGATGCACGAGCGCAGGGACCGTCCGATCAACCGGCTGATCTCGTGGGTCCGACCGCCGACCCGTCCCTTGATGGATTCCCGGTCACTGCGGGAGTGGGTGGCCGACGGCAACATGGCGTACTCGGCCGTGACCCACCCGAGTCCCGATCCGACACGCCAGCGGGGCACCCCCTCGGTCACGCTGGCGGCGCAGAGCACCCGGGTGTCGCCGAACTCGATGAGTACCGAGCCCGCCGGCCACTGCTGGTAACCGCGAGTGATCCGTACCTCGCGGAGCTGGTCGTCGTTCCTGCCGTCTTGTCGCACCACGCCTGGCAAGCCTAATGACCCCCGATCAGGCCCGCCGACGTGGGCGGGTCGTCACAGCTCGTAGACCCCGCCCTGCTCCACACGCTCGGTGGGCCCCGCGAACTCCGCACGCGCCTCGGCCAGGATCGACTCCCCGTCCGACCACGGTGACACGTGCGTGAGCAGGAGCCTCCCGGCTCCGGCACGGTGCGCCAGACCACCCGCCTGCTTCCCGGACAGGTGCAACGCTTCCGGCCGGTCCGGCGCCTCGGTCCAGCTCGCCTCGGCCAGCAGCACGTCGGCGCCGTGGGCCAGCTCCTCCAGCCCCGGGCACGGCCCGCTGTCCCCGGTGTAGGCGAGTGTGCTGGCGTCCTGTCCGATCCGGAAGCCGAACGACTCCGTGGGGTGCACGACCGGGACCGGCGTCACGGTGAACGGCCCGATCCGCCCGGTCGCGTGCCGCAGGGTGTGGAACTCGTACACGTCCGACAGGTCGGTCTCCAGCCGCTCCGACTCGTGCGGGGCGAAGGCGTTGGCGAGTCTGCGCGGGGCCTCACCGGGCGCGTACACCGGGAGACGGTGCGCGCGCGGATCGTACGGCGGGTCGGGGTGGTACCGGCGCAGCACCGTCAGCGCGCTGAAGTCGGCGCAGTGGTCGGGGTGCAGGTGGGACAACAGCAGCGCGTCCAGCCGGAACGGGTCCATCAGCGCCTGCATCCGGGCGAGCGTGCCGTTGCCGAGGTCGATCCCCAGCACGAAGCCGTCGGCTTCGAGCAGGTACCCGGAGGCGGCGCGGTCGGGACCGGGGATGCTGCCGGAGCAGCCCAGGATCGTCAGTCGCACGCCGCACACCTTGCCACGAGCCCGCACGGCATACCCCCGCCACGTGGTGGGCGGCACGCCCACCGTACACATCGCGGGCGGCACGCCCACCGTACACATCGCGGGCGGCACGCCCACCGTACACATCGCGGGCGGCACGCCCACCGTACACATCGCGGGCGGCACGCCCACCGTGCACGCAGGCGGCACGCCGACGTCACGGAGCGGCGAGCACCGTCCCACCGAGGCCCAGGAAGCGGTGCGCCAGCCGGGTGAACGGCTCCGGTTCGCCGGTGGCGACGAGCTCGTGGGCGGGTTCACCGTCCCGTCCGGTGAGCAGATCGCGCTCGGTGAGCACCCGCACGACGTCCTTGGCGGTCTCCTCGGCGCTGGACACGAGGGTGACCTCGGGACCCATCACCGTCTGGAGCACTCCGGTGAGCATGGGGTAGTGCGTGCAGCCCAGGATCAGGGTGTCCACCCCGGCACGGGTGAGCGGCTCCAGGTATCCCTGCGCGAGTCCGAGTACCTGCCTGCCCGAGGTGATCCCGCGTTCGACGAAGTCGACGAACCGCGGGCACGCCGTGCTGTGCAGGGTGACCCCGGTCGCGGCCGCGAAGGCGTCGTCGTAGGCGCGCGAACGGACCGTGCCCTCGGTGCCGATCAGCCCGATCCGGCCGTTGCGCGTCGTGGCCGCCGCCCGCCGCACGGCGGGCAGCACCACCTCGAACACCGGGATGTCGTAACGCTCCCGCGCGTCCCGCAGGCACGCGGCGGACGCGGTGTTGCAGGCGAGCACGAGCGCCTTCACCCCGCCCGCGACGAGGTCGTCGAGCGCGGCGAGCGCCAGTTCGCGGACCGTGGCGATGGGCAACGGCCCGTACGGTGCGTTCCGGGTGTCCCCGACGTAGCGCAGACGCTCGGCGGGGAGCTGATCGGCCACCGCACGGGCGACGGTGAGCCCGCCGACGCCGGAGTCGAAGATTCCGATGGGGGCATCGGCATCGGGAAGACCGGCGCCCGGGAAACCGGAGCTCGGGGCCGGATCCGGGGTGGCGGCGTTCAGGGTGGCGGCGTTCGGGGTTGCGGCCTGACTCACGCCCCGAGAGTACCGTCGGCGGTGCCCGCGGCCGGACGGTCCGCCCGGCCGACCACCCACGCCGCCAGGACACCGCCGACCGCGCCGAACAGGTGCCCCTGCCAGGACACACCCGGCGCACCGGGCAACACGCCCCAGAGCATCCCGCCCCAGAGCAGGAACAACACGACCCCGAGTGCGAGCTGCCGGAGACTGCGCGTGAACAGTCCGCGCACCAGCAGAAACGCCAACCATCCGAACGCGAGCCCGGAGGCGCCGACCGTCACGGTCCCGGGAGGTGCGGTGAACCACACCCCGATTCCGGCCGTGAGCCAGATGGTGAGTGTCACCCCGATCCACCGCGCGAGCCCACCGGACATGGCGAGGAAGGCGAACACCATCACGGGGACGGTGTTGGCGAGCAGATGCCCCCAACCGGCGTGCAGCAGCGGTGCCCAGGCGATGCCGTCGAGCCCGTCCACCGACCGGGCGACGATGCCGTTGCGGTCGAGATCGGTGGTGACAAGCACCACGTCGACCAGTTCGACGAAGTAGAGCAGCAGCACGAACGCGACCGCCACCGTGGCCGCCGACAACGGCCGCGGCGGCAACACCCTTCCGGTGCCCGACCGTCGCGCCCCGGACGCCGCACCGAACCCGTCCCTGTCCACACCCCCAGGCTACGGCGTCCGGATCCCGGGCCCCCGCACCTGCCCTGGTTGGCCCGTGAAGGGCACATCCCCTGCGTCAGGAGCCGTGAGGGGCACTTTCCCTGCGTTGAGTGCAGCGAATGTGCCCTTCACGGGACAACGGGTATGGGGCGGGTGGGTCAGGCCCAGAGTTGGCCGTCCAGGCGTTCGGCGGCCTCGTCGAGGGAGCCGCTGTAGGCGCCGGTCGAGAGGTACTTCCATCCCGCGTCCGCGACGATGAACGCGATGTCGGCGCTGTGCCCCCGGCTGAGGGCCTTGTTGGCGACCCCGAGGGCGGCGTGCAACACCGCACCGGTCGAGATGCCCGCGAAGATGCCCTCGTGCTCCAGCAGCTCGCGGGTCCGGCGCAGCGCGTCATAGGCACCGACCGAGTACCGCCCGCTGAGCACGTCCTCGTCGTACAGCTCCGGCACGAACCCCTCGTCGAGGTTGCGCAGGCCGTACACCAGTTCCCCGTACCGGGGCTCGGCCGCGATCACCTGCACGTCCGGCTTCAGCTCCCGCAGGTACCGCCCGACCCCGACCAGCGTGCCGGTGGTGCCCAGCCCACCCACGAAGTGCGTGATCGTCGGCAGGTCCTTGAGCAGCTCGGGCCCGGTGGTCGAGTAGTGTGCGTCGGTGTTGGCCGGGTTCCCGTACTGGTACAGCATGACCCAGTCCGGGTTCGTCTTGGCCAGTTCCTTCGCCCGCCGCACCGCCTCGTTGGACCCACCGGCCGCGGGCGAGTACACGATCCGCGCCCCGTAGGCCTGCAACAGCTGCCTGCGCTCGTCCGAGGTGTTCTCCGGCATGACGCAGACGAGACCGTAGCCCTTGAGTTTGGCGGCCATCGCCAGCGCGATGCCGGTGTTGCCCGACGTCGGTTCCAGGATCGTCGAACCGGGCCGCAGGTGGCCGTCCCGCTCGGCGGCCTCGATCATCGCCAGCGCGGGCCGGTCCTTGACCGAACCGGTGGGATTGCGGTCCTCCAGCTTAGCCCAGAGCCGCACGTCCCCGGCGGGTGAGAGCCGGGGCAGCCCCACCAGCGGGGTGCCCCCGAGCATGTCGAGCAACGACTCGTAGCGGGCCATGAGCACCGACCGTTCAGCGCGCGCCGCCGGCGACGGCGGGGAGGATGGTCATGCTGTCCCCGTCGGTGACCTCGGCGTCGAGGCCGCCCGCGAACCGGACGTCCTCGTCGTTGACGTAGATGTTGACGAAACGGTGCAGCTTGTCGTCCTTGACCAGGCGCTCCTTGAGGCCGCCGTGGCGGGCCTCGAGGTCGTCGATCACCTCCGCCACGGTCTTGCCGGACGCCTCCACCGACTTCTCACCGCCGGTGTGCGTGCGCAGGATCGTGGGGATGGAGACGGTCACGGACATGAAGTACCTCCACTGCGAAAGAGTTGACCTAGACACGGACGCCTGAACGGGCGGGGGTATTCCCGCGTGGCGCTCAGCGTTCGTCGGGGACGTCGTCGCTGCCGGTGTTGGCGAACATGTACGACTCGACCACGTCGTCCCGCGGCGTGCCGTCCTCGATGATCTCGACGGGTTCCTCGGTGACCTCCCCGTCCACGATCCGGTACGAGCGCAACTCGTGTTCCTCGGGATCCCGGGTCGAGACCAGCACGTAGTGCGCGAACGGCTCCTGCGCCAGCTTGATGTCCGTCCGGGACGGATACGCCTCGGTCGCGGTGTGTGAGTGGTAGATCACCACGGGCTTCTCGTCCCGGGCGTCCATCTCCCGGTACAGCTTGAGCAGGTCGGCGGAGTCGAACTCGTAGAACGTGGGCGAGCGCGCCGCGTTCACCATCGGCACGAACCGCTCCGGGCGGTCGGTGCCGTCGTCGGGACCGGCGAGGACGCCACACGCCTCGTCCGGGTGGTCGGCGCGCGCGTGCGCGACGATCGCGTCCACGAACTCACGGCGAATCTGCAACACGCCCCTGAGTCTACGTCCCGCCGATCGGCTGTTCACACCGTGAGAAGACACAGGTCACGCCGTGAACAACGTCTCGTCCCCCGGTTCGGTGAGCGCCGCGTTGGCCAGCGCCGACTGGCATGCGGTCAACCGCACCAGGTCCCGGTCGCGGTCGCGGGTGTGTGCGGTGGTCCAGTCCACCCGGGCCGCCCACCGGGGACGCGGCAGCAGCACCGTCTGCGCCTGCCCCAGTGCGGTGAACATCGCCGCCACCGCCTGCCGGTCGAGCGTGACGGTGGGGGAACCGGGTAGTTCGGTCCTGGCCTCGTCCAGCGACGCGACCGTGTCCCGCACCGCGGCCAGCAGCCGCGCCCGCAGGGCCGGGCCGTGCGCACGGCGGAACC
>NZ_KB912506.1:95427-100759 GCF_000383775.1 Saccharomonospora halophila 8
CCCCCAGCCGCCGGTGGTGGCCCACCAGGACGCCGGGCACGTCGGTGAGCGCGTTGTGCCACGGGCGGTCCCCCCGGCCGTCGTGGCCCGCCGCGTCCCCCGTCATCGTCCGTCCTCCCACGGTCGGCGCCGTCCCGCGCGTGCCGCCGGTGACGTGGTCATTCGGTGAGGGCCTGGACCAGGCTCTCCTGCACCCAGGTCAACCAGTGGTAGACGCTCAGGTGGGGCGAGCGGGGATCATCCTCCGGCAGCTCGTCCGGCATGTCGTCGGTGACGTCGAGCGCGGTGCCGAGCGCCAGCCGCACGTCGTTGAGCGCCGACAGCCAGGCGGCGGCCTGCTCCTCGTCCAACCGCACCTCACCGCCGTCGGGCGGCAGGGTCTCCAGTACGACGGCGGCGACACCGATCTTGGCGTCCAGCACCGCCGGTTCGTGCAGGGAGCGCAGGGCGGCGGCGGAGTCGAGGTCCTCCCGCGTCGGATTGTCCGGGTCGAGCCGGTGGAACTCGGGCAGCAGCCGACCCAGCACCGGATCGTCGGGGGACTCCGAGGGGCCGGTCCGGATCCCGGTCAGCTCCGCCAGCTCGTCCCGCGGTGCCTCGTCGGAGCGGGCGCGCAGCATCTCGTCGATCTGGCGGACCAGCCCCCGCACCACGGCGGCCTCCTGCTGCTCGAAACCGCCGCGCACCGTGCCGCGCTCGCGGCGCCATCCCCTCATGGTTGTTCCATGGTCGCCCAGAGGCCCGCCGCGTGGAGCTTCGCGACGTCGCCTTCCACCTTCTCCTTGCTTCCCGACGACACGACGGCCCTGCCCTTGTGGTGCACGTCGAGCATCAGCTTCGTGGCGTGCTCGCGGCTGTAACCGAACAGTCTCTGGAACACGTAGGTCACATAGGACATGAGGTTGACCGGGTCGTTCCACACGATGGTCTGCCACGGTCTGTCCTCGGCGCCCTGCTGCGCCCCGAGTGATTCTTCGGCCTCGACAGGCGTGGTCATGTTCCCATGGTGTCACGGACGCCGACGGCGTCGCCCCGCGAGGTCGGTCCCCGGGCGGAGGTCGTGCCCCCGGCCCGGAGCGCGGATCCCCGCGACCGGAATAGGGTTCCGGGGTATGTCCTCCACGACGAAACCGGGCGGCGGTGCCGGAGGTATCGGCGGTGCCGGTGGTGCCAGCACCGCGCTGCTGACCGACCACTACGAGCTCACCATGCTGAGCAGCGCGTTGCGCGACGGGACGGGCGAGCGCGACTGTGTGTTCGAGGTCTTCGCGCGCAGCCTGCCCGCCGGGCGCCGCTACGGCGTCGTGGCGGGCGTCGACCGGCTGCTCGACGCCCTCGCCGACTTCCGGTTCACCGACGCCGAACTGACCCAGCTGCGGGAGACCGGGGTCGTGGCCGACGACACGCTCGACTGGCTGGCCGGGTACCGCTTCACCGGGGACATCGACGGCTACCCGGAGGGCGAACTGTACTTCCCCGGGTCCCCGATCCTGACCGTGCGCGGCACGTTCGCCGAGTCGATCCTGCTGGAGACGCTGACCCTGTCCATCCTCAACCACGACAGCGCGATCGCCTCCGCCGCGGCCCGGATGTCCGCCGCGGCCAACGGCAGACCCATCATCGAGATGGGCGGCAGGCGCACACACGAGTCCGCCGCCGTCGCCGCCGCCCGCGCGGCCTACCTCGGTGGCTTCGCCACGACCTCGAACCTCGAGGCCGGCCGCAGGCACGGCATCCCGACCAGGGGCACGGTCGCGCACGCCTTCATGCTGCTGCACGACAGCGAGGAGGAGGCCTTCCGCGCGCAGATCGAACGGATGGGCACCGACACCACCCTCCTGGTGGACACCTACGACATCACCCAGGGAATCGAGACCGCGGTGCGGGTGGCGGGGCCCGAACTGGGCGCGATCCGCATCGACTCCGGGGACGTCGGGGTGCTGGCCCGCCAGGCGCGGGAACAGCTCGACAAGCTCGGCGCCACCGACACCCGCATCGTCGTCTCCGGCGACCTCGACGAGCACGCCATCGCCGCCCTGCGTGCCGAACCCGTCGACGCCTACGGCGTGGGCACCTCGGTGGTCACCGGGTCGGGTGCCCCGACGGCGGGCATGGTCTACAAGCTGGTCGAGGTGCAGGGCCGCCCGGTCGCCAAGCGCAGCGAGCACAAGGCGTCCCGCGGCGGCCGGAAGTCCGCCGTGCGCAGGCACAAACCCACCGGCACCGCCTTGGAGGAGGTCGTCCACCCGACCGCACATCCCCCGGAGCCACACCCGGACGACCGGGAGCTGCATCTCGCCCTGCTCCGCGCTGGACAACCGGTGTCCGACCTGCCCACCCTGGAGGATGCACGGCACCGGCTGCGGCGTGCGCTGGTGAGTCTGCCGTGGGAGGGGCTGAAGCTGTCCGGCGGCGACCCCGCGATCCCCACGACGTTCCTGTAACGCACGTGGCACGCCCGGTAGGCTCTTCGGTCCCGTCGGCGTCGGAGGAGGTGGACATGGCTACCGCGCTGATCGTGGTGGACGTGCAGAACGACTTCTGTGAGGGAGGTTCGCTCGCGGTGTCCG
This sequence comes from Saccharomonospora halophila 8, assembly GCF_000383775.1. Lineage (GTDB taxonomy): Bacteria > Actinomycetota > Actinomycetes > Mycobacteriales > Pseudonocardiaceae > Saccharomonospora > Saccharomonospora halophila. The sequence continues at coordinate 97,998 of NZ_KB912506.1, forward strand.
GGGGCGCCGCGGTCGCCGAGGCCGTTTCGGCGCACCTGCGTGCCGACGGGTACGGCCACGTCGTGGCCACCCGGGACTATCACATCGACCCCGGGGCACACTTCTCCGACGATCCCGACTACGTCCGGTCGTGGCCGCGGCACTGCGTCGCCGACACGCCCGGGGCGTCGTTCCACCCCCGGCTGGACGTCGCCCCGATCGAGGCGGTGTTCTCCAAGGGTCAGTACAGCGACGGCTACTCCGGCTTCGACGGCGAGACCGACGAGGGTGAGCGGCTCGCGGACTGGCTCACCCGGCGGAGGGTCGACTCGGTCGACGTCGTGGGGATCGCCACCGACCACTGTGTCCGGGCCACCGCGCTGGACGCGGCGCGCACCGGGCTGCGCACCCGGGTACTGGCCGGCCTGACCGCGGGTGTGTCCCGCTCCACCGTGGACGCCGCACTGGCCGAACTCGACCGGGCGGGCGTCACCGTGGCGGGCAGCCCGAGGGTCGCCGCGTGAGACCGGGGGGACTGCTGACCTTCGGCGAGGTGCTGGCCGCGTTCGGCACCACGTCCGGCAAACTGCGGCACGCCATGTCCGTGGGCGTGGGGATCGCCGGCTCGGAGGCGGTCGTCGCGATCGGTGCGGCCCGGCTCGGGGTGGACACCGCCTGGGCCGGCCGGGTCGGTGCCGACGAACCCGGCGCGCTGGCCCTGCTCCGCCTGCGGGAGGAGGGGGTCGACGCCTCGGCGGTGCGCACCGACCGGCAGGCACCGACGGGGCTGGTGCTCAAGGACTTCCGCAACACCGACGTCGCCCGCGCGTCGTTCTACCGCAACGGCAGCGCGGGCACCCGGCTGTGCCCGGAGGACATCCCGGAGGACAGCATCCGCTCCGCCGGGGTACTGCACGTGAGCGGATCGACCCCCGGCCTGTCCGACTCGGCCGCGAAGACGGCGTTCGCGGCCGTGGAGGTGGCCGCCGACGCGGGCGTGCCCGTTTCGCTCGACATCCGCTACAGCCACGCGCTCTGGTATCCGGACGACGCGGCCGACATCCTGTACGACCTGGCGTCGATGTCGAACATCGTGTTCGCCGGGGACGACGCCGTACGGCTGCTCGGCTTCGAGGGCGAACCCGGCGAACTGGCCTCCGCAGTGGCCGGGATCGGTCCCGAGCAGGTGATCGTCAAGCTCGGCCCCCGCGGCGCCGTCGCCGAGCTGCACGGTTCGCCCTACGACGTGCCCAGCTACCCGGTGCGGTCGGTGGACACCGACGGCGCCGACGACGCCTTCGTGGCGGGCTACCTCGCCGACCTGCTCACCGACGCGCCCCCGGAGCGCAGGCTGCGCACGGCCGCCGCCTGCCGCGCGTTCTCCCTCTCGGTCCCGGGCGACTCGATCGGCCTCCCCGACCGCGAGGAACTCCAGACCCTCACCCGCCGCTGACCACACCCCACACCCGCCGCGAGTCGCCACCCCACACCCGCGGGTCGGCACTCCGGGACGGCGAGTCGACGTCCGCCGGGCGGAATCCTGCGAGGCACGCCCCGGGCCGACACCCCCGGGCGGTACCGTGTGGTGCCGTGACCGGCGACCCTTCGGACCTGCCGAGCGTCCGTGACCTCCTCGCCCACGCCGTCGACGCGGTGGGTGGCACCGAGCGCGAGGGCCAGGTGCGCATGGCCGAGGCCGTGACCGACACCCTCCGCACGGGCGAACACCTGGCGGTGCAGGCCGGCACCGGCACGGGCAAATCACTGGCCTACCTGGTGCCCGCACTCCGGCACGCCGTCACCGCCGGGGCCACGGTGGTGGTGTCCACCGCGACCATCGCTCTCCAACGACAGCTCGTCGACCGGGACCTGCCCCGGTTGGCCACCGCCCTGACCGGGCCGCTCGGCCGCGAACCGACGTTCGCGATCCTCAAGGGCAGGCGCAACTACCTCTGCCTGCACCGGGTGCACACCGGCGCGCCGGAGGAGCCGGAGGACACGGGGCTGTTCGACCCGTTCGCGGTCTCCCGGATCGGCCGGGAGGTCAAGCGGCTGCACGAGTGGTCCTCGGAGACCGACACCGGGGACCGCGACGAGCTGGTGCCCGGGGTGTCCGAACAGGCGTGGCGGCAGGTGTCGGTGACCGCGCAGGAGTGCCTGGGGGCGCACCGCTGCCCGGTCGGGGACGACTGCTTCGCCGAACAGGCCCGCGGCGAGGCGGGCATGGCCGACATCGTGGTCACCAACCACGCGCTGCTGGCGATCGACGCGTTGCAGGAACACCAGGTGCTGCCCGAGCACGACCTCACCGTCATCGACGAGGCCCACGAGCTGGTCGACCGGGTCACCTCCGCGGCCACCGCCGAACTAACCCCCGCGATGGTCTCGACCGCGACCCGGCGGTGCGGCCGACTGATCGACTCCGAAATCGCCGACCGGCTGCTGGAAGCGGGCGAGGGCCTCTCCCTGGTGCTGCAGGAGATGCCGTCCGGACGGCTCGACGAACTGCCCACCGCGCTCGGCGGCGCCGTGGCGGCGGTGCGGGACGCGGCCCACGCCTGTGTCACCGCGCTCGGGTCGGAACGCCGGGAGGACGTGGAGGAGGCCACCGCCCGCAAGGTGGCCCGGTCGGCACTGGACGAGATCCACGACACGGCCGTGCGACTGCTGGACGCGTTCGACGCCGACGAGGGCGGGCGCACCGACGTCGTGTGGCGTTCCGGCGGGGAGCACAGCCCGCGCCCGCCCGCACTGCACGTCGCGCCGCTCGGGGTGGGCGGCCT
>NZ_KB912506.1:100859-104931 GCF_000383775.1 Saccharomonospora halophila 8
ACGGGGGCGAGTACCGGCTCGACCGGTTCCGCGGTGCTCACGGCCGTGCGAGGGGGAACCCGTCGGCCTCGTCCGCCGCCTCGATCTCGGCGCGGGTGACGCCGAGCATGAACAGCACCGCGTCCAGGTACGGGTAGGACAGGGACGCGTCGGCCACCTCGCGCAAGGCGGGCTTCGCGTTGAACGCGATACCCATACCGGCGGTGGTGAGCATGTCGATGTCGTTGGCCCCGTCTCCGACGGCCACACACTGGGCGATCGGGATGCCGTACCCGGCGGCGTAGCGCTTCAAAGTCTCCGCCTTGCCCGCGCGGTCGACGATCCCGCCCTCGACCTTGCCGGTGAGCCGCCCACCGGAGACCTCCAGGTTGTTCGCCACGGCGAAGTCGAGACCGAGGTCGGTCACCAGCCGCTCGATGATCCGGGTGAACCCACCGGAGACCACCCCGCACCGGAACCCGAGCCGCTTGAGCGTGCGGATCGTGGTCCGGGCGCCCGGGGTCAGTTCGATCTGGTCGGCGACCTCGTCCAGCACCGTCTCCGGCAGCCCCTCCAGCAGGGCCACCCGCTGTTCCAGCGACTGGTTGAAGTTCAACTCGCCCCGCATGGCCGCCTCGGTGATCTCGGCGACCTGCGGTTCGACGCCCGCGTGCGCGGCGAGCATCTCGATGACCTCGCCCTGGATGAGGGTCGAGTCGACGTCGAACACCACGAGGCGCTTGGCCCGGCGGGCGAGCCCGGCCCGTTCGATCGAGACGTCGAGCCCGCCCCGGGAGGCCACGTCGGCCAGCATCGACCGGAGTTCGCTGTCCGCCTCCGGTGTGTCGTCGGCGACCGACACATAGACCTCGAGTCCGGTCACCGGGTAGTCGGCGATGCTGCGGATGGTGTCGATGTTCGCCCCGACGGCGGCGAGCTTGCGGGCGATCTGGGTGAACGCCCGCGCGGTGACCGGCGCGCCGAGCAGCACCAGTACGTGCGTGGAGCCCGGCTGGGCGGGGGCGAACGGGTCGGACCCGATCGCATCCCCGATCCGGACGTCGACGTGCATGGACACCGACGCCATCGCCTGCTCGACGACCTCCTGCAGCCCCTCCGGGTCCGACTCGACCGCGACGAGCACACCGAGCACGAGCTGGCCGCGGATCACGACCTGCTCGATGTCGATGACCTCGACGCCCTGACTCGTCAACGCGGAGAACAGCACCGAGGACACCCCGGGCTTGTCCGGTCCCGTCGTCGTGATCAACACGGGCGTCGTGTCCGCCGCCCCCGTACTGGTTGCCGTACTGTCGGTACTCACGTGTGTCCCGGCGCCTCGCTCACTGCTCGCTCGCGTTGTCCCGGTCGTGCCGTCCCGGCACGGCCGCCTCGGTGACCACCTCCGAGGGTGCGTCGTTCGCATCGCCGTGGGCGAGGGTCTTGCCGGTGAAGGTGACGTGGCCCTCACCCCGCATCCGCTCGACCATCTCCGGATAGTGCAGCTCGAACGCGGGCCGCTCGGAGCGGATCCGCGGCAGCTCGGTGAAGTTGTGCCGCGGCGGTGGGCAGCTCGTGGCCCACTCCAGGGAGTTGCCGTAGCCCCACGGGTCGTCGACGGTCACGATCGGGCCGTAGCGGTAGCTCTTGAAGACGTTCCAGATGAACGGCAGCGTCGACGCGCCGAGCACGTAGGCGCCGATCGTGGAGATCATGTTGAGCGTGGTGAACCCGTCGGTGCCGAGGTAGTCGACGTAACGCCGGGGCATGCCCTCGTTGCCGAGCCAGTGCTGCACCAGGAACGTGGCGTGGAAGCCGACGAAGGTCAGCCAGAAGTGCAGCTTCGCGAGCGGCTCGTCCATCATCCGGCCGGTGATCTTCGGGAACCAGAAGTAGATTCCGGCGAACGTGGCGAACACGATCGTGCCGTAGAGCACGTAGTGGAAGTGCGCCACCACGAAGTAGCTGTCCGAGACGTGGAAGTCGATGGACGGCGCGGCCAGCAGTACGCCGGTCAGGCCGCCGAAGAGGAAGGTCACCAGAAAGCCGATGGTGAACAGCATCGGCGACTCGAAGGTGATCTTGCCCTTCCACATCGTGCCGATCCAGTTGAAGAACTTCACCCCGGTCGGCACGGCGATGAGGAAGGTCATGAAGGCGAAGAACGGCAGCAGCACCGCACCGGTCGCGTACATGTGGTGCGCCCACACCGCCACCGACAGGGCGGCGATACTCAGCGTCGCCCACACCAGGCCCTTGTAGCCGAAGATCGGCTTCCGCGAGAAGACAGGGATGATCTCGGAAGCGATGCCGAAGAACGGCAGCGCGACGATGTAGACCTCGGGGTGGCCGAAGAACCAGAACAGGTGCTGCCACAGGATCACACCGCCGTTGGCGGGGTCGAACACGTGCGCACCGATCCGGCGGTCGGCCAGCAGGCCCATCAGGGCGGCGGTGAGGATCGGGAACGCCAGCAGGACCAGCAGGCTGGTGATCAGAATGTTCCACGTGAAGATGGGCATCCGCCACATCGTCATCCCGGGCGCGCGCATGCACACGATCGACGTGATCATGTTGACCGCACCGAGGATGGTGCCGAGGCCGGACACCAGCAGGCCGACGATCCACAGGTCGGCGCCGATTCCGGGCGAGTAGATCGCGTTCGACAGCGGGGTGTAGGCGAACCAGCCGAAGTCCGCGGCACCGCCCGGGGCGACGAAGCCCGCCATCGCGGTCAGCCCCCCGAACAGGTACAGCCAGTAGGAGAACGCGTTCAGCCGGGGGAACGCCACGTCCGGTGAACCGATCTGCAGCGGCAGCACGAAGTTGGCGAACCCGAACACGATCGGCGTCGCGTAGAACAGCAGCATCACCGTGCCGTGCATGGTGAACAGCTGGTTGTACTGCTCCTGCGAGAGGAACTGCTGTCCCGGCTGGGCGAGCTCGGTCCGGATCAGCATGGCCATCGCGCCGCCCACCATGAAGAAGGCGAACGACGTGACCAGATACATGATGCCGATCTGCTTGTGATCCGTCGTGCGGAACAACCGCAGCAGGAACGAACCCTTCACCGACTCTCGCGCCGGATAGGGACGCGTCGCGATCGGCTGGGGGGCTACGGCCGTCACAGAAGCCTCCTGCACTCGAAACCCCGCGATCCTTGCTTCGTGCCACGGGCGGGGGACCCACGATGGCTACGGGGATCGTATCCCTCACCCGTGGCGTGTCCGCGCACCGGCTGCGTAGATCACCGCGGGACCGGCCGGAACGCCCCGGAAACCACCCCCTCCGGGCGGCTGCCCGGCCCGAAAGCCGCAGGTAGATGTGGTGTGCGCAGGCGTGCGGCGACCGGAGGAGGCCGGAGTTACCTCGGTCACGCACCGCTGCCGCGGCCTTCCCGCGTCCACCGCCACGCCCCCGGGCGCCCCGCTCCCGCTGTCGCCGGGTCCCGCCGTCGCCGTTGCCCCGCGACGGCCGCGCACGCTAGATTCGGGCCGTGGCACCACGCCTGGAGCCCCTGCGTACCGAACGACTGCTGTTGCGGCCGTTCTCCGACACCGACCTGCCCTCGGTCATCGGCATCCAGGCCGCACCGGAGACGCACCCGCACGAACCGGCGCCCGCGACCCCCGCCCAGGCCCGGACGCAGTTCGACCTCTGGCGCAGGCACTGGGCGGACCACGGGTTCGGCTACGTGGCCGTGGTCGAGCACGGCTCCGGCACGGTGGTGGGCGTCGGCGGCGTGCAGCGCAGCGACCTCGACGGGCACGGTGTGCTGAACCTGTACTACCGGTTCCGGCCGGACGCCTGGGGGCGGGGCTACGCCCCCGAGATGGCACGGGCGGTGCTGGCCTGGGTGGACCGCGCGATCCCCGAACTCCCCGTGGTGATCGTCACCAACATCGACAACGGACCCGCGCGCCGGGTCGCGGACAAGCTCGGGTTCCGGGAATACAAGCGGGATCTCTACCGCGGCATGCCCGCCGTGTACTACCGCCGAGCCGACCGCGGCGGGTGAACGGTCCCGCTCCCGGCACCGCGGGCACGGGCTAGAACCGCCGTCGCGTCGGGCCGCGCCGCGTCCGCGCCTGCC
>NZ_KB912506.1:105031-108982 GCF_000383775.1 Saccharomonospora halophila 8
GACCTCGGCCTTGCCCCGGCCGACGACACCGTCCAGTGCGGCCCGCAGCGCGGCGGCCAGTTCCCCGGCGTCCAGCCGCTCCGTCCCGCCCGTGATCGTGGCGGCCCGCAGGAACGCCGTCCCGTACAGCGGGCCCGCGGCACCACCCACCTTGGAGATCAGCGTCGTGGCGGCCAACTTGAGCACCGCCCCGGGCGTCTCCGGAACCGTCTCCAGCCCCGCGAGCACCGCCGTGAATCCGCGGTGCAGGTTTTCGCCGTGGTCGGCGTCGCCGATCGGACGGTCCAGGTCGGTCAGTTCCGTCCGGTGCTCGGCCACGGTCGCCGCCGCGGCCCGCACCGCCGCGGCGACCTCGTCCGCGCCGCAGGCCATCACGCCCCCCCAGCGCAGTGCGGGTGTGGTCACGGGGGCGTCCCACAGGTCGGACAGCTCACGGTCGAGCCGGAGCACGGTGATGCTCAGGCCCTGCATCTCCAGACTGGTGATGTACGGGCCGACGAGCCGCCGGGAGACAGTGACGCCGCGGTCGGCCAGCTTCCGCTCGGCGATGCCGTGTGCGAGGTAGGTCTCCAGCGGCGGCGTGCCCCCCATCGAGTTGGTGAACAGCAGCACGTCGTCCCCGCCGGAGAGCGGGAGGTCGGTGGCCACGGCGGTGACCATGCGGTCGACGAGGGTCTCGGCGTTCTCCATGGGGATGCGCTCCCGGCCGGGCTCGCCGTGGATGCCGATGCCGAACTCGATCTCGTCGGGTCCCAGCTCGAAGCTCGGTTCGCCGACGTGCGGCACGGTCGGTGCCGTCAGCGCCACACCGACCGAGCGCACCCGGTCCACCACCTTGCGCGCCACCGCCTCGACGTCGTCGAGCGTGTCCCCCCGTTCGGAGGCGCCGCCGACGATCTTCTCCAGCAGCACCGTCCCGCCCACGCCCCGCCTGCCCGCGGTGAAGGTGGAGTCGGACACCGCCACGTCGTCGTCGATGACCACCGTGCGCACGTCCAGACCGTCGGCGGAGGCCAACTCCGCCGCCGTCTCGAAGTTGAGCACGTCGCCGGTGTAGTTCTTCACCAACAGCAGTCCCCCGGGGGACCCGGTGGTGGCCGAGATCGCGGCCTGCACCGCGTCCGGGGTGGGGGAGGTGAACACCGGGCCGGGCACGGCGGCGTGCAGCATCCCGTGTCCGACGAACCCGGTGTGCAACGGCTCGTGCCCGGAGCCGCCACCGGAGATCACCGCGACGCCCCGGGACCGTTCGGGAACGTCCGCCCGCACCACGTACGTGGGCTCGTACTGCACACGGAGCAGGTCGCCGTGGGCGGCGGCGAGGCCCCTGAGCGAGTCGGTGACCACCGTCTCGGGGTCGTTGAGGATCTTCTTCACGGCTACCTCCGGGGCGCGACGGCGTACGACGGTGTACGGACGGGTGGCACCGACCTCCGTGTCCCAACGTAGTCAATGTGCACCCGGACGGCAGCGTTCGGCGACCGGGCGGATCCGGTCAGGCCGCCGGGAGTGCCGTCGCGACCCCCCGGGCGACCCCGGCGACCCGCTCACAGGCCGCCTCGCTCCCGGGCGTGTCCCGGTGGGCGTAGTAGGACAGCTCCACCAGCTCCACGTCGTACTCGGCGACCTTCCGGTGCCGCCAGAAGAGGTCGCACTCGAGCATGTCCCCGTCACCCTTCTCGGCCACCGCGGTCACCCCGTCGGTGAGCGCGACCTCGGTCCCGTCCTCCGGATCGACCGGGTATCCGACGCGCATGGTCAGCCGGAGGGTGGCCCGATCCTGCTCGAACACGCAGCCGTGCAGGCCCGTACGGCGCAGGATCACCTCGCCGTCGAAGGCGTGCCCCAACATCTCGGCCGTCACCAGGGTGCACGGATCGACGTTCACCAGCGAGCCGGCCGGTGCCCGGTACCGGGGTGGGCCGGTACGCAACACCTCGACGACCCCGCGCAGCACCGACGTCCCGGTGTCGCAGGCGACACCGACGTCGGTGTCGTAGTCGGCCCACACCGAGATGCCGAGCTCCTGGTCGGTCTCGGTCACCGCCGTCATGTAGCAGGCCCCGTCGTTACTGACCTCCACCAGTGGCAGGCCGCCGACGCCGCCCGTCGCGTCCGCGGGCCCGGCGTTCGTCTCCCCGAGATCGACCCAGATACCGACCCGCCTGCCCTCCGCGTCGAGCATCGGACGACGGCAGACCCCCCAGTCGACCTCCCGCGCGTCCTCCGCCGGGGTCAGGCCGGCGACCGCGGGACCGTTCAGCAACCCGCACGGGTCCACCGCGCGCAACGCCTCCTGCGTCACGGCGGGGTCGTCGATCGGCCCCGAGGGCACCTCGCCCTGATCGGCCTGCGCCTCGGCCCGGACCGTGGTGCGCTGGTAGTTCACCTTGGACAGATCCTCGCCTGAGCAGCCCGCCACCACCCCGAGCAGCACGACCCCCAGCACCGACCCCTGTCGGCGGACTCGACTCATCACGGCGGGCACGGTATCGCCTCCCCACCGTCGCGTGTGCGGAGTGGCCCGAACACCGGCCGGGACGGGCTCGCCGAACCGTGGTCCTAGAACAGCCGGAGGTCGTCGGTCTCGATACCGCGCAGGGCATCGTAGTCGAGCGTGACGCACCGGATGCCGCGGTCCTCCGCGAGCGTGCGGGCCTGCGGCCGGATCTGCTGCGCGGCGAACACGCCCTGGACCGGGGCCAGCAACGGGTCGCGGTTCAACAACTCCAAATACCGGGTGAGCTGCTCGACACCGTCGATCTCCCCCCGGCGTTTGATCTCGACGGCGACCGAGGCACCGTCCGCGTCCCGGGCGAGGAGGTCCACCGGGCCGATGGCGGTCGGGTACTCCCGGCGCACCAGCGAGTATCCCGTGCCGAGGGTGGTGATGTGCTCGGCGAGCAGCTTCTGCAGGTGGGCCTCCACCCCGTCCTTGACCAGCCCGGGCTCCGCACCGAGATCGTGCCGCACCTCGTCGAACACCGTGTCGATCGTGACGACGAGCTTCTCCCCCGCCTTGTTCTCCACGATCCAGAGATCACCGTCCTCGATCAGCCAGCACGGCGGGCTCATCCAGTTCAACGGCTTGTAGGCACGGTCGTCGGAATGCACCGACACGGACCCGTCCGCCTTCACGAGCAGCAGCCGGGTCGCCATCGGCAGATGGGCCGTCAGACGACCGGCGTAGTCGACCTGGCACCGGGCGATCACCAAACGCACGCGGAGAGACTAGGCGACCGGATCCGACGGCGCACCGACAGGTCCCCGGCGTGTCCCGTCGGTGTCCGCGCCGCGACAATCACGGCCATGGAACAGCGCAGCTCCCGGCAGGTTTACGCGAACGACTGGATGACCGTGCGCGAGGACGCCGTCCGCCGCGACGACGGCTCCGACGGCATCTACGGCGTCGTCGACAAGCCGGACTACGCGCTCGTCATCCCACTCGACGGGGACCGGCTGCACCTGGTCGAACAGTTCCGTTACCCGCTGGGGCTGCGTCGGTGGGAGTTCCCCCAGGGCACCGCACCGGGCCGGAACGCGGTCGCCCCGGCCGAGCTGGCCGCACGGGAGCTGCGGGAGGAGACCGGGCTCGCCGCGCGGGAACTGGTCGAGCTCGGGCTGCTCGACGTCGCCCCCGGCCTGGCCAGTCAACGCGGTCGGGCCTTCCTCGCCACCGGCTTGGAACAGGGTGTGGCCGCCCGCGAGCACGAGGAGCAGGACATGCGCACCGCGTGGTTCACCCGCGCGGAGTTCGAGGTGATGGTGTCGGGCGGCGAGATCACCGACGCCCAGTCGATCGCCGCCTACACCCTCCTGCTGCTGTGGGAGCGCGGCACCTGATCCGTCGTGCCCGGGTTCGACCCACGGTCGCCCGACGACAGCGCGTGGGCACGGGGCGTCGCCCCGCGGGTACCGGGCGCCGCCCCGCGGGCACCGGGTGTCGACCCC
>NZ_KB912506.1:109082-126842 GCF_000383775.1 Saccharomonospora halophila 8
CGCCCCGCGGGCACCGGGTGTCGACCCCGCGGGGGCGGGTCAGTCGGGCCAGGCCGGGGGGCGCTTCTCCAGGAAGGCGGCCATGCCCTCGCGGGCACCGGGGAGGTGCGCGGCCGAGGCCATGACCTCCTGGGCCAGCGCATAGGCGTCGTCCTCGGGACGGTCGAGCTGGGCGTACAGGGTGCGCTTGCCGAGGGCCTTGCTCGCGCGGCTGCCGCGGGTGGCGCGGCCGAGCAGATCGGCGACGGCGTCGTCGAGGTCGTCGTCGGGCACCACCCGGTTCACCAGCCCCCACTCCCGTGCCGTGGCCGCGTCGACCGTGTCCCCGGTCAGCGCCATCTCCATCAGCCGTTTCCGGCCGACCGACCGCGCCACCGGCACGGCGGGCGTGTGGCAGAACCAGCCTCCCCTGCCGCCGGGCAGGGCGAAGCCCGCGGACTCGGCCGCCACCGCGAGATCGCACGAGGCGACCAGCTGACATCCGGCGGCCGTCGCGAGCCCGTGCACCCGGGCCAGCACCACCTGCGGTGCCGACCGCATCGCCCGCATCAGGTCGGTACACGTCCCCAGCAGCGCGCGCACGCCGGTGAGGTCCCGCTCGGCCACGTCACCGAAGTCGTGCCCGGCCGAGAACACCGGACCGGCACCCGCGAGCACGATCCCCGCCGCGTCCGTCTCCGCGGTCTCCCGGACCGCCCGCAGCAGCTCGCGCAGGTGCGGTTCGGACAGCGAGTTCCGCCGCCGCGGGCGGTTCATCGTGATCGTGACGGTGTCGTCCCGCCGCTGAACGAGGACGTGCTCGTACCCACCCATGCCCCGACGGTAGCCCGGCCGGGTGCCCGACCCAACCCTCGAACGTCCGATCCGGGCGTTCCGGTCCGTGGTGGGAGGTGGGCCGGCACCGCCGCCGTGCCCGTTAGGGTGGGTGGACGTGACCTGGAGTGTGTACGGAAGCTATCTCGTCGTCGTGATTCTCGTGGTGCTCGCGCCCGGACCCGACACGGTGGTCACCCTGAAGAACTCGTTCGCGGGTGGGTTTCGCGGCGGGCTGCTGGCCTCCTCCGGGGTCGCCGCCGGGCACCTCGTCCAGGGAACCGCGGTCGCCTTCGGACTCGGCGCCCTGATCGTGGGATCGCAGCCGGTCTTCACCACACTGCGCTGGCTCGGCGTGCTCTACCTGAGTTATCTCGGAATCCAGGCCATTCGATCGGCCTGGCGCGGCGACTACGACCGCCTCGACGAGGCGGGAGCCGGCGCGAGCGGGTTCCGGAGACTGCGCGAGGGCTTCCTGTCGAACGTGACCAACCCCAAGGTCCTCGCGCTGTACCTGTCCATCCTCCCGCAGTTCATCGACCCGGTCACCAGCACCACGGGCGACACCCTGCTGCTGGCCTACACGATGGCCGTGCTCGGCACCCTGTGGCTGGTGCTGCTGGTGCTGTTCGTCCACCGGGTCCGGGCCTGGATGCGGCGCAGAAGGGTGCGGCGCGGCCTGGACGTCGCCACCGGCACCACCCTCCTCGGCTTCGGCGTGGCCCTCGCCGCCGACGGCTGACGGCCTCGGACCGCCTCGGACCGCCGCAGAGGGCCTCAGACCGCCTCGTCGCCCGCCACCCGGTCCGAATCCGTGTCGACCCGGTCGACCCGGGCGCCCAGTCCACTCAGGTTCGCGAGGAAGTCCGGGTAGCCGCGGTCGATGTGGAAGACGTCCCATACCTGGGTGACACCCTCGGCACACAGGCCGGCGAGCACCAGCCCCGCGCCCGCGCGGATGTCCGAGGCCCACACGGGTGCGCTGGAGAGCTTGTCCACCCCGCGCACGACCGCGTGGTGGCCGTCGGTGCGCGCGTCCGCGCCGAGCCGGATCATCTCCTCGATGAACCGGAACCGTGCCTCGTAGACGTTCTCGGTGATCATCGACGTGCCCTCGGACACGGCCGACAGCGCCACGGCGAACGGTTGCAGGTCGGTGGCGAAGCCGGGATAGGGCAGGGTCACGAAATCCACCGACCGCGGCCTGCCGAGCATCTCGACGCGGAAACCCTTGTCGTCGAACGTGGTGATCTCCGCACCCGCCAGGCGCAGCTTCTCCAGCACCAGGTCGAGATGGTGCGGGTTGACGCCGGTGACCGTCACGTCCCCCTGGGTCATGGCGGCGGCGAAGGCCCAGGTGGCCCCGACGATCCGGTCCCCGATCACGTGGTGCTCGGTCGGGTGGAGGGTGTCCACCCCCTCCACGGTCAACGTGGACGTCCCGGCGCCCTCGATACGCGCGCCCATCTCGTTGAGCATCACGCACAGATCGATGATCTCCGGCTCCCGCGCCGCGTTGTCGATCACGGTGGTGCCCTCGGCGAGCACGGAGGCCATCAGAATGTTCTCCGTGGCGCCGACGCTCGGGAAGTCCAGCCAGATCTGGGCGCCGTGCAGCCGGTCGGCCTCGGCGACGACACAGCCGTGCTCGATGGCACTCGTGGCGCCCAGTTTGCGCAACCCGTTCTGGTGCATGTCGAGCGGCCGTGAACCGATGGCGTCCCCACCCGGCAGCGCCACCACGGCCTTCCTCAGCCTGCCGACGAGCGGGCCGAGCACGCAGACCGACGCCCGCAGCTTGCCCATCGCCGCGGTGTCCGCGTGGTGCGACAACTCGGCGGGCGTGGTGATCCGCGCCACGTCCCCCTCCGTCTCCACCGCGCACCCCACGCTGCGCAGCACGTCCGCCATCAGCGGGACGTCGAGGATCTGTGGACAGTTGCGGATCGTGGTCGTGCCCTCGGCGAGCAGGGCGGCGGCCATCAGCTTCAACACGCTGTTCTTGGCGCCGACAACCCCGACCTCGCCGACCAGACGCGCACCGCCGTACACGTCGAAGTGTTCGCTCATGGTGGCCCATCCTGCCCGGCGTGGTTCACCCCTGTGCGCTGGGGCACTCTTACGGCGGGAACGGTCACAACCCGGCAACGAGTGAAACGTCCGGACGTCCGGGGACGATAGTGGCCGCACCACGCCCGCCGCACCCCGATGTGGTGCGGATCCCGGACGAGGCCCGGTCCGTAGACTGCGGGACATGTCCGTACGGATCAACCGTGTCTACACCCGGGTCGGTGACAACGGCACCACCGCGCTCGGGGACGGCAGCCGCGTGCCGAAGACCCATCCCCGCCTCGGGGCCTACGCCGACGTCGACGAGACCAACTCCGTCCTCGGCGTCGCACTGGCCACCGGTAACCTCCCCGAGGAACTCGCGACCGTGCTCCGGTCCGTGCAGAACGACCTCTTCGACGTCGGCGCCGACTTCAGCACCCCCGTCGTGGAGAACCCCGAGTACCCGCCGCTGCGGGTGACCGAGGGCTACATCGAGCGCATCGAGGGCTGGTGCGACGAGTTCAACGAGCGCGTCGGGAAGCTCACCTCGTTCATCCTGCCGGGCGGTACCGCCGGTGCCGCCCTGCTGCACCAGGCGCGCACCGTCGCCCGGCGCGCGGAACGCTCCGGGTGGGCGTTGCTGGAGGCCGAGCCGGACACGAGCAACCCGCTCGCGGTGAAGTACCTGAACCGCCTGTCGGACCTGTTGTTCATCCTCGCCCGGGTCGCGAACCCGGACGGCGACGTCCTGTGGCGGCCCGGCGGCGAACACTGACCCGACCGGGCGGTCGCCCCCGGACGCCCCGAGGACGGGCGTCGCGGGGTCAACTGGCCCGCGGGACGCGGCGCCCCGGCGGAGAGGACTCGAGCCAGGAGAGAAAGCCGGTCAACGCGCCGGGGCCCATCGCGATCTCGACAGATTCCCGGTCGGTGGTCTCGCACCGCAACACCGTCGAACCGGTGGGGACGGCGTACGACTCGCTTCCGACCGGCTCCCGCCTGCCGGCGATCCGGAGGGAATCCCGGGGATAGATCCGGTCGGGACCGGTCCGCAGGCTCCAGACGCGGTACCAGAGGAACTCCTCACCCCGGTAACGGCCGATCCCCAGGTGCCACCCCGACCGCTCCCGGTCGGGGTCCCACCGGAGGGCGACACTGACACCGCCGTACTTGCGCATCCGCAGCCAGCGCAGCGCGTACCAGACGGCGACGACCAGCGACCCGAGCAGGAGCGCCAGGGCCAGTGTGCTGACGTCCATGGCACGCTCCCGCTCGTCGTCGCCGGGTCAGACCGATTGACCGGCCGCCCGGAGCCGCGCGGTCGCTCTCGCACGCTCGGCGTCGTCGGACTCGGCGAGCGCCGCACGCTCCCGGTCCACGTCGACCTCCTCACCGAGCTCCGCGGACTCGGCCAGCACGCTCACGCTGCCGCTCGTGACGGACAGGAAACCCCCGTGCACCGCGGCGGTGATCGTCTCGCCGTCGGTGGTGGTCACCTTCACGATGCCGCCTTCGACGAGCTGTCCGAGGACCGGCTCGTGCCCGGCCATCACACCGATCTCGCCCTCCGTCGTCTGCGCCACGACGAAACTGGCCGTGCCCGACCACAGGCGGCGTTCCACCGCCACCAGTTCGACCGACATCTCCGCCACGAAGTTCTCCTTCTCGTCCCGCGTTCCGCCCAGTGTAGCCGGGCGCACCGGCGCATCGGCACGCCGGTGAGACACGAACGACGGGGCACTTCCATCCCTGGAGGCGCCCCGCCGTCCGCGGAACTCACTTGCCGGTGATTTCCTTGTACTTCTTCTCGAGGTCCTCGAGACCGCCGATACCCAGGAACGCCTGCTCCGGGTAGTGGTCGAACTCGCCCTTGGTGATCTTGTCGAAGGCCTCGATCGTCTCCGACCGCGGCACGGTGGAGCCCGGCTGACCGGTGAACACCTCGGCGACGAGCATGTTCTGCGACAGGTACCGCTCGATGCGGCGGGCCCGGTTCACGGTGAGCTTGTCCTCCTCGGACAGCTCGTCCATACCGAGGATCGCGATGATGTCCTGCAGCTCCTTGTACTTCTGCAGGATCCGGATGACCTCGGAGGCGACCCGGTAGTGCTCGTCCCCGACGATCGCCGGGTCGAGGATGGTCGAGCTGGAGGCCAGCGGGTCCACCGCCGGGAAGATGCCCTTCTGGAACACCGACCGGGACAGCTCGGTGGTGGCGTCCAGGTGCGCGAACGTGGTCGCCGGGGCGGGGTCGGTGTAGTCGTCCGCCGGGACGTAGATCGCCTGCATCGAGGTGATCGACCGGCCCCGGGTGGAGGTGATCCGCTCCTGCAGCACACCCATCTCGTCGGCCAGGGTCGGCTGGTAGCCCACCGCCGACGGCATCCGGCCGAGCAGGGTGGAGACCTCCTGGCCCGCCTGGGTGAACCGGAAGATGTTGTCGATGAACAGCAGCACGTCCTGGTTCTGCACATCGCGGAAGTACTCCGCCATGGTCAGCGCGGACAGCGCCACCCGCAGACGGGTGCCCGGGGGCTCGTCCATCTGCCCGAAGACGAGCGCGGTGTCGTTGATGACGCCGTCCTCGCTCATCTCCAGGAACATGTCGGTGCCCTCACGGGTGCGCTCGCCGACACCCGCGAACACCGCACTACCACCGAAGTTCCGGGCGACACGGGTGATCATTTCCTTGATCAGCACCGTCTTGCCCACACCGGCGCCACCGAACAGACCGATCTTGCCGCCCTGGACGTACGGGGTGAGCAGGTCGATGACCTTCAGCCCGGTCTCCAGGATCTCGGTCTTGCCCTCAAGCTGGTCGAACGCCGGCGGGTTCCGGTGGATCGACCAGCGCTCCAGGTCGTCGCCGTAGCCGGGCTGGTCGAGGCACTGGCCGAGCGCGTTGTAGACGTGGCCCTTGACCTTCTCACCGACCGGCACCGAGATCGGGGCGCCGGTGTCGGTCACCTCGGCGCCACGGACCAGACCGTCCTGCGGCTGCAGCGAGATCGTGCGCACCAGGTTGTCCCCCAGATGCTGGGCGACCTCCAGCGTCACCGTCTTGCGCAGTTCCGAAAACTCGATATCGACCTTGAGAGCGTTGTTCAGCTCCGGGATCGAGCCGCGGGGGAACTCGACGTCGACGACCGGCCCGGTGACGGAGACGATCCGTCCCTTGGTTGCTGTGTCCTGCACGGCAGTCATGGCTTACACATCACTTCCTGTGGCGGCGAGTGCGTTGACCCCACCGACGATTTCGCTGATCTCCTGGGTGATCTGCGCCTGGCGGGCCTGGTTCGCCTGGCGGCTGTAGGTTTCGACGAGCTCACTGGCGTTGTCCGACGCCGACTTCATCGCGTTGCGCTGCGCCGCCAGCTCGGAGGCCGCCGATTCCAGCAGCGCGGCGAAGATCCGCGTGTTGATGTACTTCGGCAGGATCGCGCCCAGCAACTGGTCGGCGTTCGGCTCGAACTCGTACGCGGGCGGGATGCTCTCCTCCTGCGTGTACTCCACCTCGAGCGGGGCGATGCGCTTGGCCACCGGCGTCTGGGTGAGCATCGACCGGAACTCGGTGTAGACGATGTGCAGCTCGTCCACACCTCGCGCACCCTCGGCACCGGCCCCGTCCTCGGCGCCGGCCAGGAACTCGCCGACCAGCGTCTCGCCGACCTCGGCGGCGTTGGCGTAGGCCGGCTTCTGCGAGAAGCCGGTCCACTGCCCCGCGATCTCGCGGTTGCGGAAGGTGTAGTAGTTCACGCCCTTGTTGCCGATGACATAGAGCTGGGGTTGCTTTCCCTGCTCCCGCAGCAGTGCCAGCAGCTCCTCGGTGGCACGCAGCACGTTGGCGTTGTAGCCCCCGACCAGGCCCCGGTCACTGGTGACCACGAGGACCGCGACCCGTTCCGGGTTCGGCCGCTCGACCAGCAACGGATGGTCGAGGCTGGTCGACGCGCCCGCCAGCGCGGAGAGCACGTTGGTGATCTCCGAGGCGTACGGGCGCGCGGCCTCCACCCTCGCCTGCGCCTTGCTGATGCGCGACGTGGCGATGAGCTCCATCGCCTTGGTGATCTTCCCGATCGACTTGGTGGCCCGGACCTTCTGCCGGAGCTCACGGAGCTGCGCAGTCATGGGACGCCTACTTCTCCTGCTCGGCGGAGCGGTGCACCTTCACGGACTCCTGACCCACCTTGCCGGCGTCCATCGGATCGACCGACTCGTCGCCGACCAGGGAGGTGCCCTCCGAGGTGGTGAACTCCTTCTTGAACTCGTTCACCGCGGCGACCGTCCGGTCGGCCAGGTCGTCGGTCCACTGGCCCTTCTCCCGGATCTCGCTGAGCACCCCGGAGTCCCTGTGCCGGAGGTTGTCCAGGAACTCGCTGTTGAACCGGGCGGTGTCGTCGACGGGAACGTCGTCGTAATGTCCGTTGGTGCCCAGGTACACGGTCACGACCTGCTGCTCGACCGGAACCGGCGCGTACTGCGGCTGCTTGAGCAGCTCGTACAGCCGGGCACCACGGTCCAGCTGCGCCTTCGACGCGGCGTCCAGGTCCGAGGCGAACGCGGAGAACGCCTTGAGCTCCTCGTACTGGGACAGGTCGATCCGCAGCGACCCGGCGACCTTCTTCATCGCCTTGATCTGCGCGTCACCGCCGACCCGGGAGACCGAGGTGGTGACGTCGACCGCGGGCCGCTGCCCGGAGTTGAACAGGTCCGACTGGAAGAAGCACTGCCCGTCGGTGATCGAGATGACGTTGGTGGGGATGTAGGCCGAGATGTCGTTGGCCTTGGTCTCGATCACCGGCAGGCCGGTCAGCGAGCCACCACCCAGTTCGTCCGACAGCTTCGCGCACCGCTCCAGCAGGCGGGAGTGCAGGTAGAAGACGTCACCGGGGTAGGCCTCGCGGCCCGGCGGACGACGCAGCAGCAGCGAGATCGCACGGTAGGCCTCGGCCTGCTTGGTGAGGTCGTCGAACACGACCAGCACGTGCTTGCCGTCGTACATCCAGTGCTGTCCCAGCGCGGAGCCCGAGTACGGTGCCAGCCACTTGTAGCCCGCCGAATCCGACGCCGGCGCCGCGACGATGGTCGTGTACTCCATCGCGCCCGCGTCCTCCAGGGACTTGCGCACCGCCGCGATCGTCGAGCCCTTCTGGCCGATCGCCACGTAGATGCAGCGCACCTGCCTGGAGGGGTCGCCGCTCTCCCAGTTCTCCTTCTGGTTGATGATCGTGTCGACACAGACCGCCGTCTTGCCGGTCTTGCGGTCACCGATCACCAGCTGGCGCTGTCCCCGGCCGATCGGGGTCATCGAGTCGATCGCCGTGATGCCGGTCTGCAGCGGCTCGTCCACCGGCTGCCGTTCGACCACCGAGGCGGCCTGCAGCTCCAGCGCCCGGCGCTCGGTCGACTCGATGTCGCCCAGGCCGTCGATCGGCTTGCCGAGCGGGTCGATGACACGGCCGAGGAAGTTCTCCCCCACCGGGACCGACAGGATCCGGCCGGTGCGCTTGACCTCCTGGCCTTCCTCGATCGAGTTGAAGTCACCGAGGATGACGACACCGATCTGGCGCGGGTCGAGGTTCTGCGCGACGCCGAGGATGCCGCCGGGGAATTCCAGCAGCTCGTTGGCCATGGTGGACGGCAGCCCCTCGACGTGGGCCACACCGTCGCCGGTGTCGACGACGACGCCGACCTCTTCCCGGCTCACGTCCGGGGAATAACTCGAGACGTAGTTCTCGATCGCGTTGGCGACCTCATCCGAGGAGATCGTCAGCTCCGCCATGTCGTTCCCGCTCTCACTTCGTTCTTGCCAGTCTGCAAAGTATGTGTCATGTGCCCGGCCCGCTCATCCGGCGAGTTGCCTGCGCACGGCGTCCAACCTGCCGGCGGCGCTGCCGTCGATCACCTCGTCACCGACCCGCACGACCAGTCCCGCGCCGAGCTCCGGATCGAGCGCCACATGCAGGGCGATCGGCCGGTCGTACACCCGGCCCAGTTGTGCGGCCAGCCGTTCCCGCTGTTCGGCGGTCAGCTCGGTCGCACTGGTGACCCGGGCCACCGACCGGTCCCGGCGTGCCGCGGCCATCTCGACGAGGCCGTCGACACTCTCCGCGACGGAGCGCCCACCCGGCCGCAGCACCACCTGCTCCAGGAGCACCTTGCTGATCGGGTCGACCTTGTCGGCCACGAGCTGGCGGACCAACCCGCGTTTCGCCTCGGCGGAGGCCGACCGGTCGCCCAGCACACGCTCCAACTCCGGCCTGTTCACCAGGATACGGGCGAAGCGGAACACTTCGTCCTCGACGGTGCCGAGCTTGTCCGTCTTCTCCGCGCCGACGAGCAGCGCCGTACGGCCGAGGTACTCGACCCCGTCGAGGAGCTCACGGGGGTTCGACCAGCGGCTGCCGACCACGGTCCGCAGCACCGTCAGCGCCGGACCGGAGATCTTGTCCCGCAGCAGGGAATCGACCAGCCGCTTGCGGGCCTCCGGGTCCGTCGAGCCGTCCGAGACGGCACGGCGGAGCCCGCTCTCCCCGGTGAGCAGGTCCACCACGGAGAGCAGCTCTTCCCCGACGGCGGACGGATCGGAGCCCGCGTCGCCGAGCACCTCGTCGAGACGGTTCCCGGCGAAGTCCAGAGCCTCACGGCTCGCAGCATGCAGCGTCATCCAGCGACCTACTTCCTTGCTCCGGCCGAACCGTTGCCACTGGCTTCGAGCTCGTCGAGGAACCGGTCGACGGTGCCCCGGCGACGGGCCTCGTCCTCGAGCGACTCGCCGACGATGCGGCCGGCCAGAGTGACGGCGTTGCGCCCGAGCTCCTCGCGGAGTTCGGCCACCAGCTGGGCCCGCCGGGCCTGGAGCTGGGCCTCGCCCTGCGCGACGATCCGGCGCGCCTCCTCCTCGGCCTGCCCTCGCAGTTCCTCCCTGATCTGTTCGGCCTCCGCCCGCGCGTCGTCGCGGATCTTGGCGGCCTCACCACGGGCCTCGGCCAGCTGCGCCTTGTAGTGCGCCAGCGCCTGTTCGGCCTCGGCCTGAGCCTTCTCGGCCTTCTCGATGCCGCCCTCGATCTTGGCTGCCCGCTCCTCGTAGAGCTTCTCGAAGCGCGGCTTCACGAACTTCGTGATGACGAACAGCAGGAGGAGGAAAGCGACAAGACCGATGATGATCTCGGATACGTGCGGAAGAACCGGGTTGTACTCTTCCTGCGCCAGAATCATCGCCGTCTCCACTTCGTCTGGTTACTCACAGCGCCGGGTGGAACGACGTCAGCCGGCGAGGAAGAAGAGCACGAACCCGAGCAGTGCCAGCACCTCGACCAGGGCGAACGTGGTGAACGCGATGTTCATCAGTTTGCCCTGGGCCTCGGGCTGACGCGCGGTGCCGCTGATGACCGAGGAGAAGATCATCCCGACGCCGATACCACCACCGATGGCACCGAGGCCGTAGCCGATGACGGCCAGACCGGAGTTGATGTCGGTCTCGGCGGCCTGCTGGGCAAGAAGCATGGAGCTGCTCACGTGATTTCCCTTTCCAACTTCGTCCGTTCTCGGTGAACGGGGGATTTGCCTGGGTGTCGAAGGATCGCCACCTCCGCGTCGTTCGCGTCGGCGACTGCTCCACCGGGGAGGACTAGTGCGACTCGGCCAGCGCCGCCCCGATGTAGTTGGCCGACAACAACGCGAAGATGAACGCCTGGATCACCATGATCAGTGCCTCGATGAACGTCACCGCCAGCGAACCCGCGAACGAGAAGGCGGAGATCACGCTGAGGAAGCCACCACCGTGCAGCAGCAGGTACTCCGCGGAGACCGCGAACAGCATGATGAGCAGGTGGCCCGCGAACATCGCGGCGAACACCCGGATCGCCAGCGTGATCGGGTTCATGATGAACTTCGTGAAGAACTCGATCGGGGCCAGCAGGAGATACACCGGCTTCGGCGCCCCCGGCGGGAACAGCTGGTTCTTCAGGTATGCCCCGACCCCGTGCTTGCGGATTCCCGCGTAGTGGTAGACGGGGTAGACCACCAGCACCGAGAGCGCGAGCGGGAACCCGATGTGCGACATCGTCGGGAACTGCAGGATCGGCACGAGTCCGAACAGGTTGTTCACCAGGATGAAGGTGAACAGGGTCAGGATCAGGGGGACGAAGCGGAGGAACTCGCCCGCGCCGATCTGTTCCCGCGCGATGTTGTTACGTCCGAAGTCGTAGAGGGACTCGGCGAGGAACTGGCCCTTGCCCGGTACCACGCTCATCTTCCGGGTGGTCAGCAGGAAGAAGCCTGCGATGATGACCACCGACAGCACGACGAGCACCATGGGCTTGGTGATCCCGGCGAAGATCGGCGGCAGATCGAAGGCCTCCGCCGTCGGCGGCGTGAATTCGTCACCCGCGGCTCGTACCAGCGCGCCCAACTGGGCTCCTTCCGGTTCTCCCGGCCGGCGTTCACTCCGCCGGGGGAATCGTCACAAACCTGGACTTAACGTACCGGATACGACTCCGGCACCGTGCAGGGCATCCCCCGCACGGGGATGGGACCTGGCGCGGACCCTACCAGGAGCATCCGGCAAGCCGTACGCCCGTACTCCTGATTCGTCCCGATCGACGGCGTCGCCGCCTCTCTCACTCCATGGAGTGAGATGACGGGGCCGACCGGGTGGTGGGCACGACGATCGTCGGTGTGCGTGTGCGCAGGAACGCGACGACCTCCCCGGCCGCCCATGCCACCACGGCGACCAGCATGCCGAACGCCAGAGCGGGACCACTGACCGTGTCCACGTCGTCGAGCAGCAGCATGACCAGCAGCAACATCGCCATCTTCACCCCGTAGCCACCGAGGGCGAATCCCGGCAGCGCGTTCACGGGTCGCCGCGCGGCCAGCCGCATCATCACGAGGGTGACCAGCGCCGAACCGAAGCCCAGCACCACCCCGAACCCGGCGCCGGCGAGCCCCGGCCCGCCCGCCACGAGAGTGGCGATCGCCACAGTGATCAGCGACGTCGGCACGGCCAGCCACAACCCCCAGCGCAGCATCGCCGCGGCCAGCGCGTACACCGACCGCGCGTGCTCGGCACGTACCTCGGCGTCGGTGTCCCGGTCCCGGGTCACCGCGTCGTCGGCTCCGCTCACGTCGGGCACCCCGCTCGTTCCACTCGTCGCTGTCGTCCGCTCACCCGTGTCGCTCCAGACTAGGCCGGATCCCGTGCGCGTTGCCGTCTCAACCGCGGAACGAGCGACACCGCCGCCGCGGCCAGGAGACCCGCGCAGGTGAGCCAGAACACGGCGGCGGTGTCGAACAGGGTCACCGCGACGGCGCCGAAGGCCAGCAGTCCCGCCCACAGGTAGATCAGCAGCACCGCCCGCCGCTGGGAGTGCCCGATCTCCAGCAGCCGGTGGTGCAGATGCATCTTGTCGGCCGCGAACGGGCTCTCCCCCCGTCGGGTGCGCCGTACGACGGCGAGGATGAGGTCCAGCAACGGCAGGAACAGCACCGCGGCCACCACGAACAACGGGGACAGCAGGGCCACCACGTCGGTGGCGTCGAAGGAGCTGTAGTTGATCCGGCCGGAGGCGGACGTGCTCGCGGCCGCGAGCATCAGCCCGATCATCATCGAACCGGAGTCCCCCATGAAGATCCGTGCGGGCTGGAAGTTGTGCGGCAGGAACCCCAGGCACGCCCCCGCGAGTGTGGCGGCGATCAGCGCGGGCGGGTAGGTGCCGACGTCGCCGCCGGAGGAGGCCAGCAACCCGAGTGAGAAGGCGCACGTGGCCGCCGCGGCGATGAAGCCGAGTCCGCTCGCGAGCCCGTCCAGCCCGTCCACGAAGTTCATCGCGTTGACCATGACCACCACGAGCACGACGGCCAGCAGGCCGCCCTGGTTGCGGTCGAACATGAGCACCTGACCGAGTGCGTCCGGGTCGCCTCCCCAGGGAACCCACAGCGACACCCACTGCACCCCGAAGAGCACGAGAATGCCCGCACACATCACCTGGCCCGCGAGCTTGGTCCAGGCGTCGAGTTCGAACCGGTCGTCCAGTGCGCCGATCAGGACGATGACCCCGCCTCCGATGAGGACGGCGACCGGGTCGTAGGAGTACTCGAACGCGCGCCGCAACACCGGGAGCTGGTGGGCCATCGCCATGCCACCCAGCACACCGAAGTACATCGCGACTCCGCCCATGCGGGGCATCGGCGCCACGTGCACGTCCCGCTTGCGGGGGACGGCGACGGCTCTCACCCGCACGGCGAACCGCCGCACCACGGCGGTGAGCAGAAAGGTCAGGACGGCCGAGACGAGCCCCACGAGCACGTACTCGCGGATGGGCAGCCCGGCGGACACGGCGGAGTTCACGACGGACTCAACTCCGACGGGCGACGGGTGAAGGGAACACGGCCCGTAACGCTATCGCCACCCTGCACGGTCACCGAGCCGGGCCGACCTCGACGCCCAGCACCTCGGACACCGCGGCGGCCGTCACCGGCCCCTCCCGCAGCATCACCGGTCGCGACCCGGTGAGGTCCACGATCGTCGACGCCACCGGTTCGCCACTGGGACCACCGTCGAGGTAGACGGCGACCGAGTCGCCGAGCTGGTCGCTCGCCTCCCGCGCCGTCGCCGCGGGGGGCATCCCGGAGACGTTGGCGCTGGAGACCGCCATCGGCCCGACCTCACGCAGCAGTTCGAGGGCGACCGGGTGCAGCGGCATCCGCAGCATGACCGTCCCTCGTGTGGAACCGAGGTCCCACTGCAGGCTGGGTGCGTGCGGCAGCACGAGGGAGAGGTCACCGGGCCAGAACGCCTCGATCAACGCGCGGGCCTCGCGCGAGACCCCCAGCACCAGCCCATCCACTGTGGACCACGAACCGACGAGGACGCCGACCGGCATGTCCGGCCCACGCCGCTTGGCCCGCAGCAGTGCCCGCACCGCGGCGGAGTCGAAGGCGTCCGCCCCGATCCCGTACACCGTGTCGGTCGGCAGGACGACGAGCCTGCCCGAACGCACCGCCGCGGCGGCCGCCTTCAGTCCCTCCGCACGGGCGGCCGGATCGTCACACTCGTACACCGCGCTCATGCCGACCAAGCCTAGCGATCCGGTTCCGGGCCCCCGCGTGCCGTGTCCCGCGACGCGGCGCGGGCACCACCGGGACCGGACGCGGTCGACTCACACCCGGCGTGCGGTGACGAACCGGGGACGTCCGGGGAGGTCGGTGTGCTCGGTGACGTCGGTCAGCACCGACCGGGCCAGGAGCAACGGCGGCACCGTGCGCGCGTGGGTGTCGTCGTGCTCGATCGCCATCCCCCCGCCCGGGCGCAGCAGCCGCGTCGCCATCGCCACGACGTCGCGGATCACGTCCAGGCCGCCGCCCGCGGCGAACACCGCCGCAGGCGGGTCGAACCCGGCCACCTCCGGGGGCACCGGCGTGCCCTCGGGGACGTACGGCGGATTGCACAGCACCAGGTCGACGAGCCCGTCCAGTTCCGCGAACACGGAGGGGTCACCCACGTCCCCGGAGTACAACCGGATCGGGGTGTCGCCCTCCCGCGCCCGTGCGTCGGCGTTGTGCCGCGCCCATTCGAGCGCGTCCGGGTCGTTGTCCAGCGCGTACACGACGGCGTCGGGACGGGCGTGTGCGGCGGCCAGGGCCAGGGCCCCCGACCCGGTACACAGGTCCACCACCACCGGGTACCGGCGTTCGGCGATCAGGCGCAGCCCCCAGTCGAGCAGGAGCTCGGTCTCCGGACGGGGAACGAACACACCGGCACCGACCTCCACGGTGATGCCGCCCATCGCGGCGTGGCCGAGCAGATACTGCAACGGCACCCGGCGTGCCCGGCGTGCGACCAGATCGTGGATCGCCTCCACGACGGGCGGATCCACCAACGGGATGAGCGGGAGTCTGCCGCGTTCGACGTCGAGCACGTGGGCGGCGATCAGCTCCGCGTCCGTGCGGGCCGATTCCACCCCCGCCTGTTCGAGGGTCCGCGTCGCCTCCAGGATCGCCAGTCGCAGTGCCAGTCTTCGCACGCACACAGCTTGTCACGCGCCCGCGCGTGCTCCTCCGGCGCACCGGGGGACGGCACCGGCCGTGCTCACACCCCGGAGTCGGCCATGCGCTCGGCCCGGTCGGCGGCGCGCAGGGCGTCGAGCACGCCGGTCAGGTCGCCTTCGAGGACCTGGTCCAGGTTGTAGGCCTTGTAGTTGATCCGGTGGTCGGAGATGCGGTTCTCCGGGAAGTTGTAGGTGCGCACCCGCTCCGAGCGGTCGACGGTGCGCACCTGGGAACGGCGGTCCTCCGCGGCCCTGGCCTCGGCCTCCTCCTCGGCCATGGCCTGCAACCGCGCGTGCAGGACCCGGATGGCCCGGGCGCGGTTCTGGATCTGGGACTTCTCGTTCTGACAGGAGACCACGACGCCGGTCGGCAGGTGGGTCACGCGGATCGCGGAGTCGGTGGTGTTCACGCTCTGCCCGCCCGGGCCGGACGAGCGGAACGCGTCGATCCGGAGGTCGTTCAGGTCGAGTTCCACCTCGATTTCCTCCGGCTCGGGGTAGACGAGCACCCCCGCCGCGGAGGTGTGGATGCGGCCCTGCGACTCGGTGGCGGGCACGCGCTGGACCCGGTGCACCCCGCCCTCGAACTTCATCCTGGCCCAGACGCCGTCGGCCTCGGTGCTCCGGCTCTTCAGCGACACCGTCACGTCCTTGTACCCACCGAGCTCGGACTCCGTGGCGTCCAGGACCTCGGCCTTCCACCCCTCCCGCTCGGCGTAGCGCAGATACATCCGCAGCAGATCCCCCGCGAACAGGGCGGACTCCTCGCCGCCCTCCCCCGACTTGATCTCCATGACCACGTCGGAGGCGTCGTGCGGATCGCGGGGCAGCAACAGCTCGGTGAGCCGGGATTCGAGGGCGGGCACCGTCCGCGCCAGCTGATCGGCCTCCTCGGCGAACGAGTCGTCCTCCGCGGCCAGCTCGCGCGCGGTCCCCAGGTCCGACCGCGCGGTCTCCAACTCGTTCAGTGTCTTCACCACGGGCGCCAGTTCGGCGTAGCGACGCCCCAGCCTGCGGGCGCGGGTCTGGTCGGCGTGGACGGCCGGGTCCGCGAGCTGCTGTTCCAGTTCGGCGTACTCGTCGAGCAGCGTACGCAGTGAGCTCGAATCCACGGCCCCACCTTCCTCGTGCCGGCTCTCCGGGTCAGTAAGGAAAACGGCGCCCGCTCCCGGCCGCGTCGCGGGGCGGGAGCGGGCGCCGTCGTCGGAGCTACTGGTCGTTCGAACCCTTGCCACGACGCTTGCCGTACCGGGCCTCGAACCGGGCCACGCGGCCGCCGGTGTCCAGGATCTTCTGCTTGCCCGTGTAGAACGGGTGGCACGCGGAGCAGATCTCGACCTGGATCGAGCCGGTCTCACTGGTGCTCCGGGTGGTGAAGCTGTTACCGCAACCGCACGTGACCGTGGTGGTCACGTAGTCGGGGTGAATACCGCTCTTCATGGTGTCCTCTCTGGAGATGGCGCCGGATCCCCGGGACGCCGGAACGGGCGTGCCGGGGTGAACCGGTGCCGGACGTGTAGCGGAACAAGTCTGCCAGACGGATCCAACGTTCCCGCCGGGACCCGTATTCCGGGTACCCGGCGGAAACCCTCGCCGCACCCTCCCCGGGGGAGGTCAGTCCTCCTCCGTACCGGGTGTGGTCTTGGAGACCTGCATCAGGAACTCGGCGTTCGTCTTCGTCTTGCGCAGCCGGTCCAGCAGGAGGTCGATCGCCTGCTGCGTGTCCAGCGCGTGCAGCACCCGGTGCAGCTTGTGGGTCACGCCGAGCTCGTCCGGCGAAAGCAGCAGCTCCTCCTTCCGGGTACCGGAGGGATTGACGTCCACCGCGGGGAACACGCGCCGCTCGGCGATCTTGCGGTCCAGCTTGAGCTCGGCGTTGCCGGTGCCCTTGAACTCCTCGAAGATCACCGTGTCGCCCGTGGATCCCGTCTCCACCATCGCCGTGGCGAAAATGGTCAGCGACCCGCCACCCTCGATGTTGCGCGCCGCGCCGAGGAACCGCTTCGGCGGGAAGAGCGCCGTGGAATCCACACCACCGGACAGGATCCGGCCGGACGCCGGTGCGGCCAGGTTGTAGGCCCGGCCGAGACGGGTGATCGAGTCGAGCAGCACCACCACGTCGTGCCCCATCTCGACCAGCCGCTTGGCCCGCTCGATGGACAGCTCGGCCACCGAGGTGTGGTCCGACGGGGGACGGTCGAACGTCGAGGCGATCACCTCGCCGTTGACCGACCGCTGCATGTCGGTGACCTCTTCGGGCCGCTCGTCCACGAGCACGACCATCAGGTGGCACTCGGGGTTGTTCGTGGTGATCGCGTTCGCGACGTCCTGCATGATCGTCGTCTTGCCCGCCTTCGGCGGGGACACGATCAGCGCACGCTGCCCCTTGCCGACCGGCATCACCAGGTCGATGACCCGGGTGGTCATCTTGTTCGGCGTGGTCTCCAGCCGCAGTCGCTCGTTGGGGTAGAGCGGGGTCAGCTTGTGGAACTCGGCCCGCTTCTTCGCGACGTCCGCGTCGAGGCCGTTGACCGAGTCCACCCGCACGAGCGGGTTGAACTTCTGCCGCTGCTGTTCGCCCTCCCGCGGCTGCCGGACCACCCCGGTGATCGCGTCACCGCGGCGCAGCCCGTGCTTGCGCACCAGCGACATCGAGACATAGACGTCGTTCTGTCCGGGCAGATACCCCGAGGTGCGCACGAACGCGTAGTTCTCCAGCACGTCGAGGATCCCGGCGACGGGGAGCAGGACGTCGTCCTCGCGGACGTCGGTGTCGGTGCCACCGCCGCCCTCGCCGCGGCCACGACGCTTGCGGTCGCGGTACCGGCGGCCGCGGCGGCCACCG